>CAMKTN010000033.1 GCA_946415705.1 uncultured Prevotellaceae bacterium
AAATTTTCTTCGTAATTTTTGCTTTAATTTTGAGCGTAGCGACCAAATTGTCAACCTAAACCCTAACCATAACTATTAACCATAGACTCCACAGCCCCTTAGGAGTCCTCCCCCTAACAGGGGGGAGTTAGAGAGGGGCCTCCCTTTATGAAAGAAAGTACAAAGAAAACACTGAAGCGGATTGGTGAGATTGTGATCACGATTCTCACGGCGCTGCTTACGACCATTGGAGCACACGCCAGCGGCGTTGTGCTGTAACACAAGCCGAATGGACAATTGACAATGGACAATTGAAAATTGACAATTGAAAATTGACAATTGACAATGGAAAATTGAAAATTGAAAATGAACAATGAAGCGTCTCTTTCGCGGTGCGGAGGGGACGCTTTTAGGTGTAAGGTTATTCATATTTATAATATAATACGCGCGCGGGAAAGTTTACAATACGCGAGCGAGGAAGGTAATGCGTGTGGGAATGGACTGTGATTATGTTAATTATCATTAAATATGGGACACTGGGGACACATTTGGGGAGTTTCGAAAATCTATAAAAGGGAAAAGCGTTATATTTGCATGCAAATAATTTACTAAAGTGAAGTAATCTATGTTTTCCGAATCCCTAAAACAACTCATTGAGGCATCACTCGTGGACGGTGTGCTGACACAAAATGAACGCAACGTCATCATCAAAAGAGCTCTCTTAGAGGGCAATGACCCGGATGAGGTCAACCTGCTGCTCGATGCTGAGATCCAGAAAATCAAACTGAAGAAACAGGCCAGCGCGCCGAAGGTGAACAAATGCCCAGCGTGCGGCGAGATTCTGCCGGCGCTATCTGGCATCTGTCCGGCTTGCGGTTATGTCGTGAACACGAAGGACAGCCGCAACCTGGAGCTGGACTTCCTGATTGAACAGATGAACCGCGGCCTGGCACAGCTGAAGAGCGGTACAGCGAACGCCCCGATGGTGTTGGCCACGCTGGACGAACACCGCCGCAGGGCGATGACGCTGTACGGCGAGAACCCGAAGGTGCAGCAGTTGCTGGAAGAGATCAAGCAGGAGACCGAGGAGTTCAAGCGCGTGGAAGCCGAGCGCCAGAAGGCTGACACCGAGCTGAAGAAGATGGAGGCGCAGGCCAAGATCCAGGCGCTGAAGGGCGGCAACAGCGGCGGCGGTGGTGAGTACAACGGCATCCTGCAAAACAAAGGCTGCCAGAAGGGCTGCCTGATCTCGTTTGTCATCTTCATGCTTATCGGCTTGATTGGCATGTGCGCGGACTCTGACACGGAGGAGAAGGTGGATGCACAGTTCGAGGAGTATTGCGGCAAGATCGACAAGCTGAAGGAGGTGCCCATCACCGTGGACAACTTCGAGACGAAATACTTCGCCGTCAAGGATATGACGTGGCCCATCGTTGACAAATACAGCAGCTATGACAAGGCGCGCAAGAAGGCCTTCACCAAGATGTGCAACAACTACATGGAGCAACTCTACATCTTCTACAGAACTCACGAGGACGAGATCGTCGAGCAGTACGGGCAGCCGTTTGCGTTTGACCTGACTGAATTCGCGGGCAATAGCGACGACGGATATGACGAAACCGCCGACCTCGACGAAGATGAAGACGAATAAAACGGATTACTAACTAACTTAACAACACAAACTTATGGGATTATTTGGTAGAGGCAGTGGCGGCGGCATCATGAATGTCATCCGCTGCGATGAACAAGAATACATGGTGTGGAAATGGCGCCCGAAACAGCAGGAGGCCAACTCCACAAGCCGCGAGAACAGCATCCGCTGGGGTAGCAGCCTGCGCGTGAAGGACGGCGAGGTGGCCGTGT
The DNA here is from genome assembly GCA_946415705.1 of uncultured Prevotellaceae bacterium. Lineage (GTDB taxonomy): Bacteria > Bacteroidota > Bacteroidia > Bacteroidales > Bacteroidaceae > Physcousia. Next base: position 1,843 of record CAMKTN010000033.1, read on the forward strand.
TCGTCTATCCGCAGAAGGACGGCACGATGCAGGACTTCATCGTGGGCCCCTTCGACCAGATTATCAAGACGTCGAACTTCCCCGTGCTGACGAACATCCTGGGTGCTGCCTATGGCGGCGACTCTCCCTTCCAGGCTGAGGTGTATTTCATCAACCTGCAACAGAACAACCAGCTGAAGTTCGCCGTGCCGTACTTCGACGCCTTCGACCCGCGTCTCCCCGACCATGGCGTGCCCATTGCCGTGCGCGGTACGATTACGTTCAATATCACGAACTATCAGAACTTCATCAAGCTGAACCGTCTGGTGAACTTCAACCAGGAGCAGTTCATGAAGCAGATTCAGGATGCCGTGCGCCGCAACGTGAAGGCCATCGTCACCAATCTGCCGCAGGAGTTAGGTATTCCCTTGGTGCAGATTGAGCGTCAGATCATGGCCGTCAACGACCGCGTGGCGGAGAACGTGAAGCCCCGCATCGAGAATGACTTCGGCGTGAACCTGAAAGCCCTCGACATTGCAGCCATCGAGATTGACAAGGATAGCCCGTACTATGGCGAGCTGCGCGAGCTGACCGCAGGCATCACAGCACGCACGATGCAGGCACAGACCGACGTGAACATCAAGAACCTGGAAGACCAGCAGCGCATCAACGCGGCGAACATGGAAGAGACACTGCGCATGCAGCGCGAGGAGGCACAGCGTGCACAGCGCCTGCAGACGGAGAGCAACTTCATGGGAGCTCACGCCCTCGACCAGCAGACGGAAGTCCTCAAGGCCGCAGCCCAAGGTATGGCTGGCGCCGGAGGCGTTGGCGGCGAAGGCGGCGGCGGTGGCGGCATGAACCCCGCCGGCATGATGATGGGTATGATGATGGGCGGCGCCATGGGACAGCAGATGGCCGGCATGATGAACAATGTGGGCCAGAGCATGCAGAACGCCATGAACACCCCGCCACCGATGCCCAACATACAATACTACCTGGCTGTCAGCGGCCAGCAGATAGGTCCGTTCCCCGTGCCACAACTGCAGCAGCTGGTGCTGAACGGACAGCTGACACCGCAGACGCTGGTGTGGAAGCAGGGCATGGCAGGCTGGGAACAGGCCGGAAGCATTGCCGAGCTGGCATCGCTGTTTGCGCCCCCCGTGCCCCCCGTGCCCGGAGACGGCGCCACTCCCCCACCCATGCCGGGCAGCACACCTCCACCGATGCCCTGACGGCGGTGAAGTGAACGGATTATGAACCCTTACACGCAATCATCATGAACGACCAGAATTTCTTCTCTATCGACAGACTCGTCGAATTCGGCATGAGCGCTGCCATCGCACAGCAGATGGTCAACTCCATGAACCAGACGATGAAGGGCATATATGTGCCTGGTTCCATACAGTCAATGCCGGCGGGCACAGCCGTTCCGCAGGCCATCTATTATGTCGCCCTCGACGGCCGGCAGACGGGACCCCTGAACGATGCTGAGCTGACACGGCTCATCATGGACCGAAAAATCAACAAGGACACACTGGCGTGGATGCCCGGCATGGCCGCCTGGAAACCGGTGGAACAGATTCCCGCCATCCTGAAGGTCATCGCCCTGACACCGCCGCCACTGGCATAACGCACAAAGGAGAAAAGGCATGAACCAGAAACTCACCTCACTCACGCGCTGGTGGCCAGTGCCGCTGCTCATGGGCGTGCTGCTGTTCTTCGCGGGCGTCCTTGGCTTTGTGTGGAGCCAGACATGGATTTTCTATGTCTGCATGGTGTTGTCATTCTTCGTCCTCGTGTGGCAGCTGGTGATGACCTATGTAGCGATGATTCAGCGCGAGTGGTGGTGCGCCCTGTTCTCATTCATCGGGATGCTGGTGACGGGTGCCTTCCTGTTTGGAAGCCTGCTGTTCATCATCCTCGTGGATGAGCCCACGGCCTGACCTGCCCCACCCCGTAACAATAAGCGTCCCGCTACTCCATGGAGTGGCGGGACGCGTTCTTTCAGCCTTGACCTTCGTTATTCTTTGATGCGGGTAAGTCTGAGAACGTCAGAGGCAGTCTCGAGGGTGAGCTTGTCCTCATCGACACTGATGAAATGGTAGCGCTGCTCGCTGCCGACCCAATGAGTTAAAGGGTGAATAATATGGGAGTTAAAGGGGAAGTTAAAAGGGGAGTTAAAACGGGGGATAACTGGGCCATTGGTTGTGGATGCGGTAGTAGTAGTAATCGTAGTATTCGGCGGGTTGCACATTGGGGAACTCATCGCTGAAGAGCTCGCGCAGCTTGTCCTCGCCCATGGGCATGGCGAGCTGCAGGTAGTCGAGGGTCTTTTCGGACTGCTCCAGCATCATGGAGCAATAGGCCAGATAGGCGTAGTATTCGGCTTGGTGGCGGGGTGCCTCGTCGTGCTTCAGCAGCTCAAGGAGCATATCGCGCGCGATTTCATAGTAGCCGCAGTCGAAGAGCGTCAGCGCCCCCTGGAAATAGACGACGAGGTGCTCGTCCTCATGGTGGTGGTAGGCCTGCTGGATATAGTCGAGTGCCAGGTCGGGGCGTTCGTTCTCGGCTTCCACGCGGGCCCGCAGGAGGTCGAGGTCGAGCACGTCGGCATCGGGTTCGAAATAGGTCTGTGCCTTGTCAAGGTTTTCCAGGGCGCCCTCGACATCACCCTTGCGGCTGAGGATCTGCGCGTGCTGCTCGTAGATGACGGCTTGCTCGCTGCTCATGCCCTGCGCCAGCGCCTCGGCCTTCTTGATGGCGGCGAGGGCTTCCTCCACGCGGTCGGCATCCAAGAGACAGTAGGAGGCGTAGAGCCAGTTCTGCTCGTTGTCGGGGCTCCACTCGATGAGCCGCTCGTAGAGCGCCAGCGCATCGGGGTAGTGTTCCTGTTGCAGCAGCACCCATGCCTTGAGCTGTGTGGCACGCTCGTTCTGGGCATCGATGGCCAGCGCATACTCCGTGCTGTTGAGGGCCTCGGGGTACTCGCCGAGCTCGCAATAGGCTTCGGCACGCCAGTTCCAGGATTCGGTGGAGAAGGGATCGACGTCCAACATTCGCTCGATATAGGTGAGCGCCACACGGTTGTTGTTCAACCCCAAGTTCGTGTCGGCCATCACCTGCCACGTCTTGTACCAGTCAGGAGCTATCTGCACCAGTTGGTTGGCGAAGACGATAGCCTGGTCATAGATATGGTAGTCGATGAAGATGTAGGCGGAGTCGTAGAGGAAGTAGTCGCTGTCCTCCTTAATGGTGAAGGCGATCTGCAGGAGCATGGTGGCTGCCTCCTCGACGCGCTCCTCGCGTACCATCAGCTCGGCGCGCAGGAAGATGACCTCGCGGTGCTGCTGATCCTCGATGGCGTTGCACAGATCCTCGGCAGTGCCCAACTCGCCAGCCTGCATGAACTGACGGGCCTTGAAGACCTGCGGATCTACGGCATCAGGGTGCAGCTGCAGGGCCAGCGTGATAGCTTCCTCGGCGCGCTCGTCATCGTGACAGACCATGGAGTAGTATTCGGCTATATCCGTGAGTTCGTCGGCCTCCATATAGGGTTGCGACCCAGCCTCGCAGGCTGTTTCGTAGGTCGCGAGAATGTCCTTGAACTCGGAACTCTCGAAGTACTCCAGGTCGTCGTCGAGACGCATTACTTCTTAAAGTTATCTTTCAGTCCAACGGTCTTGTTGAAGACGAGGTGGTCGGGGGTGGAATCGGTGTCGATGTTGAAGTAGCCGATGCGCTGGAACTGCAGGTAGGTCAGCGCGGGCAGCGACTGCACGAACTTCTCGACGTAGCAGTTCTGGAGGATGTGCAGCGAGTCGGGGTTCATCATCTGGCGCATGGCTTCGACATTCGTGAGCCCCTCGCCCTGCAGGCGTGCCAGCTCGTCGCGCGGATTCTCTACCTGCCACAGGCGCTCGTACATGCGCACCTCGGCGGGCAGACAATGGTCGCAGCTGAGCCAGTGCAGCGTCTTGCCCTTAATCTTGCGGTCGGCGCCGGGCTGTCCGCTGCGCGTCTCAGGATCGTAGGTGGCGTAGATGCAAGTGACGTTGCCCTCAGCATCCACATCGTAGGGGTGGTCGCCCTCCTCATTACATTTTATAATGTACGCGTTCTTCAGGCGCACCTCCTTGCCGGGAGCCAGGCGCATAAACTTCTTCTCGGCCACGGGCTGGAAGTCGTCGCGCTCGATCCACAGCTCGCGGCTGAACTCGATGGTATGGGTGCCTTCTTCGGGGCGCTCGGGGTTGTTGACGGCCTCCAGCTCCTCCACCTGACCCTCAGGGTAGTTGGTGATGACGAGCTTCACGGGGTTCACGACGGCCGACACGCGGGTGGCGCGGCTGTTCAGGTCCTCGCGTACAGCGCTCTCCAAGAGGGCGAAGTCATTGAGGGCGTCGTAGGTGGTGTAGCCAATCTTATTGATGAAGTTGATAATGCTCTCGGGTGAGTAACCGCGACGACGGAAAGCGCAGATGGTCGGCATGCGGGGGTCGTCCCAGCCGCTGACGAAGCCGTTCTGCACCAATGCCAGCAGGTTGCGCTTGGACATCAGCGTGTAGTTGAGGTTCAGCTTGTTGAACTCCGTCTGGCGGGGGCCCTGATAGGCCCCCTCTTCGTCTCCCGAGGGGGACACATATCCGCCGTCAATGAGTTTTTGGACCATCGAAGCCCCCTCGGGGGTTTGGGGGGCCTTCGCCAGCGACTCAAACCACTCACGCATCCACCCAACAAAGAGGTCGTACAGGGGGCGGTGCTCCACAAACTCCAGCGTACACCATGAGTGTGTGACGCCCTCCAAGTAGTCGCTCTGGCCATGCGTGAAGTCATACATGGGATAGGCGTTCCACTTGTTGCCCGTGCGGATATGCGGCAGGTTCAGCACGCGGTAGATGAGCGGGTCGCGGAAGAGCATGTTGGGGTGTGCCATGTCGATTTTGGCGCGCAGCACCAACGTGCCGGGCTCGCATTGGCCACTGTTCATGAACTCGAACAGGCGCAGGTTCTCCTCCACCGGGCGGTCGCGGAAGGGGCTGTTCGTACCGGGCGACGTCGTGGTGCCCTTCTGCTTGGCAATCTCCTCACTTGACTGTTCATCCACGTAGGCGCGACCCTGCTTGATGAGCCATACGGCGAAGTCCCACAGCTCCTGGAAGTAGTCCGAGGCGTTGTAGATATGTCCCCACTCGAAGCCCAGCCAGCGGATGTCCTGCTCGATGGCGTCCATGTACTCGGTGTCCTCCTTCTGCGGGTTCGTGTCGTCGAAGCGCAGGTTGCAGACACCGCCATACTTCTTAGCCAGGCCGAAGTCGATGGCGATGGCCTTGGCGTGGCCGATATGCAGGTAACCGTTGGGTTCAGGCGGGAAGCGCGTCTGCAGACGGCCGCCGTTCTTGCCCTCGGCCAAGTCGTTAATCACTTTCTGTTCGATAAAAGAAGCAGAAGTCCGCAGACCCCCACCCCGCTCCCCCTCAAGGGGGAGAGCTGTATCCTTTGCTAAATCCTTATCATTCATAAAATATAAATGTGTAATTGTTAAAGACTTGAATAGTAACCACCCTCCCCCTTGAGGGGGAGTGAGGAGGGGGTCTGTTAATTCTTAAGGAACTCCGCATACCTCGCGATATATTTCCCGAGGATGTCGAATTCGATATTCACCACCGTGCCGACGGTGATGTTGTGGAAGTTGGTGTTGTCGAAGGTGTAAGGAATGATGCAAACGGAGAAGGCTCCCTTCCCAGCTTCTGTCGTGGGGCGGCACACGGTCAGCGAGACGCCGTTGACGGTCACGGAACCCTTATCGACGGTGAAGTAGCCGCGGCGCACCATCTCGGCATCGACGTCATACTCGAAAGTGAACTCATGGCTCCCCTCCTGATCCTCGACGGCTATGCAACGCGCGGTCTGATCCACATGGCCCTGTACGATATGTCCGTCCAGGCGGCCGCCCATCTGCATGGAGCGTTCCACGTTCACCTCGTCGCCGACGTGCAGCAGTCCGAGGTTGGAACGTTCGAGGGTCTCGCGCATGGCGGTGACGGTGTAGGTGTCATCCACGATCCGCACGACGGTGAGGCATACGCCGTTGTGGGCAATGCTCTGGTCAATCTTCAGCTCGCTGGTGAAGGGGCAGCGCAGGGTGAAATGCAGGTTGTCCTGCTCGCGCTCGATGGCCACGACGGTGGCTGTGCTTTCAACAATTCCGGAGAACATATGTTATATCTCTAATCTTTAATCTATAATCTCTAATCTATTTTCGCTGCAAAGGTAATCATTATTCGGGAAAAAGCGCTACCTTTGCGCGGAAAAAAGTAAATATACAGATGAAAAAGATATATACTGATTTGTTCATCGATTTCGATGACACGCTCTACGACACCCACAGCAATGCCGTCATCGCCCTGCGCGAGCTGTTTGAGGCGATGGACTTCGGGCGTTGGTTCGCTGACCCCGAGGTGTTCTACACGGAGTACTGGAACACGAACATTGACCTGTGGGGGCGCTATTCGAAAGGCGAGATTACGCGCGACTATCTCATCGTGGAGCGCTTCCGCAGGCCGCTGAGCATCGGCATGGACACAGCACCTACGGAGGCATACTGCCGCGAGGTCGGTGACCGCTTCCTGGATTTCTGTGCCACCAAGCCCGGACTGATTGAGGGCGCGCGTGAGCTGATGGACTACCTGCGTGGAAAGGGCTATCGTCTGCACATGTGCAGCAACGGCTTCCATGAGGTGCAGTACAGGAAACTGCGCGCCTGCGGTCTGGATCAGCATTTCACCACCATCATCCTCAGCGAGAACGCCGGAGCGAACAAGCCCTCGGCGCAGTACTTCGACTATGCCTTTAAAGTCAGCGCCGCCCCAAAAGAGACGACGCTGATGATAGGTGATAACTTCCAAACGGATATCCTCGGTGCAAAGCAGGTGGGACTTGACACCGCCTTCTTCAACCGTTTCCCCGAATACCCGGCTCCCGAGGCGGTCACCTACGAGGTGACGGCGCTGCGGCAGCTGATGGATATTCTCTGAGGCTTACCATTCGAGGAGGGTGAAGCTATAGGGCGGCAGCACGATGGTGCCGCTGCTAAGGTCGAGGGGCGCAGGCTCTGTGGCACGCGCATCCACACTGTTCCAGTCTCCTGTGAGGCGACGGAACATGGCGGTGGCAGGCAGTTGCAGGCCGGTGGTCGCCAGCGTGGTGTTGACAGCTACGGGCAGCAGGTTAACGAGTTTCACATAGGTCTTTCCGCTTTGACTGTCGCGCACGGTAGAAACCGCTACGCGGCAGGCGAACTGTGCCTCCAGGGGCGAGGTATGCTGGCCATCGGGTTGCAGGGCTTCCACTGAAGAGGCGAGATAGCTGTCGCCCTGCGACTGTCCGCAGAGGCGTTGTACCTCGTAATCGACAGTGGGATACACGCGCTCATTGTCGAAGTAGATGAGGTCGGGGTTCCACTGCGTATGGCCGTGCTTGGCAAACAAGGGGGCATAGGAGCTCATGGCCACAATATCTCCGTTGCGCTCCAGACCGCAGATGTGCATAGCACAGGCCAGGGCGGTCTCGATGGTGGACTTGCGGCTGTTGATATGGCAGGCGTACTCGCCAAGATAGACCTTGGAGGCGTGGCGGTCGTACTGGTCATAGTAGTCCTGGTGGTGCATATACCATCCAGGGGAGACATAGTAGTGTTCATCCACCATATCTATATGATGGTCCTTGGCCAGGCGCCAGCCCTGCTCGTAGTCGCTGCCCTCGTAGAAGGGACCCGTGGTGCCGCAGATGGTGATCTCGGGGTACTTGGCCTTCACGGCCTCGATGAGCGCAATGTAACGCACGGCGAAGGTGTCGGAGATGAGGTCTTCGTTGCCAATGCCGATGTATTTGAGGTTGAAGGGCTTGGGGTGTCCGGCTTCGGCACGCAGTCGCGCCCACGGGCTGGTCTTCGGGTCGCCATTCGCCCACTCTATCAGATCAAGGACGTCCTGCTTATACTGGTCGAAGGCAGGACCGAAGGGAATACCTCCCTGCTGACCGCCTCCGAGGACAGGATCCACGGCGGTGTTCTGGCAAGGCACGGCAGCAGCCAACACGGGCAACGGCTCGCAACCGAGGTCTTCGCAGAGCTGGAAGAACTCGAAGTAGCCGAGGCCGCGCGTCTGGTGGTAGCCCCAGATGTTCGCGAGACCCTTGCGCTCGTGTTGCGGACCTACGGTCTCCTTCCAATGGTACATATTACCGAGACCGTCGCCATGCACGAGGCAGCCGCCCGGGAAACGCATAAAGCGCGGGTGGAGGTCGGCCAGCATCTGTGCCAGGTCTGCACGCATACCATTCTTGCGGTTCTTGAAGGTCTTCTGCGGGAAGAGGCTCACGAAGTCGAGTGCCAGCTCACCGACGGCCGCAGGCACGATGGCGAGGGTGGCCGTCTTGGCATCAGCCTTGGCGGTGATGGTGCCGCTGAGCTGCTTCCATTGCTTCGAGGGAGCGCTGAGGGTGGTCTCGCCGATGACTTGATCGCCGTCGCGCAGCTGCACCTGCAGGCGAGCGGGCTTGCCATCGAGCTGACGCGCGAAGAGGCTGACATCATAGCGGTCTCCCTTGCGAACGACAATACCGTCGAAGCCGTCATTCTCTAAGGCTGCGCCCGGGGCTGCCACCTTCAGGACGGCATAGTGCTGCTGGTTGGGATGTATGGGTTCTGACGTGGCGATGTCAAAGGTCATCCCCTCCCCTCTTACACTCCAGGAGTTGGTCGCCGACCAGTTCTGCTCACGGCCGTGGTCGGTAACGTTGTATTCGAAGTCGCGGTTCTGAATGAGCTCGGCGTACAAGCCGCCGTCGGCGCTGTAGTTGATGTCCTCGAAGAAGATGCCGATGAGCTTGTCGGAGATGGCCTTCGGCGCCGTGGCATCAATGGTCACCTGCAAGTCGATAGGCTTTCCCTGCAGGCGGCTGAAGCGGTTGGCGTCGTCGGCGAGTGTCTCGTCGTTAAGACGTGCGCGCTGCTCGGCAGCGGCCTTTGCATCTTCCATCTGCCGCACAAGACTGAAGGGTACACGGTGGACATTGCCCTTGCGGCTTTCACCGTTGATGATGGCGGTCTCGTAGCTGCCGCGAATGGCCATCAGCATCTGATGCACGTCATCGGCGGAGGCGGCCATGGGATAGTCCTGCGGACGCCAGTGGATAAGGTCGGGCGAGGTGGTGTGACCGTACTGCCGGAAGCCATCACCGAGGCCGAAGAAGAGGTCCCAGGTGCCGTCCTCGCGCTGCGAGAGCTGCGGGGAGTACATCTTCTTGTTGGTACCCCAGCGGGCGAAGTCGCTGGTGACGAAGGAGGCTCCGCGACCGATGCTGCGCCATGTGCGGCCATCGGCCGAATAGGCAAAGGACAGGCCCGTGTGGGGCGCAATGTTATACGCGAACAGATAGACGGAGTCGGGCTCGTTGGCCCAGGCGGTTGTCGTGCTTACTGCCAAGGCTGCGAGCAGCCAAAGGCGATGAATGAGATGCTTCATTGTCATTCTTCTGGTTGTTTGTATTGTGTGATGGTAATATCTTCGCTGACACCGCGTGAGGTGAGCGTGACAACGGCCGTGCGGTCAGCGCCAGTCGCGTTGGTTTCCAGCGTGACCGTCACCTTCACATCCCCCTCGCCGCCCTGTATGCGGGACAGTTGCGTCACCCATGTGGCGGGCTCCTTCAGCGCAAGCGTCCACTCGCCGAAAGCCGTGAAGGTGATATCCTTCTGCGTCTCGTCGTAATTGAACGTGAGGGGCGTGAGGCCTTCACCATAGCGCGTGGGTGAGGTAATACACAGGAAGGGATATTGCACGACGAAGCCATCGATGCTGTAGTCGCCAGCGGCAAGGTGTACGATGGCGTAGCGTGACTCACCGGTTGTGTTGGGCTCGAACTGCAACCAGGCGTAGCAATCCACGAGGGCGTTGGAATATGGGATGTCCAAGCTCTTATAACGTTCATCTACTTTGCACCAGGTGACATTGGTGGACAGCTCGAAGGACTCGGTCGTCTGGAAGGCGATGGAGTCCCATTCCTGGTCAGCATACACAATCAGGGGCGTGTCGCCGGGGCGCAGGAAGCGCGTCTGGTGATACTCGGTGTCCTTGTTGCAGGCCACAACGCAGCCCAGCAGAACCGCAATGATAATAAATCCAAGCTTTTTCATAATATAGTTTAAAGAGTTCAAAAGTTCAAGATGTTCAATTCTCAATTTTCAATTCTCAATTTTCAATTCTCAATTTTCAATTCCTCCTAGTACCACTGAAGCGTGTTGGTGTAGCTGCTCTGCTTGCGCCACTTGAGCACGTCGGCCAGCGTGGAGGAGTTCGCAGCGAAGGTGAAGTTATAGGAGGTATAGGGCGTGATGACCATGCTGGCTGACATCGTGAAGCAGTGCAGGTCGCGCGACACAGAGGCGGTGGTCATGGAGAGCTTCTTGTAGTTGAAGTCATAGCCCGATGACCACGAGATGTTCCATCCCGAGGCAATCTGTATATTACCGGAGAAGTTCAGCGTGTGGGTGAGCTTATAGGGATAGCGCATGCGTTTCTTGTTGATCTCCGCCTGAGTGTCCTCGCGCAGCGAGATACCATAGGACACCGACACGGACCACGGAATTTTGAACTTCACGTAGCCGTCTTCGTCAAGGTCGCCGCTGCTGCCATCGCGCTGGGCAGCGTGCTGGCCCTTGGTCAGCTCGGGGTCGAGGTTGGAATCGGTGCCGTTCTCGTTGCCGTCGTACAACTCCTCTTCATCGTCCTTATCGCGTTTCTTATCCTTGTCCTTGCCGAAGAGCTTGCGGAAGGTCTGGTTGTTGAAGGTATAGGAGATGTTCTGGCTCATACCCTGGAAGCGGCCGAAGCGCCCGTAGCTCCATTCCGTGCGGTCGCCGACGATGACCTGACCGGCATCATTGAACTCATAGGCATAGGTGGCGAACTGCGCGTTCATGGAGAAGGTGTAGCTCTTGGTGAGCTTCAAGCGGATACGTAAGTTCAGGTCGCTCCACGGCTTGCTCTTGGCTGCCATATTGTAACTGAGCGAACCACCCAACTCATCAATCAGACTGATCTTCTTGTAACCCGTGGAGTCCTTCGACGAGGGCACCTTCATCTCCAGGTTGTTGGCCACATCAAGGGCTACATTGCCCATCATTCCCTGCCCCGGCACGCCATAGATGCCACCTTGATAGGGCGAGTAGTTGACGGTGGATACATTACCGTTGCGGTCGGTCTTCACGTAGGTGTCATAGAACCCCCAAAAGGACTTACCGAAGTCGGGGGCATAGGAGAAGCTGATAGAGGGCGTGAAGACATGTCGAATGCGGGTGGCACGGAGCGCTGACCCTTTCTTACCGATGAGCGGCACATAGGTACCATAGAGCTTCGTAGATGCTGAGAGACTCAGGTTGAAGTCATAAACATTGTAGAAGCCGTAGGTAGTGTCGCGCTGCTCCGCCTGTGCCTCTGTATCCCACGAACGGTTGACCTTGTTGAAGTACATACGGTCCGTGAAATTGAACGACGGCGTGATATTGATGTAGTTGGCCACCGTGAACGAAGCGTTGATGGGTAAGGAGTGACGCATACCGTTGCGCCAGTCCTTCACGAGGTTCGACTTGAAGAGCTTGTCCTCCTTCGTGGAGATGGAGTTGGACAGGGTTCCCGTATAGCTCATGGCAATCTTCTCGTACCAGCGTTCAGCACCTGCCATCTTCTTGCGCTTGAAGGGGTTGAAGCGCGCCAGGTTGATGGTCAGGGAGGGTAGCGTGATGGAGACGCTGGAGTCGCGCACGTTCTGCGACAGGTTCATGGAGGCTGTGATGCTCAATCCTATATCGGCGAAGGTGCGGCTGTAGGAAACGGAGGAGGTACGGGTGCTCTGCGTGTACGCCTGCGGGTTGTACATCGAAGTGAGGTTGTTACGCTCGTAGCTCGAGGTAGCGTAGTTCACGCTGGCCGAGAAGGTCTGCGCCGGGTTGGCCTTGGGATCCTGGCGATGGCTCCACTGCACCTTGAAGCTCTTGGACACGGTGTAATCCGGCATATTCTTCTCACCCTCCACGGTGTTCTGGTAGGAGATGTTGACGGCACCGCTGAAGCGATAGCGCTTCTTGTAGTTGCTCTGTCCCGAGAGGCCCCACGAGCCCTTGGTGTAGATCTCACCCAACAGCTTCAAATCCACCTTGTCACTGATGGCAAAGTAGTAGCCGCCATCGCGGAGATAGAAGCCACGTGTGGTCTCGTCGCCGTAGGTTGGCATAATGATACCGCTGGAGTAGCTGCTGGTGAAGGGGAAGAAACCATAGGGAATGGCCAGCGGCAACGGCACATCTTCCACCACAAGGTAAGCGGGCCCGAAAACCACGTCCTTGCCCGGTCGCATCTTGGCGCGCGTGAGCTGCAGGTAGAAGTGCGGGTGCTTGGCATCGCACGTCGTGTAGCGGGCATTGCGGATATACATCACTCCCGACGAGTCGCGCTTGCTCTCGTTGCTGACCATGAAGCCCTCGCCCTGCTGCGTGAATACGTTGTGGATGAAAGCCTTACGCGTCTTGAAGTTGTAGGCGATATCATCCGGCTCATACTCGTCGTCACCCTGCTTGAAGACGGGCGGCGTGACCATGTTTCCCAGCGAATCCTTGCGCCCAAGGGCGTGGACAATACTGCTATCGACGCTCATCGTGATGTAGTCTGCGGTGAGGTCAAGGTTCTGGTATTTCACATTGGCCTGGCCGTAGAAATTCACACGGTTCTCGGCGTAGTTGAAGACGAGCGAGTCCTTGGCCACGAAATCCACAGGGGCGTCCAGGGCACTCTTGCTCTGCCTGGTGGTATCGACCTTCACAGTATCGACCTTCGTCTGACCACCCACGCCCAGATACACGGTGTCGCCGTTGACAACAATATACCGCAACGTGTCTGTCTGAAGGCTGTCGAGAACAAGGCTGTCGAGGGCTTTGATGCTGTCGCGGAGGCTATCGACGGCGAGGCTGTCGCGGAGCACGGATGAGGACAGGCGCATACGTGGAGCAGGCGTGGTGACCGAGGCCATCACCATGCTGACAATTGCAGCAAGAATGCATATCGGAAGGAGTCGTCTGCTCATCATTAATCACTTTTACACGATCAATCGCCAAATTGGAGTAGCCACGTCTTCATCCTGGCGATTCCCTCGGGCCCGAATTTCTCCAAGCTGCGCAACACCTGTTCGGGCGTGCGGACACGTTCCAGATGACTCTTGGAGAAGAACTTATCGGCATAGCAGATAATCTGCTCCTCCACGGTCTCGGGCGAGTAGTCGCCAAGGGGCAGCGGCAGGTGTTGCTGCTCGATGGTCTCGCGGGTTAGCCCTGTGCCAGTATGGCGCTCTGCCACACGTGCGTGACGCGGCAGTCCCTCCTTGCGCAGCAGTTCACCGCCTAAGAGACCATGCTTGATATAGGGTTCTGTGCCAAAGCATTGGATGCCGGGGGCATCGGTCAGGAAGATACCGATATCGTGCAGCATGGCCGCCTCGTAGAGGAAGTCCTCGTCGGCACCCAACTCCGGATGCTTGCGCGCCACAGCCACGGCCATGTCAGCCACGCTCCGGCTGTGCGTCAGCAGAATCTCGCGCAAGGGCGCATTGTCGCTGTAGTATTTCTCAATCAGTTCTTCAACCATATTTTCTTTCCTTGGTGAATGAGGATGCCGCGAGCGGGCTTTTGCACAGGCCGCCCCACGAGGTCGTAGGTCTCAGCCGGCCACTCCGTAGATGGTGCCTTGGCGTTGTCCTGCGGCAGTGCGGCGATGCCTGTGGCGACGGGCGTGGTGAAATCCACTTGTGCCCGAACTTCCCACGGGCAGCGCACGAGGAAGGTGTGATGCAGCTGGGAGGGCAGCCCCGTGAAGGTGACATGGAGCGTAGTGTCACAACCTGCAGCCAGCGACAGGACGCGGTAGTGACGCAGGTCTTCCTGTGAGCCGTCGTGGAAGAGGCAAATCGTCACATCATCACCCGCAAAACCCGACAGCGCCTCGTTGCAAACAGAAACGCTGAAATCGTAGTCGAAGGTGCCATTGTCGTTCTCGCGGAACTCATCGATATGCGCCTCACCCCATGCCAGACGCGACGGCGTACCCTCATCGATGTGTACGGGCTGCTGGTATGGGATGGTCACATCATCGTGCGAGATGCCCAACACTCGGTCGCCGAGGGCATCGAAATGCAGCCACACGCGCTGCGTGAACTGCTCGCCGGGCTGTAGCGTCAAGGCGCTGAGACCCACATAGTCCGCTTTTTTAAAGATATCTGTTTCCTCGGGCTCCCAAGTCATGATCTCGTAGGTGTAGGTGACGGCATCCTCTCCCTCATTGCGGAAGTGGAAGTCGGCGCCGACATATCCTTGAACGTCAGGGGCGCGCTGCAGGTCAATGCGATCCAGGACAATCTTCAAGTCCTCGAGCTTCAGGGAGTCCGGCTCTAAGGGCTTGGCCTCTGCCGAAGGGTGCATGAACATGGCGCTTTGGTTGGAAAAGAAACCGTTCATGAGGCCGTCGCTGCCCGAATATACAGGTTCCCACGGGCTCAGGATATCCAGGTCGTACCACCCATCGTACGCTCCGTTGTAGCCCCAGTTCACATGATAGAAGCCGTGGCCATCGACACCGTCGATATTAAAGGCATGACCGCTCATCGCCATCACGTGGCCGGCATAAACGATAGGGCGTCCCTCTTCCAACTCATGGCGTAGCATGGCATGCCAGCGGTCGGGGGTATAAAGCATGCGCTCGAAGTAGCGAACCATCCCGTAGCCCAAGGCGCGCTGCAGGGGCTCCACGCCTCTGCTGACGCTGGCGCCCGACGAATGGGGCCCGTAGTTCATATGGACCGCCAAGCCTGCCGCCAGCGAGGGTAAGGCAATTGCGAGGCCCTGCGCCTCTGTCCATCCATTGCGATAATCTAAGAGATAGTTGTCCCAGTCGAAGCGCGTGCCGGGGAGCATATCTTCCACCGCATAGCGCTCTTCCGTCCAGCCATGCAGCGTGTCGATGAGTGCCTCGGGATAGCGATAGTAGGCCATCACCTGCTCGATGGCTGTGGCCACACAGCCAGACAGACAGCGTTGGCCGGAGGGTGTGCCGTCCTGGTTCAGCCACATAGGACACAGGAGGTTGTAGGGTTCTTCCTGGTCGCGGATGGAGGCCAGCAACGGACCTATCGTCGCGCTCGTCGCCGCTTGTGGCGCTCGGCGCACGGCAGTACGCTGTGTGAGTGTGCGGCCCTGCAACAGCTGCGACAGCGCCTCGGGCATCGTGCCTGTACGGCTGACGCCACGCGCCATCAGTTGACCGTCGATATATAAATCCGTTTGTGCCAACGCGCTTACGCACGTCAGCACAACACAAAGACTTACTATGATTTGTCGCCTAAAGAACAATCCTTAATCCCTAATCTTTAATCCTTAATCCTTAATCAATTTCTTGCCCAGTTCCGTCAGCAGACCCTTCTCCTGAAGCGTCTTCAGGGGGATGGTGACGTCAGGACGACCGTAGCAATAGGCAGTCACCTCATACTCTTGATAGACGAAGTTCAGGCCGTTGCGCGTCAGATAAGGCTCATTGGACGGCAGGGGTACGCCAGCTGCCAACTCATCCTCGGGCGTGTCGGGATCGTCAAACAACAGCAGGTTTTCCATCAACTGCTCGTCGGTCTCGATGGGGTTGTCGGGTGTGCTGAGGTACTCCTTCAGGCCATTCTTCATGAGTTCCACCAGCTCGGCTTTCTTGTCCAGGTTCACCAGGTTCCAGCCCAGTCGAGCACCGTCAGCCTTACCGAAGGTGATGCCGCTGAGGTACTGACTGCCATGAGCGCCACCCGTGTAGATATCGTACTCGATGGCCAGCGTGACGTAGTCCTGCGTGTTTTCCAACAGCTCTATCTGGAGCATGTTCATGAAGTCGAAACCATAGCTGAAGTCTTCGTTCTCTGTCAGGGTCTTATACATACGGTCAAGACCTTGCTTGCCGCAGGACTTCACGAAAGGCTCCGCGAAACGCTCTACCTGATCGATGCCGAACTCCACGGCCGTGTCCAGCCTCTCGCCCTCAAAGCTGGGGTAGCTGCGGGTCATCACCTGCTCGCGAATCCACGCCAGGGCCGCGATGGTACCCTTGTCGGCTTTGTCGGGATCCTGATTGGCGGGGAAGTCAATGTGCATCTCCTGATAGGCCGTCGATTCACCTGCCACGACGCTGTCTTCGTAATCTACGGTACACCATTCATAGGTGAGCCCGTTGCCGCCGTTGCCCTTGCATCCGTCGCAGCCCGTGAGCATCAGTCCGAGGCCCAGGATTCCCGCCACAAATAATATCTTGGTTTTCATAATTCTAAATAATTCATCAATCATCAATCCTCAATCATCAATCCTCAATCATCAACGCTCAACGTATCTCCGCAATAATCTCCAGGCACTCGCGGCATTTGTCGGTGACATACTGCCAGTCCTCGGCAGCCACCTTGTCCTTGGGGAAGAGCTTCGAGCCCATACCTACGCAGAAGACACCAGCCTTGAACCACGCCTTCAGGTTCTCGGCCTCAGGAGCTACGCCACCCGTGACCATGATCTTCGACCAGGGCATCGGAGCCATCAGGCCCTTGACCATGTTAGGTCCATAAACGTCGCCGGGGAACAGCTTCGTCAGGTCACAACCCAGTTCCTGCGCCTTGCCAATCTCGCTGACGCTGCCGCAGCCCGGGCAATAAGGCACCAGACGACGGTTGCAGACGGGAGCAATCTCGGGGTTGAACAGCGGACCTACGACGAAGCAGGCACCCAGCTGCAGGTACATGGCAGCCGTGGGAGCATCCACGACACTACCGATGCCCAGCGCCAACTCGGGGCATTCCTTGGCAGCGAACTTCACGCACTCGGCAAAGACCTCCTGTGCGAAATCGCCACGGTTAGTGAACTCGAAGGCGCGCACGCCGCCCTCATAACAAGCCTTGATGACCTTCTTGGCCACCTCAGCATCCTTGTGGTAAAACACCGGCACCATCGGCGCCTCCTTGATCTTGGCCAACACGGCCATCTTATCGAATCTTGCCATACGGACCCCCTCCCCGCTCCCCCTCAAGGGGGAGTGTGGTTACCATTAGATTATCAGAAAATCATTGGCATAAGGCTTGGGGGATAACCTATTAAAAGTTAATATGTATCTATTCTTGAAATGTGACCACCCTCCCCCTTGAGGGGGAGTGAGGAGGGGGTCTGTTCTTTACCTTTGTACGCGGCCATTCGCATTGCCACCCGCCAGTGCTTCCACTTCCTCTACGCTGACGAGGTTGAAGTCGCCATTGATGGTGTGCTTCAGGGCGCTGGCAGCCACGGCGAACTCCAGGGCCTCGCCCTGTGTGGCCTTGGTCAGCAAGCCGTGAATCAAGCCTCCGGAGAAGCTGTCGCCGCCACCTACGCGGTCGATGATCGGGTCGATATCGTAGCGCTTGCTCTGGTAGAACTCCTTGCCGTCGAAGATAAGGGCCTTCCAGCCGTTGTGCGTGGCGCTGAAGCTCTCGCGGAGCGTGGAAACGACATACTTGAAGCCGAACTCCTCGCGCATCTGACGGAAGATGCCTTCGTAGCCGGCAGCGTCGGTCTTGCCGCCCTCGACATCAGCATCGGGCTTGAAGCCCAGGCAGAGCTCTGCATCCTCTTCGTTGCCGATGCAGACATCTACATATTGCATCAACGGGCGCATAATGCTGATGGCCTTCTCGCTCGTCCACAGCTTCTTGCGGAAGTTGAGGTCCACGCTGACGGTCACACCGTGACGCTTCGCAGCCTCGCAGGCCAGGCGCGTCAGCTCGGCGGCTTTGTCGCTGATGGCGGGCGTGATGCCGCTCCAGTGGAACCAGTCGGCACCCTCCATGATCTTGTCGAAGTCAAAGTCAGCGGGCTCGGCCTCGGCGATAGCGCTGTGCGCACGGTCGTAGATGACCTTCGAGGGGCGCATCGAAGCACCCGTCTCAGCATAGTACAGACCTACGCGCTCGCCGCCACGGGCGATGAAACGGGTATCTACGCCATAACGACGCATAGCATTCACGGCAATCTGACCAATCTCGTGCTTGGGCAGTTTGGACACGAAGTATGCCTCGTGGCCGTAGTTAGCCAGCGAGATAGCAACATTGGCCTCGCCGCCGCCGGGGATGATACGGAAGGATTCACTCTGGATGAAACGGTCGTTGCCGTTGGGAGAAAGGCGAAGCATCAGCTCGCCAAGCGTTACAATCTTTGACATGATGTATTATTTGAATAAATATTATCAAAACTCTTGAATTTCTTTAAACGTTAAACGTTAAACCTTAAACGAAAATCATTTCTAGCGGGCAAAAGTACACAATTTGACCCGAATATCAAAAAGAATCGCCGAAAAACGTATGTTTTTCAACAAAAACCCCTACCTTTGCGCACCAAAGTACTCAAAAACATCATTCATTAATCATAAATCATCAATCATAAATCCTCAATCATAAATCCTCAATCATCAATGAACCCCGGTTTCCTGGCCTTAAGTCCCATTGCGGTGTTCCTGGTCATCTATGTCGTGGCCAGTATCATTGCGCATGACTTCTATGCGGTGCCCATCAGCGTGGCCTTCCTGCTGACGAGCATCTATGCCATCGCCGTCACACGGGGTCTCTCGCTGCGCGAACGCATCAACCTGTTCTCGCGTGGCGCAGGCCAACCGGACATCCTCTTGATGATTTGGATCTTCATCCTCGCCGGCGCCTTCGCAGCCTCTGCCAAGGCGATGGGTTCCATCGATGCCACCGTTCAACTGTCACTTCAACTGCTACCAGGTAACATGCTGTTAGCCGGACTCTTCCTCTCCGCTTGTTTTATCTCCATGAGCATCGGTACAAGCGTCGGTACGGTCGTTGCCCTGGTACCCATCGCAGCCGGTGTGGCGCAGGCCACGCAGACCGCTACGGCCTTCGTCGTGGGTGTAGTGGTCGGCGGTGCATTCTTCGGCGACAACCTCAGCTTCATCTCCGACACCACCATCATGGCCACCCGCACACAGGGCTGCCGCATGAGCGATAAGTTCCGTGTGAACTCCAAGATTGTCATGCCTGCCTCCTTGATCGTCCTCGCCCTCTACCTCATCCTCGGAGCCCACATCCATGCGCCACACACGTCCTCCAGCGTTGATATGCTGAAGGTGCTGCCCTATGTGGTGGTGCTCATCACCGCAATTGCGGGCCTCGATGTGCTGCTGGTGCTGGTCATCGGCATCCTGCTCAGCGGCGCCATCGGCATCGGCTATGGCGACTACGACCTCTTCGGGTGGTTCGGCGCCATCGGCAATGGCATTCTGGGCATGGGCGAGCTGATTATCGTGACCATGCTGGCGGGTGGCGTCATGGCGCTCATCCGCGAGGGCGGCGGCATAGACCTCATCATCCGACAGCTCACGCGCCATGTGCGGGGCCCGCGGGGCGCCGAGCTCACCATCGGCGGCCTCGTGATGCTCACCAACTTCTGCACGGCCAACAACACCGTGGCCATCCTCACCGTAGGTCCCATCGCCCGCGAGATTGCCGAGCGCTTCGGCGTCGATCCCCGCAAGAGCGCCAGCATCCTCGACACCTTCTCCTGCCTGGCACAGGCCATCATCCCCTACGGCGCGCAGCTCCTCATGGCCGCCTCCCTCGCCGCTCTCAGCCCCGTAGAGATTATACCTTATTTATATTACCCCTTCATCATGGGCCTCTGCGCCATAGCAGCCATCCTCTTCCGTCGCCCCAAATTGTCCAATAATAATTAACAAATATATGATTGAAAACAGCCCCAATAGTCAAATACATTCTACTCCCTCCCTAACAGGGAGGGCGGGGGGAGGGTCTTTAATTGCCCATTACTTCCCCACCCTCACCCCTGAGCAGCGCGAGCGCTTCGCGGCCCTCGACGCCCTCTACCACGACTGGAACGCCAAGATCAACGTCATCTCGCGCAAGGACATCGACAATCTCTACGAGCACCATGTCCTGCACTCGCTTGGCATCGCGGAGATCATCCGCTTCCGTCCCGACACCCACATCATGGACCTCGGCACCGGTGGCGGCTTCCCCGGCATTCCCCTGGCCATCATGTTCCCCGAGGCGCACTTCCACCTCGTTGATAGCATCGGCAAGAAGATACGCGTCTGCAACGAGGTCATCGCCGCCCTCGGCCTCACCAACGTCACCACCCAGCACGCCCGTGCCGAGGAAGTGAAAGCCCGCTTCGACTTCGTCGTCTCACGCGCCGTGATGCCCTTGGCCGACCTCGTGAAGATAGCACTGCGCCATATCGCGCAACCCTCCCACAACGCCCTGCCCAACGGCCTTATCGCCCTCAAGGGTGGCGAGCTGGAGCACGAGGCCGCTGCCGTCCGCCGCGAGAAACTCATCACTCCCCTCTCCGACTACTTCACCGAACCCTATTTCGAAACCAAGAAGGTTGTCTACGTCCCACTATAGAAGTTCAAAAGTTCAAGAGTTCAAGAGTTCAAGTGTTCAAAAGTTCAAGTGTTCAAGGGTCGCTACGCTCAAAATTGCATCAATGGCCGAGTCGCGTTCGAGGTCGACGAAGTCAACGAAGTGACGACCAGATTAATAATTGTCAACTGTCCATTGTCCATTTAATTTATCTATGCTAACTTGCAAGTCTTTCACCGTCAATCCCCTTGGCGAAAACTGCTACGTCGTGAGCGATGAGACACGCGAAGCCGTCATCATCGACGACGGCGCCTACTACGACGACGAGCGCCAAGCCATCGCCGACTACATAGAAGCCAACGACCTGCGCCCCGTGGCCCATCTCCTCACCCACACCCATTTCGACCACCTCTGGGGCGCTGCTGACATCTACGCCCGCTACCATCTCGCAGCCCGCTGCCACCCCGACGACCTCGACGCCTTCCTCCACGCCGAAGAGCAGATGCGTCTCATCCTCGGCCACGCCCTACAATGCCCCACAGGCCCTGCCGGCGAGGCCATCACCGCCGACACCGTCATCCGCTTTGGCACTCACCAGCTCACCGTCATCCCCTGCCCCGGCCACACCCCCGGCGGCGTCTGCTTCTACTGCGAGGCCGAGCACGCCCTTTTCTCCGGCGACAGCCTCTTCCAGCTCAGCATCGGCCGCACAGACTTTCCCGGCGGCGACCATTGGACCCTCATCAACGCCCTCAAGCACCTCCTCAAAACCCTCCCCCCCGACACCACCGTCTATCCCGGCCATGGCCCCAAGACCACCATCGCCGCCGAACGCCGCCACAACCCCTACCTCTCACCGCTGTAAGCGACTACGCCCGTTTCCTTATTGATTCGGCAACACCACGCCCGGCAGGTTCTTCTTGAACGGGCCGTTGATGGTGTAGGCAATCTTCTCGTCTTCGAGTGCCTGGCGGAAGCTGCGGATGTATGTGCGGCCGGGTGTCACCAGGAAGAAGCTGACGCAGAAGCGCCCTCCCACATTCACAACCTCCAGCATGAAGTGCCCCTCGGCCAGCGTGTAGGCCGCGCGGACGTAGGGCTCCAGCCCTCCCCATTTCATGTGGCCGAGATAGCTGACGTTGAACGTGGCCCTGGGCTGACTGACATAACGCGCGTGCGTCATATTGTATTTACGCTTAGCCTCCAGCGTCGGCAGCGTGTCCGTCACCTCGTAGTCCGCCACCACGCGCCGCACCTCGGCGGCAGCATTCTCGGGCGTCCGCTGCTCGGCCATCGCCTTGCGGGTGAAGGCAGACAGCTCGTCCATGGACCATGAAGCCATATCCCTGGCATAGGGGACATACAGCAACTTCACCAGGTCGCGGTAGGAATTGGGGCAGCCCACATCCTCGCAGAAGTTGTGCGAGATACCCGCCACGATGGTCGCAGCCTTCTTCGGCAGAACCTTGTCAACGGCCCTCATCATCAGCACTGCCAACACGCTGGCCGGCGTACCGCCGTGTTCCTTGGCATAGGCCAGCAGCGCCTCCTCCTCGATGTCGAAAGTGTAATACTGCGGTGTGAAGAAGGGGCATAGGGCACCCATGACATAATCCTTATGGAAGTAATGAGCCTCGCGGTCTGCAAACGGCAGCGTGATCTTCACGTCGGGCAGCGACGCGGCATCGGGGTAGGCCGTCTCCCCCGGCAGCAGCGGAGAATCCGCCAAACGTATGCCGTCGCTGTCAGGTTTCACGCCGTGAGCCTCGCAGACATACTCGTAGAGTGTTGTCTTGACCCATTCCAGCATTCCTGCGGCACCCGTCAGCCCATGATGGATGTTGAAGTAGATGTCGCAGCCCTCGTAATCGATGAAGCACAGGTGGCCGTTCACCTCCGCAGCACCCAGGCTGGGAGACTTCTTCCGTGTGCGGCATACCACAATGGGCAGCTCATGATGCTGCAGTACATAGCCCCCTTCACCATCCACCTCCACGCGAACGGCAAAATAGGGATAGCGCTTGATGGCCCTCTGCGCTGCCCTGTCGAGGACGTCGCCCCTCACCGTTTCGGTCATCATCACGCGGATACGTATGGGAAAGCATGGGCGCGGACTCTTCGCCGTCCCATAAAGCAGATAACTATCAGGATTATACTTGTACATCGTTCTGTGTCTCTGGTTCTACTTTGTGTATTGTTGTATTGTGTTAGCTGCAAAGGTAGCGATTATTTCTGACCTGCAAGCAAAAAGAGAGGAAAAATGAATAAATAAGCGTTGCGAAGAAAACAAGAAATTCCCGAACTTTGGAGTTTTTTACATAGTTACTGGCTATTTTCATACATATAATCGATGGTTTTACACGTTTACACTATGATTTGCACTATTCTTGCACGTATTTAATATATTGGTAATAAATTATTTAAATAATAAAAGTGCAAAAGTGCAAGAAAGAATTTGTAGACTCATTTGAAATAAAATTGCCTACACTTTCGCTGCAGCCATACCGTTCGAAGAATGAAGTCCGTTCGCCTGAAGATGCTGGAGCGAGCGTTTGAAGGCATAGGTCTTACAGCTTGAAGACATAGGTCTTACAGCTTGAAGACATAGGTGTTACAGCTTGAAGACATAGGTGTGTTCGTTGTTCGGTCGCGAGCGAACAAGGAATACGTATAGTTCTTCAGGCTGTTACGTATAGTTCTGCTGCCTGTTACGACCTGTCGTAACGACCCGAAGGACGTGAGCTTTTGTGTGAAGTGAATGAAGACTGTGAAAATAGCGACGCTGGTAGGGTCGCTGCTGGCGCAGGTCAATGCGATCGTGCTGGACTTCAACATGACGGGCGAGTGGATGCAGGTGAGCCGTAAGAAGACGGGCGTGCCTGCAGAACTCGTGCCTGAAGCCATCCGACAATATGTGGCCACAAACTATCCGGAGAAGGCTATCTTCAAGCTGAAGAAACGCCCCTATGGGTATAAAATAAGCCTCTCCGATGACAGCGACCTCAGGTTTAATCCCCAAGGGCTGTTTCTCGAAGAGGTGGATTAACAGGGGTTAGAGCACGCCCTTGCTGGAGGGCAGCTGCATGTGGTGGATATCACGGCGCACAGCCATGCGCAGGGCACGGGCAAGGGCTTTGAAGATGCCCTCAATCTTGTGGTGCTCGTTCTGACCTTCGGCCTTGATATTCAGATTCATGCGGGCGGCATCACTCAGACTCTTGAAGAAATGCAGGAACATCTCGGTAGGCATCTCCCCTACCCGCTCGCGATGGAACTCAGCGTCCCATACGAGCCAGGGGCGTCCGCCGAAGTCGAGGGCGACGCTGCAGAGGCAGTCGTCCATGGGTAGCGTGTAGCCGTAGCGCTCGATGCCACGCTTGTCGCCGAGGGCCTTGAGCAACGCCTCGCCCAGGGCGAGAGCGGTGTCCTCGATGGTGTGGTGTTCATCGACGTGGAGGTCGCCCTTCACGCGGATGTCAAGGTCGATGGCGCCGTGCTTGGCAATCTGTTCGAGCATGTGGTCGAAGAAGCCGAGGCCCGTGGAGATCTGGCTCTTGCCGGTGCCGTCAAGGTTCACGCTCACGACGATATCCGTCTCCTTCGTCGTTCGCTTCACCGTCGCCGTCCGCACCCCAGCATACACAAGCTCGGCAACCTGTTGCCAAGAATGGACAATGGACAATTGAGAGGTAACCACCCTCCCCTCCCTAACAGGGGAGGGGTCGGGGGTGGGGCCTATTATGACCGCTTTACATCCAATATTCTTAGCCAGCTGTGCATCGCTCTCGCGATCGCCGATGACGTAGCTGTTGGCGAGGTCGTAGGAACCGTCCATATATTTGGTGAGCATGGCGGTGCCGGGCTTACGCGTGGGCAGGTTATCTTCGGGGAAGCTGCGGTCGATGAGGATGTCGTCGAAGGTGACGCCCTCGCCCTTCAGAATCTCCAGCATCAGGTTGTGTGTGGGCCAGAAATCGGCTTCGGGGTACGAGGGTGTACCAAGCCCGTCCTGATTGGAGACCATCACGAAGCGGTAGTCGGTATGCTGACGCAGGAAGCGCAGGGCGCTGATGGCTCCTGGCAGGAAGTGGAACTTCTCGAAGGAGTCTATCTGTTCGTCGGCAGGCTCACGCAGGATCGTGCCGTCGCGATCGATAAAGAGAAGACCCACCCCCGACCCCTCCCGTGAAGGGAGGGGGGCAGACCCACCACCGGCCCCTCCCGTTAGGGAGGGGAGAGGCTGGCGCGTAGATGCATGATTATTCGACATTGCGGTATTTCGTTATTACGTTATTACGAAGAAAGACTGCCCGCAGGCTTCTCCCCTCCCTTCACGGGAGGGGTTAGGGGGTGGGTCTGTATTGTCTTAACGCCCCAAGTAATGCATTGTTCTCCTGCGGAGTGCCGATGGTGATGCGGAGGCAGTTGCCGCAGAGCTGCACACGGGAACGGTTGCGGACAACGATGCCGCGGTCGATGAGGTAGTGATAGATGCCGTCGGCATCCGTCATGCGAGCCAGGAAGAAGTTGGCATCCGTGGGGTACACGGCCTTGCAGATGGGCAGCTCGGCCACGGCGGGCAGCAGCTGCTCACGTTCGCGCAGGAGCGTGGCACGCCAGTACTGTACCTGCTGAATATCAGACAGCATCTTCATCGCCTGCTGCTGGGTGAGCGCATTGATGTTGTAGGGATATTTCACCTTGTTGAACAGCGCGATGATCTCCTCGGAGGCGAAGGCCATACCCAGTCGGATGGCAGCCGAGGCCCACAGCTTGGAGAACGTATTGAGGACGATGAGGTTGGGGAAACGGTCGAGGTCGAGGCGGAAGGGACGCGCGTTGTTGAAGTCGCTGTAGGCCTCATCAACGACCACGATGCCCTGGAACTCCGTGAGGATGCGCTCGATGGCCTTGCGGTCGAGGGCGTTGCCCGTGGGGTTGTTGGGCGAGCAAATCCAGATGACCTTCGTGTGGGCATCGCAGGCTGCCAGCAGGCGGTCGGCATCGAGCGAGAAGTCCTCGTTGAGGGGCACGGCGCGATATTCCACATCGTTGACGTCGGCACAGACACCATACATGCCGTAGGTGGGAGCGATGGCCACCACATTGTCCTGACGCGGCTCGCAGAAGATGCGATAGACGAGGTCGATGGCCTCGTCGGAGCCGTTGCCCAGGAAGATGCGGCTGGCGGGAACCTCCTTCACCACCGACAGCTTCGCCTTCAGCTCTTCCTGCAAGGGGTCAGGATAGCGGTTGAAGTTGGCGTTGTAGGGGTTCTCGTTGGCATCGAGAAACACATTGGCCGCACGACCTTTGAACTCATCGCGCGCACAAGAGTACGGCGTGAGGGCAAGGATGTTCTTGCGAACTAACGGACCCACCCCCGACCCCTCCCGTGAAGGGAGGGGTGAGGGCTGGCGCGTAGATTCATTATTATTCGACATTGCGGTATTTCGTTATTACGAGATTTCGTTATTACGTTATTACGAAGAAAGACTGCCCGCAGGCACTCCCCTCCCTAACGGGAGGGGTTGGGGGTGGGTCTTCTGTTGGTGGGTCTTCAGCCTTACCGTCATCGCATTCTTATGCGCATCAAGCTGCTCGGCGGCAGCCATCAGCTCCACGGCATGGCCGATGCTCTGCAGGCCTTCGGGCGTAATCTTCTGATAGGTAATCTTGCGACAGAAGGCATCGAGGTTCACGCCGCTGTAAGCGGTAGCGTAGCCATTGGTGGGCAGCGTATGGTTGGTACCCGAGGCGTAGTCGCCAGCGCTCTCAGGGGTGAGATGTCCGATGAAGACGCTGCCGGCATTCACCACGCGCTCCGCCAGCGCTTCGGCATCGGCGGTCTCGATGATGAGGTGCTCGGGAGCATAGCGGTTGCTGATGGCGAGGGCCTCGTCCGTGGAGGAGACGAGCACGAGGCGGCTGTTCTCGAGGGCGGCAGCGGCGATGTCCTTGCGTGGCAGCAGGGCTAGCTGACGGGCTACCTCGTCCTGCACAGCGGCGAGCAGCGCTTCGGAGGTGGTCACGAGGAGCACCTGGGAATCCACGCCGTGCTCCGCCTGCGAGAGCAGGTCGGCAGCCACGAAGGCGGGGTTGGCCGTAGCATCGGCGATGACCTCCACCTCGCTGGGGCCTGCGGGCATGTCGATGGCCACATCAGTCAGCGATACGAGCTGCTTGGCGCATTGCACATACTGGTTGCCGGGGCCGAAGATCTTCGACACCTTAGGCACCGACTGCGTGCCGTAGGCCATAGCGCCGATGGCCTGAACGCCACCTGCCTTGAAGACCTTAGAGACGCCAGCGATGCGGGCAGCCACGAGGATGGCGGGGTGCACGCTGCCGTCCTTGCTGGGGGGCGTGCAGAGCACAATCTCGCTGCAGCCTGCGATGCGGGCAGGCGTGGCCAGCATCAGCACGGTAGAGAACAGGGGTGCTGTGCCGCCGGGGATATAGAGTCCCACCTTTTCGATGGGTACGCTCTTCTGCCAGCAGCGCACGCCGGGTGCCGTCTCCACCTCGATGCCAGCATAGCGCTGGGCGCTGTGGAAGCGGGCGATGTTATCGTGAGCCAACTGCAGGGCGGCTTTCAGCTCTGCGCTGACGAGCGACTCGGCACGCTCGAATTCAGCGGGGGTGACGGCAAGGGGGCTGACGGCTGCGTCAGTTGCCGTGGCACGGCAACAAACGGAACGCAGATCGACGTGGTCGAACTGCTGTTCGTAGTCGAGCACGGCGGCGTCGCCCTCTGCCTTGATGCGGGCCAGCACGGCCGACACGAGGGCTGTCAAATCCTTGGCATCCTTCGTGGGGCGCGTGATGATTTCCTTCAGCGCCGCCTCATTCGGATTTTTATAAACTAACATAGCTATTTCTTCACTCCCCTCCCTTCAAGGGAGGGGTCGGGGGTGGGTCTATTACAAAATCATTTTCTCAATGGGAATCACTAGGATGCCCTGGGCGCCAAGCGCTTTCAGCTGTGAGATGACTTCCCAGAAGCGCTTCTCGTCGATGACGGTGTGGACGCTGTTCCACCCCGGCGTTGCCAGCGGCATCACCGTGGGGCTCTTGGCACCCGGCAGGACGGCGATGACCTCCTGCAGACGCTCGCTGGGAACGTTCATGAGGACGTACTTCTTGTCCTCGGCAGCCTTGACGGCTTCGATGCGGAAGAGCAGGTCTTCGAGGATGGCACGCTTCTCGGCGTCGAGGTTCTTGTTGGCAATCAGCAGGGCTTCGCTCTGCATCACCACCTCCACCTCGCGCAGGTTGTTGCTCACGAGTGTGCTGCCCGACGAGACGATGTCGAAGATACCATCCGCGAGGCCGATGCCCGGGCTGATCTCCACGGAACCTGTGATGACATGCACCTCGGCATTCACCTTATTCTTATTAAGGAACGCGCGAAGGATGCCGGGGTAGCTGGTAGCAATCTTCTTGCCCTCGAACCACTCGACGCCCGGATAAACGATAGCCTTGGGAATGGCCAATGACAGACGGCATTTGCTGAAGCCCAGGCGGCGGACGATGTCAGCCTCCTCGGCACGCTCCACGAACTCATTCTCGCCGACGATGCCCAGGTCAGCCACACCCGTGGCCACGCTCTGCGGGATGTCATCATCGCGCAGGTAGAGCACTTCAATGGGGAAATTGGGCGACTGCACGAGCAGCGTGCGCTTGCTCGACGGAATCTTGATGCCTGCTTCGGCAAGCAACGCCATCGTGTCCTCAAACAGACGGCCTTTGGATTGTACTGCGATACGTATCATTGTTGTGTCTTGTTTTACTCGTTGTGGCCTCAAGAACAAGCAACGCCGCACGAGGTCTTCATGCGGCGCTGAGTCCTTGCGTCGGGGCGACCCGACTCGAACGGGCGACCACCTGGTCCCAAACCAGGTGCGCTA
>CAMKTN010000034.1 GCA_946415705.1 uncultured Prevotellaceae bacterium
TCACCATCGAGGACCAGAGCGACGGCGGCGACGACCTGCGCATGAAATATCGCTATCTGGACCTTCGCCGCACACCCGTGCGCCGCAATCTGGAGCTGCGCCACAAGATGACGATGGAGGTGCGCCGCTATCTGGACAGCCTCGGCTTCCTGGAGATTGAGACGCCCATGCTCATCGGCTCCACGCCGGAGGGCGCCCGCGACTTCGTGGTGCCTTCGCGCATGAACCCCGGACAGTTCTATGCCCTACCCCAGAGCCCGCAGACGCTGAAGCAGCTGTTGATGGTCTCGGGCATGGACCGCTACTTCCAGATTGTGAAATGCTTCCGCGACGAGGACCTGCGCGCCGACCGCCAGCCGGAGTTCACGCAGATCGACTGCGAGATGTCGTTTGTCACGCAGGAGGACATCCTGCAGACCTTCGAGGGTATGGCCAAGCATCTGTTCCGCGAGCTGCGCGGCATTGAGCTGACGGAGCCCTTCCCCCGCATGACATGGGCCGATGCGATGAAGTACTACGGCAGCGACAAGCCCGACACGCGCTTCGAGATGACGTTCGTGGAGCTGAAGGACGTCTTCGTCAAGGCTCCCGGCTTCAGTGTCTTCGACGAGGCCAAGTACATCGGCGGCATCTGCGCCAAAGGACAGGCCGTCTATACGCGCAAGCAGATCGACCAGCTCACCGACTTCGTGAAGCGTCCGCAGATTGGTGCCAAGGGTCTTGTGTATGCCCGCGTCAACGAGGACGGCAGCGTGAAGTCGAGCGTGGATAAGTTCTACGGCGAGGAAATCCTCAACGAGCTGAAGGCTGCCATGAATGCCGAACCGGGCGACCTCATCCTCATCCTCAGCGGCGACGACGCCATGAAGACACGCAAGCAGCTGTGCGAGCTGCGTCTGGAAATGGGCGCCCGCATGGGACTGCGCGACAAGAATAAGTTCTCTCTCCTGTGGGTCATCGACTTCCCGATGTTCGAGTGGAGCGAGGAGGAAGGCCGACTGATGGCCACCCACCACCCCTTCACACACCCGAAGGACGAAGACATCCCTCTCCTCGACACCGACCCCGCCGCCGTGCGCGCCGACGCCTACGACATGGTGTGCAACGGCGTGGAAGTGGGCGGCGGCAGCATCCGTATCCACGACCCGGAGCTGCAGGACAAGATGTTCCGCATCCTGGGCTTCACCGAGGAACGCGCACAGGAGCAGTTCGGCTTCCTGATGAACGCCTTCAAGTACGGCGCACCCCCTCACGGCGGTCTCGCCTACGGTCTGGACCGTTGGGTCAGCCTCTTCGCAGGCCTCGACAGCATCCGCGACTGCATCGCCTTCCCGAAGAACAACAGCGGCCGCGACGTGATGCTCGACGCCCCCGCCCGTCTGGAACAGAAGCAGCTGGATGAGCTGTATCTCTCACTCGTGCCGGTAGAAGATTGAGAGGCCCCCTGTAGTCCCCCAAGGGGGACAATTGAAAATTGAAAATTGAGAATTGAAAATTAAATGAGGCCCATAAGACCCATAAAACCCATAAGACCCATCAGGCTCATAGGGCTCATAAGCCTTATGTGGCTTATAGGACTGGTGAGTTGCACCGAGAGCTTCGAGGAGCGTTGCCGACGTGAGGCAAGGGAATACACGGAGCAGCAATGCCCGCGGCTGGTGGACAGATACATCTGCCTCGACAGCATGACCTACGAGGATGCGCCGCAGGGTTTCACCTACCACCACACGGTGATGGGCGAACTGGACAACGACTCGCTGCTCACACCGGAGATTCTCAGCGCCTTCCACGAGACGCTGCTGGAGAATATCCGCAACGACATCAACCTGAAACGCTGCAAGGACCGCGGCTTCACCTTCACCTACCGCTACACCTCAGCATCTACGGGCAAGCTCTTCACCGAAGCGTCCATAGGACCGGAAGACTATCAAAATTGAGAATTGAAAATTGACAATGGACAATGGTCAATGGTCAATGGTCAATAAAAAAAGAAACTAACTAAATCAAAAGGAATATGAAACGACTTCTCACTGCCGCGCTGCTACTTTTGGCAAGCTACGCCGCAGCACTGGCCGCAAACACAAAGGAGGATGTGACACAAGTCACGCAGGACATCACCCTCACAGAGGACGTGGACTTTCACATCACGAGCGACGAACCCTTCACCATGACGGGCTCCATTGACATCGTCAACACCGGGCACGCCGTGGTCATCTTCGATGCGCTGAGGCCCTCAAAGGCAAAGAACTACCTCAGCTTTATCAAGATTAACGGCGCAGAGGCCAAAGACGGCACCAACTGCCAGCTGAAGCTCTATAACCGCGGCGCCATCCTCCTGCCCTACGGAGGCACCAGCTTCCGCCCGCTCACAGTCTTTGACGGTGCCGACTTCACCGGCGAGAGCTATAACACGCTCACCGAAGGACACTCCAGCGGCTATATGAAGGATATGCCCACGGCATGGAACAACCGCATCAAAAGCTTCAAGCTCAAGCGCGGATATATGGTCACCTTCGCCCTGAAGAAGAGCGGCCGCGGATACAGCCGCTGCTTCATCGCTGCCAACAGTGACCTGGAGGTGGATCTGACAAAAGAGAGCAATGGGCTCATGAGCGGCCGCATCTCCAGCTACCGCATCTTCAAGTGGTACGACGCCGGTAAGAAACAACTGGCCAACGCAGCTGGCGACAAGACCTCGCTCGACCTCCTCAACGTGCAGAGTACATACGATTGGGGACAAGGTAATACCAGCTTACAACCTGACTATGAATGGGTTCCCAACCATATCTATGAAGATTGGCCTTCGTCCTCTACGATAGGTAGTACCTCACAATCGCCACATACAAAGACCAACAACGAGCCCAAGAACCAAAGTGATGACCACCCTCAAGATTTAGAAACCATTTTAGGGAACTGGGAAAATATGATGCGAACAGGTTTGCGACTCTGCTCACCGGCTTCGTGGGACGGCAGCGACTACTGGAATGCTACAGGCTTCCTCGCCGATTTTCTTGATGAAGTTGACAAGCGAGGCTGGCGATGCGATATCATAGACCTACACTGCTACTGGCCAGAGGGCAATTTCGGGAACGTCTCGAACTGGTCGAATAAGTACAAGCGTCCCATTTGGATTTCGGAATGGTGCTGGGGTGCGTCTTGGAACAACAACGGTTCATTCTCCGGCAATGCCACAGAGGCCTCATTCGCGAACGCCATCAGAAATATCACCACGAACTTGAACAACAACGCAGCGGTTGAGCGCTACTATTACTGGAACGGTGAGAATGGCGCATTCCCCTGCAAACTCACACGCAACGGAGCACTCACACAAGCTGGTCAGTACTATTCCGACATGGACTCCGGCCTTGCCTACACGGGCTACGGCAACTACATTCCCAAGGCGCCGACACCCGGTACAATTTCAGACCTGTCGAGCAGCAACTTCAATGCACGCACAGGTGTCCTCACGCTGAAGTGGACTAACGTCAACGGCGAGTTCACCATTGGTGCAGCCCTGCAACGCAAGATCGACGGCGGCTCCTGGGAAACCATCTATACGTACAAGGGCGGTGAGAAGGAGAATGAGTCTTCCATTACCTTCACAGACAACATCGAGCCCGGCGGCAAATATTCTTACCGACTGTTGGATACCGTTTACACCAAGGCCATCAAATCGTCCAACACGTATGACTTCTACACCAACCGCACCACAGGAACGGCCACGGTGAAGCACGGCACCATCACAAGCATGCCGGCACAGCAGGCCTACACCTTCTTCAACGAGCCTTACTTCGAGGAGGCACCCGTCGTCGTGACTGGCAGCGCCACCTACAAGAACGCTGCCTCCACAGCCTTACCCAACGGTGTCGTCAACAACCCGCTCCTCCTGAGCAAGGGCACATCGAACCTATATGAGAACTTCAGCTACCAGGAGAAGCCCTGGAACTATCTTCTCAATAATGTCTATACCGTCACCACGCCGACCAAGGAGGAAACGACCAACTTCATCGCCGTCGCTGCCGGCAACGGACAAATCGGCGACCTGCACTACGAGGCTGGCAATATCACCGGCGTGAGGAACACCGTAGTGGAAGTGACGTTTACACAGCCGTTTAAGGAGACACCCGTGGTGATGTTGACGCCCATCCACAACAACCCCTCGCTCCCCGTGATGACCTGGCGCATCTATGACGTCAGGAAGGAGGGCTTCAAGCTGCAGCTCATGCACCAGAAGGGCGAGACCGTCAAGACCTTCACGGCCCGTAAGGTTGGCTATCTGGCCATTGAGAAGGGCACAGGACGCGACGGACTGGGCGCGCTCTACACCGTAGGCTCCGCCGAAGCCACCTTCAAGACCGCGGCGGTCACTATCCCCTACGGCGACGATATCAGCCTGACGGATCCCAAGGCATTGGCACAGCTGCAGACCTACAACCATCAGGCTGCTGCCATTTTGCGCATTCCTTCACTAAGTGCCACGGGCGTGTCCGTACGTATGCAAGTGGATCCCACCGACCCCGACATGGTCCTCAACAACACACGCTCTGCCACCGAGGAAGTGGGCTTTATCATCATCAGCGCAGATCCTGACTTCGACGGCATCAATACGGTTCAGGATTCAGGGCTCAAGGTTCAGGATTCAAGAATCTTCGACCTCAGCGGAAGACGGCTCCAAAACAGTCAGCTACGCCAAGGCGTCTATATCATCAACGGACAAAAAGTCATGGTGAAGTAAGAAAAGCAAGAACCCCGCCGGTTGGCGGGGTTCTTACTTTATAAATAGTTTATAACCTTGTTCCCATGCGGGCTTCCACGACGTTGACGACGTAGTCGGCAAGCTTCTCACACTCGTTGATGATATCCATATAAATGGTACCAACGGCGTAAGTGTATTCGTGGTTGTTGACATCGATGATGTTCTGCTGCTTGAGCTGGTTGCGGTAGTTGTTGATCTCGTGCTCCGTATTGATGGTGCGGTTGATATCGTAGGACTCCTTGCGGCCGCTCATTAGCTGGTTCATCAGCGTCAGCGAGTTATCGGTGAGCTCCATCATCTGGTGCAGGTGAGCGTACTGGGGCTCGTTGAAGTGATCCTCCTTGCCCTGGTACTTGCGGGTGATGGTGCGGGCCATGTTATAGCAGCTGTCGCCAATGCTCTCGAGTTCCGAGATCTCACGCAACATCGCACGAATCTTGGCCTTCGTGTCATCGGAGAGATGAGCATCGCTGACCTGATCCAGGTAGTTGGCAATCTCCAGCTCCATATTGTCGGAAATGCTCTCGTATTTCTCAATACGCGTGAAGAGCTTGTTGAACTCCGTCTCCTGGTTGTCACGCTTCTTGCCGGTGGCCGTTGCCGAGAGGACAAGGAGCTCGCGAACCATGGAGAACATGCGTTGCATGCGGTCTGAGAAAGCCTGTATCTCCTTCTGCGCTTCGAGGACGGAGAGCTCGGGGGTCTTCATGAAACCAGCCGTAATGAAATGCAGGCGGAAATCCTCCTCCTCGTCCACCTTCTTGGGCTTGATAACCCAACATACGAAGCGCTCAATCTGAGGAATGAACCAGATGAGGATGAAGGTGTTCACCACGTTGAATGCGGTGTGGAAGGCGGCCAGCACAAACGTCAGCTTGGAGGCGTTGGCAATGAAAGCCTCAGCACCGACGACGTCCTTCTGCATGGCCACATCATAACCGACCCAGCCACAAACCATATCAATGAACGGACGGAAGACAAAGAGCATCCACAGCACACCGAAGAAGTTGAAGAACATATGCGAGAAGGCGGCGCGGCGGGCCTGCGTGTTGGCTGAGAGGGCGGCTAGGTTAGAGGTGATGGTGGTACCGATGTTCTCACCCATCACCAATGCGATACCCTGATAGATGGGCAGCGCGCCGCTGGAGCACAGGATCATCGTGATGGCCATGACAGCTGCCGACGACTGCACACAGAAGGTGAGGATACCGCCCAAGAGCAGGAAGATGAGCGTTGTGGAGAAAGACGTAGCATCGAAAGAGGAGAAGAACTCCAGCACGGCCTGGTTCTCGCCCAGATGCATCTCCATGCCCGTCATGCGCAGCGTTCCCAAGCCCAGGAGCAGGAACGAGAGGCCAAAGAGGAAGTCGCCGATATAGCGATAGCGCTTCTGATAGATAAGGATGATACCTATCAGGAAGGCCGGATACACAGCACTGGTGATGTCGAAGGACATACCAGCTGACATAATCCACGCCGTGAGCGTCGTTCCGATATTGGCGCCCATAATGACGGAGATAGCCTGCGCCAATGTGAGCAAACCGGCATTCACAAATGACACGGTCATCACCGTGGTGGCGGTGGACGACTGCACGGAAGCGGTGACGAGGGTACCCGTCAGCATACCCGTGAAACGATTGGTAGTCATCGCGCCAAGGACATGGCGCAACTGCGGACCCGCCATCTTCTGCAACGCCTCACTCATGGTTTTCATACCAAACATGAGGAGCGCAAGGGAGCCCAGGAGCTTTAAAAGAATCAGCATAAGTTGTTTGACAATTTACGATTTGGTAAACGTGGAATATCTGCGCAAAATTACGCAAAATTTTTCACAGACAAAGAAAACGGGCAAAAAAACACACCCTTTTTGCCACAATTTACCGAAAAAGATAAATAATTGGCAAATCATCCATCGAATACGAGAAATTATTACTACTTTTGCCAACTCAATCATATCAAACACTTAACAAACAACAATGCCCAGCATTAACAAAGTCATTCTCTTAGGCCATGTCGGCAAGGAGCCAGACATCAGATACGTAGATCAAGGTGTATGTGTGGCGCAAGTGCGACTGGCCACGAGTGAGCGCGGCTACACGCTCGCCAACGGGACACAGGTGCCCGAGCGCACTGAATGGCATAACGTAGTCCTTTGGCGTAAGCTGGCCGAGACCGTAGAGAAATATGTCCACACCGGGGACTTCATCTATGTGGAAGGCAAGATTCAGAGCCGTTCATACGAGGACAAGCAAGGCATTACGCGCTATATCACGGAGATATGGGCTGAGGACTTGAAGCTCTTCTCCTCGAAAAAAGACATTCCTGCCACCAATGGATAATTTCCTATCGGGCTTCACAGCCCTCTTCGACGGCATCACGGCAAACGCCCCCCTCGCAGGAGCGTGGATTGCCTTGGCCCTGGCTGCCGTCCTACTGATCTGTTCCGCCTTTGTCAGCGGCAGCGAGATAGCCTTTTTCTCACTCTCACCTGCCGACAAAGCTGAGTTGGAAGAAGAACGCACCACCACCGACCAGCGCATCCTGGCATTGCTCGACGACAGCGAGCGCCTGCTGGCGACCATCCTCTGCTCCAACAATTTCGTGAACGTAGCCATCATTATGCTGCTGAACTATTTCTTCCTCGGCGGCACAAGGCCCGTGCTCAACTTCGGGGGGAACGCCATCATGGAATTCCTGTTCATGAGTGTCCTCCTCACCTTCCTGCTCCTGCTCTTCGGCGAGGTCATGCCAAAGATTGCCTCGGCACAGAAGCCGCTGGCTATGGCACGCATCTGCGCACCCGCATATACGGTATTGGTAAAGGTGTGGTGGCCCGTGAGCTGGCTACTGCTGCAATCCGGCAAAATCGCTACACATATCAAATCCACACAGCAGCTCTCGGTCGATGACCTGGAACAGGCGCTGGAGCTGACCGACAAGCAGGAGATTGCCGAGGAACAACAGATGCTGAAAGGAATCATCCGCTTCGGCGGCGAGATGGCTCGTGAGGTGATGACACCGCGCGTGGACATGGTAGATCTCGATATCAAGACGCCCTTCCCCGAGGTCATCAAATGTATTGTGGAGAACAACTACTCCCGCATCCCCGTCTATGCCGACACCGAGGATAACATCAAGGGTATCCTCTACATCAAGGACCTCCTACCCCATCTTGGGAAGCCAGCCAACTTCCGTTGGCAGACACTCGTCAGGCCTGCCACCTTCGTGCCTGAAACGAAGATGATCGACGACCTGCTGCGCGACTTCCAGGCGCAGAAGGTGCACATCGCCATCGTGGTGGATGAATTCGGTGGCACCAGCGGCCTCGTGACGATGGAGGATATCATCGAGGAGATTGTCGGTGAGATCAACGATGAGTATGACGAGGACGAACGCGCCTATACGCGCTTGAACCAGAACACCTATGTCTTCGAGGCCAAGACACTGCTCAGCGACTTCCGAAAGATTATGCAGCTGCCCGACGACGCCTTCGATGATGTGGCCCCCGATGCGGACACGCTGGCGGGCCTGCTCCTTGAAATCAAGGGCGAGTTCCCACAGGAGCACGAGCGCATCACATACAACCGTTTCACCTTCGAGGTGATGGAGATGGACGAGCGCCGCATCGTGAAAATCAAAGTGATTGTCGGAAAGAGCTAAGGAACCAAAGCCAATAGCCGCTCTATGAGCCGCGGCTTGGCATAGTCATCCAAGTCCGATTCCCGAACCCAAATATAGCCCTCCGACAAGGAGGGCTTTTCTGTAACCTCCAGGAAATAGAAATCTGCG
The DNA here is from genome assembly GCA_946415705.1 of uncultured Prevotellaceae bacterium. GTDB lineage: Bacteria > Bacteroidota > Bacteroidia > Bacteroidales > Bacteroidaceae > Physcousia. Next base: position 8,546 of record CAMKTN010000034.1, read on the forward strand.
TAGAGGATCCGATGCGTCAGGACATGCTTTACGTCTTTGGCCAGGAGCTGTCCGTGCAGCCCGGTGGGCAGCACGGACAGCTCCACCGGTTCCCACAGCCCTTGCCAGATATCCCCTGCGGGGCGCCTGCGAATGGCGGTCTCATGCTTACACCTTATATATATATACGCGAGGCGGCGCTCCTGCACCTTCGTCTTACGTAGCTTCACGGGCAGGTCATCGACGCGCCCTGTGCGCAGCGCCACACAGGTCTCAGCGACAGGGCATGTCAGGCAGGAAGGCCGCTGGGGCGTACACTGAACAGCCCCAAAATCCATCATCGCCTGGTTGAAGGCGGCGGCCTGTCCGGATGGCAACAGCGCCGTGGCCAAAGCCGTGAACTCGCGCTTACCCTCGGTCGTATTAATGGGCGTCTCCACACCGAAATGGCGCGCCAGCACACGATAGACATTGCCATCGACGGCGGCGGCATCAACGTCGAAAGCAAAGGACGCCACGGCGGCGGCCGTGTAGTCACCGACACCCTTCAGTGCACGAATGCCCTCCAGCGTTTTTGGGAAACCGCCTGCCGCCACCACCTGCTTGGCTGCCGCGTGGAGGTTGCGGGCACGGCTATAGTAGCCGAGGCCCTGCCAGAGGCGCAGCACCTCGTCTTCGGAAGCGGCGGCCAGCGCCTCGACCGTGGGGAAACGCTCCAGGAAACGATGCCAGTAAGCCTCGCCTTGCTGTACGCGTGTCTGCTGCAAAATTATTTCACTCAGCCAGATAGCATACGCATCACGTGTTCCACGCCACGGTAAGTCGCGCCCGTAGGCTCGATACCACGACATTAATGACTGTGTATAATCATGAATCACGGTGCAAATATACCCAGAAACAGCTAAAAAGCTCATAAAAAGAGACTAAAAACACATTTTTTGTCAAAAAAAGGCCGAAACATTTCTGTAACTGATTGAAAATTCCTACCTTTGCAGGCCGAAATGAAAAAAGCAAAAGAAAATATAACTTAAACTTATCATTTTATTCAACAATGACAAAAGCAGATATCGTCGGTTTCATCTCAAAGGAGACAGGCATTGACAAGACAACAGCACTGACTGTGGTTGAATCATTCATGGAACAGGTGAAAGGCGCTTTGGCCAACGATGAGAATGTTTATCTCCGTGGCTTCGGCAGCTTCATTCTCAAGAAGCGCGCTCAGAAGACAGCCCGCAACATCACCCAGAACACAACGATGATCATCCCCGAGCACAACATCCCGGCTTTCAAGCCTGCAAAGGTGTTCTTCGAGGCTGTAAAGTAAGTTCCTACAAAGCGTTCAGCTTTCACAACAAAACATTAAATTCTAAACTTTAATCCCTACAGCTATGCCAAGCGGAAAGAAGAAAAAAAGACACAAGATGTCTACTCACAAGCGTAAGAAGAGACTGAGAAAGAACAGACATAAGAGCAAATAAACAACGTGCTCTGTTGGACTCTCTGTCAACTCAGACTTCGTGAGTCACAACACAGGAACAAACCGCGTCCGTGCTCTGGGCCGATTTGTTCCTTGTTTTTAAACGATAACGTTAACAATGCCGTTAAACGTTAAACCCTAACCCCCAAACGAAACACTCATGACCTGTGAAGTTATCGTAGATGTACAACCCAAGAAGATAGCCATTGCCCTCACCGAGGACAAACGACTCGTGGAATACCAGGAGGAGGAACTGCAGGCTCGCTTCAATGTGGGGAACATCTATTATGCGCGCGTCAGAAAGCTCATGCCGGGCCTCAACGCGTGCTTCGTGAACGTAGGCCATGAACGCGACGCCTTTCTCCACTATCAGGATTTAGGCCCACAATTTAATTCATTTACCAAGTACCTCAAGCAAGTAAGCAGCGACAAGAAGAACCTCTTCCCCATCTCCAAGGCTTCCATACAACCCGAGATGCCCAAGGAGGGAAGCGTGCAGAACACCTTACAGCTGGGACAGGAACTGCTGGTGCAAATCGTCAAGGAACCCATCTCCACGAAGGGTCCTCGACTGACCTGCGAAATCACCTTCCCCGGACGTTTTCTCGTGCTCGTGCCTTTCACGGACAAGGTTCACGTCAGCTCCAAGATCAAGTCAAGCACTGAGCGTGCACGCCTCAAACAACTCATCCAGCAGATCAAGCCCAAGAACTTCGGTGTTATCGTTCGCACTGTAGCCGAAGGCAAGCGTGTGGCAGAGCTGGATTCAGAGCTGATGATCCTCCTGAAGCGATGGGAAGATGCTATCACGCGTGCACAGAAAGCAAAGGAGCTGCCCACGCTTTGCTACGAGGAAACCAGCCGCACGGTAGCACTCCTACGCGACCTCTTCAACCCCACCTACCAGAACATTTACATCAACGATGCCCGTATCTACGACGAAGTCCGCGACTACGTCAAGATTATCGCACCGGAGATGATTGAGATTGTCAAACTCTACAAGGGCAAGTTGCCCATCTTTGACAATTACGATGTCACACGACAGATCAAAACCTCTTTCGGTAAGACCGTCAGCTACAAGCACGGCGCTTATCTCATCATTGAACACACAGAGGCTTTGCACGTCGTGGATGTCAACAGCGGCAACCGCGCCAAGAATGCGGAAGGGCAAGAGGCCAATGCACTTGAAGTGAACCTCGGGGCAGCCGACGAACTGGCACGCCAGCTACGCCTCCGTGATATGGGAGGTATCATCGTGGTAGATTTCATCGACATGAACGTCGCTGAAGACCGGCAGAAACTCTATGAGCGCATGGTTGAGAATATGAAACGCGACCGTGCACGCCACAACATCCTGCCGCTCTCGAAGTTCGGACTGATGCAAATCACCCGACAGCGCGTGCGACCCGTTATGGAAGTACGTGTTGATGAGACCTGCCCCACGTGTATGGGCAAGGGAACCATTAAGTCCAGCTTCCTTTTCACGGACGTCCTCGAAGAGAAAATCAGCAAGCTCACCGGCGAACTCGGTATTCGCAACTTCGTGCTCCACGTGCACCCTTACGTCGCGGCCTACATCAATCAAGGCCTGATCTCTATCAAGCGACGCTGGCAAATGAAATACGGTTTTGGTGTTCGCGTTTTGCCTAACCAACGCCTCGCCTTCCTGCAATACGAATTCTACTCCGCCGACGGAGAGGAAATCGATATGAGGGACGAGGATGAAATGAGCCACACACATTCATCACCACTAAACAAAGAGGCTGGGTCAGAATAACGACCCAGCCTTTTTGTTTTTCTACAGCTTTACGCTGACCGCCTTACCTATGTAGGTCACCGTGTGGACGGTGCCGTCGGGCGTGTGGACACGGAACTGGCGCGTGGCCAGCATACCGGGATAGTCACCTGTCCGACGCCCGATGGTCAGCTGGCGACTGCGGTCGTTCCATCGCATCGGGATTTCGGTGTATTGTCCCTGCTCATAGCGATAGGAATCACCTTCATCCTCGTAGAGCGTGAACGCGCCGTCAGCGCCTGGATAGACAACGACCTCCAGATCATCCCATGCTCGCTCTGTAGCCCATTGCACATCGGGACCCAACGGAAGGATACTGCCGGCACGGACATACAAAGGACTGTGGCCGAGGGGAATGGTGGTGCTCAGCGTCTGACCACCGCTATAGCGCTGACCGCTCCAGAAATCATACCAGTCAGCGCCGGCAGGGAGGTAAGCCTCATAAGACTTTGTCTCCGTCCAGTTGACGGCGGGATAACCATTGCCTTCCTGCCCCTGCTCCTGGCGGTTCCAGCCCGTCATAGCGTCTGTGCGGACAATCTTCTCCTCGGTATAAAGAGGATGTGTGACAGGCACTGCCAGCAGCGAACGACCGAACATGTATTCGCTGCCGAGATTCCAGACCTTCTTGTCCTGCGGGAAATCCATCACGAGTGCACGCATAAAGCTGTCATCGTGGCGAGACACCTGCCACGAAGTGCTGTAGATATACGGCAGGAGGCGGTAGCGGAGGCGCACAGCATCAACCAACGCTTCATAGACCGGCTCGCCGACCTTTCCATAGAGGTACAGCTCGCGGGGCACGTCAGTACCATGACTGCGCATCATCGGACAGAGGGCACCGAATTGCATCCAGCGCACATAAAGTTCCTGGTACTGCGGGTTACGCACCGCCGAATGGTGGCCCATGGTGTTATACGAGCCGGCAAAGAAGCCGCCGATGTCGGTGTTCACCTGCGGGTTGGCTGTCAGCGTGTAGTTCAGGCAGATGGGAATCTGCTTGCGGAAGCTGTCCCAGCTGCTGCCGATATCACCGCTCCAAGTGTTGGCACCCGTACGTTGCTGGCCGGCAAAATAAGAACGGGTAAGGATAAAGACGCGCTTGTCATCGGAGGCTGCGCGCTGATGGTCATGAACGCCCTCCACACAAGCCAGAGGGAAGATATTACGCACAGAACGGTAAGAGGCCGTGCCGTCGCCCACGGGGATGACCTCGTCGAGGTCACTCTCCTGATACGAATGATGGTCGGGGTCGGTAGAGTCCATCCACCAGGCGTCAATACCCATTTTATGCAGGCGCGTGAGATTCTCCCAATAGATGTCGCGAGCCTCAGCGGTGAAAGGATCGTAGCAGCGGACACCGCTGGGATAGTCCATGTGAGGCGGCCACATTGGCAGACCGCTCTGCGGCCATGTCTGGAAATGCATCAGCAGACCTTTCTCGTCCATCTGGCGATAACCCTTCGTGTTGGGGCCGAAGCTCTGCCAGATGCTGATGCTCATGTGAGCGTGATGCTTGTTGTGCACCTCGTCGATCATTTGCTGCGCCTGCTGGAAGTCCTCATGAAGGAACTCCATCGCATTCCAAGTGTAGTTGCTGCCCCAGTACTGCCAGTCCTGGATAATACCGTCAAACGGGATATGCTGCTCACGATAGCGGCGCACAACGCCGAGCAGCTCATTCTGACTTCTGTAGCGCTCACGGCTCTGATGGAAACCGTAAGTCCACAGCGGAAGCATGGGAGCGCGACCTGTGAGGTGGCGCAATTCACGAATGACCCCATCCGCCGTGCCGCCATAGACGAAGTAGTAATCCACGCCCTCGCCCACCTGCGACTCCAGCGTAAGGCCATCACGGCTGTCCAACTGCGTTGGCGAGTAGTTATCCCAGAAAATGCCATAGCCCTTCACGCTCTGGAAGACATTGGCGAAATCCTCGAGGTTCGACTGCACCATTAACCTGTTCTCGCCACGCTGGCTCATCTTTCCATTCTGCAGGAGGCCAACACCATAGAGGGGCTCGTCCGCCTCCAATGCCCACGACTGCGACACACGGTAGTGGCCGCGGTCCGGGCCTTCCGTGATGGGCGTGAGGCGATGCTCACCCTCGCTCACGAGCGGTGTCCCCTTGGCATCGGAAAAAGAAACCTGACCCGTAGCGGTGTTCACGCTCACGCGCAAGGAAGAGCTGGCATAGGTAATGACATTGTCCTTCACCTGTTTCTTCACCTTGACGGCCTCCGGCTTCGTCGTAACCACATAGCTATGGCGGCGTACAGGCTGCTGACCGTCGGGTCCCTTCTGAACGCGTACGGTCTGAGGCGTGTAAAACGTAATCGTTTGTGCTGTAGCTATTTGCACAAATAGCATTAGCAGAGAGAGAAAGGCTCCCTTCATCAGGATTCGTGTTTGCATAATAGGTGTTATTTCTGTTTTTGTTGTAACAATCCGCACAAAAGTACAGCAAAAACACGACTGCAACAAACTTTTAAAGTGAAAAAATGTTTCTTTGACCATCGGTTCATATTTTTTGCTTACCTTTGCTACCGCATTCAAGACATTCACACAAATCTATGAAGAAATACATCCTTGATCTCGTCGTGCAACGCACCAGCGCGCCACGCCCCGGCTATGTTCTCTTGCAGCTCACAGACCCCGCCGACCCGTTGCCGGAGATGGTGCCCGGACAGTTTGTGGAAGTGCGCGTGGACGGCTCCCCGGAGACCTTCCTACGCCGTCCCATCAGCATCAACCTCGTGGATCGCGAGGCCAACGAGCTGTGGCTCCTCATCCATGTCGTTGGCGCCGGCACAAAAGCGATGGCAGAGCTGAAGGCGGGCGACACCGTGAACCTGGTACTGCCGCTGGGCAACGGCTTCACACTCTCACCCACGCCCCGTTCCCCGCTCCTCATCGGCGGCGGCGTAGGCACAGCCCCCCTGCTCTACCTGGGGAAGGAACTGAAGCGACAAGGCACAAAGCCCACCTTTTTATTAGGGGCACGCACGCGCGAAGACCTGATGCAAGTAGAGCGCTTCCGCGAGACGGGCGAGGTGTATATCACCACCGAGGACGGAAGTCTCGGCGAACGCGGCTTCGTCACACAGCATTCGCTATGGAACGGAACCTCCGCCTACGATTATATCTACACCTGCGGTCCGAAGCCCATGATGGTGGCCGTGGCACGTCTGGCACGCGAGAAAGGCATTCCCTGCGAGGCATCGCTGGAGAACCTGATGGCCTGCGGCCTTGGCGCCTGCCTCTGCTGCGTGGAAGACACCACGGAGGGGCACGTCTGTGTCTGCAAGGAAGGCCCTGTGTTTAACATTGAAAAACTGAAATGGTAAGACTCACCCCCTACCCCCTCTCTTTCAAAGAGGGGGGATAGTATAAAAGGAATTAAAATTGAATAACATGACAACGAGCAACAACAATATAACATCGCGCCAGCCTTCCCCCTCTTTGCAAGAGAGGGGGTTAGGGGGTGAGTCCGTAAACATCGGAGGTCTCACCTTGAAGAACCCCGTGATGACCGCTTCCGGCACCTTCGGCTACGGGCTGGAGTTTGCCGACTTTATCGATCTCAACCGCCTTGGTGGCATTATTGTCAAGGGAACTACGCTGGAGCCGCGACAGGGTAATCCCTACCCCCGCATGGCAGAGACGGCACAGGGTATGCTCAACTGCGTAGGCTTGCAAAACAAAGGTGTCGATTACTTCTGCCAGCATATTTATCCCGAAGTGCGTAAAATCAACACCGCCGTGCTGGTCAATGTCAGCGGACATAGCATAGAGACCTATGTGGAATGTGCCCGTCGCATCGCAGCGCTTGAGGATATTCCCGCCATCGAACTCAACATTTCGTGCCCCAACGTCAAGCAAGGCGGTATGGCCTTCGGCGTGACCTGCGAGGGTGCCGCCAGCGTTGTCAAAGCCGTGCGCGCAGTCTATCCAAAGACCTTAATTGTAAAGCTCTCGCCCAACGTGACCAGCATTGCTGACATTGCACGCGCAGTGGAAGCTGAAGGCGCTGACGCCGTATCCCTCATCAACACGCTCATGGGCATGGCCATCGATGCCGAACGGCGTCGGCCCGTCCTCAGCATTGGCACAGGCGGACTCTCGGGACCTGCTGTGAAGCCTGTGGCGCTGCGCATGGTATGGCAGGTCTATGACGCCGTGAAGATCCCCATCGTGGGCCTCGGCGGTATCATGAATGCCACAGACGCCATTGAATTCATGCTCGCAGGCGCCAGCGCCGTGGAAATCGGCACTGCCAACTTCATTGACCCCGCCGTGACCATGAAAGTCATCGATGGCATCAACGACTACCTCACGCGTCACCACTTCAGCAGTGTCCGCGATATCATCGGGGCCGCACATCAGCAAGATTAAGGCTTAAATGATAGGTACTAAAAAGGGAGCTCATGCCCTCACGGGTGGGAGCTCCCTTTTTTGGCCGCTAGTAGAAAATAAGGAGTAGAAAAGAGAGAGGTTGCGGCCAGCTTTCTTGGGTAAAAGTGAAATATGAATATTTTTTGAAGAAGAAATCTTTGTTAATCCTTGCGAGCAGAGAAGGTCTCGAAGGTTCCATCGTCATAGAAAACGTGGATTTCAGTAATCCGGCGCTGCGGTTTGTCAATATATTTCACAATCTCACGTACTGTTACAACGCCTTCTGGAGCCTTGCTTGCAGTACTATGGGAAGGTGATTGATCATCACCGCTGGGCTTGTTGGCAACTTCTGTTGGACGAACGCCTTCGTCCTGCTGCGTTTTGTCTTGTGTCTGGGGCGCCTCCTTATCAGGAGTGCTCTCCATGTCACCCTCGCCAAACATCAACCAGGTGATGCTGATCTCAGGGAACCGACGGTGTATAGCCTGAACGGTGTTGTTCGTTGGAGAGGTGTGCCCGTTGAAGATGCTGGAGAGGGAGGAGGGCGAAATTCCGAGTGCAGCTGCAAAGTCTCGTTGAGTCATTTTGTGGCTCTGCATGATCTCCAAAATACGTTCCTTCATCGTTGAATTATCTTCTTTAGGCGGCCTCTAAATGTTGGCCATATCGGTTTGACGGTGCAAAGGTAAGGAAAAAGTATTCATATCTCCAAATTTATAAGACAAAATTTTTAAAATTCGTGTTTTTAATGCATTTCAATAAGTAAATCCATAACTATAAACTACACAAATACAAATATTCGGATTTGCAAATGTGAATATGATAGGACGTATTACTGCACACTTAAAGAAATTGGTTGAATCAAAATTCCGTAATAATTGGCTATCAATTAAATAAAATACATAGAACTGTCCTATTTCATTCCCGAAAGGCGAATAATCAAGAATATTTACATCAAATTCTTTAATATATCACGCAATTGCCTTGTATAACATTGGTTTTTAATAATATACGCATCTATTCCTTATTTGCATATTCAAGCGTTTATACTTTCAAACAATAAGATTCGGAATTCTGAATTGCAAATTCACGGATACTAAACACGCGTTCACGGATTCGAACTATACTTAATTTATCTTTTGAAATTCAGTTTTATAAATTATACTTTCGAATGTGTTTTGTTTTATAAACGCAAAGAATTGTAAACCCGAACCAAGTTGGCGCGAGAATTTCATGCTTAAGTCATAACTTGGAAAGCGGACACGGACTTGTTTTCGTGCGATTCTCAGCGCACAAAAATAGCCCCTATCTCACTTGAATCAAGCTCGTTAGAGGCTAAAAATTCTGTTTAGCAGAATTCCTAGAATAGATAAAAATCAGTGCAGAATTTGATAAACAAGCTCCTTGAGGAGGTCTCCATCCGATGTTTTTTGCCCTCCTACTCCCTTCGAAGCACCATCTGTTCGACGTATTTCACCTATAATATTGAAAACTTTTGTCGCAGTGTAAAGTCGCATGGCCGGAAGAATGTTCTTGCGAACCTGCCAGGTAGTCTGTCCCAACCAGTCAGCAATCCCCTGTTCGGTCTTCACCGGAGAGTAATAAGCCAGCATCAGATCAGAGTAGAATTTGAAGATGGTGGAGAGTGTAGGCTGCAAAGCGAAGTTCTTAGGATTACTGTCAAAATATTTCACTATCTTGTTTGCTTTCACCACATCTTTCATCGACAAGGCTGTCGTCAGCTCGAAGGAATTGTACTCCTTGCTGATGCCGATATTATCCTGGATGGCTTGCGCATCGATGCGATGCCCCTCGCCCACCGCTACGATGAGCTTATCCAACTCGCCCGCAAGGCGGCTGAGATCCGCGCCTACGTGTTCACAAAGTATCAAGCACGCGTCTGGCGCAATCTCAACGCCCTTTCTTTTCACGTAACTACTCACAAAACCAGGCAGTTCGCGGTCATAAAGTTTGTTGGATTCGAAGACTATTCCAGCCTTGCGAATGTCCTTTGCCATGTTTGTACGGCCGTCAAGGGTGCCATTTTTGTGACAGAGCACGAGAACGGTCGTTGGCATGGGTTTCTGGGCATAAAACGCTAACACCTCCTTATGCGGCAGGCTCTGTGCCTCACGCACGACGACCACCTGTCGCTCCGCCATCATCGGGTAGCGCTTGGCAGCGTTGATGACCTCCTCGCCCGTAGTCTGGGGGCCATAAAGGATGGTGAGGTTGAAGTCGCGCTCGTCCTCTGTGAGGGCCTGCGCCACGATATAATCGGAGAGGAGGTCGATATAATAAGGCTCCTCGCCCATGAGATAGTAAATGGGCTTAAAATCGCCAGCGCGCACTTGCTGCACGATTTCCTCGTAGGTGATGCCTCCAGCCTTCTTTGCCATAAGCTTAAACGGTCAACATTCAACGCGCCCTCACCATTTCAGGTGTTTGACGGTCTTATCCTTGCTCATGATCTTCTGCAGCGACAGAATGCCGATATGCACGTGGTCTTTAACGTAGTTCGTAGTGACTTTCTTGTCGCTCTCCGCCGTCTTCACACCCTCCGGGGTCATCGGGTTGTCCGACACCAGCAGCAGGGCGCCGGTGGGAATATGATTCGCAAAGCCGGTGGTGAAGAGCGTGGCGGTCTCCATATCCACAGCCATCGCACGCGTCCGCAGGAGATACTCCTTGAAGGTCTCGTCGTGTTCCCAGATGCGGCGGTTCGTGGTATAGACCGTGCCTGTCCAGTAGTCGTGACCCGCATCGCGAATCGAGGAACTGACGGCGCGCTGCAGCATGAACGCTGGCAGCGCCGGCACCTCGGGCGGATAGTAGTCGTTCGACGTACCCTCGCCCCTGATCGCCGCCAGCGGCAAGATAAGGTCGCCCATCTGTACCTTGGCAGGAATAGCACCGCATTTACCCAGGAACAGGCAAGCACGCGGCTTGATAGCGCTCAGCAAGTCCATGATGATGGCTGCGTTGGGCGAACCCATACCGAAGTTGATGATGGTGATACCGCCTGCGATGGCTACTCGCATATTGGCGTCATAGGGTGGCGCCTCGATGCCGAAATGCTCACAGAACAAATCTACATAGTTGTTGAAGTTGGTAAGGAGCACTAAATCCGTGAAGTCTTCAAGCGGGTGCTTTGTATAGCGTGGAAGCCAGTTTTCCACGATTTCTTGCTTTGTTTTCATACTTCTTTTTGGTTATTTGGTTGCAAAGATAGGGGATTTTTTCGAATTATCGGTCTGCATCGGCAGATATTTCGAATATTATCCCTAAATTTGCATCGTGAAAGACGAAGCGACTCTCTCCTACCCGCCCCTGAACCTGCCTGCGGCCGACTTACGCATTGAGTCGGGCGACAGCGGCTACACGGTCTTCGACCCGCTGCGGCGCCGCCGTGTGCGTCTGACGCCGGAGGAATGGGTGCGCCAGCATTTCACAGCGTATCTGATTCAGCATAAAGGCTATCCTGCAGGGCTGCTGGGTAACGAGGTGTCGCTGACCATCAACGGGATGACGCGCCGCTGCGACAGCGTGCTCTACGGCCTCGACCGCCTGCCGCGGATGATCATCGAGTACAAGGCGCCCTCGGTGGCACTGACACAGAAGGTGTTCGACCAGGTGTGGCGCTACAATACGGTGATGCGCGTGGAATGGCTCATTGTCAGCAATGGCCTCCAGCACATCGTCTGCCATCTGGACAAAGAAAAAGGCACGTACAAATTCCTGTCCGAAGTGCCGGAATTTACAGAGGTAGCCACACAAATGCCGCCGCATCCCACAACGCGTGGCTGATGACGATGGCTGGCAGCTGCTTGGGCATCAGCCGATAGAGGCCGCCCCAGGCTATACCACAGACCAGCGCCGCCATAATGAGCATGAAATTACCTGACGGCAAATGCACCAGCGTGTAGACCGCTGTCGTGATAATGAACGCCCAGTTCTTAGCTTTTCGATTGGCTACAGCCAGCGCGCAACGGCGATAGCGACGACGCAGCTTATTCACCAGCGACTGCTGGATATAGCCGCGCCAGAAAATCTCCTCGGCCGGGCCAATCACCAACAGCAGCAACAGCGACAGCGCCCACGGTGCCTTTCCCGTCTTCATTCCGTAGATGAGATCGACCTGCGGACGGGCGAAATCAAACAGCCACTGCGACACCTTATCGCCAACCCAAAACGCGCACCACAGCAACGCTGCGATGACAACTCCCAAGACCAGCGACAGCCCCCATTCGCGCACAGACATACGCGGCAGGCGCAGACCGCCGAAGAGCAATGCCAACAGCGTAAGGATGACGGCAGACGCCGACATGGCAAGCCAGAAATTGATGTGCGGCGCCGTCCAAGGCGAAAACATCAGGAACCACAGCGAGGCAGCGACGAAGAGGGAAAGTAAGATGCGAGGCATGTTTTTAGGGGTGAGGGGTGAAGGTTTATGGTTGAGGGTTTATGGTTGATGGTTGAGAGGTCGTTATTACGTTATTTCGTTATTACGATATTACGTTATAACGAAGGATTAAATGAGGCGGCTGAGAATCAAGCCAATGACAAGCAGGAGGCTGAACATCAGTTGCAACTGGGCGGTCTTCTCGTCGAGGTTCGCATAGGACTCCTTGCCGCCCTGCTTGTAGGCCAAGATGGTGCGGGCATTCTTCACGGCCACGGGCATCGCCAGGAAGGCTATGCCCAGCCACCACGGCTCCACACGCGCAATCATCAGCCCCACAAGCCACAGGAACGGCACCAGCACCTCTACGGCGTAAAGGCGCGCGCCAAACTGGCGACCCGTGAGCATCGGGAAGGTAGAGATGCCGGCGCGGCTGTCGGTCTCTATATCACGAACATTGTTGGCATGGAGGATGGCCACGGTAATCAGCCCTACGGGCACCGCCAGCCACAGCACAGGCCAATGAATCTCACCCGAGACGATAAACGACGTTCCCATCATCGGCAGCAGCGAGTAGCACAGGATGATAACCACATCTCCCAGCGCCATATACTTCAGACGCGGATAGCACAGCGACAGCGCGATGCCGGCGATGCCGATCCACAGCAGCGGCAGCCCCGTGAGCGCCACGAGCGCCACGCCACCCGCCACAGCGATACAGTTCAGGATGATGGACAAGCGTTTGAACTCCTGCGGGGTGAAGTCGCCATTGACCAGCAACTGCACGCCAAAGGTGTCCTTGGCATCCACGCCGCTGCGGTAGTCGGCGATATCGCTCCACACATTACCTGCGGCATGCACGAAGATGATATTCACCAGCGCCCACAGCGCAAACCAACCATTGAAGGCCGTGTCCTGCGCCCAGCACCACGCGATGGTAACCACGACGGGCATTGCCGATGCCGGAAACGACCACGGGCGCGTGGCCAGGATCCATTCCTTGAGAGAGTGTTTCTTCATATCTGTTTGTTCTTTGTTGTTTCGTTCTATTTGAATGTCCGCAGGGCGGCCTCCATCTGCCGCATCAGATTGCGCTTGGGCGAGTGCGGTGAGTAGATAAAGCCCTCGGTGACCAACACGCGGCGGGCAGCGGTGTCCACGCGCTCCAGCGCCACGAAAGCGCCACCCAGCGCAGCGTCCCGCATCTCCCACAGCCCGTGCACCTCCTGCACGTTGGCGCCGCCGATGACACGCTGGCGTGCTATGATTAGAGGTACGCGCGTGAGGGAGTCGTCGCTCTTGGCCACCGTGGCCGTCTGCATCCATTGCCCCATCTGCGGGCCTGGGATGTTCACGCGCAGGGCGCTGTCGCGTTTCGCGACATACTGCTCTGCCGTGAGCGGGCGGCCGTCCCACGCGTAGCTGTAGAACACGAAGTTCTGGTCGGCATCGTTCAGGTTCGTGCCCGTCCACAGGAAGTCCTGCCCCACCTTCGAGGCGTGCAGGCCTTCAGGAACGCAGATGCGATGGCCGAACCGTTGCAGGCTGTCAGCCGTCATGCGGCTGTATTTCCTGCGCAGCCGTGCCGCCTCCACCTCCAGCTCGCTATCTACGAACAGGTCTGTCAACCGCTGGCGCTGCTCGCCAATGAACGCCGCCAGCTCCTGCGCATTGCGCGCCGTCACCTTCACCTCAATCTGCGGGCGAGCCATCACGTCGCGTGCCACGCCCATCGCAGGTTGCTCGGCACCGGCCTCCACGCTCACCAGCAGTCGGTTGCGCATCGTTCGCCACGCCGTCAGGTTCGCCTCGCCATAGACCACATCTACACGGAACAGCGGCTCGTGCTGGTTCAGCACCGGCGTGGAAGCCTTCAGCACCGCCTCCAGCGTGTCCTTCAGCGCGCCCTGGTAGAGCGACTGCGGAATGATCAGCGCCACCTCATAGGGCAGTCCGCGCGACGACGGCAGCTGCGGCGCCCGCTCACCTTTCGGCGAACAGCCCGTCAACAGCAACGCTGCACAAACTATGAGTATGACTCTTCTCATTCTCAATTCTCAATTTTCAATTTTCAATTCTCAATTATCAATTATTAATAAGATGTACGTCGCGTTGCGGGAAGGGAATCTCGCTATGGTGATGATTATTATCTTGAAAAACAAACCCCTGCAACTCTGTAAATTGCAGGGATTTCCTCTTCGGGTGACTAGTGGGACTCGAACCCACGACATTCAGAACCACAATCTGACGCTCTAACCAACTGAACTATAGTCACCATGTTGGAGCTGCGCTCCGGCCTTATCGGCTTTTGCGGGTGCAAAGGTAGCTCTTTCTCGCGAAACCGCCAAACTTTCTTCCCACTTTTTTCATTTTCACCCCCTCCCGCCCCACTTTTTCCCGTCCCGCCCCACTGTTCCACACCCAAAAACCATAGCCCTTCGGCTCAAAACCCTTAAGACATTTCTTCATAACCCCTAAGCCTTTCGGCCGAAACCCTTAGACCTTTCGGCCGAAACCCTTAGACCTTTCGGCCATAACCTATAGGTCTTATGACCCGAAGACCTATATCTTCTCGTCGTTCCATCGCGACCGAACGACGAACATACCGCAGTCTTCCAACTGTCCCACCATGGTGGGACACTCAACGCACCTAGCTCTTCCATCGTGTCCCATTAGTGGGACACCGCGAAAGACCACGCTCTTCCATGCACCCGCTCATTTCGAGAAAAAGTTTTGCAGAAAGCCCTATGAGCCCTACGCAGCCTGCCATCCTTCCGTCATAGTCCTGCAAGTCGCCAACGCCGTTTTTCCTACCCGCGTGCGTAACCCTCGTAGGCTTTTCCGCAAAAATAATTCTGTACCGCTACTGCCAGACACTACTACTCCCTCGCCTTACCCTCTATAGTCCCTACGCGCAGACACTATAGAGGGTACGTTTAGAGACTATAGAGGGTACAAGCAGAAAGCAGCATCACCTTACACAGCAGGCTGTATCGTGCGATGCAGCCTGCTGGATGAAAATTCGTGCGATGTGCGGACTGTTTTTGTTAAGAAATATTTATTTTTCTGCTGCCATTAGCTACCGCATATCATCTTCGCCTAGTCCTAAGAAGGGTGAACATCGTTTCAAGAGATGCTAATTGAAGCAAAAAGGCTATACTGTCATGAATATGTTGTGGTTGAATACTATTTCCAATAATTGCGTCCTTCAATTCTGATTCTACCAAAGCACATCTTGTGCCAATTTTCGCATATATGCTTTCATACATTCCATCCATAAAAAATTCTTCTTCAGGATTTGCTCCTTGCTTCAAAAGCTGTTCTGTCTCTTCATAGTTCAATCTTGAAGCACTACAATACAGTTCAATATCTATACTGCGATGCCCTCTTTCTATCAGCCGGTCCTTGCTTTCATCAAAGAAATACTCAATTGTACAATCATCATCGTCACAATATAGGTAGCCATTTTCTTTATACTCAGAAAACGAAAAACTCTTCATGTCAATTCCACATTGGGAAACGAAGAACTCCTTTATTTTGTCATTCTCACATTTCTTTTTATAGACTATTTCTTTATACTCTTCTTTACATTCGTCATATTTACTTAGAATAATGTCCCAGCAAATGGTGATATAATGTAGTGGCAATACAACATCAGGAAAAACGTTAGCATCCCTGGCCAGCATTTTCGAGAAGCAACCGTCGTTAACCAACTTAAAGAAACGGTCAGCATCAACATTAAAGACTGCCTGAACAAAATCATCAAAATATCGGAATATGCATTTCATTGCTTACCTGCAATTACCTAGAGGTTATAGGTTCTTTATATGACAGAGATTTACGCCATCGTCCATGCCATCTATTTCTTTCAGGTATGTAGCAAAACGTGCTTCTAAAGCCTTCGCTTGCTCAGAGGTAAGAAGCCTGCCTGAATAGCCACCTCTCCACATAAAACCAGGAACGGCAGCCTCCAAGTCTTGTATGGCTAGCATAGGCATAGACTCTGGGTTCAGCATCATCGTGGGTTTAAGCTCTATTTGGTATGGTTTCCGTCCCTTTCCATCACCGTCTTGATAAGGCTGCGATCGAAACACTCCAGCCATCACTATGCCTGTTTTTCCGTCTCCTACTTTAACTACATAAAAACGGTCTTCCATTTTAGCTGCTTTCCACTCATGGATTTTCATGTTGAAATCGCCATGATAAAAATCTTTGATGCTATTGACATATTCCTCTAATGAAAGCCCTGAAGTATCAGGATTCCATAATAAGACAAACGTATTTTGTCTTTCGTCGAAACCTGATCCTGGATATGTTGGACGATATCCTAATTCTTGTGGCACATATCTCTTGGCAAATTCCATGATAGCCTTTATCTCCTCCACACTCACATCTCCTTCACAAGTTCGAGATTGATACTCGTCAAAGAATGCGAAATGCGTGTCGTAATCTACGAGGTGAATGCATCTGTTAAAATCCTCGAATCTGATGACTATGCACTCACCTGTATCCAAATTGGTGAGATTCATTAGTTGAGCATAGGACACATAGTCAAATTTGCTAACCTGATTATCTTTAATCGTGATAAGTGACATTTTGAAGGGATTATTTTCGTCATTCGGATTCTCTAATGCAAGTTGTGAAGACGTGTCCTTACCATCTGCAAGCGACCACTGCATCAAGGTAAAGTAACGCGTAAGCCAGTCAAATCCATCAACATTTTCTTCATAAGATGCATACAGGTTTACTCTCTCCCGACTTTGCAATACAGTTGGACCAACGCAAAAAGGCATAAACATACCACTCATAATAACAGCAGAGCCACTATATCTTACCATAGCTTGTACAGTACTCCACCCTGACTTCATTTGCTGCTCCATCCATTCAAACCCGAAACAATCTAGGGGGACACTTATCAATTCCCCATCTTCATCCATTGCTTTTGCCCCTGAAAGAATGCAAATAGCGTCTATGGCCACAGGAAATAATCTATAGTCAGCCTTTGATGAACATGAAAGAATTCTTACTTCATATCCGTCTTCTTCCTTGTTAATTTCCACCCCTCGCAGACTATCGTACATTACTCCAAACCTAAGGCATGGAAAATCTTCACTTACCATCATCAACTTTACACCTTTGCCAGCGATTGTCATTAGAATCTCTTTTGGTTCAAGTTGTTTCTCTGTAATAATTTGTACGCAATAACTCATATTTCATGAAATACATTTATAACATTATTGACTTTATCAACAACCTTTGAATACTCTTTTCCATCTTCATAGGATAATCCTTCAAAAATGTTTAATTCGAATATCTTCTCCTTTCCGTAAGCTTTGTATCTTATTTCAATGTAAACTCGTTCTACTTGTTTTAAGGTTCTAGTTGTACTGCTGACCCATCTGTAGCCTTTAATTGAAATAGGAGAAATACCACCTCGGGTAACTCTCTTTTTCTTGGATATTTCAACTGGTTGAAGTGAGATGATGTCAGAGAAAGGAATTACTGTTGACACACCATGATTTTCTATGTCTCGGATAATCGCCACTTTTCTTCTATTCTTATCAAAAAGTATGAGGCTCTTACCTACTTGCATGTCTTTGGTCGGAATAAAATCGGACAATGTATTGGTCTTTTTCGATATAAAATAACGAAGAATTGTTTTCTCTTCCTTATTGTCAATATAACGTGTAAGACTTCCCTTATATATTTTTTTCGTTTTCAGAACGTCCTCAGAAAGAGTGTTCTCATATGCTTTCTCTTTGCTCTTGTTGAAGACAAACATCACAATCGCAGCAATAATAAAAAGTATAAATATGATGATAATGGTAGTCATAGTTTCAACGCATTAGTTTTGTTAATTCAACTTCCTTTTGTTAACTTCTGATACATCTTAAACAGCTCTGCCACGCACGTGCTCTCGATCATGGTCTTGACATTGAAACCATAGGCTTGCATGACGGCGCGGTCGTTGTCTTGGTGAGCCTTGCGCAGCTCTACGGGCATGGTCAGTTCGTCGTAGAGGTCAGCGAGTGAGGAGTCGGGATAGAGGGCGCGAGCGTCGAGGATGGCTTGAGCCGTTTGCTCTATCTTGGTTTTCTGCTCGGGTGTTGGTGATGGCCAGGGAAAGTTGTTATAAACAACGTCCTTTGAGTATCGGTAGTCGCTCTTCAATCGCCCACAGACTGCTCGCATCCATGCCATGTGGACATTACTCTCGAGAATGCCAAAGTGGTAGAGGGTGGCATCGGGAATCACAAAAACCAAATCACTGGCAAATGTATCTTTGTCAATGAAGCCCATAGGTATATATCTGCGGCGTTCGGAAGATACTTTGGGGATGATTATGCTATCTGAATCAGGCATGGTCTCCGTACTGAAACGTGTAGGACAGTCTGCCAGTTTCCTTGTTGCTGCCCTATTGCTTTCTAATCGCAATGATCTTACATTTTCAACACGCTTCATACAATGAGGCATTCTACGTAATTCGGCTGGTGAACACCCACCAAGCCACAAACAGTAGCGCGGTTTTTGATTTATAAATTCTTGAGACCCGTACCATGGATGAAAATATTGGGCAGAAAGAGGTTCAATAGCAATAAAAGAATCCTTCTCTTCCTTCTCAAAAAGATAATTTCCTCCATCAATAGGTAAGTTACCAATTGAAATATACGGAACCTTGCAAAGCGGTCTATGTCGGCTTTCTATAAACACATTTGGGGCATTAAGCAAATACCCATTGATGTTCTTTGCCTTAACGACCTTGTCGTTATCATAGATAAATCCTTCATGTAGGTCTGCGAGAGCATTGTATTGAGGCTTGCTTAGTGATGTAATTCCGGGATAATGTTTATTGCTATCAACTGGTGCCCCCTCCTTCTTGCTGAAACCTACAATAACACAATGTACATGGGCTTTTATTTTTGCTTCGCTGTCCCAGCGGAAGGTGCGATGAGCGAAGTCGATGCAGAGTCCTTTCTCCATCAAAGGTTTCCATAGGTCTGCAACCTGCTCGCCTTGGCATATGCTGTTTGTTGATACGAATGCGACCTTCGGATTGCCATGAAATAGAGCCTTAAACGCTTTCATATACCAGCAGCAAACATAGTCCAAGTTGCCTACATCCTTCCATTTCTCACCAAAGATACGAAGCACATCATCCTTCTGTTCTTGACTCATCTGCCGAGCACCCACGAACGGGGGATTACCCATGATATAGTCGAATTGAACTAAGATGCCTTGCTTCAAATCCTTTCCCTCTTCCGTTCCTTCATTAAAGGTTACCACAAAATTATCTGATTGCGTATTGGGGAAGAAGGCTGGTGTCGTATGTGGAAGCGTTTCTTGCTGGAAGCCATTTGGGCACTCATAGAGATTCCAATTTTCATGTAGCGCATTACCTTCCTTAATATTGGCATAGCTCTTTAGCGGCAGGAAGTCGATATCGTGCTTGACGATGCGCTCCGTTTCGGCCAGCATCTGCGCCTCACTGATCCACAGGGCGGTGGTAGCCACAGTAACGGCGAAGTCGTTGATCTCGATGCCGTAGAATTGGTGGATGCTGACCTTGATGGGGTTCAGAAACTCGCCCATGAGCACTTGCCCATGGTAGCGCTCGCGGATGGCTTCGTTCTCCAAGCGGCGCAGCGACAGGTACGTTTCTGTCAGGAAATTGCCGCTACCGCAGGCGGGGTCTAAGAAGGTGAGCGAGGCGAGCTTGTCCTGATAGGCATCAAGACGGCGCACACGCGCACGCTCCACTTTCTCTTCAAGGATGTCGTCCAGCTCGCGGCGCAGGTCGCTGAGGAAGAGCGGGTCGATGACTTTGTGGATGTTCTCGATGCTGGTGTAGTGCATACCACCCGAGCGGCGCGTCTCGGGGTTCAGCGTGCTCTCGAACACGGCGCCGAAGATGGTGGGTGAGATCTCGCTCCAGTCAAAGTCCAGCGAAGCGTTCTGCAGCAGCGTCTGCTTCAGCTCCTCGGTGAACTGCGGGATTTCTATTTCTTCCTCAAACAAACCGCCGTTGGTGTAGGGGAATGCTTTAAGATCGTCCTTCAGGTATTTGCTACGCTTGTCCAAGGGGGTGTTAAGCACCTCGAAGAGGTCGCGAAGCGCACGGCGCAAGTCCTCGGCATCGTAACGGGCAAGATAATCGTGGAACTGGTCGTGCAAGAACACGCCTGCATCCTCGGCATACAGACAGAACACAATACGCACACAGAGAATGTTCAGCCAGCGCAGCGCCTCGGGTGAGTTGTCGGCGTACTGCGTCAACAGCGCGTCGTAGATCTGCCCTACAATCTCGCCAGCTTGCATCGACACCTCCATCTCCTTGGACAGGTGTTCGCTCTTGGCATCCACCAGGAACTGCAGGCGGTAGTACTCCTTGCCCAAGTTCTCCAGCAGAATGCTCTCCGGCTCGCCGTTGGGCTGCTCCATGTCATAGACCAGAAACTCAGCGAAGTTGCACGTCACAATCCAGCGAGGATGCTCCGACACGGGCAGGCTGACCACATAGCGGCGCGCCTGCTGGAACGGGTTGAGCACAGAACCGTCGCTCTGCAGGATTCCTTTGCGCAAATCCTTGCCCAGTGATTTCTGCTCTATGAGCACGCGGGTGGAAGGTATGCGGCCGTCGATGAAGTTGGAGGCGTCCACCTTACGATGGTCTTCAAAGGTGATGAACCCTGCGGACGGTGTCTCTATACCAAAGACATTCGTCAGCAAGTCAATCCAGAACGGTTGCGACTCGCCGCGCTCATATCCTCTTCCTTTCCACCGTTCTGCGAACTCAGCGGCTGCGGCAGCTATCTGTTTTTCGGTCTTCATTATGCAATTGATAGTTGTTAGTTCTTGCATCTGACTATCAATCGCTGACGCATAAAGAAAGCGTGATGCTCCTTATGCGTTAAGCTTGGGGCATGCCCAGGAATTGGAACCCCACCTCATCTAATAAGAACACATCACGCCTATTGGCGCGAATGCATTGCTTTATTGATGAGGAACGGGCATGCCATAACCTGACACCCCACATCTCTATTACTTTCGAGCGTTTCTTATTCCAAACTGTTTCCTGGGCATTTTGGCTTAACGCGAAATAATAGCAAATGCTTTCTTTTTTAATAAGATTGATCAGGCCCCTTCGCTAAGGTTGAATCGGCTTCGAAAAGCCTTCTTCGTGGCCCTTTCGGCGACAAAGATACGATTAAGCGAGCGAAGTGCAAAATAAAAGCACGGAAAATCGC
>CAMKTN010000035.1 GCA_946415705.1 uncultured Prevotellaceae bacterium
TTCATTTTCTTTCCACCAATATACACCTCACTCGGCATGTTGTGGCTGAAGCCCTCATGGGCTGCCGTGAGCAGGTCGTTGTCGAATATCAGGAAGTCTGCATCCTTGCCGACCTCGATAGAACCCTTGGAGGCTTCTATGCCAAGCTGCTTGGCACCGTTGATGGTATATCCCAGCATCATTTCGTCGATGCTCATCTTCTCACAGGGAGAAGGATATTCTGCAACGACTCTCGTCCTTTCAGGGGCATTCACCTTGTCGTTGATATAGCGTGTCATACCGATTTCCATACCAAGATAGGGATTCCAGGTTGCAAAATCGCCATAGATGATGTTGTCGCTCGACCAGGTCACATTGGCCCCTGTCTTCCACATTGTCTTGCTGCGGTACATCTTGTTCGCACGCTCTTCGCCAAGCAGACTGCTCCATACCTCGAATGGATTGCCGCCCGTGCAGCCAGCATGCCACCATGGTGAGTAGTTGGCTGTAACGCCCAACTTGGCAAAGCGGTCCATATCAGCGTCATCCTGAATTTCCAGATGCGCACAGGTCGCCCGCACACGGAACTTGTCGCCCATTTCCTTCCTGGCCAGCTCTACACCGTCGAGTACAGTGCGGGAAGATTGTTCACCCACGGTATGTGCATGGAAGTCCAGTCCTGCCTCGTTGAGCAGCTTCATCACCTCTGCAACCTCCTCCTTGCTGAAGGTGGTAGCACCGCGCTTGTTGGTATCAATATAGGGGGTCACCTGAGCGGCCGTCTCGATTCTCAAGGTACCGTCCATGAAGACCTTGAAGGTATGGACATTCAAGTGCTCGCTGTCGAACTTCTGGCGGAATCGCTTCACCGCTTCTACCACTTCCTTCATCTTCTTGGGGTTCGTGAGCGCAATGCTACCGTCGATATAAACCGGCAGCTTGCCCTGTTTGTCCAGCTCGTACAAACGCTCATAGATACGTTCGTGGAGCGCCTCGCCCTCTGGGAAACCAGCGTCGAAGACTACGGTCACGCCAGCCTTTACGGAGTAGTCTATCCAGCGCAAAAGCTCTGAGTCGATCTGCTCGTCGGTTACTTCTAAGTCATCGAAGAGCATGTGCCACCCCGACGACTCGAAGGCGTTTCCTGTCACATGGCCGTCTTTGCGTACATAATAACTTAGTTCGGGCACGCGGTCGGGAGTCTCGTCGGTAATGCCGTGCCTGTCGAGTATCTTGGAGTTCACCCAGACACTGTGGCCTTCGCCCTCTAAGATCAGGAGTTCGGCATCCGGGCAGATGGCATCGAGGTCTTCCTTGACGATGTCATCACCATTCAGGTATTTACGCTCCAGAATAAATCTGTGTCGTTTCAAGCCCGGATGGCTCTTGATGCTTGCCGCCATAAAGTCCAGGGCCTCCTGTTTGCTGGAGCACACGATGTATTCACCTGGGTCCATATAGGCGAATCCGATGCTTGTAGTCACATGCACATGACCGTCAATGATGCCTGGCATGATGAACTTGCCGCCCAGGTCGATGGTCTCTCCCTCGTATGCTGAGAGTCCGGCTTCATCGCCTACATAGATAAACTTGCCGTCCTTCACAACAAGTGCTGAAGCCTGAGGATGATCCTTGTCAGCGGTGAAGATTTTGGCGTTCTTGATAATTTGATCTGCTTTCATTTTCATGATTACAATTTTAGGTAAATATTTAAAAGTCTTCGGCAAAGTTAACATTGATCCATCAAACAAACAACCCCGAAAGTCCGTTGACATCGAGGTTTTGTATATTTTGAGACTATTTTTGTATATTTTGAAAGTCGGGCTGTCAATCACTCGGCCGGAGTGTGCATCCAGGCCGTCACGGACTGTCCCATGCGCTGTTTGAAGGCGAGACTGAAAGTGCTGTAGCTCCGGTAGCCACTGTCATGGGCCAATTGTTGGGCAGTGAAGGTTTTTCCCGTAGTAACAGCCTCGCGATAGAGATTGATGAAATGATTGATGCGCAGGTCGTTAATATAGGCATTGTAAGTGATGCCTTGATGGATGAAATAGTTGGTAAGATAAGTGCGATTAGTACCAATTGCTTGGGCTAACTGGGAGAGGGTAAGGTCATGCTGTAGATAGAGTTGCGTGTCTATGCAATACTTCTGCAGCAATAGTCTGATGTTGGCGGTGGGAACCTTTGGGTTTACATCGCATTCCCGTTTGGCAGGAATGTTCAAATCTGCAGGATTGCTTTCTGGTTGTTGGGAGAGGCTCAGGTCGCTTAGCGACTCAACTCGCCACAAGAGATAAAAGACAAGTACTAAAATAATCACCTGCATGGCATATTGGTAAACCGGGCCTTCGTTGGTCAAAGCATAGATAGCGAACACTAACATAATGATGGCCAGCACCACAAAACTCTGCCACACTTCCTTATGCTCCAGATCAGCAAAGTTATCGCGCAGCCAGCGTCCGTACTGCCTCAGCGCGCGTACCATATAAAATATTAAGCCCATCCACATCAATAGAGCATAGATATATACTATCGGCAGAAGGGCATAACTACGGGTGGCAACACCATATATCGCTATTATGACAATCGGTGTCATCATCGCAGCAACAGGCCACAGCGGGCGCTTGCGGTCCTGAAGAATAATGAACAGTACTATGATTGCCACAGGAAATAATGTTAAGCAGTCGAGCAGTCCGCCTATCAGGTCAGTCATCATAATATCCTCGCTTGAGGAGAGAAAGAAGATCGGCATATACCACAGGTGATTCAAGGCGAGGATCGCAAAGAAAGCTGCAGTCCATCGGCGCAGGCGTGTTGGCGGCGTAATGTGAGGGACAATAGCGTTGGCTCGACGGAACAGCAGATAACAACTGGCCAGCAAGGCTGTAGCTGTCACTACTGCATAAAGCATAATAAAGAGCGTCTCTTCCCGAATCTGGTCGTACATGTTGATGAACGTTTGCGGAATCTATTTTACAGCCTGCTTCCTTCCGTTCTGGATATAGATGCCGCGGGGGGGATTGGCGGTTGTCACGACGCGGCCGCTGAGGTCATAGCGCGGTAAGGCGGAGGCGGAGGTGGAAGAGGAGGTGAGGGGTGCGATGGCATCGTAGGTGGCGATGGGTTGTAGGAGAAAGAGGTTGCTGTAGGTGTCCGAGAAGCCGAGGGCGTTGCTGTAGGCATCGAAGCGGCCGGCACGCATGAGGACCAGTGAGCCGTCCTTGACGCCGTCGGAACGCTTGGAGACGAGGTAGAAGGTGCTGGGGACGGTGGTGTCGGTGGAGACAAGCGTCCAGTCGCAGTAGGTGGCGTTGTAGGTGGCGAGTGTGCCGGCGTTGTTGTTGTAGCCGCCGCTGGTGTTGCCGCGCCAGATGAGGTAGCGCCCCGAGGTTTTGTGGCGAAAGGTGTAGCGGTTGTCGCCCAAGCTGTCGCAGAGGAAGGCGGCTTTGTCGCCCAAGGTGGTGACGTCGCTGTTGGCGGGAGCGAAGGTGAGGGTGTTGTTCTCCACGCAGAGGGTGTAGGTGGTGCCGTCCTTCTGTACGTTGGTGATGGTATGGTATTTGCCGTTTGCGGGCAGGCCGGGGATGAGGGGCACCAGCTCATCGTCGTCAGGGTTGAAGTGCTGCCCCGGGGAGTAGATGACATCGTCGAGGGCATGGCGGCCATCAGGGGTCGTCAGCACGAAGGTGAACAGCCATTTGTTGAGGCGCACACCGCTGGCAGAGACGTAGGGAAGCTTCACAAGTACCTTGTTCCAGCCCTCGCGGAGCTGCACGCTGACGGGCTCGCGGGCAGGGAAGTTCTCGTTGCGTAGATCCACCTCGGCACTGATGTTCTTGCCGGTGTTCACCCACGTGGGCGGCAGGATCTCCTGACCGTTGAGCCAGAGGCGGGAACCCTTGCGGTCCCATTTGCCGGCATCGGGAGCCTTATCGTTCTCGGAGCGGCCGTAGTTCTGGAACTCGATGAGGGCGCCGGCGGTCTGTGCCTGAGGCGAATAGACATAGGTCCAGGCGTAGGCGGTGGTGTTCAGCTGCGGGTTGTTGAAGACGGCGGGGACTGTGGAGCCCCAAGTGTGGCGCAGGTAGATGCCAGCACCTGTGACCAAGCGGCTGCCGTAGTTCTTGCCTCCGTAGGCGTAGGTG
Organism: uncultured Prevotellaceae bacterium; assembly: GCA_946415705.1. Classification (GTDB taxonomy): domain Bacteria; phylum Bacteroidota; class Bacteroidia; order Bacteroidales; family Bacteroidaceae; genus Physcousia. Next base: position 4,125 of record CAMKTN010000035.1, read on the forward strand.
GTGGGCAGGATGTCATCGGTGGCCGTCTCGGGCGGGAATACGGCGGTGGCGGAACCGCCATTGGGGAAGGCATCGGTGAGGCGCCAGCGCACGTTGGTCTGCTTGACATAGGGAATGGGCTCGTCGCTGAGCCACGTGTCCTTGTAGTAGAGGAAACGACGCTCCCAGTCGGCGAACTCGTCGTACTCGCTGCCTACGTTGGGCAGCGTGACGCCGCCCGATTCGATGTACTGCTTGCCACCGCCCATCCAGCCGCGTTCGGCAGTGGCCAGGGCGTTGGCATAGAGGCTGTTCTGGCAGATGATATCGCGCTCGGTGGGCGTCTTGCGGTCGTTCCACAGGGCGGTGATGGCGCCAGCCAGCTCGCTGCTGCCCTGCTGGGCGTAGTAGATATTGCTCTTGTAGATGCCAACGAGGTCGGCGAAGACGTCGAAGTGGTTGACGTAGTTGTAGCGGCAGTCGATGTTGGGCAGGCCGCTGATCTTCTTGCCCGCTGTGCTCCACATCTCCGTCATGTCGATGTAAGGCAGTGTGGAGGTGCTGATGTTGACACCGCTGATGGGGTTCCAGACGATGCAGCGGCGGCCCAGCGTCTGCTTGATGTACTGCGACATCTCGTTGACGAAGGCGGCTGTAGTGCCCGCTTCATCAGCTCCCATGTGGATGTAAGGTGCGAGGGGGAAGGCGGCGGCCAGCTCGGTCAGCAGCTGCTTCAGGGCGGCACGACCTTGCTCGCTGCTCATGGTGTAGCCCATGGCGTTGGTGAAAGCGGTGGAGTGGCCGGGCATATCAATTTCGGGGATGATGATGAGGCCGCGCTCAGCAGCGTAGGCCTCCAGCTGGGTGCATTGCTCCTGGGTGTAGAACTTGCCCGCGAAGCGCGTCATCGATGAAGTGCTGTTGAGCTGCGGGAACACCTTGGACTCGAAGCGGAAGCCTTGGTTGTCTGTGAGGTGCCAGTGGAAGACATTGACCTTGAAGCGTGCCAGCAGGTCGATTTCCTTCTTCAGCTCCTCGAAGCTGATGAACGAGCGCCCTACGTCGTGCATGAAACCTCGCAGCTTGAAGGCCGGGTAGTCGGTGATGCTGACACCCTGTATGTAGGCTCCGTCGGTAGCAGCAGCCAGCTGCGCCAGCGTCTGTGCGGCGCGGATGACACCCGTCTTCGAGGCTGCTTGAATGGTGATGGTGCTGGACTCTACATTCAGTTTGTAGCCCTCGTTGGGGAAGTCTGCTAAGGTATAATCGAAGGTGCCCAGAGTGGCGTCGTCCACCAGCTTCACCGTCACCATAGCCTCAGCCTCAGCCGCGGTCTCGAAGAGGGAGGCCAGGAGGGTGCAGGACGTAGGATCGGTGATACGAACCGGCCGCTGTAAATCAAAGGTCGTGCGGGTTTCGGTGAGGCTTTGTGGTTTCGGCATCAGCCATCGCGTGGGCAGCGTGCCTTCCTGTGCACAGGCGATAGCAGCCATGGTGACGAGCAGGATAAAAAGGTGTAGGCGTAAGGTTTTCATAGCTATGGAAGATGATGAGTTTCTAAGAGGTTGATTGATGGAGGTAGGCGGCTGCTGCCTCGGCACAGCGTTCGCCGTCGATGGCGGCACTGACGATGCCACCGGCATAGCCGGCGCCTTCGCCACAGGGATAGAGTCCCTGGAGTCGGATATGCCGGAGTGTCTCGCCATCGCGAAGGATGCGTATCGGTGCCGAGGTACGCGTCTCCACGCCGATGACGGTGGCGTCGTTGGTGAGGAAGCCGTGGCTCTTGCGACCAAAGGCGCGGAAGCCCTCCTGCAGGCGCTCGGTGATGAACTTGGGCATCCAGAAGTGCAGGGGCGAAGAGATGAGGCCGGGGGCATAGCTGCTCTCTGGCAGATCGTAGGAGAGGTGACCGTTCACGAAGTCGGCCATGCGCTGCGCCGGCGCTGTCTGACGGCGACCGCCCTGCTGCCAGCACAGACGCTCAAGTTCCTCTTGGAAGCGTAGCATGGCCAATTGTCCATTTTCAATTGTCCATTGTCCATTGTCCATTGCGGCGATGTCCTCGGGATGTAATTCAACCACCATGCCTGAATTGCTCCAGCGTCCGTTGCGGTGGCTGGGGCTCATGCCGTTGACCACGATCTGCTCGGGACCAGTAGCCGCAGGCACTACGAAGCCGCCCGGACACATACAGAAGGAATATACGCCCCGACCGCCACACTGCTGCACATAGGCATATTCTGCTGCTGGCAGCCATTTGCCGCGACCGGCGCGGTTGTGGTATTGTATCTGGTCGATGAGCGCAGACGGATGTTCCAGACGCACGCCCACGGCGATGCCCTTGGCCTCGATTTCAATGTTGCGCGATGCCAACAGACGATAGACATCGCGGGCGGAATGGCCGGTGGCAAGGATAACGGGGCCGAGGAACTCTCTTTCGTCAGCTGTCCGGCAGCCGATGACCTGGTCTTCTTCGATGAGAAGGTCGGTCATCTTTGTCTGGAAATGCACTTCACCGCCGCAGCTCAGGATGGTGTTGCGCATATTCTCAATCACGCGCGGCAGACGGTCCGTGCCGATATGGGGATGGGCGTCGGCCAGAATCGTGGTCTGCGCCCCGTGCTGGCAGAAGATATTCAGGATGCGCTCCACCGAGCCGCGCTTCTTGGAACGCGTGTAGAGCTTGCCGTCGGAGTAGGCTCCTGCGCCTCCCTCGCCGAAGCTGTAGTTGCTCTCGGGATCTACGGTGTGCTCTCGCGAGATGCGCGCCAAGTCCTTCTTGCGTTCGTGGACGTCCTTGCCGCGCTCTACGACGATGGGACGCAGGCCCAGCTCGATGAGGCGCAGGGCTGCGAACAAACCGCCCGGACCAGCGCCCACGACGATGACCTGCGGGCGACCCTCTACATTCGGGTAGTCGGTGCGCTGGAAGGCATCCTCGACCATCGGCTCATCCACCCACACGCGCACCGTCAAGTTCACAAAGATCTGACGCTGGCGCGCATCGATGCTGCGACGGAGGATGCGCAGCCCTTGCACGCGGCGCCCGTCGAGACCTTTCTCCTGCACCACGTATTCCTTGAGAGCCGCATCGCTGGCCGCCACCTGCGGCACCACTCGGAGTTGAAAATCCTGTATCATGGCACAAAGGTACTCATTTTTTTCGACCACTCACGTGTTCAAGGCATAAAGTTTGTTAAAAAGGGGCTTGTGGGGCGAACGTGTAGAAATAATGTGTAACTTTGCAGGCGTTAAGCTGAACGTATATGTATTTATTAGGATATGACATTGGCAGCTCCAGCGTCAAGGCATCGCTGGTGAATGCAGAGAGCGGGGCGTGTGTGGCTTCGTCTTTCTACCCCAAGAACGAGGCACCCATCAAGGCGCTGCAGACGGGGTGGGCTGAACAGGCCCCCGAGGATTGGTGGCAGTATGTGAAGGCTGTCACGGCAGACGTGCTGACACAGAGCGGCGTGGATAAGGCGGACATACGGGCCATCGGTATCTCGTATCAGATGCATGGACTCGTATGTGTGGATAAAGACCTGAAGCCGTTGCGCGACGCCATCATCTGGTGCGACTCGCGTGCGGTGCCGTATGGTCGCAAGGCCTTCGATGCGTTGGGGCATGAACGGTGTCTCAGCCACCTGCTGAACTCGCCCGGTAATTTCACGGCCTCGAAGCTGGCATGGGTGCGTGAGCACGAGCCGGCTACGTTCGAAAAGATTCATAAGGTGATGCTGCCTGGCGATTATATTGCCTGCCGAATGTCCAGCACAGCGGCGACGACCATGAGCGGCCTGTCGGAGGGTATGATGTGGGATTTCCAGGAGCAGCGCCCCGCACAGTTCCTACTGGACTACTACGGCATTCCTGCGGATATGTTGGCTGACCTTGTGCCTACCTTTGGCATGCAGGGAGAGGTGAGTAGCAGCGCAGCTGATGAGTTGGGCCTGCAGACGGGAACGCCTATCACTTATCGCGCCGGCGACCAGCCCAATAATGCCTTGTCGCTGGATGTTTTCGAGCCGGGTGAGGCCGCCACGACAGCAGGCACGTCGGGCGTTGTCTATGGTGTCCTGGATCGTGTGGCCTATGACCCGCAGAGCCGTGTAAATACGTTCGCACATGTGAACCATGGCCCCCTCCCGACCTCCCCCAAGGGGGAGGAGTCCCAAGTGCGCTTGGGGGTATTGCTGTGCATCAACGGTACAGGTATCCTGAACTCATGGATGCGCCGCACCGTTGCATCCCCCCTTGGGGGGAGCGAGGGGGGCTCCTATGCTGCGATGAACGACCTGGCCGCCCAAGCACCTATTGGTTCCGCAGGCCTGAGCATCCTGCCCTTTGGCAATGGGGCTGAGCGCGTGCTCTGCGATAAGGAGGTGGGTGCCAGCATTCATGGTATTAACTTCAACACCCACACACAGGCTCACCTCCTCCGTGCGGCACAGGAGGGCATCGTCTTCAGCTTCGCCTACGGCATGGAGGTGATGGCACAGATGGGTATGTCGCTCACCACGATTCGTGCCGGTCGTGCCAATATGTTCCTCAGTCCTATCTTCCGCGATACGCTGGCTGGCGTGACGGGTGCCGTCATTGAGTTGTGCGACACCGATGGCAGCGTGGGCGCCGCCCGTGGTGCGGGCATGGGCGCCGGCATCTATGCCGACCATCACGAGGCCTTCTCCACGCTGAAGAAGCTGCAGGTCATAGAACCCGACGCAGCCCTGCAACCCGACTACCGCGCAGCCTACGAACGCTGGCGAGAACTGGTGGAGGGATTAAGGATTAAGGATTAAAGATTAAGGATTAAAGATTAAAGATAAAACAGAAACCTTATAAACACAACAATGAAACAGTATTTTCCCGAAATCTCCGCCATCAAGTATGAGGGCGTTGAGAGCAAGAATCCGTTGGCTTACCGCTACTACGACAAGGATCGCGTAGTGATGGGCAAAAAGATGAAAGATTGGTTTAAGTTCGCCATGTGCTGGTGGCATACCCTGTGTGCAGAGGGTGCCGACCAGTTCGGCGGGGGCACCAAGACATTCCCCTGGAACACCTCCTCAGATCCCTTGCAGGCTGCCAAGGACAAGGCCGATGCAGGCTTTGAATTCATGCAGAAGCTGGGCATTGAGTACTATTGCTTCCACGACGTAGATCTCGTGGCCGAGGCTTCGAGCATCGAGGAGTACGAGAACAACCTCAAGGAGATCGTGGCCTACCTGAAGCAGAAACAGGCAGAGACCGGCATCAAGCTGCTCTGGGGTACCGCCAATGTGTTTGGCCATAAGCGTTACATGAACGGTGCCAGTACGAACCCGAACTTCGACGTTGTGGCACGTGCCATCGTGCAGATCAAGAACGCCATCGATGCCACCATTGAGCTGGGCGGCACCAGCTATGTCTTCTGGGGCGGACGCGAGGGATATATGAGTCTGCTGAATACCGATATGAAGCGCGAGAAGGAACACATGGCAACGATGTTGACGATGGCGCGCGACTATGCCCGCAGTCACGGCTTCAAAGGCACGTTCCTCATCGAGCCCAAGCCCATGGAGCCCACGAAGCACCAGTATGACTTCGATACGGAAACTGTCATCGGCTTCCTGCGCGCACATAACTTGGACAAGGACTTCAAGGTGAATATCGAGGTGAACCACGCAACGCTGGCGGGTCACACCTTTGAACATGAGCTGGCATGTGCCATCGATGCCGGTATGCTCGGCAGCATTGATGCCAACCGCGGCGACTATCAGAACGGCTGGGACACGGACCAGTTCCCCATTGACCACTTCGAGCTCACGCAGGCGTTGATGCAGATCATCCGTGGCGGCGGCTTCAAGGACGGCGGTACGAACTTCGATGCCAAGACGCGTCGCAACTCTACCGACCTCGAAGACATCTGCATCGCACATATCGCTGCGATGGATGTAATGGCCCACGCCCTGCTCAGCGCTGCCGACATCCTCGAGAAATCTCCTATACCATCGATGCTGAAGGCACGTTATGCCAGCTTCGACAGCGGCGAAGGAAAGCGCTTCGAGGAAGGGAAGATGACCTTTGAAGAGGCTTACGCCTATGGCAAGAAGGTCGGTGAGCCCGCGTTGGTCAGCGGCAAGCAGGAACTCTACGAGGCCATCGTCAACATGTATTGATTACCTATGAAATGAAGAAAGGGCTACCCATGGCGGGTAGCCCTTTTTCATTGGGTGTAGGATGAATTACTTGCGGTTCAGGGCCAGGTCGATGGCCACGGCGATGGCGACGGTAGCGCCGACCATCGGGTTGTTACCGATGCCGAGGAAGCCCATCATCTCCACGTGTGCGGGCACGGAGCTGGAGCCTGCGAACTGAGCGTCGCTGTGCATACGGCCCATGGTGTCGGTCATGCCGTAGGAGGCGGGACCTGCTGCCATGTTATCGGGGTGCAGCGTGCGGCCTGTGCCACCACCGGAAGCTACGCTGAAGTAGGGCTTGCCGGCGAGCACGCGCTCCTTCTTGTAGGTACCGGCTACGGGGTGCTGGAAGCGGGTGGGGTTGGTGCTGTTACCGGTGATGGAGACATCGACGTTCTCCTTCCACAGGATAGCCACGCCCTCGCGCACATCGTCAGCGCCATAGCAGCGCACTTTCAGACGGCTGGGGTTGTTGCCGTAGGGCACTTCCTTCACGATCTTCAGCTCGGAGGTGTAGTAGTCGAACTGCGTCTGCACATAGGTGAAGCCGTTGATGCGGCTGATGATCTGTGCGGCATCCTTGCCCAGACCGTTGAGGATGACGCGGAGGGGCTTCTGGCGCACCTTGTTGGCCATCTCGGCAATCTTGATGGCGCCCTCGGCAGCGGCGAAGCTCTCGTGACCGGCGAGGAAGGCGAAGCACTCGGTCTCCTCGCGCAGCAGGCGGGCGGCGAGGTTGCCGTGGCCCAGACCTACCTTGCGGTCGTCAGCTACGGAACCGGGGATGCAGAAGCTCTGCAGGCCGATGCCGATAGCCTCGGCAGCGTCGGCAGCGTTCTTCACGCCCTTCTTGATGGCGATAGCGGCGCCGCAGACGTATGCCCACTTAGCGTTCTCGAAGCAGATGCGCTGTGTGTCCTCACACATCTGGTAGGGATCTACGCCTGCCTTCTCACAAATCTCGTTGGCCTCTTCAATACTGTTGATGCCATTCTCTTTCAGAGCTGCCAGCACCTGGTTGATACGGCGTTCCTGACTCTCAAAATAAACTTTTCTAATCATAGTCGTATCCTCCTTTATTCTTTACGTGGGTCAATAGCTTTCACAGCACCCTGCTCCTCGGTCGTGCGGCCGTAGGAACCGGTGAACTTCTTCATAGCCTCGTTGGCGTCCATGCCGCCCTTGATGGCTTCCATCATCTTGCCGAGGTGTACGTACTCGTAGCCGCAAACCTCGTTGTTCTCGTCGAGATACTGCTTGGTGATGTAGCCCTCGGTGAGCTCCAGATAGCGTGTGCCCTTGGCCACGGTGCCGTAGAGCGTACCGGTCTGAGAGCGAAGGCCCTTGCCGAGGTCTTCGAGACCTGCGCCGATGGCGAGACCGCCCTCGGAGAAGGCGCTCTGTGTGCGGCCATAGACAATCTGCAGGAACAGCTCGCGCATAGCGGTGTTGATAGCGTCGCAGACGAGGTCGGTGTTCAGGGCTTCGAGGATGGTCTTACCGGGGAGAATCTCGCTGGCCATAGCTGCGGAGTGGGTCATACCCGTGCAACCGATGGTCTCTACGAGGGCTTCCTGGATCACGCCGTCCTTCACGTTGAGGCTCAGCTTGCAAGCACCCTGCTGAGGAGCGCACCAGCCGATACCGTGGGTGTAGCCCGAGATGTCCTTGATTTCCTTGGCCTGGATCCACTTACCCTCTTCGGGGATGGGAGCAGGCCCGTGGTATGCGCCTTTGCATACACTGCACATGTTTTTAACTTCAGTTGAGTAAATCATGTTATAAAACAATTAAAATAATAAGTTGAACTAATACTCAATTTTAGGTATTTGCGCGACAAAGATAGTCATTTTGGAGAAAAGAGAAAAAAGAAAAGGAGAAAAAGGTTAATATTCGGCGTTTCTTTCACATTTTTTTGAGAAAACCGCTATCTTTGCACACAAAAATAGGCAAAAATAGTGTTATGACAGAACAAGAACTGGATAATCGCGTGGCGCAAGCCGTTGATAATTTCATGAAAGGTTACGGTTGTGCCCAGAGTGTGGTCGCCGCCTTCTCGGATCTCTATGGCCTCGACGAGGAAATGGCCCTGCGCATCGCTGCCGGTTTCGGCGGTGGGGTAGGGCGTCTGCGCATGATGTGCGGTGCCGTGTCGGGCATCGTGATGCTCGTGGGACTGGATTGTGGCCAGACGGAGGGCTCAGACCGTGCGGGTAAGTCGGCCTGCTACAAGGTAGTGCAGGAATTGCTGGCCGAGTCCAAGGCTCAGAACGGCAGTCTCATCTGTGCCGAGATCCTTGGTATTCAAGGATATGAGAAGGCTGTGTGCAGCTACGAAGCCTCGCCCCGCACGGCAGAGTACTACAAGACCCGTCCGTGTGCCGCCAAAGTGGAGAGTGCCGCCCGCATCTTTGCCGATTATCTCAAGAAGAAGATGGAAAATACATAGAATGTGTGTATAAAATACAATTTTTCCCACTTTAATGCTTGTGTTTCAATAAATACTTGTATCTTTGCGCGGACAATTATTCAGAAACCGCATAATAAATGAAACGCACATGAAACGTGATGGAAAGATGAAGCGCATCGCGCTGGCCGTGATGCTGGCTGCTGCCACCGTAGGTGCCTCAGCCCAGAAAGCCATGACTGCTCCGAAGGGCGGTAAGGCGATTAGTGATGAACTGATAGGTATCTTCTTCGAGGATATCAGCTCGTCGGCCGACGGCGGCTTGTATGCCGAGCTGCTGCAGAACGGTTCTTTTGAGTATAACCCTACGGAGCATGACGGCTGGGGCCCCGGTACGGCGTGGCACCTCATACGCCCTGGACATTCGCTGGGACACGTTGTGCCGCAAATGGAGCAACCCCTGCACAAGAACAATCCCACGTATATGCGAATCCATGTGGAGCGCGTCAAGGAATACTATGACTACGACGGCTGGATTGGCGTAGGTCTGCAGAACGATGGCTTCGAAGGCATCAGCGTGAAGGCTGGTGCAAAGTATGATTTCTCGGCCTTTTTCCGCAACAGTGGCGAGACCAGACGGATGCAGGTGCGTGTAGCTCTCGTGGTGCCTCAAGGCTGGGGCAAGAGCCCGAAACTTCTGGCTGACACAACGATGCAAATCACGTCTGAGTTCTGGATAAAGAACACGGCCGTGCTGACGCCTTCAGAGGATGCCACGAACGCTGCCTTGCAGATTCTCGTGCTCAACAAGGGTGCGCTGGACATCGACCAGGTTTCCCTCATGCCGCAGGACACCTACAAGGGTCATGGCCTGCGTAAAGACCTGACACAGGCGTTGGCCGACCTGCAGCCCAAGTTCCTGCGCTTCCCCGGCGGTTGCATCGTGCACGGCGGTGGCGACGGCTTCTGGAACACCTATCGCTGGAAGACGACCATCGGCCCGAAGGAACAGCGCCGTGCGCTGAAGAACACCTGGGGCTACCATCAGAGCATGGGACTCGGCTACTATGAATACTTCCAGCTTTGTGAGGACTTGAACATGGCTCCCCTGCCCATCCTGCCGTGCGGCGTCAGCTGCCAGGGTGCCGGCGGTGGCTGGAGCATGCGTGACCAGGCACAGGACGTGGTGCCGATGGAGGCGATGGACGAATGGGTGCAGGATGCCCTCGACCTCATCGAGTGGGCCAACGGCGACCCGGCCACGAGCGAGTGGGCGCGTATGCGTGCCGAGGCCGGTCATCCCCAGCCTTTTGGCCTGAAGTATCTGGGCATCGGTAACGAGGAGCGTATCTCGCCTGAATTTGAGGAGCGCTTTAAATATATGTACGAGCGTGTGCGCAAGGCACATCCCGAAATTATCATCGTGGGCACGGCAGGCCCCGGCTCGCATCCCGGCAACCCCGACTTCGACAATGGCTGGCGGCTGGCCGAGGAAATCGGGCTGCCCATTCTGGACGAGCACTACTATGAGCGTAATGACTACTTCCTCAACTCCCGTCAGTACGATAAATACCCCCGCAACCGCCAAACAAAGGTATATCTGGGCGAGTATGCGGCGAAGGACAAGAAGCTCATCGATGCCTTGGCCGAGGGCCTTTATCTGTTGCATGTGGAGCGCAATGGCGACGTGGTCAGCATGACCAGCTATGCTCCGTTGTTTGCCCGTAGGGGTGCCACCAACTGGAATCCCGACCTCATCTATTTCGACAACGAGCGTCCCTACCTGACGTGCAGCTACTATGTGCAGCAGCTGTTCGGGCAGTCGGCCGGTCAGTACTATTATGGCGACTGCGTCCGCTTCGACGGCGATGCCGCCGGTGTGGTGCAACCCGTGGAGAAAAGCCGCTATGGGCAGTCCGTCATCCTCAACACCAAGACACGCCGCCTCTACGTGAAGCTCTGCAATGCCGGCGATGTAGCCAAGACGGCGAACATCGACCTCAGCCGCTTCAAGAGCATGAAGAAGATGGCCACGAAGACCGTGCTCACCGGTGCCCCCACCGATGAGAACAACTACGAGGCGCAGCCCATCGCGCCCACGAAGGAGACCGTCAAGGCCCAGAAGAAATTCTCGCTCGACGTGGCACCCTACAGCTTCGTGATGCTGGAATATGAATTATAACAAAGAACAGACATACAATCATTTACTTTATGAAAAAGTATCTTTTCCTGGCTCTTGCCACCATGCTGAGCGTCGCCGCCATGGCGCAGCGCGAACGCCCCACGTATAACGGTGCTACTGGCACATTCTTGTCCGATGAGACCGTGTATCTCTTACACGTGGCCACCAATCAGTTCTATTGCGCCGGCAATGACTTCGGCACCCATGCCTCCTTGTCTGCCGAGGCAGGTATCCCTCTCATTTTCGAGACCACTGAGATGAGCAATGGCGACGGTCTGGTGGTCTATCAGATCAAGAATCTCGTGCCTAAGGACAATGCCTGGAAGTATGCCTTCCTGGAGCCGTTCGTGGTGGATGAGATAGTGCAGTCCTACCAGATGTATACGGATGCCCGCACGCAACCCGATGTCTATTTCTGCATCGAGGATGTGGAAGAAGGGGGTACATATCGCATCTATGGCTCCGAGGCCAACGAGGAGTGCAAGCACTCGGGCGACTTCGCGAACTTCTATGTGACCCTCGACCCGGAATACATTGATAAGGATGGCAACCAGACCGGCACCGGCATCGTCTATGCCTCCAGCGATCAATTGCCCCAGAACCAGTGGGCGTTCGTGTATGCTGGTGAGTACGAGAAATACATGGATCAGTGGGCAGCCTACTACGCCGCCGAGGAGCTGGCGAAGCTCATCCAAGAGGCTGAGGAGTATGGCATTGATGCCACGGCAGCTTGGGACGCTTACAATAACCTCTCGCTCACGGAGGAGCAGCTCAAGGAAGCCTACAAGGCTCTGCTCGACAAGATCAGCAAGTACTACGAAGAGAACGTCAGCCCCAGCGAGCCCGTGGATATGGGTAAGTTCCTGCAGAATGCCGACTTCGAGGCGAGCCTCGACGGATGGGAGAACGTTGGCAACGTTTCAACCTTTGAGCATTACAACAGGTCAACATGGGCTGCTATGTTCGATGGCACCTATGTCACTGGCGACCACTACCTCAACCTGTGGAACGGTTCTGCCGTCAGCGGTCCCGTTGCTTCACAGACCATCGAGGACATTCCCAACGGCGTGTATGCCTTCACGGCTGCTGCTTACTCAGATGCCGACGGCGGCTACGTTTTTGCCGGCAACTTCAAGACGCCCGTCAAGAGTGGCGATGCCTCTGAGACATCGAAGGCAACAGACTACACCGTGCTGACCCTCGTGACCGACAACCAGCTCAGCTTCGGCTACTGGAGCGAGCACACCGGCAACTTCTGGAGCGTGATGGACAATGCCCGCCTGCTGTACTACGGCACCGGCGAGGATGCCTATGGCGAATGGGTCGATAAGAGCATTGAGCAGGCCGAGGACTTCACGGGTGCCATCTGCAAGCAGCAGTTGATAGATGACTATAACGTCGCCCTGCAGAACCTCAAGGATGCCGACCTGGAAGATGGTGAGAAGCTGATGGCCTCCGTGCAGGCATACCTCAGTAGCATGGAGGCTGTCAAGTCGAATATCGCCAAGTATGAGGAGCTGTCGGAGGCCATCGCAACGGCGCAGGACGAGATTGCCACCGCCGATGAGAAGGAAGACGGCCTCTGGGAGACCTATATACCGAAAGTACAGACCTATATCAACGAAATCGCCCAGCCTGCGCTCGACCAGCATTCGTTGAGCGACGAGCTGGTGGATGTCGTCATCGACGGCCTTGAGTATCTCGTGAGCGAGGGCAAGCAGACCTTTGCCCTCTATATCCAGATGAGTGAGATGCGCACCTACGACCTGGAGGGCGGTATCGAGAAGTATGGCAGCTCCTGCTCCGCAGAGGCGCTGGCCAATGCACAGCAGCTGAACGAGGACATCAAGGCCTACATCGCAGCAGGTGAAGTGAAGGACAACGAAGAGCTCCGCGAGTGGATGAGCAAGATTGAGGAGGCTGTCAAGCAGCTCCGCATCCCCGTGAAGGAGGGTACCGACGACGATCCCGTCGATTACACCTATGCCATCGTCAATCCCGGCTTCGAGAATGGCCTGACGGGTTGGACCAACGAGAACGGCATCTCGACCTTCGAGAACGGTACATGGGGCCTCGACGGCACGTACTTCTCCGGCTCTGCCTATCTCAACCTCTGGAGCGGTGTTGCTCAGGAGCCCAAGGCTTACTACATCACGCAGACCATCGAGAACCTGCCCAACGGCACCTATGACGTCTGCGCCGCCGCCTTCACGAAGGTGCCGAACTCCACCTTTATCTTCGCCAACGAGGACAACTACGTGGCTGATAATTCCACCACCGACATGGAAGGCCAGTACTACCACGTCATCACGAAGGTCACCGACGGCACGCTGAAGCTCGGCGTCATCATCTACGTGGAAGCTCAGTACATCCCCGAGGGCATCGATGGCGTGTGGAGCACCGTGGATAACTTCACGCTCTACAGCTATGGCCCCAACAGCACGCATGAGAGCACGGGCAATATGTTCGCCGAGATCGCTACGGGCGTCAACCGTGTGACCGTTGCCCAGCCTGCCGCACAGCAGGTTTTCGACCTCAGCGGTCGCCGCGTGGCCGCCGGCAAGGGCGTTCAGCTGCGCAAGGGCCTCTATATCATTAATGGCCAGAAAGTATGGGTACGCTAAGAAATATCCGCTACATCGTGATGACCTGCGCGCTGCTCACGGCAGCGGCGCAGGTCGTTGCGCAGAAGCTCGTCGTGGGCGGCGACATCTCGCTGTTGCCTAAGTACGAGGAGCGTGGGGTGGCGTTTAAGCGCTCCAACGGCCTTGCCATCCCCAATGTCCTGCAGTTCCTGAAGAGCGATGCCGTGGGCTGGAATGCCATCCGCGTGCGCCTCTTCGTGGACCCCGCTAATGATAGCGACCCCGCCGTCTGCCAAGACTTGGACTACGTCACGCTCTTCGCCAAGCGTATCAAGGACGAGGGCTTCGACCTGATGCTCGACATTCACTATAGCGACACGTGGGCCGACCCCTCGCATCAGACCGTCCCCAAGGCGTGGGAAGGGCTGAATGCCACGCAGCTGGCCACGAAGGTCTATGACTACACGAAGGCCGTCCTCGAGCATCTCGTAGCCGCAGAGGCGACGCCCGACTACGTACAGGTGGGTAACGAGGTGACTTGCGGTATGCTGTGGGATTATGGCCGCATCAACTCGGGCGGCAAGAACAACCTCTCGAACTTCTCGAACTTCCTGAAGCAGGGCATCAAGGCCTGTCGCGAGGTGTGCCCCGACGCGAAGGTGATTGTGCACCTGGAGCATATCCAGAACGCCAACTATACCGTCAGTAACTTCAACAACCTGAAGGTTCGTGGCGTGGATTTCGACATCATGGGCCTCAGCTACTATCCCTTCTGGCACGGCGATATCGCCACCCTGCGCACGGCCCTCAACGCTCTCACCGAGAAGTTCCCCGACAAGGAGATCCAGATCGTGGAGACCGCCTACTACTACCAGTACCAGCCCGCCGTGGGCGAGGGCAGCACCTACGACTTCTCCGGGACGTGGCCCGTCAGCAAGGACGGACAGGTGTCCTTCCTGCAGGATCTCATCGCCGAGCTGAAGCTTCACGCGAACGTCACGGGCCTCTACTGGTGGTGCCCCGAGGAGAACGGCACGGGACCTAACGAGGACAAGAGCGTGATGTCCGGGTGGCTCAACCGCGGCCTGTGGAATAATTCGACCCATCGTGCGCACCCCGCACTTCTGGAATTAAAATCTTTCCTGGATAGAGAAGACGCTGTCGTGGCACCGCGTGCCGCCGCAGCTGGACAATCCGACTGGCACTCCTTGCAAGGCTTCCGCACGGAAGGCCGCCCCACGACGCCCGGCGTCTATGTGCACCAGGGACATAAGGTGGCCGTGAGCCCCCGATAATAAAAATATAGGAGACATGAACTATCATCTGGATCCCCATGGCGCGGAGTTGTTGCAACAGTTTCGTGAGAGCCTGCCCCTTCTGCAGCGCATCCAGCAAATCGCCTATCTGACGCTGAGCCAGACGCTGGAGGAACAGGGCCTCTATGTCACGAACATCGAATACCGCATCAAGGATGAGCAGTCGCTGGCGGGAAAGCTCGAACGCAAGGGCAGTAAGTACGCCACCATCTCGGACATCACCGACCTCTTCGGCATGCGCGTCATCACCTTCTACGGCGACGATGTCGATAAGGTGGCGGCCATCGTGAAGCGCCTCTTCGATGTCGATTGGCAGAACTCCGTCGATAAGCGCAAGGTGCACCAGCTCACCAGCTTCGGCTACAACTCGCTGCACTACATCTGCCGCCTCCCCAAGAGCCTTGTCAGCGACCCCGAGATGCCCGAGCTGAACACGTTCCCCTTTGAGATACAGATGCGCACGGCCCTGCAGCACGTGTGGTCCACCATCGAGCATGACATCGGCTACAAGGGAGCCGTGCAGATACCGCCCGAGCACCGCCGCCAGTTCAGTCGTCTCTCCGGCATGCTGGAGCTCATCGACGATGAGTTCAGCCGCCTGCGCAACACGATGACTGAGTACCGCCGCCAGATGCAGTCGCTGGTGGCTTCGGGCCAGCTGGACGAGGTGCCCCTGGAGTCTGATACCTTCCGCCACTACCTTGAGACGAAGCCCTTCGACGCCCTGAATAGCCGCATCGCTGCCGCCAACCAGGCCGAGATATACCCCGCGCCGCTGATGCCCTTCCTGCCCATCCTGCAGGATCTGCGCCTGGAGACCCTCGGCGATGTGAAGCGTTTCATCGACGAGAACGCCGACGCCGCCTATCAGCTAGCACTCTCGAACCTCGCCTTCACCGACCTCGACATCATCTCCGAGACCGTAGGCCTGCAGAACCTCTGCATCGTCTGTGCCCTCAAGCAAGGCCGTGGCCGCTTCGGCGTCAAAGCCATCTTCGACACCCTCCACGGCCAACGCGACAGCAACAACTCCATCGCCGATATGGTCATGGAACAAGCCGCCACCCTCCCGTTCATGAGCCAAGGCTAAAGAGCTGGCACTCATCCCCTCGACCATTCCCTTTAGCCTTTTTCCCATAACCCTTAGGGCTTTCGCCCGGAACCCTTAGACCCTATAGCCCAAAGACCATGGTCTTCTCGTCGTTCCATCGCGACGGAACAACGAACGCAGCAAGGTCTTCCTACTGGACCACCATGGTGATCCACTCAACGCACCTAGCTCTTCCATCGTGTCCCACTAATGGGACACCGCGAAGGAGCAAGCCATTCTATTCACCCGCTCATTCCGAAAAAAGTTTTGCCGAAAACCCTATGAGCCTTACGCAAACAGCATCCCTCCGTCATAGTCCTGCCCGCCGCCAACGCCGATTCACCTACCCGCGTGCGTAACCCTCATAATGTTTTCCGCAAAAATAAATCTGCTCCCAGCGACAGACACCACTACTCCCTCGCCTTACCCTCTATAGTCCCTACGCGCAGACACTATAGAGGCTCGGACGAGAGACTTTCGATGTATAGCGGTAGTCAACGGGCGCAAATTTGCGCCCGTTGACTTTCTCCCATGCCCGCTCCATGATTGGAAGTTCAAACCAGGGTCGCGAATCGCGACGGTGGTTTTGTCATGTTTTCTGGTTCCGCCAAGGGCGTCGCATTTCGCGACCCCCTATCTTCGTCATCTACATTTAATACAACGGTTGCCACAAGGCGCTTGGCAGCAAACCTTGTGGCAATCGGGTTTATAGTATCGTGGATTAGGGGGACTGTGAAGTTACTTTACCAGCACCTTCTTAGTTGTGCCGTCATTCATGCGGAGGATGTTAACTCCATGTCGGAGGATGTTGAACTTAACACCATTAAGTTGATAGTATTCAGCATTCTGAGTGTTGCTTCGAATCATCTTTACTCCATCCGTGAAACTTGCATAAATGGTGATGTCGTGTGCTGGCATAGTTGCTGGCACCTCCAACCATTCTAACAACGTATAGCGCTCGCTATCCAGTGATTCGGGTAAAGGTATCTCTGCACCGTAAGGTACTTCTATGGTCTGCAATACTTGATCACCGTACATAAATGTGACATTGTAAATCGTATTAACGACAAATGAGACATCGTTCAAAACGATTCTTTCCGAGTCGGAAGTGGAAAATCGGATGTTACTCATCATTACCTGTCCACTGACAAAGGTATTTGCCGTTGTCAGTCGTAGCGTGAGGAGTGTGCCGTCCGTGTCATTGATTGGAGTGAGTGACAGCGACGTGGAGGTCAGGCGGTAAACGCCTGACTCCAGTCTGCCGATGAACAGCTCTTGTTCCTCATCTGTAACACGCGACGACAACGCACACCCCGCTTTGTCAATGCTTACACCTTCTGGCAGTGTCAAGTCCATTTGGAATGCCACGAGATTCAAGCATTCATTACTGAGCTCAATCTCCACCGTCGCAGAATTTCCAGAGACGAGAACGATGTCTGGCACCAGTATCTGTTCTGCGAAAACTGCGAGGCCTCCCAACAGGGCTGTTACTATTATAAGAAACAGTCTTTTCATCATTTTCTGACAATAACTTTTTTACCATTGACGATGTTCACGCCGCGTTGCATCTTAGTGAGCTTGCGACCTTGCAGGTCATAGATCACATCGTTCACGTTATCGTTGACCTTGACATCGCGCAGGCCAGTGGCCATATCGAAGCTCAATTCGTCAAATGCATAGTCGTGGGCTTGGGTGTCGAAGAAATGGATATTGCTGATTGACACTTCCGCATCAGGAGTACCTTCAACTTCAATGGAAAGCAACTCGCCAGCATTGCCTTGGAAAACGTGGTTCGAGATAGACAGAGCAGCTACGCGATAGTGACCATTCTCTACCTTATTATAAAATAGCTGGTGGCCCTGCTTACGTTCTGCTGACAGCAGTATCTCATTTACATTGGTATCATCTGATACATAGAGGTCAAACTGGAAGGCCGTGTATGCTCTGCCATTGGTCAGATGCAAGGAGAGGCCCTTTCCACTCTGTGTAAGCCTCAAGGCATCGTTGCTCGCGATGGGCGCTGCGGGAGCAAACATCGCCTTCACGAAGTTCTGGTCACCGGCGATATAATTCACCAAAACGACGGCATCCGCGATGTTCACAGTGTTGTCGGAGTTCAGATCTGCCAGTTTCTCACGGAACATCACTGAAGGAGTGGCAACCACGAAACGGGCAATATCGACCACATCCACGACATCAACCTCCTCATCAGTGTTCACGTCGCCATAAAGATAGAAATTACCTGTCACCTCTACATCCCTTGCAGGCATGGTCTCAGGAATCTCGCTCCAACCGCTGAAGGTGTAACCTTCTTTTGTCGGTTCGGTCTCCGGGGACAAAGGTGTACCATAAGCAACTATCGAGGTCTTGTAGTCTGTACCATCCACCTTGTATGCCAGCGTATAGCTGTTTACCGTAAAGGAGCCCGTCACCACGACGTCATTTGCTGGCATCGTCTCAGGGATTTCGCTCCAACCACTGAAGGTGTAACCTTCCCTGCTCAAATCTTCTTCGGGTGTAATGGCTGTGCCATATACAATGCTTGATGATTTATACACCTCACCATCTAATTCGTATGTCAATGTGTAGCTATTGATGCTGAAGGAACCTGTCACAACGACATCATTTGCTGGCATCGTCTCAGGAATCTCACTCCAGCCGCTGAAGGTATGTCCCTCTTTTGTGGGAGCCGATTCGGCTATAATGTTTGTACCATACGCGGTGCTTACTATCTTGTAATCCTGATTGTCAACCTTATAAATGACATTGTACATGACAGCGATGTCAAACGATTCATCATCTAATGTGACGCGTTCGGAGTTAGAAGTCGAGAAGCGAATGTTGCTGATTGTAGCTTGTCCACCAATACAGCCCTTCTCCGCTATAAGTTTCACAGTCAGCAGTGCGCCATCATTACCGCTGATAGGTGTAAGCGACAGTGAAGAAGAAGTCAAGCGATACTTACCATCCTCCAACTTACCTATCGTAAGTTCCTGATCTTCATCGGTGATGCGAGCAGACAGCGAGCACCCCGTCTTATCAATGCCAACACCTTCGGGCAAAGCCACGTCCATTTGGAAGGCAACCAAATCTGTGTTAGCATTATTTAAGCATATCTCTATTGTTGATGATTCACCTGCTTTAATAGGCACCTCTGTCGCTTCTAAATAGATGGTTGGGAGCGGGCCGACATAGTAAAGTCGGAAGTTGTCTGCTGAAATCCAATTAGCATTGGTATTTTGTGCATAGAGGCCTAACTGCACGGAGTTGGCACCATCGTTATTAATAAATGGAAGTATAAAATGTTCAATGCCAAGACGAGGAGTGCCGATGGGGAATGCTACGTGTGATGTTCCTGTCTGAACAAATAGCCCCGCTCCTGTAATGTCTGAACCATCACCGCTGGCGGGGTCGTGACAGATAGAAGCATCGCACTCCAAACGATAGACACCGGCAGGCAGACCATAGACGGTCTGTGAAATCACACCGTCACCAACAGAGGTGCTGGGCTGCCAAGCTTCAATAAAGTTCGTCATGGAAAGTCCTGTGCTAGGATTGGTATCTTTGCGGTTCTGCTGACCACAATATTGACATGTGAAGGTGGATTCCCAACCCCGAGGCAAGACACCATTGAATGTCTCAACCTCGAAGTCGGGGTTCTGCAGTACTTCTGTGATATCTACGGGGAGCTCGGAAGTCGCAATCTTCACGTTTACAAGGAGCTGGGTGTTGGCCGCAAGTAGCTCTTTCTCCGTGGCATCAGCTTTCTGATAGACAGCGGAAGCGGCAGTATAGTCGGCACCGGCTGCTACGGCTTCATTCAGGGTGTTGTAGAGCATGACTCTGGCATTGTAGATAGCCATGGCGGCATTATATGCCTTAACATCTTCGTCATACTGGGCCTTGGAGCTTTCTCTCCAGTCTCTGATGTCCTGTGCCACTTGGTCGGTAGCTTCAACGAACTTCCAGTTAACCTTATGGGATTCGCCTGCCGTGTTGAAACCGCCCACTTTCAGGTCGTTCCAAGTGTAGGAACTTGTTTCAATGGCGCAGACACCCAATAGGCGATACTTGTCCAGTCCCTCAACCTCTTCCGTTTCGGGGTCATCTTCGTTAACGGCATTGGGGTCGTAAGGATCTACATTGGCGCAGTGCATGATAAAGGTGTTCTCCAGACCTTCTACCGGAAGCACTTGCCATTCGCCTGCACGCCCTGTGTCACCATCCTGCCAGGAGGCATTGTCCTCACCAGTCAGATAGCCTGACATGTCGGTGCTGAGAGGGCTGAAATACAGATAATCCTTATTAGGCACTGTAGTGACGGAGTAAGGAATGGCAAATCCTTTGTCGGTAGCGTGCTTAATCGGTTTGCTAGGGGATGCGATGGAGTCGTTGGTGGTGATGGTGCGTGTACCCCAGTCGCGACCGCAACCCATGAACTGGGCAGCGCCTACATTATAAATGTAGTATTGGCCGCCATCGACGGGCGTCACCCATGTACCCTGGAATGGGTCGCGAACGGGATCAGCGGGCTTCACGGGGGCTTCCCAAGACTGTGCCCAGACACTAGCACTCATAAACATTGCACTTATGAGTGCAAAGAAAGAGAAGATTCGTTTTAGTTTCATCATTTTACAGTTTTAATGGTTTATTACTTCTTGATAATTTTCTTTCCATTGACGATGTTCACGCCTCGTTGCATCTTTGTAAGCTTGCGGCCTTGCAGGTCGAAGATAACATAGTTCGAGTTATCGTTGACGTTGACATCGTGCAGGCCTGTAGCAATATCAATACTCAATTCGTCAAACGCATAGTCGTTGCCTTGAGTGTCGAAGAAATGGATATTGCTGATTGACACTTCCGCGTCGGGAGTACCTTCCAATGCGAAGGTAAGCAACTCGCCAGCATTTCCTAAGAACGCGCGGTTTGAGGTTGACAGAGCAGCTACGCGATAGTGACCATTCTCTACCTTATTATAAAATAGCTGGTGGCCCTGCTTACGTTCTGCTGACAGCAGTATCTCATTTACATTGGTATCATCTGATACATAGAGGTCAAACTGGAAGGCCGTGTATGCTCTGCCATTGGTCAGATGCAAGGAGAGGCCCTTTCCACTCTGTGTAAGCCTCAAGGCATCGTTGCTCGCGATGGGCGCTGCGGGAGCAAACATCGCCTTCACGAAGTTCTGGTCACCGGCGATATGGTTCACCAAAACGACGGCATCACCGAGGTTCACAGTGTTGTCGGAGTTCAGATCTGCCAGCTTCTCACGGAACATCGCCGAAGGAGTGGCAACCACGAAACGGGCAATATCAATCACATCTACGACATCAACCGCCTCATCTGTGTTCACGTCGCCATATATATAGAATTTACCTGTCACCTCTATATCCCTTGCAGGCATGGTCTCAGGAATCTCACTCCAACCGCCAAAGGTGTAGCCCTCCTTCGCGGGTTCAGTTTCGGGAGTAGGTTGTGTGTTATAGACCACGTTGACCGTCTTATACTCCTCGCCGTCAACCTTATAAATGACCTTGTACATGACATCAATGTCAAACGTCTCATCATCCATGGTCACACGTTCGGAGTCTGCCGTAGAGAAAAGGATATTGCTTATTGTTGCCTGCCCGCCAATGCAACCATCCTCAGCAGTAAGCTTCAAGGTCAGCAGTGTACCGTCATTGCCGCTGATAGGTGTAAGAGACAAGGAGGAAGAAGTCAAGCGATACTTACCATCCTCTAACTTGCCAATCGTCAACTTCTGCTCCTCGTCGACAATACGCGATGACAGCGAGCAACCCGCCTTATCAATGCCAACACCTTCGGGCAATGTCAAGTCCATTTGGAAAGCAACTAAGTTTGTTCGTCCATTATTAACGCCAATCTCTAAAGTCGTTGTTTCGCCCCCTACAATAGGTTGGCCAGCTACTTCTATATAATTGTATTCTATGATTTCCCCGAAATCCTTCCATACATCTGCTGCTTGATATGCCGCCTTGCTGCCTTTGGGCACATATAGGGTAGAGTTTTCTTTGTATAAATATGCGAAGACTTTTGGTGTGATAGCAAAAGGAGTTTTCGCACCAACTTGAATATTTGAAAGGGATAGGCAATAACTGAATGTTTCATCTGATAATTCAGTAATAGCCTCGGGTATATTGATAGACGTGAGGCGATAGCAACCTTTAAATGCATAATTGCCTATAGTCGTGACACTTTCCGGAATTGTAATAGAAGTAATGCCTCTACAATCTGCGAATGCCCACCCATTGATCTCGGTAACACTTTCTGGAATACTGATTGAGGTAAGCCCCTGACAATCTACAAAAGCTGCATAACCAATGCTATTTAGACTTTTGGGGAGACTAATGGATGCCAAACCGCGACAAGAATGGAAGGCATAAGATCCTATAGTGGTGACACCATCGGGAATCTCAACGGAGATTAGACCGTCACATCCATTAAAGGCATTTTCACCGATACTAAGGACAGCATCGGGGATTATCGTGTTCTTGCAACCGGCGATTAATTTATTTGAAGTTGTCTCTATGATGGCATTACAACCCTCACGGGAATCATATACAGCATTTCCATCCGCCACTAATATAGATGCCAGATTACTGCAATTTGGAACCGGATTACTTATACTTGTCACACTCGAGGGAATTGTGATTGATGTCAAGCTAGTGCATCCATCGAAAGCATCTAAAATTTCGGCTATGCCCTCATTCAATGTAACGGATGTCAGACCACTACAATTTAGGAAAGCACCGCTATTAATCTTTTTCACGCTCCCAGGTATTACAATAGAGGTTAAATCGTGACAAGCCCCAAACGCCCAATCACCTATTCTTGTTACGGGGAGATTTATAACTCTTTAGAAATCACTTTGTTACCTTAACTCAAATGGTAATTAGGTAACGATTTAGAAACGAGCTGAATTACATATTCTGTCTCGTTA
>CAMKTN010000036.1 GCA_946415705.1 uncultured Prevotellaceae bacterium
ATCATAGGCCTATCGGGCAAGTTAAATATGCATTATTTTAATTCAACCAACGAGTAGTTTAATGTTTAAAGTTTAAGGTTTAATGTAAATTCTAATTCTCAATTTTCAATTTTCAATTTTCAATTCTCAATTTTCAATTCCCCATTTTCTTCGCCTTCATGCTGGCTACGGTGACGTAGACGATCAGAAGGAGATAGGCGACGATGGAGAGGATTTCGGAGAGGGGATTGGCGAGCCATGCCTGGTTGATGGGATTGAAGCCCACGAAGCGGAGGAGGGCCGAGACGACACCCATCAACGCACCACCGGCGATGAAGCCGCTGGCGAGGAGTGTGCCGCGATCACCACGAGCCGTGTTGAGGGCAGCGTCCTTGGAGCGCGTGGTGACGTACCAGTTGATGGCGCCGCCCACGACAAGGGGCACGTTCAATTCCAGAGGGATGAACATACCCAGCGCGAAGGCCAGCACAGGCACGCCCAGCACATTGAGCATCAGTGCCAGCATGGCGCCCACGCCATAGAGCAACCACGGTGCACCCTGCCCCATCATCAAGGGTTCGATGACGGCGGCCATCGCGTTGGCCTGCGGGGCCACGAGGGCTTGATCACCGGTGAAGCCGTAGGTTTTGTTCAGGATGATGATGACTCCACCCACGGTGGCTGCTGAGACGAGCGTGCCCAGGAACTTCCATGTCTCCTGCTTGGCGGGCGTCGTACCCAGCCAGTAACCAATCTTCAGGTCGGTGACGAAGCCGCCAGCCATCGAGAGGGCGGTGCAGACGACACCGCCGATGACCATGCTGGCCACCATACCGCTGGTGCCCTGCAACCCTACGGCCACGAGGACGATGGAAGCGATGATGAGGGTCATGAGGGTCATGCCGCTCACGGGGTTCGAACCCACGATGGCGATAGCGTTGGCAGCCACCGTGGTGAAGAGGAATGCGATGACGGTGACCACGAGCCAGGCGACCAGCGCCTGCAGGAAGCTGTGGATCACGCCGACATAGAAGAATACGAAGACGACCACCAAGGCCAGTGCGACGGCGATGGTCAGGAAGCGCATGCTCAAGTCGCGGTCGGTGCGCAGCGAGGCCGTAGCCACAGCGCCCGTCTTACCGCGCAGCTCGCGGCCGGCAAGGCCCACGGCACCCTTGATGACACCCCAGCTCTTGACGATGCCGATGACGCCGGCCATCGCAATGGCGCCGATGCCAATGAAGCGGGCATAATTGGTGAAGATGAACTGCGGATCCATCGTGGAGAGCATCACGGAGTCCGTCGTTGTCATGCCCAGCAGGGGAATCAGGAACCACCATACGAAGAGCGAGCCGGCGCAGATGATGCAGGCGTACTTCAAGCCTACGATGTACCCAAGCCCCAGCACAGCGGCGCCGGTGTTGATGGAGAACGTCAGCTTCACGCGCTGGGCGATATCCTCTCCCCACGCGGTCATACGGGTGGTGAGTGTCTCGTGCCACCAGCCGAAGGTGCTGACCACGAAGTCATAGAGACCGCCGATGGCTGCCGCCCAGATGAGGGGGCGCGCCTGGTTGCCGCCTTGCTGGCCACTGACGAGCACCTGCGTGGTGGCCGTGGCCTCGGGGAACGGGTACTTGCCGTGCATGTCCTTCACGAAGTAACGGCGGAAGGGTATCAGGAACAGGATGCCCAGACAGCCGCCGAGGAGCGACGAGAGGAAGACCTGGAAGAAGCTGACCGTGATCTCGGGGTACTTGGCCTGCAGGATGTACAGGGCAGGCAGCGTGAAGATGGCACCAGCCACGATGACACCCGAGGAGGCGCCGATGCTCTGGATGATGACGTTCTCGCCCAGCGCGCCCTTGCGCTTGGCGGCGGTACTCAAGCCCACGGCGATGATGGCAATGGGGATGGCGGCCTCGAAGACCTGTCCCACCTTCAAGCCCAGATAAGCTGCGGCGGCCGAGAAGATGACGGCCATGACGATACCCCACGCGACGCTCCATGCGTTCACTTCGGCGTATTCGCGCTGCGGGCTCATGAGCGGCTCATAGTGCTCGCCCGGCTGCAGTTCGCGGAAGGCGTTATCGGGAAGAGAAGACCCTCCCCCCTGCCCCTCCCTTGTAGGGAGGGGAGTAGTATCCTTTGACAATTGGTTATTACTCATCTTATTTCTTTTTTTCGTTATTACGTTATAACGTTATTTCGTTATTTCGATAGTTTCTCTTAAGTATCCACTCCCCTCCCTGCTTAGGGAGGGGGCGGGGGTGAGTCTTTAAAACGCATCCTCCGTCAATATCCGCTCCAGATCCTCGGCACTCACGTGCAGCTGGAAGGAGCCGCGGAAGGCGACGGAGATGGAGCCCGTCTCCTCGCTCACCACGATGGCCAGCGCGTCCGTTTCCTGCGACACACCGAGGGCGGCACGATGGCGCAGTCCCAGTTCCTTGGGGAGGTTCAGGTCATGGGCCACAGGCAGGATGCACCCCGCCGAGGCGATACGCTTATGCGCTATGATCAGGCCGCCGTCGTGAAGCGGTGAGTTCTTGAAGAAGATATTCTCTATCAATCGCTGACTAATCTTGGCATCGATATATTCACCCGAGCGTATGAAGTCATTGAGCGGCAACGAGCGTTGCATGACGATGAGCGCGCCCACCTTTTGTTTCGACATCGACAGACACGCCAGCACGATTGGCATGATGTCCTCGCGGGTATGTGTCTGCTTCTCCTCGCCGCTGAAGAAACGCACGGCGGAGCGCACACGCTCATGGGTACCTATAGTGAAAAAGAACTTTCGGATCTCGTCCTGGAAGAGGATGAGCAGCGCGATGGCACCCACACTCACCACACGGTCCAACAGTGTTCCCAGCAGTCGCATCTCCAGAATCTGTGAGATGAACAGCCAGAAGACAATGAAGATGAGGACGCCGAAGAAAATATTCAGCGAGCGCGATTCCTTCATCAGGCGGTAGGCATAGTAGAGCAGGATGGCCACCAGAAGGATATCAATGAAATCTTTTATGTCAAAGTCGAAGAACACTTTGTTGTTATTGATGATTTATGATTGATGAATGATGAGCAGTTTCGACCGATGGTAATTTTTCAATTCTCAATTCTCAATTTTCAATTTCCAAATTGCCCCATAATCTGTACGGCTTCTACGGCAGCACGGACATCATGAACGCGCAGGATGCGGGCACCCGCCTGCAGGGCGAGGGTGTGGAGGACGGTGGTGCCGTTGAGGGCTTCCTCGGGAGAGATGTCCAGCAGTTTGTAGATCATGGACTTGCGCGAAACGCCCACCAGCATGGGGTTGTCGGGGAAGAGGCCCACGATGTCAGAGAGTCGATGCATGAGCTGATAGTTCTGCTCCAGCGTCTTGCCGAAGCCGAAGCCCGGATCCAGGATAACATCGGCCACGCCCAGCTCGTAGAGGCGTTGCAGGCGCTCCGCGAAGAAGCGACAGACGTCCTCGACGAACGTGCCCGTCGTCGTTGTCGGAGCGTCAGCCAAGCCGCCACTATGTGTGAGCACATAAGGCACCTGCAGCTCTGCCACCGTCTCAAAGAGTGTGTCATCCAACAGTCCGCCGCTGACATCGTTGATGATCTGGACACCGAAGTCGCGCACGCAACGGCAGGCCACGCCCGCGCGAAAGGTATCGACGCTCACCAGCGCCTCGGGGGCATAGCGGCGAACGACCGTCAGGGCACTGTCGAGGCGCTGCATCTCCTCAGCCTCCGACACCTCGGAAGCCCCAGGGCGCGTGCTGAAAGCGCCCACATCGATGAGGTCTGCGCCCTCGGCGAGCATCTGCGCCACACGCTCACGAATCGCGGTCTCCTCCTGCACGCGGCTGGCGGCATAGAAGGAGTCGGGCGTCACATTGAGGATGCCCATCACCTGCGGTTGTGAGAAGTCGGTCAGATGACCCCGAAGGTTCAGCGTCATGAACGATTTTTTCTTTTGACGCGACAAAGGTAGCCAATTTTTCGTGCGCGCGGAAATATATCAGGAGGAAAAATGCTGTTGAGTTAAAAGTTTTAGCTACTTTTGCACCCAAATTATATGCTTCATTCATTATGGACATCAAAAAACTATACACAATCTACTTAGAACACCCCGAGGTGACCACCGACAGTCGTCGCTGTCCGGAGGGGAGTATGTTCTTTGCCCTGAAGGGTGATTCTTTCGATGGCAACCAGTTTGCCGCCAAAGCCTTGGAGGCGGGGTCGGCCATTGCGGTGGTTGATGATGCCAGCGTAGTGCCTGCGGGCGATGACCGCTACGTCGTGGTCGATGATGTCCTGACGGCACTTCAGGCGTTGGCCGCCCACCATCGGCTGCAGTTCCGCGGCCCCGTGCTCCAGGTGACGGGCACCAACGGCAAAACAACCACCAAGGAGCTGTTGGCCGCCGTGCTGAGCAAGCGCTACCGCGTGCTCTACACGCAGGGCAACCTGAACAACCATATTGGCGTGCCCCTGACGCTGCTGCGTCTGCGCCCCGAAGCACACGACATCGCCATCATTGAAACGGGCGCCAACCACCCGGGTGAGATTGCCTTCCTCACGAACATCGTGCAACCCGACTACGGCCTCATCACCAACGTGGGCCGCGCCCATCTCGAAGGCTTCGGCTCCTTCGAGGGCGTCAAGAACACCAAGGGCGAGCTCTACGACTATCTGGGTGCGAAAGACACAGCACGCATCTTCGTGAACGAGAGCAACTTCGACCTCCAAGACATGCTGGTCAAGCGTGACATCGACATCGATACCGACAAATGCATCACCTACGCCCGCGAACAAGCCGACACAGTGCCTTGGCTTTGCGAGGGCAATGTCGTGAGCTGCAACCCCGCCCTGCGCATCTGCTGGCGTCCGCGCTACGAGGCGTTGCGCGAGGTTCAGACCCAGCTCATCGGCGACTACAACCTGGACAACGTCCTGGCCGCTATCTGTGTAGGCCTGCATTTCGAGGTCGCGCCCGAGCTGATTGACGCCGCCCTCACCGACTACCACCCCTCGCTGGGACGTTCGGAATATCGCAGGACGGTCCAGAACGAGCTCATCGTAGATGCCTATAATGCCAACCTCACCTCGATGACAGCGGCGCTCCACAACTTCCAGCAGATCGACCACCTGCACAAGATGGTCATCCTAGGTGATATGCGTGAGCTGGGCGACGCCAGCTTCGAGGCACACTGCACGGTCGCCGAGCAGGCGTTCGGTTGCGGTGCGCAGACGGTGTGGCTCGTGGGCGATGAGTTCCATAAGGCGGTGGAGCATCTCTCCCACCCTGCCGCGCTCGCCGTGAAGGTCTTCGCCGATGTGCAGGCCGTCAAGGAAGCCATCGCCCAAGAGCAGCCCACCGGCCGCCTCATCCTCATCAAGGGTTCCAACAGCACCAAACTCCACCAACTGCCAGAGATTCTATAATTGAAAATTGAGAATTGAAAATTGAAAATAGTTTGCGACGATAAGATTCCCTATATTGAGCCGTGCCTCAGGGCGCTAACGGACGATGTCGTGATGAAGCCCGGAGAGGCCATCACCGCTGACGATGTCAGGGACGCACATATTTTAGTAGTACGCACGCGCACGCGATGCGACGCCTCCCTACTCAGCGGTTCGAGTGTGTTCCTGGTGGCAACGGCGACGATAGGCTACGACCATCTGGACACCCGCTGGCTCGAAGCGCACGGCATCGCATGGGCGAATTGTCCGGGCTGCAATGCATCGAGTGTGGGACAATATGTGAATTCCAGCCTGCTACAGCTGCAGCGCCAGCGCGGGGTAGATCTGAAGGCCAGCACCCTCGGCATCGTCGGGGTGGGCCACGTAGGGTCTGCCGTCTTGCGCTCCGTGACCGAAGGAAAGCCCGGAGCCCCACTTGGTCTTCGCAGGATTCTCCTGTGCGACCCTCCCCGGCAACAAGCTGGCGACGCCGCGCCCGAAGGCTATGAGTGGTGCTCGCTGGAGCGTATCCAGGAGGAAGCCGACATCATCACCTTCCATACGCCGCTGACGCGTGAGGGCGACAACGCCACCTACCACATGGCCGACGACACCTTCTTCCACCGCCTGCGCCGCAAGCCCGTTATCATCAACGCTGCCCGCGGCGGTATCATCGATGAGCGCGCATTCCTACAAGCGATGGACGAGGGGCTGGTGGGCGACGTCGTCATCGACACCTGGGAAAATGAGCCCCATATAGATGAAGAACTCCTCCGGCGGGCCTTCATCGCCACGCCGCACATCGCGGGCTATAGCGCCGACGGCAAGGCCAACGCCACTCGGATGACATTGCGCCACATCTGCCGTTTCTTCTTCCGTCCCATGGATTTCGACATCCAGCCCCCGACGCTGCCCGCCGACTTCCATCCTTCTGAGGATGCCGAGGAGCTGGCCCTGCAACTCTATGACCCTTGCACCGACAGCGAGCACATGAAAAGCTCCCCCGAGCAGTTCGAATGGCTGCGCGGGCACTACCCCCTGCGGCGCGAAGAAGCATGATAAGGGTGTGATTTTTGCACACTATATGCACATTTGTGCAATGAAATGCACTTTTTTTACCATTTATTTGGAAAATTGAAGAAAAAGCACGACCTTTGCACCTCGAAAACAGAACACGAATATTCATTA
Source organism: uncultured Prevotellaceae bacterium (assembly GCA_946415705.1). Lineage (GTDB taxonomy): Bacteria > Bacteroidota > Bacteroidia > Bacteroidales > Bacteroidaceae > Physcousia. The sequence continues at coordinate 6,630 of CAMKTN010000036.1, forward strand.
ATTCATTATTTAAAGTTAACGACTATGTCCGAAATTGAAAGCAAAGTAAGAGATATCATCGTCGATAAGCTTGGCGTTGATGCAGCAGAAGTAAGTGCTGATAAGAGTTTCACCGGCGACCTGGGCGCTGATTCTCTCGACACCGTAGAGCTCATCATGGAGTTTGAGAAGGAGTTTGGTATTTCCATCCCCGACGATGAGGCTGAGAAGATTTCCACTGTTGGCGACGCTGTTGCCTACATCGAGACTCATCAGTAATTCTTTTACAACACATCATCAAGTGGACGAGTTGACGAGCTAGACTCGTGAACTCGTCACTTTTTTGTCCCTTTCTACATCAAGCATAATCTATGGAATTGAAAAGAGTTGTCGTAACAGGTCTGGGTGCCATCACGCCCCTGGGTAACACCGTCGAAGAAACGTGGAAGAACCTGGTAGCAGGCAAGAGCGGTGCCGGCCCTATTACCCATTTCAACGCTGAGAAATTCAAGACCCAATTCGCCTGTGAGGTCAAAGGCTTCAACCCCGAAGAGCAGGGTCTCGACCGCAAGGAAGCCCGCAAGATGGACCTCTACACGCAGTTCGCCATCGCTGCTGCGCGTCAGGCCATCGAGGACAGCCAGGTGGACCTCGACGCCATCGACAAGAACCGCGTAGGCGTGGTCTATGGTGTCGGCATCGGCGGCATCAAGACCTTCGAGGATGAGATTAGCGCCTATGCCCGCACGGGTGCTGAGATTGGCCCCAAGTTCGGTCCCTTCTTTATCCCCAAGATGATTGCCGATATCGCTGCCGGCCACATCAGCATCATGTACGGCTTCCACGGCCCCAACTACGTGACCACCTCCGCCTGTGCCTCCAGCACCAATGCGCTGGCCGACGCCTTCAACCTTATCCGTCTGGGCAAGGCCGACATGATTGTCAGTGGCGGTGCCGAAGCAGCCATCACCGAAGGTGGCGTGGGCGGCTTCACCGCCATGAAGGCCCTCTCCACCCGCAACGATGACCCCGAGCACGCCAGCCGCCCCTTCAGCGCCAGCCGTGACGGCTTCGTGATGGGCGAGGGTTCCGGTTGCCTCATCCTCGAGGAGCTGGAGCACGCCAAGGCCCGCGGCGCGAAGATCTACGCTGAGATGGTCGGCGAAGGCATGAGTGCCGACGCTCACCACATCACCGCCTCCCACCCCGAGGGACTGGGTGCTATCCTCGTGATGCAGAACGCCCTCGACGATGCCGGCATGAAGCCCGAGGACATCGACTACATCAATGTCCACGGCACCTCCACGCACGTGGGTGACATCTCCGAGGCCAAGGCTATCAAGGAAGTCTTCGGCGAGCAAGCCTATAAGCTGAATATCTCCAGCACGAAGTCCATGACCGGTCATCTCCTGGGTGCTGCCGGTGCCGTGGAAGCGCTGGCCAGCGTCCTCGCCGTCAAGAACGACATCGTGCCCCCGACCATCAACCATGATGATGCCGACCGCGACGAAGAGATCGACTACGACCTCAACTTCACGTTCAACAAGGCGCAGCAGCGCACCGTGCGCGCCGCCCTGAGCAACACCTTCGGCTTCGGTGGTCACAACGCGTGTGTCATCTTCAAGAAATACGAGGCATAAGCGTGTTTATCCCCACGAACATCATTGACCGCATCAAGCTCCCATTCCGCAAGGACAGGGAGCTTTGCGCGTCATTACGTCAGATTCTGGGCTTCTACCCCCATCGCCTGCACTATTACAAACGCGCGCTACAGCATAAGTCCACCGGCAGTCACGGCAAGCACCGCGACGGTGACCACAACGAGCGCCTGGAATACCTGGGCGATGCCGTGCTGGAGTCCATCGTCAGCGACATCCTATACCGCCACTTCCCTGACCGCCGCGAGGGCTTCCTCACCAACACGCGCAGCAAGATCGTGCAGCGCGACACGCTGAACCGCCTCTCACGCGAGCTGGGCCTTGACAGCCTCATCCACAGCAGCGGACACAACAACAGCCACAACAGCTACATGGGCGGCAACGCCTTCGAGGCGCTCGTCGGCGCCGTCTATCTCGACCGCGGCTACGATGCCTGCATGCACTTCATGCGCGACCGCATCCTACGCCAACTCATCAACATCGACAAGATGGCCGCGCAGGAAGTGAACTTCAAGTCGAAGCTCATCGAGTGGGCCCAGAAGAACCGCCTGCAGCTGGAGTTCCGCATCATCGAGGAGCGCTGTGAGAACCATGCTTCGCCCATCTTCGTCACGCGCATCGTCATCGAAGGCCTCGACTGCGAGACGGGCAAAGGCTACTCCAAGAAAGAGAGCCACCAGCAGGCTGCCAAGGCAACCCTCAAGGCCCTGAAAACGGACAAGATGCTGACGCAGTCCATCCTGTCGGCACGCGACCAACGAGCGGAAAACAACATGATCGAATGAGCATCACAAAACTTGTAAGACCCATCTTTGAGCGGCGCTACCACCAGCTGGAACGCTACTTCACCGACGCAGAGACACTCCAGCGCGACGTGCTGCAGCGTCTGCTGGAGAAGGGACGCATGACCGAGTGGGGACGCCGCAACGGCTTCGACAACGTCGCCTCCTACGAGCAGTTCGCCCACGCCTGCCCCGTCACCACCTACGACGACCTGAAGACCGACATCGACCGCATGCGCCACGGCGAGCGCGGCATCCTGTGGCCCGACCAGGTGCGCTGGTATGCCAAGTCCAGCGGCACCACCAGCGACAAAAGCAAGTTCATCCCCGTGTCGCCGCAAGGCCTCAAGGACACCCACTACGCCGGCGGCACCGACGCTGTGGTCGTCTATCTCCACAACAACCCGGAGAGCCGCTTCTTCAACGGTCGCGGCCTCATCCTCGGCGGGTCCCACTCGCCCAATTATAATGTCAACCACTCCCTCGTGGGCGACCTCAGCGCCATCCTCATCGAGAACATCAACCCGATGGTGAATTTCCTGCGCATACCCAGCAAGAAGACCGCGCTGCTCGCCGACTTCGAACAGAAGCGCGACCGCATCGCCCGCGAAGCCCTGCATCGCAACGTCACCAGCCTCAGCGGCGTGCCCTCGTGGATGCTCTCCGTGCTCACGCGCGTCATGGAGCTCTCTGGCAAGGACTCGCTGCTCGACGTGTGGCCCCACCTCGAAGTATTCTTCCATGGTGGCGTCGCCTTCACGCCCTACCGTGAGCAATACCGGCGTCTCATCCCCTCGCCACAGATGCACTACGAGGAGACCTACAACGCTTCCGAAGGCTTCTTCGGCATACAGAGCGACCCCGCCGACCCCGCGCTGATGCTCATGATCGACTACGGCATCTTCTACGAGTTCATCCCCCTCGACGAGCTTGACAAGCCCAACCCCACCGTCGTTCCCCTTTGGGGCGTGCAGACGGGTAAGAACTACGCGATGGTCATCACCACCAGCAGCGGCCTCTGGCGCTACATCATCGGCGACACCGTGCGCTTCACCAGCACCGAGCCCTATAAGTTCATCATCACAGGGCGCACCAAATTTTTCATCAACGCCTTCGGCGAAGAGCTCATCGTCGATAACGCCGAGCGCGGCCTCGCCGCTGCCTGCCAACAGACGGGAGCTGAGGTGCAGGAATACAGCGCCGCACCCATCTTCATGGATGAGCACGGCCGCTGCCGCCACCAGTGGCTCATCGAGTTCTCGCGCCCGCCCGCCGACAGCGAGGCCTTTGCCGACGCCCTCGACCGCGCCCTGCAGCAAGAGAACTCCGACTACGAGGCCAAGCGCTACAAGGACATCACCCTCCAGCGCCTTGAACTCATCAGCGCCCGCCCCGGACTCTTCAACGACTGGCTCAAGAGCCAGGGCAAGCTCGGCGGACAGCACAAGGTGCCCCGACTCAGCAACAACCGCGATTTCATCGAGCAAATGCTGAAGCTGAATGAGAGATGAGAGATTAGAGATTAAAGATTAGAGATTAAAGGATGAAAAGTGAAAAAATCCATAAGCCCCATTGGCCCCATACGACCTATAAGACCTATAAGACCCATAAGACCCATAAGTCCTATAGGCCCCATATTTCACTTTTCACTCTTTTATTTTTTATTCTCCTGTGTGCTTGCGCCAACATCGGCTCGCCCGACGGCGGAGCCTACGACGAGACACCGCCCCAGGTGATCTACAGCCAGCCTGGCAACCAAGCCGTCAACGCCGATAGCCGCAAGATACGCATCCGCTTCAACGAGTACATCAAGATCGAGAACGCCAGCGAGAAGGTCGTCGTCTCGCCGCCGCAGACGGAGTCCCCCAACGTGCGCGCCGACGGCAAGAGCGTCCGCATAGACCTCTTCGACAGCCTCCAGGCTAATACCACCTACACCATTGATTTCGCCGATGCCATCGTTGACAACAACGAGGGCAACCCCATGGGCAACTACACCTTCTCCTTCTCCACAGGACCCACCATCGACACAATGGAAGTGTCGGGCTACGTCCTCAACGCCGAAGACTTGGAACCCATCAAGGGCATCCTCGTGGGACTCTACCAAGCCAACGAGGACAGCATCGTACCCGACAGCACCTTCCGCACACGCGCCTTCGACCGCGTAGCCCGCACCAATGGCAGCGGACGTTTTGTCATCAAGGGTGTCGCCGCCCACCAGCACTACCGCGCCTTCGCGCTGCAGGACATGGACGGCAACTTCCGCTTCACACAGAAAAACGAGCGCATAGGCACCGACACCGCCATCTTCGAGAGCCACTGCCGCCCCGACTACCGCCTCGACACGCTATGGCGCGACTCCACACACTACGACAGCATACAACCCCGCCTCTACACCCATTTCTACCCCGATAACATCGTCATCCGTGCCTTCCTCGAGGGAGGACAGGACCGCCACCGTCTGAAGGAAGTGCGCGAAGTGCCTGAGAAGTTCACCATCTTCTTCACCGCCCCCGCTGACACACTGCCCCGCATCGAGGGCCTCAACTTCCCCGGCGACGGCGGCTTCATACAGGAGCCCTCCGCCAAAGGCGACACCATCACCTACTGGGTCACCGACACCACTATCGCCTACGCCGACACGCTCGCCTTCCGCTATACCTACCTCGACACCGACACACTGGGACAGCTCGTATGGAAGACCGACACGCTGGAGCTCGTGCCTAAGACCACGCGCGCTAAACAGCTCAAGGACCTGCAGCAGAAAACCGAGGAATGGGAGAAGGAACAGAAGAAGAAGCGCAAGCAGTACCCCAACAAACCGCCCGAGGAGAACCCACATCTCACGACGTTCCTCACCGTGGAGGTCAAACCGGCCGGCTCCATCGCCCCTAACCAGACGCCCGTCATCACCTTCTCCGAACCCGCACAGCTGCCCGATGCCGGCGCCCTGCGCCTGCGCCTGAAGGTCGATAGCCTATGGGAGGATGAACCCTTCGAAATCGAACCCATCCCCGACCATCCGCGGCGCTTCCAGCTCCTCGCCGACTGGGAACCCGGCCAGCAGTACCGCTTCGAGATCGACAGCGCCACCGTGCGCGGCGCCCTCGGCCACACCAACCGCCCTGTCTGTCAGGACATCCGCATCCGCAAGGAAGAAGAGTTCGGAACGCTCTACATACACGTCATACACCCCGACACAGGCATCGTTGTGCAGCTCCTCAACGGCAGCGACAAACCCGTTGCCATCGAGCGCACCAATGCCGAGGGACGCGCCGACTTCTACTACGTGAAACCCGGCACCTACTACCTCCGCTGCTTCGTTGATAGCAATGGCGACGGCGTTTGGACCACTGGCGACTACGATGCCGGTCTGCCGCCCGAGGAGACCCACTACTTCCCGCAGCCGCTCACCGTGAAGGCCCTTTGGGAGCTCAACCAGGACTGGGAACCCCGCGCTATCGCCACTATGCGACAGAAACCCGCCAAGATCACCAAGCAGAAGCCCGACAAGCAGAAGCAAATCAAACAGCGCAACCTCGAACGCGCAGCCGGAAAAAAGTGATTAAAGATTAAAGATTAAAGATTAGAGATTAAAGATAATAGATAATAATGATAAATAATAATTCCCATAAGACCCATAAGGCCCATAGGCCCTATCTATCATTTATTATCTATCATTTATTATTTATTATTTCGCTCGCCTTCGCGTCGGCGAGTGAAGTCCACGCCCAAGAGCCCCTGCAGAACCGCGCCTTCACGGCAGGGGAGCGCCTCGACTACCAGCTCTACTTCAACTGGAAATTCATCTGGTTGAAGGCCGGTACCGCCTATCTCGAAATCAAGGACGGCCGCTACAACAACCAGGAAATCCTGCACGCCACCCTCCTCACCAAGGGCAACAAACGCACCGACCGCTTCTTCATGATGCGCGACACCATCGTCAGCTACCTTACCCCTGAGCTCGTGCCCCTCTTCTTCCGCAAGGGCGCACGCGAAGGCAAGCGCTACTACATCGATGAAGTGTGGTACGACTATCCCGGCGACGGCAACGTACACTTGCGCCAGCGTTACACCAACAACGATCGCAAGGTCTTCAACACCGAGCGCACCGTCAACGCCACCGTCAGCGACATGCTCAGCATGCTCATTCGTGCACGCACCTTCGATGCTACCAACTACCATGAGGGCCAGAAAATACACTTCAAGATGGCCGACGGCGACCGCGTCTCCGATGAAGTCCTCATCTATCGCGGCAAGAAGAAATTCAAGATGGACAACACCGGCATCACCTACCGATGCCTCGTCTTCTCCTCTGTGTGGTACGACGACAAGAACAAAGAGCGCGAAGTCATCACCTTCTATATCACCGACGACCTCAACCACATCCCCGTTCGCCTCGACATGTACCTCCGCTTCGGCACCGCCAAAGCCTTCCTCCGCCAGACCTCTGGTCTGCGCAACCCCCAAACCTCTATCATCAAATAATCCCCATTTCACCGAAGATTAAACATTAAACTTAATGCTACTTTGGTTTCGCCGAAGATACTTTCGTACAGAAAAGCCAAAGAAAAGCTTGTTTTTCTTTGGCTTTTCGCGCGCTTAATCGTACCTTTGCGCCCGAATTTCCTTAAACGCTAAACTTTAAACGTTAATTTTCAACTCTCAATTTTCAATTTGAAATATGGCACAACAAGAAGACGTTTTCAAGAAGATTATTTCGCATTGCAAGGAGTACGGTTTCGTGTTCCCCTCCAGTGATATCTACGATGGCCTCGGTGCTGTCTATGACTACGGTCAGAACGGCGTGGAGCTGAAGAACAATATCAAGCAGTACTGGTGGCAGAGCATGGTGCTGCTGCACCAGAACATCGTCGGCATCGACGCTGCCATCTTCATGCACCCCACGACATGGAAGGCCAGCGGCCACGTGGATGCTTTCAACGACCCCCTCATCGACAACCGCGACTCGAAGAAGCGCTACCGCGCCGACGTCCTCATCGAGGACCAGATGGCGAAGTACGACGAGAAGATCGACAAGGAAGTGGCTAAGGCTGCCAAGCGCTTCGGCGAAGCCTTCGACGAGGCGCAGTTCCGCAGCACCAACGGCCGTGTGCTGGAGCTCACGGCCAAGCGCGATGCCCTGCACGAGCGCTACCAGAAGGCCATGAACGCCAACGACCTCGATGAGCTGAAACAGATCATCCTCGACGAGGAAATCGTGTGCCCCATCAGCGGCACGCGCAACTGGACGGATGTGCGCCAGTTCAACCTGATGTTCAAGACCGAGGTGGGATCGACCGCCGAGGGTACCTCGACCATCTACCTGCGTCCTGAGACGGCACAGGGTATCTTCGTGAACTACCTGAACGTGCAGAAGACGGGCCGCATGAAGCTGCCCTTCGGTATCGCACAGATCGGTAAGGCTTTCCGCAACGAGATCGTCGCCCGTCAGTTCATCTTCCGTATGCGCGAGTTTGAGCAGATGGAGATGCAGTTCTTCGTGAAGCCCGGCACCGAGCTGGATTGGTTCGAAAGCTGGAAGAAGACCCGCATGGCCTGGCACCTGGCTCTCGGCTTCGGCGCTGAGAACTACCGCTTCCACGACCACGACAAGCTGGCACACTACGCCAACGCCGCCACCGACATCGAGTTCCACATGCCCTTCGGCTTTAAGGAGGTGGAGGGTATCCACTCCCGCACCAACTTCGACCTCAGCCAGCACGCCAAGTATAGCGGCAAGAAGATCGAGTACTTCGACCCCGAGACCAACGAGAGCTACACGCCGTTCGTCATCGAGACCTCCATCGGTGTCGATCGTATGTTCCTCAGCGTCATGTGCCACAGCTACTGCGAGGAGCAGCTGGAGAATGGCGAGACGCGCGTCGTGCTGCGTCTGCCGGCTGCGCTGGCTCCCGTGAAGCTGGCCGTGCTGCCGCTGGTGAAGAAGGACGGCCTGCCCGAGATTGCACAGCAGATTGTCAACGACCTTCGCTTCCACTTCAACTGCAAGTACGACGAGAAGGACACCATCGGCAAGCGCTACCGCCGCATGGACGCCATCGGCTGCCCCTACTGCGTCACCATCGACCACGATACGCTCAATGACCACTGCGTCACCCTGCGCGACCGCGACACCATGGAGCAGAAGCGTGTGCCCATCGCTGACCTCCAGAGCATCATCGAGGACAAAGTGAGCATCACCAGCTTGCTGAAGAAGTTGCTGTAAAGCCTCACCCCTGCCCCCTCCCGTGAAGGGAGGGGAATTTCAGTCCTCTAGACTCCTCATTATTTCTAATAAAATATGACTAAAGATATCGCATCTACGCGCCAGCTACTCCCCTCCCTTCACGGGAGGGGTTGGGGGTGGGTCTTCTGCTTGCTTCTATGCCTCTGCTCTTGCTCCGAGAACGAGGCGTACGACCCCTATGAAGACTGGGAGGCGCGCAACACGGAATGGTTCAAGCACGTAGCCGACACGGCTCGCACAGCCATCAATGCCGCCCGCGCACAGTATGGCGACAGCTGGGAAGAGCACTGCGACTGGCGCATGTATAAGTCGCTGCGCAAGAGCCCTACGTTCCAGAGCGGCCTCGTATATGACAGCATCTGCGTGCGCATCATCAACAAGGGTACGGGCACCACGCTGCCGAAATCGACAGAGACCGTGCGCGTGGCGTTCCGCGGGTGGCTGATACCCACCACGGATGAGAACGGCCGCGTCTTTGAGAAAGTCTTTGCACAGACCTTCTACGGCGACTTCGACCCGCAGACCGCAGCCTACGCAGACGCCACCCCTGGGTCCTACACCGAAGGCTTCGGCACCGCCCTGCAGTACATGCCCGAGGGTGCCGAGTGGATTGTCTGCATCCCGTATCAGCAGTTCTACGGTGAAACGGCTCAAGGCGACGACATCCCCGCCTACAGCGCCGCCCGTTTCCGCATTATCCGCATGAAGATGTAGCTATTCCACCTTCACGCCGACTTCAGTTATGCCCGTCAGGCATTGGTGACGCATCACATGATACACCAATAGCTCGACGGGAATTTGCTGTGGCGTGAGATGGGTGGTAGTGACGGGGGCCTCCACTTCATGAAAGGCGATGCCGTTGGTCAGCCAAGTGGGCTTCTCCGTGGGCATGGCGAGATGAAGGGTATCGCGGCGACGAACAGAAAGATAACGCTGCTCCAGCACCAGCCAGAGGTCCTCGTAAGGGTATTGGCTATTAAAACGTGTCCCTAAAGAGAATGTGTAGTCGCCGTCAGCGGGCACCGCAGGGAGGGTGAAGCGGAGGGTGTCTGTGGTCAGCCAGCCGTGTGGATTGACAGGGACATAGTCATAGAGCACAGGCCGCTGGCGGCAGGAGGAGAGAGCCAACGATGAAATGATAAATAATAAATGGGACCAATAGCGCCTATAGAGACTATAGAAACTATAGTTACTATAGCTACTATAGCTTCTATAGCTTCTATAAGTCTTATGGGGCTTACTATTTATCATTGTCCATTCTCAATTTTCAATTGTCCATTATCCCCCGCTCTCTTCTTCTTTTTCTTCTTTTTCTTGCGGGCGCTGTCGAAGCGGGTGAGGTCTTCCTGAGCTGCCAAGTCGATGGGCTTGGCGGGGGCAGCCTTGACGCTGTTGTCGAGGGCATCGGGCTTCTGGCCTTCGCGGTTCATCGCGATAATCTCCTTGGCACGCTCGGAGGAGATGGTGGTCAGGTTGGCAGCCACGCGCTTGTCAGTGGAGTACGTGATCATGTTCGACAGGATGTCAGCCTTGAAGTAGTACCACGTGCCATCGATGGTCTCCAGCGGCATTTCGCGGCTGGGCAGGCGGCGCGAGGCCTCGACATACTGATCGACCTCGAAGTTCATGCAGCATTTGAGCTTTGCGCACTGGCCAGCCAGCTTCTGCGGGTTGGGGCTGAGGTCCTGAAAACGCGCGGCAGGGGTGCCGACGCTGACGAAGTTGCGCATCCACGTGGTGCAGCATAGCTCGCGGCCACAGGGACCGAAGCCACCGATGCGCCCTGCCTCCTGGCGGGCACCGATCTGCTTCATCTCAATGCGCACGTGGAAAGCTTCGGCCAACACCTTGATGAGCTGACGGAAATCCACGCGTCCATCGGCGATATAGTAGAAGATGGCTTTATTGCCGTCGCCCTGATACTCGACGTCGCCAATCTTCATCTCCAGACCCAGGTCCTTGGCAATCTGGCGGCTGCGAATCATCGTCTCGTGCTCGCGCGCCTTGGCCTCCTCGTACTTCTCCATATCTACGGGGCGCACCTTGCGGTAGATGTGCTTGATATCATCCATGCTCTTGGGCGGGTAGCGCTTGATCTGCAGGAGAACGAGCTTGCCTGTGAGCGTCACCGTGCCGATATCGTGGCCTGGTGAGGCTTCAACAGCCACGACATCGCCCTTCTCCAGCGGCAGGTTGTTGGAGTTATGGTAGTAGCCCTTACGCGTGTTCTTGAACTGCACCTCCACGAGGTCCGTCGTCTCCGCGTTACCGGGGATATCGGCCAGGTAATCATAGACATTGAGCTGGCAGCTCTGCTTGGGGCAGCCTCGATAGGAGAGGCCGCGATATACATTTTCCATTTTTATCGTATCAGTAAGACAATCATTTTAAGTGTGAGGTCGAAGAAGACCATGCGGGCGTTGACGTTCTGCGCGATATCACGCTCCGCCGTCGTCAGCTCCTCGGTGATGGGAATGACATTGCGCTCGTTGATGAAGCGGGCGAAGTTGCGGCTGAAAGCGGCCTCGTCGGCGGTCTGGTCGTTGAGCGCGGGCTGACGGAAGTTATACACGAAGTTCTCACGCACCTGACGCTGGCAGAACTGCAGGAAGCTCTTTTGCGTCTCGCGCCCCATGCCCGCCAGCTGCTCGCTCCATTCACGCAGGTCCTTGACCTTGCGCTGATAGGCGAGGCGCATCAGCATCATAAACAGATCCAGGAACAGGCGCTCGTCCTTGGGCGGGTGTGCCTGCTGGTACTCTTCGCGCGAGAGGGGCGGCACGAGGATTCGCTGTGTGCGGCTGAGGATGGTGCCCAGAACCAGGTCGGGTTCCTCGGAGACCATCAGGAAGTGCGTGCCGACGGGCGGCTCCTCGAACAGCTTCAGCAGTTTGTTGGCCGTCTCCTGGTTCATCTTCTCCGGCAACCACACGACCATCACCTTGCGGCCGCCCATACTGCTCTTCAGGGCCAGCTTGCGCTGTATGTTGTCGCTCTCGGCGACATAGTATGTCGCTTGCTGGTTGGCGGCACCCATGTCCTCAAGCCAGTCGTTGAGGTCGAAATAGGGGCTCGCGAGCACACGCGCGCGCCATTCCTTGATATAATGGTCTGATATGGAGTCCTCGGCATTCTTGATGCGCGTGCCCTTGACAATGGGGAACGTGAAGTGCAGGTCGGGGTGTTCCAGCTTCATCGCCATGCGACAGGAGGAGCACTCGCCACACGGGCTTCCATCCTCATGCGGATGCTCACAAAGCAGTGCCCGCGCGAAGGCTACCGCCAGCGCCAGCTTACCCGAGCCCGCAGGGCCGCACAGCATCAGCGCATGCGGCACACGGTCTGCCACGAGGTCGCCGAGCAACCGCTGCCAGATGGTCGTTTGTCCTATGAAGTAAGACCCACCCCCGACCCCTCCCGTAATGGAGGGGAGTGGCTGGCGCGTAGTATCACTTTTTATATAGAATTCTTCAGACATACATTATAATATCAATCCGCAAGGTTGCCCCTCCCTCACGGGAGGGGTCGGGGGTGGGTCTAATACACCTTCTCCGCGATCCGCTTGATGCTCTCCACCGCACTGAGCGTGTAGAAATGGAGGCTGGGAATGCCGTGGGCAATCAGGTCGCGGCACTGTTCGATGCCCCATTCGATGCCCACCTGAAGCACATCATCGTCGGTCTTGCAACGGCACAGCTCCTCGGAGAGGGCGAAGGGAAGGTCGCAGCGGAAGGTCTTGGGGACGGTGGCGAGCTGCGAGAGCTTGGCCAGCGGTTTCAGACCCGGGATGAGGGGTATGGTGACACCTGCAGCACGGGCGCGTGCCACGAAGGTGTAGTATTTCTCGTTGTCGTAGAACAGCTGCGTGATCGCCACCTTGGCGCCTGCACGCTGTTTCTCCAAGAGCACGCGGATGTCGCTCTCCAGGTTGGGAGCCTCCTCGTGCTTCTCGGGGTAGCAGGCCACGCCGAACTCAAAGGGCTGACCCTTGACTTTCATGGGCGTGCCGTCGGCAAAGAAACCGTCATTGAAGCGGTTCACCTGCTCGATGAGTTCGAGGGCGTGGGTATAGCCGCCGGGCGTAGGGGTGTACATCGACTCCTCCTTGGCCTTATCGCCACGCAGCAGGAAGAGGTCCTTGATGCCGAGGAACTGAAGATCCAACAGGGCATACTCGATATCTTCCTTCGTAGAGCCAGAGCAGACGATATGCGGAATCACGGGGATGCCCCACCGCTGCTGGATGGCGGCGGCAATGGCGATGGTGCCGGGACGGCGACGGATGCGCTGCCGCTGCACCAGACCACCCTCGACCTCGTGATACACGTACTCTGCACGGTGCGTGGTGATGTTGATATGGCGAGGGTTGAAGGGCGCCAGCGTCTCGATGGTCTTGAACAGCGTCTCGGTGCCTGTACCTTTCAAGGGGGGCAGCACCTCGAAGCTGAAACCGGCAGGCTGAGACGGGTGCGCGGATTCGTCTTTTATGGTGTGATAGAGTTGTCCTAACATTTTATGGTTGATTGCCGGATTCCTCCAGCACAAAACGTTTGTAGTAAGAGATGAGCAGTGTCGTCAGCGGCAGAGCGATGATGAGACCGATAAAGCCCAACAAGGAGCCCCACACGGACAGCGACAGCAGAATGACAGCAGGATTCAAGCCCATCGCGGAGCCCATGATCTTGGGCACTAGGACGGTGTCCTGCAACACCTGCACCACAGCCACGACAATGACAGCAGGCAGGAGTATCCACCAGAAGTTCTGCCCCGTATCGGCAGCCTTCAGCAACGCCAGTAGGATCATAGGCACAAAGCCCAGCGTCTGCAGATAGGGCACCAGGTTGAGGAAGCCCATGAACATACCGAGACCTACCGCCAATGGGAAATCCACGATAACGAAGCCGATGGAAAAGAGTACGCCCACGCAGAAGGCAACCAAGCCTTGTCCGCGGAAGTAGCTGTTCATTCCTCGTTCCACATCCTCGGTCAGCTGCGTGGCAAACTCGCGGCTACCCTTGGGCAACAGCTGTATCCAGCCGCTGCTGATGAGCTCGTAGTCCTGCAGGATGAAGAACATATAGAGAAGCACGATGAGAGAGCCTAACAAGCCAATGGCGAAATCCACCGTGTTATAGATGGCACCCCACAGCTGCATGGCCAACGACTGCACGGCATCAATAAGGCCTTGCTCCTGCAATAGGTCGGGGAGAGACTTCTGGTACTGCGAACCGTACTCGTTGAGGAACTGCTGGATATAGGGAATGAGACCGGTGTCGCCCAGGAAGCGGTCGGCATACTGCGAGAAGAGGCCGCCCACCTTGGAGAATTCCTTCACGATAGGAGGGACGATTAGCAACATGATGCCCGTGATGACCGCCAACACGAGGATGAAGGCCACGAGGATGCTGAGAGTGCGGAAGCGCAGGCGACAACGGTATTGCAGGAACTGCACCATCGGGAAGATGAGATAAGCCAGCAACCATGCGATAAAGAAAGGTAGCAGGACACCACTCAGGCGGTTGATGAGCAGACCGATGCCGACAAGCAGCAGCACGATGAGCGCACCGCGAATGAAACGATCAAAGGTGATGGGTTGCTTGAACATTTTTCTAGCCCTAATCTTTAAACCTTAAACTTTAAACCTTAGCAGCCACCGCCTCCGCATAGCACTGCCGGCAGAGGGGCTCATATTCGTGTGTCTCGCCCAACATCACCTGCTTTTCACCGGCTACGATGCGGTGGCTGACATAGGCCAGCGCGCCACAGCGGACGCAGATGGCGTGCACCTTCGTGACATCGTCGGCGATGGCACAGAGCTGGGGCATCGGACCGAATGGCTGACCCTTGAAGTCAAGATCCAGACCAGCCACGATGACACGGATGCCACGTTCTGCCAACTCGTTGCAGACATCCACGATCTGCGCATCGAAGAACTGCGCCTCATCAATGCCCAGGACATCGCAGTCCGAGCCCATGAGCAAGATGCTGGCAGCATTCTCCACAGGCGTCGAAGGAATGGCATTGCCCTGATGGCTCACCACATCCTCCTCGCTATAGCGCACGTCGATGGCTGGTTTGAAGATCTCTACCTTCTGTCTGGCGAACTTGGCGCGTTTCATGCGGCGGATGAGTTCCTCAGTCTTGCCTGAGAACATAGAACCGCAGATGACCTCGATGCGTCCCTGACGCACCATCTCGCCTGTATAATCCTTGGAATGGGTCATTATGAATCAAAATTTGGGGTCAAAATTAGCTTTTTTCGAGCACGCGACCAAACAAATAGGTGAAAAACCATGCAAAACACAAATAAATCGTCATTCGTAAATCGTAAATCGCAAATTATACCTACCTTTGCCCCGTGTTATATATCGTACCCACACCCGTAGGCAATCTGGAGGACATCACGATGCGGGCCCTCCGCATCCTGAAGGAAGCCGATTTGATTCTGGCAGAGGACACGCGCACAAGCGGTCAGCTGCTGAAGCACTTCGACATACACCGCCCGATGCTCTCCTACCACAAGTTCAACGAACACCAGACGGTGGCGCGCATTGTGGAGCGTTTGCAGGCGGGCGAGAACATCGCTGTCGTGAGCGATGCAGGCACCCCAGGCATCAGCGACCCAGGCTTCCTCGTGGCACGTGAGGCCGCGCGGGCTGGTGTGGAGGTGAGCTGTCTGCCAGGCGCCACAGCTTTTGTGCCGGCACTGGTGGCCTCGGGCCTCCCCTGCGACAAATTCTGCTTTGAGGGTTTCCTGCCCCAAAAGAAAGGGAGGCAGACGCGCCTCGCACAGCTGGCCACAGAACCACGTACCATCGTGTTCTACGAATCACCACATCGGGTGGTGAAGGCACTCACGCAGTTCGTGGAGACCTTCGGCGCCGGCCGTCCCGCTGCCGCCTGTCGCGAGATTTCCAAGGTGCATGAGGAAATCATCCGAGGCACGCTGAGCGAGATTTTAGCCCATTTCACCGAGCATGAACCACGCGGCGAGTTCGTCCTCATCGTAGGAGGAAACGACGAGAATTGAAAATTGAAAATTGAGAATTGAAAATTGAAAAATAGACAATCGTTAATAATTAGATTATGAAAAAATTGTTTCTTTTGCCGCTGTGCTTGTTCGCACTGATGGCTTGTGACGGTGCCAAGAAGGCAGAGGAGCGTGCCCAGCACGAGCGCGACTCACTCATGCAAGTGATTGACGAGAAAGACGTGGAACTCAACGAGATCATGGGTTCCATCAACGAAGTACAGGAAGGCTTCCGCCTCATCAACGAGGCCGAAGGCCGCATCACGGTAACCAACGGCAACCCCGAGTCAGCCTCCTCACGCGAGGTCATCCGCGAGAACATGCTGTTCATCCAGCAGACCATGAAGGAGAATCGCGACAAGATTGCCCAGCTGCGCGAGAAGCTGAAGAGCACCACCGTGAATGTGGAAAAGCTCACCAAGACCATCGAGAACCTCAACAAGCAGTTGGAAGCACAGAACCAGCGCATACAGGAGCTGGAGGCCACATTGGCAGAGAAAGATCTCCTTCTGATTGAACAGAGCGAGCGCATCAGCACCCTCAATGAGAATGTCAGCGCCCTCACCGCCGACAACGAGCAGAAGCAGGAGACCATTCAGGCTCAAGACAAGGACCTGCACTCCGCATGGTTCGTATTCGGCACCAAGGCCGAGCTGAAGGAACAGAAGATCCTTCAAAAGGGTGATGTCCTCCGCAGCGGCGACTTCAACAAGGACTACTTCACAAAGATTGACATCCGCATCGATAAGGAGATCAAGCTCTACAGCAAGAGCGCAGAGATCCTCACCAGTCACCCCAGCGGCAGCTACAACCTCGTCAAGGACTCCAAGGGCCAGTACCTCCTGAAGATTACCGACCCCAGCAAGTTCTGGAGCACCAGCAAATACTTGGTGATCCAAGTGAAATGAAGGAGTTTGTCATCACCGAGGCGCAAGCTGAGACCGCTATCCTCGTGGGCCTGATTACCCCCGAACAGGATGAGCGCAAGACCAACGAGTATCTTGACGAGCTGGAGTTCCTCGCCACCACAGCGGGAGCCGTGACCGTCAAGCGCTTTACCCAGCGCGTCGGCGGCCCCTCCAGCGTCACCTACGTAGGCTCCGGCAAGCTCGACGAAATCCGTGCGTACATAGAAGAGACCAACGACAAGGCTGAGAAAGCTGCAGAGAACGCTCAACGCTCAACGCTCAACGCTCAACTCCCACAACCTGTGGGTATGGTCATCTTCGACGATGAGCTCAGCGCCAAGCAGCTGCGTAATATCGAGCAAGCCCTGAAAGTGAATATTCTCGACCGCACCAGCCTCATCCTTGATATCTTCGCCATGCGCGCACAGACCGCCAACGCCAAAACGCAGGTGGAACTGGCGCAGTACCGCTATATGCTGCCCCGTCTGCAACGCCTCTGGACACACCTGGAGCGCCAGGGCGGCGGCTCCGGCAGCGGAGGTGGCAAGGGGAGCGTGGGTCTGCGCGGACCGGGTGAGACACAGCTGGAGATGGACCGGCGCATTATCCTCAACCGCATGAGCCTCCTCAAGCAGCGCCTCGCCGACATCGACCGCCAGAAAAGCACACAACGCGGCAACCGCGGACGCATGATTCGTGTGGCACTCGTGGGTTACACCAATGTGGGAAAGAGCACCCTCATGAACCTCCTCTCCAAAAGCGAGGTCTTCGCTGAGAACAAGCTCTTCGCCACCCTCGACACCACCGTGCGCAAAGTCATCATCGACAACCTGCCCTTCCTGCTCTCCGACACCGTAGGCTTTATCCGCAAGCTACCCACAGACCTCATCGAGAGCTTCAAAAGCACCCTCGACGAAGTGCGCGAAGCAGACCTCCTCGTTCACGTGGTGGATATCTCCCACCCCGACTTCGAGGAACAGATAAAAGTGGTGGATAAGACACTCGCCGACCTCGGTTGTGCCGACAAGCCCAACATGATTATCTTCAACAAGATCGACGCCTACACCTTCACGCCCAAGGACGACGATGACCTCACGCCCGCCACACGCGAGAACCTATCGCTGCCCGACCTCATGAAGACCTGGATGGCCAAGCTCGGCCGCGACTGCCTCTTCATCAGCGCTGCTCAGCGAACCAACATCGACGAGCTCAAGCGAACCCTCTACGCCCGCGTCCGCGAGCTCCACGTTCAGAAATACCCCTACAACGACTTCCTCTTCCAACACTACGAGGAAGAATAAGAAACACAGCAGGCTGCATCATCCGATGCAGCCTGCTGTGTTGTTTCATTAAGATATCTGTTCTCGTGTCTTACGCGTCTTCTCTTTCGGCGTGTCCGCTGGATAGCCGATGGGGACGAGTGCTACGGGATCCTCGTTCTCCGGGAGGGAGAAGAGAGAGTGGCACAGCGGTGCGTCGAAATTGCAGACCCAGCAGGTGCCAAGTCCCTGCTCCGCAGCTGCCAGACACAGGTGCTCCACAGCAATGGCGACGTCGATGTCTCCGTGGTGCTTGCCATCGAAGCGCACCCATTCCTCGTCATGCAGCACAGAAGCGATGATGACGGCGGGGGCTGTAGCCAGCCAGTCCCGACGGTAACACTGACAAAGCGTCTTCAGCGCATCAGCATCAGTAATCACACGGAACCTCCACGGCTGACGGTTCACGGCAGAAGGCGCGAAGCGCACGCACTCCATAACGTAGTCCAACTTCTCGGCTTCGATAGATGCAGGCTGATAGCTCCTACAGCTGTACCTGCTCTTGACAAGTTCCAGAAAATCCATCGTTAATATTCGTCTTCGTTGAAGTTTAAAGCACATATTGAGTACCAACGAGTTACGATGCTCTGTGCCATTATTGTGCCACTAATTTTAGACATAGAATTAAAGTTTATGCCAAGAATTTCTTCACAATCTCAGAGATGACGCGACCATCAGCCTTTCCTGCCAACTGCTTGCTGGCTGTGCCCATTACCTTTCCCATCTCCTTCATGCTTGTGGCTCCCACTTCAGCAATAATCTTCTTCACCTCTGCCTCAATCTCCTCTTGGGAAAGTTGTTTCGGCAGATAACTCTCCAACACTTCTACCTGTGCCAACTCTGCATCAGCCAAGTCCTGACGTCCTGCCTGTGTGTAGGTTGCCGCAGTCTCCTTGCCCTGCTTGGCAAGTTTTGAGATAATCTTCAATGCATCAGCATCAGCCAATGTGTCGTTGGCTCCAGGAGCAGTCTTTGCCTCAAGGAACACTTTCTTAATGTTGCGGAGCGTCTCCAGACGCACCTTGTCGCGAGCCTTCATTGCAGACTTGATGTCCTCGCTAATCTGATCGAATAATGCCATAATATCGTTATTATTATCAATCAATACGTTTTTATGCTGCAAAAATAATCATTTTCCATCTGAACAACTCACACTTCTATAAAGTTTTAGTTTAATTTAGCGATTAAACTATTAAACTAAACTTTTGTCGAACAAACAATTGTTAACACAAATTATTTTGATATCTCAAGCAT
>CAMKTN010000037.1 GCA_946415705.1 uncultured Prevotellaceae bacterium
CCACCTTCAGCGCTTGCTTCGGCCAGGCATTCCTGGAGCTGCATCCCACGAAGTACGCCGAGGAGCTCGTGAAGAAGATGGAGAAGAGCGGTGCCAAGGCTTATCTGGTCAACACCGGCTGGAACGGCACTGGCAAGCGCATCAGCATCCCCGACACACGCGGTATCATCGACGCTATCCTCGATGGCAGCATCCTGAAGGCTCCCACCAAGAAGATTCCTTTCTTCGACTTCGAGGTGCCCACAGAGTTGCCCAACGTGAATCCCGCCATCCTCGATCCTCGCGACACCTACGCAGAGGCTAGCATCTGGGAAGAGAAGGCTAAGGATCTCGCCGCACGCTTCATCAAGAACTTCGGTAAGTACACCACCAACGAAGCCGGCAAGGCTCTCGTGGCTGCTGGTCCCCAGCTCTAACACTTCTACAAACCTGTATATGCAGCCCCGCAGTTTCGATTGCGGGGTTGCTTCTTCGAGAACAGACAGTAATGGAAATCAAACGTATTCAAGCTGCTGAAGCCGCAGCAATGATTGAGAACGGCCACACGCTGGGCCTCTCGGGCTTCACACCTGCCGGCGTGCCTAAGAGCGTCACCGCAGAGGTGGCTAAGAAGGCTCACGCCGAGCATGAAGCCGGCCGCCCCTTCAAGGTGAACATCCTAACGGGCGCCTCCACGGGTCAGAGCTGCGACGGTATGCTGGCCAACGAGCAGGCCATCGGTCTGCGCGCGCCCTACACCACCAACCCCGACTTCCGCAAGCATGTCAACCTGAATGAGATCAGCTACACCGACCTCAACCTCTCGAACATGGCTACGCAGATGCGCCAGGGCTACCTGCCCTGCCCGGACTGGGGAATTATCGAGGCTTGCGACGTGGAGATTCACGGCTCCAAGGCGCACATCTTCCTCACCGCTGCCGGTGGCATCAGCCCCACTGTGTGCCGCATGGCCAAGCGCGGCATCTTCGTAGAGCTCAACGCCTTCCACAGCCCGAAGAGCAAGGGACTGCACGATGTCTATGAAATCGAATATCACCCCTACCGCACTCCTATCAACATCACAAAGCCCAGCGACCGCATCGGCAAGCCCTACGTGGAAGTAGATGCCGACCGCATCATGGGTATCATCGAGTGCAACATACCCGACGAGGCCCGTTCCTTCAAAGACCCCGATCCCATCACCACTAAGATAGGTCAGAATGTGGCCGACTTCCTCGTGCAGAACATGCGCGAGGGCAAGATACCTCCCACCTTCCTGAACCTGCAGTCGGGCGTGGGAAGCGGTGCCAACGCCGTGCTCGGCGCCTTGGGTCACAGCACCGAAGTGCCTAACTTCAACATCTACACCGAGGTCATCCAGGATGCACCCATCCAGCTCATGCGCGAGGGTCGCGTGCTCAGCGCCAGCGCCTGCTCGCTGACCGTCACCAACGAGTGCCTGAAAGGCATCTACGATGACATGGACTTCTTCAAGGACAAGCTCGTGCTGCGTCCCTCCGAGATCTCCAACAACCCCGAGGTCATCGCCCGCATCGGCGTATGCTCCTTGAACACCGCCATCGAGGCTGACATCTACGGCCACGTGAACAGCACCAAGATCTGCGGCACGAAGATGATGAACGGCATCGGCGGCTCGGCTGACTTCACGTGCAACAGCTACCTGAGCATCTTCACCTGCGGCTCCACCACCAAGGGTGGCGCCATCTCCTCGATTGTGCCCTTCGCCAGCCATATCGACCACACCAGCCACTTCGTGGATGCTGTCATCACGGAGTACGGCGTGGCAGACCTGCGCGGCAAGTGCGCGATGGAGAAAGCCGAGGAGCTCATCAAAGTGGCTCACCCCGACTACCAACCCATGCTGCGCGACTACCTCAAGTACGCCGAGAAGTTCAGCGGCCACACCCACCACTGCCTCAGCGCTGCCTTCGCCATGCACGACACCTTCCTGCGCAAGGGCGACATGCGCCTGACAGACCTGGCTGAGTACATCAAATAAAGAAACAAGCGATTCGGCTTAGGTAAACAACCACCGTAACAACCGCCCTAACCACGTGTAGCGAATGCCCCAGTCGGTTAGGGCGGTTTTCATTGCGGCTTCCACTTGCGGGTCAATACGGGGTTCGGCATAAGTGACGGCGATGGCACCTTCGTAAGGCGGGCGGTCGTAGTCGTAGTGCTGAATCCAATGCGTGGGAATCGGGAAACCGTGATAGTGCGTTCCGCTGTCTAAACCGATGTTTTGAACAAGCGTCCTCGTTGGGTATAGGCAGAGGCCTTGGGCGCGATGGATGGCGATGCCCCAGCAGATGTCCCAAGGGATGGGATGGCGGTCGAGGTGCTTCAGGCAGGGGAACACGCCTCCATATTCCAGAGCATTCAAATCCTCCTGAATAAGACCCGCCAAGGCTTCCGCACGTGACTGATAGTGGCGGAAGTGCTTTTGCCAGCGGTCACGCCATGTGCCCCAGCCCCAACCGGCCATGAAGGGGGAGAAATAGGTTGAGGGATGAGGGTTGAGGGTTGAGAGTCTCGTAAACCCGCTGATGTGCATCACACGGGGTTCATCACGATAGACACTAAAGGCATCGTTCATGAACTGGAGGAAATGGGGGCTGGTGACGATGTCATCCTCCAGGACGATGATGGTGTCGTGCTGCTCAAAGACCTGCGCGATGCCCTCGATGATATTTCGTTCCAGATAGTAGTTCTCGGGGCGCTCCACGATGGTCATCTTTAATAAGGAACGCGTACGCGCGACCTCCGCCTCCACCTCGTGCAACACGCCACGCACCTCGCGCACCGCCGCCCAGGAAGCCTCATCCTTGCCGCCGTCGGAGAAGACGTACAGTTCAGTCTGGGACGCCAGCGTGTTAGCCAGTAGGGCTTGGAGCGTTCGACGTGTGTTGTCGGCACGATTATAGACGAAGAGGGCAACGGGGGAGGGCATGATGTATGGATGAGGGTTGAGGGTTTATGGTTGAAGGTTGAGAGGTTACTCGCGGCCAAAGAGGTATTTCTTGAGGAAGGGGCTGATGCGGAGGATATGGCCGGTGAGGAGGCAGAAACCTACGACGAGGAGGGCCATCGCGATGGACGTGGTGCCTTCGAGCACGAAGTTGCGGGGATGCGCCTTGAACCAAACACCCACATCGGGCAACTTGGGAATGAAGAAATAATGAATCAGGTAGATGTCCAAGGTACGGACACCGATGTACTGCAGTGCACTGCCGATGCGCGTCTCCTTGGTGAACCACGCAGCATAATGGCGGAAGAAAGCCACAATCATCAGCACGAATGCATACATGGACAGCGTGCGCGGCAGGTTCGCCCATTGCATCCTCAGAAGATGCCATTTCAAGTAGTCACCAGCACCGAGGAAAGCGACGACAACGATGAAGGGGAAAAACCATTTGCTGTCAAGGAGGCGCTGCATCTGCGTCCAATAGCGATGCACGAGATTGCCCAGGAGGAAGAAATGCATGTATCGAGCCAGCTCCGTGATGCTCGTCGCCTTCCAGAAATCATCCTTGAACCACGAGAACCACGAGGGCATATACAGCGTGGCGTAGGCGAAGAGGGCTAAAGCCCAGAGAAGGAGCAAGGCGGGGACTTCGAAATTATGTGACTTGAAACGACGAGCCACCCAGCACACCGCGTAATATACAAGGAACATCTCCAGCAGCACGAGCGTGAACCAGTAGCCAGCCTTCGTAGGGCTGAGCCAAGCGTCCTGAAAAGACTGCCAGAAGGTCTTGAACATCAAAGCGATGTAAGCGGTCATGAACACCACTGTGGGAATGATCTGCACACGCATCTTCTTGGCGATGAGCTGCCCCGTGTCGCGCAGGTTCCATGAGAACGATGCCTTATACGCCAGGAAACCGCTGATAAAGAAGAACAGCGGCATGCGGAACAGCAGGCACAGCGACATGAACATCGAGTGCTTCGTGTTGGTGTCGAAGCCCAAGCCATAGACATGGTTCGTGACCACCATTAGCATGGTGAATCCGCGCAGGGCGTCGAGCCATTCGAGGCGCTGATGCTGGGCAGCAGGCAGTGTGACGGATGCATTCATTGTATTTGGCGGAGGTAGTCGAGGCCCTGCTGGCGTAGCTGTGCGATGCGCTGCTGGACGTCAGGGAGGCCGGCATTGTAGATGTTTGAAACAGAGAGTGCTGACGGATTCTCCTCGAAGCCGAGGCTGTGCAGGAGTGAGAGGATACGCCCCAGTCCGCCCTGCTGGTGGCCCAGCGCCACGAAGGGCTTGCCGAAGATGCTGGCGAGGACACAGCCGTGGAAGGAGTTGGTCACCACGAGGCTCGCCGCAGCGATGCCCTGTAGCCATTCCTCCAAGGGCGGGCGCACACAGGCACTCAGCGGTCGCTCGGGATTGTCGGAGGCTATGATGCTGCGCAGCTGCATGCCATGCTCTTTGGCAAGGCGTTGCGCCTGGCTGATGTCATTCTCGTTGTCGCCGAGGAGATAGGCGAAGAGGATGGGCTCTGCCGTGTCTGAGTCGGCAGGCGCCTCTGGCAGCAGCAGCAGATAATCCTCGCGGCGCAGCAGCAGCGTGGGGTCTGGCATCACCACAGCGTCGCAGCCGAGGTGCTGACGACAGAGACTGACGGCCTCCTCCTCACGCACCGACACCTGGTCGAAACGCGCGATCAGCTGCGCACACTGGCGTGCCTGCTGCTGCGTGTACTGCCACGTGCCCAAGCCGAAGGAAGCCGCATAGGCCACGCGCCGTATCGGCCACTCACGGGCAAAGGACAGATAAGGCGTGGTGATGTCGCGCCAGTAATCGCGCCGCCACACCTGGTCGCTCCCCACGATGATGGCATCGAAATCCGCGGCTTTCAGGCCGTTCACGCCATCCTTCCCAGCCATCCGTATGTACTGCGAGATGAAGACATTCGTGTGCTGCATGATGGCGTTATGGTAGTCTTCAAAGAAGATGCGCTTCCTGCGCCCCAGCACATAGCGCTCCACGAGGCGCTTGGCATAAGCCACGGGGCGCAGCAGTACGGGCAGATGGTGGTGCGGCAGGCGGTTGATGTGGCAAGCGTTGTGCCCCATCTGTTCCAACACCGTCTGCAGGGCGTAGGCCTGGAGGATGCCACCATAGTTGGCATTGAAGGGGAGTGTGAGGATTCCTATCTTCATTTGATTAGTCGCATGAGGTGTTGCTTGAGGAGATATTTTCGCAGGTTGAAGTCCTTGCGCAGACGTTGCATGAGCGGCAGGTGCAGTTCCTGTTCGATGAGCTGCATCACACTCTCGGCGGTCGGCAGCTGTGCGAAGAAATGCGCCCGCTGCGGATGCGGCACGGTGTGCGCGGCCTGATAGGCAGGGTTATGTCGCAAGGCGGCTTCCAGGTCCGTGTCGAAGCGCTGCAGGCAAGGCCGTTGCAACGCCTCCTCGCCCTTCGCGGTATGGCACAGCACGAGGCTCACGCCCTTGTTATCATCCACCTTCGGACGCACCTGTGCGATGTCCCAGAAGTCAGCCAGCGTGAGGTCGCTGTGGCTGCGCCCGCCTCGCGCCGGACAGTCGTGGCAGGAGGGCCGCAGGGAGAGGTTCTCGTCGAAGGCGCGCTGGTAGGCATTTTTGCTTCGCGGAATGCTTATCTCGCGCCCATCCTTCAGCGTCAGCATCATGCGGTACTCGCGCCACCCCTTCCCCTTATGGCGGAAGGAGATGTGCGAGATGTCCTCGTGCCGCAGCCGATGGCTGGCCAGCACCTCCTCCAAGAAACGCTGCCACAGCAGGGGGCTGGGCACGCCGTGGCAGAAGAAGTCGGCCGTCAGCAACAGCGCATTGTCCTGCCCGAGAAAGCGGCGCAGGCCCGCCACCTGACAGGGCGTGCCCACGAAGAGCACGCGGCGCTGCTGGCGCAGAGCCTGGCGCACCTGCTGGAAGGCATCGCGGTTGCTGCTTTGGATATATTTGGAGCCGCAGAGCTGCGGCAGTTGCCCGATATCGTCTATCGCCTGCTGGCAGAGGGTGTGGTGCTCATCGAAGAGCGCTCCCACGACGATGCCGCCGTCCTGCAGCATGGCTGTCGCCAGCGCGTGGAAGACGCCGCCCGAGGAACTGCCGAGGCGCACGGCCGTGTCAGCATGTATGACGCCCTGAGCCGAGCGCGGAGCCAAGGCTTCCGAGGGATGCAGCATGGGACAGACGCGCTCACAGCGCCCGCAGTCCGTGCACTGCTCGAGCGCCACCTGCGGATATTCGAATCCCTCGGTATCCGCCTCGAAGGTGATGCAGCCCACAGGACAAGCTTGCACACAAGCGCCACAACCACAACAGGACTTCACTTCTTTCATACGCTCACTTTCAGGTTACTCTCCCCCAGCCCATGCCGCGTGAGAATCTCAATGGGGATATCGCCCAGACAGGCTGCAATCTGCGAGAAGGTGCTGTTGGCAGAGCCGTAGATCTTGTCTGTGCGGCTGAGTGCCACCATCTCTGCCAGCGCCTCCTGAATGCCTTCGGCGCTGTCGCGCGTGGCCTTGTTGGGCGAGGTGATGACGCGCTGTCCGTAGCGCCCGAGCAACGCCTGCTTCGTGGCCTCATCATCGGTGGCCAGGAAGATGGACGTGCCGCTCCCTGCGCCTCCCGTGCGCGGCAACGCTAACTCGCGGTCGATGGCTTCGATGAAGAGCTCCAGGGGGCTGTCGCTGATGGCCTGCTGATGGTCGGTGCGGCGGATGTGGATGCCGATGGTGTGGGACGTGAAGTCCTTGCAGCGCTCGCGGATGAGCCGCTGCACCTGTTCGTTGGGTTGGAAGAGGTGGCGCAGGTCGGCAGACCTCCACGGGAAGAAATCGCGATAGGAGCACATCAGCGGGTTGCCCCGTCGGCACCACGTGGCGAAATCGAAGTCCTGACGGCTCAGCTCCAGCACGCGCGACGATGACAGCACCCTCCCGCGATGACGCACCCACTGCAGCAGCAGCGGCAGATGCAGGTTGCGCAGGGTGGGTCGCGCATAGAAGCATTGCTCCACACTGTCGGCATCGCGCAGCTCGAACCCTTCTGCCCCATCACACACCTCACACCCTTCCGCTTCAACGGGCAGAAAGAGCTCGTCAAAACGGCAATGCATGCCCCACTGCGGGAGCCACAGCACGCGGCTGCGGACACCCGTCTGGCGCATCATCGCATAGGCTGAGACGGCTGCACGCATGCGGTTGCCCAAGCCCCCCTCAAGAATAATCGTCATCGCTTTAGCTTTTGTTTGGGACAAAGTAACAAAGTTTTTGTGGAATGGCCAAAGTTTCATGTGCAAAGATAGGACAAAGTCAAGTAAAAAGCCACAAAACACGCAAAAACTTAGCCCTTTACATCATAAACCGTAAACTTTTCACTACCTTTGCCCCGCTAATCATCAAATTGTCAATTGTCCAATAATAAAGGATTATTAAATTGTAAATAATTTGTAAATCGTAAATCGTAAAATTATAAATTATAAAGATGAATTTCGTACAAGAACTCACATGGCGTGGCATGATACACCAGATGATGCCAGGCACCGAAGAACTCCTTGAGAAAGAACAAGTGACGGCCTACGTGGGCATCGACCCTACGGCCGACAGTCTCCATATCGGTCACCTCTGTGGCGTCATGATGCTGCGCCATCTGCAGCGTTGCGGCCATAAGCCCATCGCCCTCTTGGGCGGTGCCACGGGCATGATTGGCGACCCCAGCGGCAAGAGCCAGGAGCGTAATCTGCTGGACGAAGCTACCCTGCGCCACAACGTGGCTTGCATCCGCGAGCAGCTGTCGCGCTTCCTCGACTTCGACAGCGATGCGCCCAATGCCGCCGAACTCGTCAACAACTACGACTGGATGAAGGACTTCACCTTCCTCAATTTCGCACGCGACATTGGTAAGTGCATCACCGTCAACTACATGATGGCCAAGGACAGCGTCAAGCGCCGTCTGAACGGCGAGTTCCAAGAGGGCATGTCCTTCACGGAATTCACCTACCAGCTCTTGCAGGGCTACGACTTCCTGCACCTCTACGAGACCAAGGGCTGCAAGCTGCAGATGGGCGGCAGCGACCAGTGGGGTAACATCACCACCGGCACGGAGCTCATCCGCCGCAAGCTGGGCGCCGAGAACGAGGCTTACGCCCTTACCTGTCCGCTGATCACCAAGAGCGACGGCAAGAAGTTCGGCAAGACCGAGCAGGGCAACATCTGGCTCGACCGCAACCGCACCACACCCTATGTTTTCTATCAGTTCTGGCTCAACGTGGGCGACGAGGAGGCTGAGCGCTACATCAAGATTTTCACATCGCTGGACAAAGAGACCATCGACGCCCTCATCGCTGAGCACCGCCAGGACCCGGGTCGCCGCGTGCTGCAGAAGCGCCTGGCCGAGGAGGTCACCGTTCTCGTGCACGGCCGCGAGGAGTATGAGCTGGCGCTGGAAGCCTCTAACATCCTCTTCGGCAAGGCCACGAAGGAGAGCCTCGTGAAACTCGACGAGCAGACGCTGCTCGACGTCTTCAGCGGCGTGCCTCACTTCACCATCAACCGCAGCCTACTCGAAGGCGAGGGTATCAAGGCCGTAGAGCTCATGGCCACCGAGACGCAGTGCTTCCCCAGTAAGGGCGAGATGCGTAAGATGGCACAGGGCGGCGGCGTCAGCCTCAACAAGGAGAAGCTCGCTGCCTTCGACCAACCCGTCACCACCGCCGACCTCATCGATGGTCGCTACCTGCTCGTGCAGAAGGGCAAGAAGAACTACTATCTGCTGATAGCAGAGTAAAAGAGGAAAGAGAGGACCCTCCCCCCCTGCCCCTCCCTCAGAGGGAGGGGAGTAATTACCTGACAAGACATGACAAACCTTTATCCCTCATCCAATGAAGCATCATCTTCTCTGTCATAGGACTATTGGGACACTCTTTCTTATCATCCCTCTCCTTTTTATAAGTCCTCTTGTCCCCTCATTCGCACAGGTAACCACTCCCCTCCCTCTGAGGGAGGGGCAGGGGGGAGGGTCTGCTGAGGAGTCTGAGTTTGTCCCCTATTATCTTTCTCTGATGTCTCCTGAGCAGAAGGTGGCGCAGCTCACGGGCAAGACGCTCTTTGCGATGGCCGATGACGAGGAGCTGGGCATCCCCGGCTGGCTGATGTCCGACGGCCCGCACGGCGTACACCGCGAGGGCTACACCTCGTTCCCCACAGGCATTGCGATGGCGGCCCTCTGGGACCGCGACCTGCTCATGCGCCTCGGTCATGCCATGGGCGAAGAGTTCTGGGCCGCAGGCCAACATATGGCGCTGGCGCCCTGCATCGACCTCTGTCTGGATCCGCGTGGCGGCCGCACCGCCGAGAGTGCAGGTGAAGATGCCTACATGAGTGGTCAAATCGGCAAATATATCGTGCGTGGCATTCAGACGATGCCCGTCATGGCCTGCCTCAAGCACTTCGAGATCGAGGGCAAGCAAGCCTACCGCAAGACGTGCAACGAGATCATCGCCGAGCGCGACCTCATGGGCTTCTTCGGAACCAACTTCCGCACCGCCTTGCAGGAGGGTGTGCCCCTGAGCCTGATGTCCAGCTACAACCTCGTCAACGGCGTGCAGGCCGCCGCCAACCGCCATCTGCTCACCGACATCCTGCGCCATCGCTGGGGCTTCCCCTTCACCGTCATCTCCGACTGGGGTGGCGTCAAGGACGGCCCTGCCTCACTCGTTGGCGGCACGGATGTCTGCATGGGCTCCACCCACTACAAACAGCAACTCCCTAAGGCCTTGGAAGCTGGCACCATCACGGAGGAGAACCTTGACACTGCCGTCGCGCGCGTCCTCCTCACCAAATACGCCATGGGCCTCATGGGCTGGCAGCCCGCCTGTGCCGACTCCGCAGGCTTGGTCGATAACGCCGAGCACCGTGCCCTCTGTCGCGAGGCTACGGCCAAGGCCGTTGTCCTCCTGCGCAACGAAGGCAACCTCCTTCCCTTACGCCCCGTTAGCGGCGGTTCGTCCGACGCTCCCTCCATCGCCGTCATCGGTCCCAATGCCGCTGCCGAGAACCTCAACTGCTTCGGCAGCAGCGAAACACAGCCCGCCTATGCTGTCAGCCTCCTCGCTGGCATCCGTGCCGTCGTGCCTTCGGCCACCTATGTGCAGGGCTGCGCCATCAGCGGCGACGACACCTCGGGCTTCGCCGAAGCTGAGGCTGCTGCACGTGCTGCCAACATCGTCATCTTCGCCGGAGGTCTCGACAAGACGCTGGAGGGCGAGAGTATCATCGGCGTGCAGGTGCAGGACCGCACCACCACCGCCCTGCCCGCCATCCAGCAACAGCTCATACGCCGTCTTCGTGCCGCGAACCCCAACCTCGTCGTGGTGCTGCAAAGCGGTGGCATCGTGTCGCTGGCCGACTGCATCGCCGACATCCCCGCCCTCGTCTATTTCTTCTACAGCGGTCAGGAGGCCGGTAATGGCATTGCCGACGTCCTCTTCGGCGCCGTCAACCCCGCCGGCCGTCTGCCCATGACGATGCCCGTCAGCGACGAGCAGCTGCCCGAATGGAACGACACCTACTTCACCGACGACTGGGGCGGCGGCTACCGCTGGTTCCAGCGCCGTGGCCTCACGCCGCAGTTCCCCTTCGGCTACGGCCTTAGCTACACCACGTTCCAGTATCGCAACCTCTCCGTTGAGCGCCATGCCAACGAAGACCTCTCCAATATGGAACTGGCTCTCACTGTCAGCGTGGACATCACCAACACCGGCGACCGCGACGGCGAGGATGTGGCACAGCTCTACGTAGGGCCGCTGAACCCTGCCGACTGGCAACCGCTGCGCCAGCTGCGAGGCTTCGAACGTGTGATGATTCCTGCCGGCCAGACGCGCCGCGTGCACTTCCGTCTTACCCCCGAGGACTTCTACGAGTGGAACCTTGAAAACGAAACCTACGAGGTGCCAGCCACAACCGTCATGCTCAGTGTCGGCGGTTCGTCCGCCGACCTTCCGCTATATACGACCTTCGACCTGCGCCTCTTCCAGCAGTCCCCCGACCTCCGCGTCACGGAGCTCTTTACTGAGCCTCGCTTCCCGCGTGTGGGCGACGAGGTCACCTTCTATGCCTATGTCAAAAACCAAGGCACAGCCGCCGTTGACCAATGGGCGCTGGTGGCCGGTGTCGAGGAGAATGCGCAAGCCGCCCTCGGCGTCAGTTTCTCCCAACCTTCTTTGATTGACAATGGGACTGTGGCCGCTCCTCTCGCCCCCGGCCAAGGCACCCTCCTCTTCTGCACCCTCGGCAGCTGGACCCCCGAGGCAGCTGGCGACTACGATATCTATGTCACCCCGCAACTCCTGGTCTCCGACTCGGACTTCCCAACTGTCCACCGCACCATCCACGTCTATCAATCCGACAGCGATCCCCTCGTGGATGCCATCGCCGCCCCAAAGATGGTCGACTCGCCATCTATCACGAATCATCAATCCTCCATCACCAATCTTCAATTCTTTGACCTTTCCGGCCGCCGCCTTTCCACACCGCAGCGAGGCCTCAATATCGTTCGTCAAGGAAACGGCACGACACGCATCATCAAACGTTAAAGCTGGCCGGCTTCGATTTGGCGGACGATGCGTTCAATCATGGCATCCTCGCCTTTAGGGTCGTATTCCTTTTTAAGGCTGGCCTTAAAGGTCCAGGCAAATATCTGGTAAAAAGTAGCGCGGGCAGGACCGAGGAAGGCTTTGACAATCTCAAAGCTGGACTGGTTGCATTCTCGATCGATTAATTTGATGAGAAGCTTTCCCTGCGTGAAGGTGAGCTTCTTCATCTCAGGCGTATAAGTCTTCTTGATCTCGCGCTCAATGGTCTTGATGTGCTCTTCTTTGGCTTCCTTGGTGGGTAGTGTCTCCAACACTTCGTAGGTCTCACAAAGCATGAGATTAACTTTCTTAGCCAGGGGAAGCACACGCTTGACATTATAGACCATACGGTCGAACTTCTGACGCTCGCGCTTATTTTTGAAGACAAGAGGCTTATACACGGGCAGCTCCGGCATCAGATAAGTCCAAATGGTGTCACCGTGAATGGGGTCGTAGTAGGGATTCTTGTAACGATAGAACTGCAGGTTGACGAGGGATGGCATGTCAATGGGGTCCCGAGGCATCAATTCGTCCTCGGAAAACTCTTCTTGGGCACTGAGTGGCAGGGCCAGGAAGAGCAGAAACAGTGCCGTAGTGAGGCGACTCCCTTTAACTTCCATTTTAACTCCCTTTGTTACTTCCTATTTAACTCCCCTTTCCAGCTGTCAATTTATCTATGGCGGGCTGAAGGTCACGCTTCCAGTCACTGCCGAGAGCCTGTATGACCAACTGGTGATCGGTGAGGATGTAGAAGGGTATGTCTGTGATGCCAAACTGTTTTACGATGGGTGTGTTCCACAGCTGTCGATAGCAGCGTGTGGGCCACGTGATGGAATCGTAGCGGCAGGTATATGCATACTTTTCCGGGTCGGCATCGAGACTGATACTGACAGCCTGCAGGCGCAATGAGTCTGCGTTGTCTGCTGAGCTTCGCAAAGCCTTACGAACATAGAAGAAAGCATCCTGGCTGTCGCGCTTCCAATTGGCCCAGAAGATGAAGAGGTACGGGCGGCCAGCGGTGATGCGCAGGGTGTCGTTTTTACCTAATCCATCAGGCGGAAGGATGACATCGGGCAGCTGTTGCTGGCGACTGAGGCGCGTGGGACGTGTCGTACGCTGCAGCGTTATCTGTCGTTGCAGATAGCTGCTGACGCGGCTGTCGGGGTTATCTGCTATGTAAGTCTTCATAGCCGACATGAACTCCTCGGGTGTATCGTCAGCATGATCCAGACGGAAACGCGTGAGGTCATCGTTGTCTCGACTGCCCTCGACGCGTGTAGCACGCAACTGCTCGGCATCGCCTTTCATCTTCACGACCTCACCGGGCGCAGCGAAGACGATCTGCTCGCTCAGATTGGGGTAGATGACGAAGAAAGTGGCCTCATGCTCCAAAGGCACCGACCAGTCGAACTCACCCTCCTCCACATGCAACGTGTCGATGCGGTCAAGACCGCCATCGGTGCTGTAGATATAGAACTCCGACTGCCGAAGGTGCTTGAAAGAGCCACGCAGCCGAAAATGTGTGTTGTCGCGGCAACCGACGAGGGCTGTCGCGACAACAATGAGGATGATATAAAGATTTCTTGTTTGCAAAGGCTTACTGAATGAGGCTTGCTATCTGACTTGCATACTTGGCAAACTCCAAGTCCTTGGCCGCACGTGTGGCGAGGGTGGGGTCTTGCTGGATGGCACTTCGGAGACTGCTGGTCACGGCGCTGGCATCACCCTGACGGGCACCAAGGACGGCCTTGAGGTAGCTGGTGTATGCATCAGCATTCTGGATGTTGTTGAGCGTACGTGTGGCAGCTGCATAGTCTCGATTCAGAATCTGTGCCAGAGCGGCGCTGTTGGTGTTGACGCCGGAGAGGTTGGCGGCAGCGGCAGCGTAGTTACCCTTGGCGATGTTCAGGTTGCCAAGAACCTCGCTGTAGGCGTTGGCACCATTACCCTTTGCCAGTGCAGCCTCAGCACCTTCCACATTGCCGTTGGCAAGTGCCAAAAGAGCTTCGTTGGTAGCCACTTCGGGGCTGTTGGGGTTGAGGCTCTTGGCCTTTTGCAAATAGCTGGCGGCTGTGGCAAGGTCACCACGTTGGTAAGCCAGGTTGGCGAGGTTGTTGAAGGCGCGGGCGTCGTTGCTATAGAGCTGTGTGGCCTTCTCGTACCACTGCTGTTTCTGCTGGTTGTGACTCTGGAGGTTAGCTCCATAAAGCAGCTCCTCGATGCTGAGCTCACCAGCATCCGTTATGAACTGATCCACAATCTGTGCATCGCTGCGGCCGATGACATCATAGTTGGCAATGAGGCGTGCGCGACGGAGCTCGGGGAGGATGCCCTTGGCAATCTCGTCATAGACGACGCTCATATTACGAATCTGCTGTTCGCGCTCGGCAGGATCCTGATACATGGAGAGGACGCGAAGGATGACCTCCTTGTCCTGAATGGTGCTGGTGCTGAC
This sequence comes from uncultured Prevotellaceae bacterium, assembly GCA_946415705.1. Taxonomy (GTDB): domain Bacteria; phylum Bacteroidota; class Bacteroidia; order Bacteroidales; family Bacteroidaceae; genus Physcousia. The sequence continues at coordinate 14,088 of CAMKTN010000037.1, forward strand.
GAGCTGCTGGAAGCCGTCCCAGTCCTCAGCCGTGAACTTAGTGTCCACAAAGGTCCGCATATTGTTCTGCTTCAGCTGGTCGTCGACGTACTTGGCGGAAGTGTCCTGACGCTTCTCGGCGAGTTTCTCGTTGAAGTCGTAGCGGCCCTCGGGCGAAGCGTAGGCGCTGACTTCGATATTCTGCAGCTTCAAGGTCTCCTGGTTGTCGTTGATTTCCTTGAGAATCTTGGCAAAATCCTGAATGCTGGTGGTCTTCAGCTCACTGGCGCGGATATTGGCCTGATTAACGAGGTACTTGATCTGTGCCTCCTGCTTCTGGCTGATGATGCGCTGGTAGGCATCGGGTGCGAGAGCGGGGTTGGCGCTGCCGATAGTGTGGCGGAAGAGCTCGCTGGTGGCAACAACGCCATAGCCCACCTTCAAATCAGGCAGGTTGACAGCCTTCTTGCCAAGCTTAGCATCGAAGCGCAGGTAGAGGTCGCTCTGCAGCATCGCCTCTTGATAGGGGAAGGTGGCGCGCATGGTGTAGTTGCCACCAGCCTTGTAGAGCACGGTGGTGCCGTTGCCCTGCACCTTCTCGCCCTGGAATGTGGAGCTGGCTGCGGTAACCTCGCCAGTCTTATACTTGAGGACGGGCGTGACGGTGATGACAGCCTTTTTCTGCATATACTTCTGGGGGAAGGTGGCATTGATGGTGGCAGGCACCTCGCCGCCAACAGCCTCCAGAGGAGTAGGAGTTACAGTGACATTGTCGGAGCTCAAGGCACCGAGCTTACTGCATGCGGTGAGTACGAGGGCACCGGCAGCAGCCATAGAAAGAATTGTAATTTTACGCATTTTGATAATGGGTTTATTGTATCTTCTGTGTTTTCTGGGCGCAAAGGTAACGCAAAGTGTGGGCATGACCAAATAAATTAACACACTTTCATATTGCGCGGATGGTGTTGGAGTATCTCCTCGCGCAGATGGTGGCGGTCGATATTGAGGTAAATCTCGGTGGTACCGATGTCCTCATGACCCAACATCTCCTGTATGGCACGCAGGTTAGCACCTCCTTCCAGCAGGTGTGTAGCGAAGCTGTGGCGGAAGGTGTGGGGGCTGACGGTGGCACGAATGCCAGCCGTCTTACATAGCTCTTTAACGATATGGAACACGGTGATGCGGGAGAGGGGTGTGCCACGTCGGAAGCTGAGGAAGACATCATCCTCGCAGCCCGGACGGACGTGCACGCCCTCGCGGTCGGTGAACCAGAGTTCCAGCTCCTGTATGGCCTTGGGCGAGATGGGTACTAACCGCTCTTTCTTGCCCTTGCCGTGGACGCGGATGAAGCCTTCAGGCAGGAACAGGTCGCTCATCTTCAGATGGCACAGCTCGCTAACGCGCAGTCCACAGCTATAGAGCGTCTCCAGGATGGCGCGGTCGCGCTGTCCCTCGGCCTTGGTCATGTCGATGCTGCTGATGAGCAGGTCTATCTCCTGCACACTGAGCACATCGGGCAGGTGATGACCTCTGGACGGTGAATCCAACAGTTCCGTGGGATCCACTTGGAGTTCCTTCTCCAATACAAGAAATCTATAGAACGCGTGTACGCCCGAGAGTATGCGCGCGACACTGCGGGGCGAGATACCTACGTCCATAAGCGTGGCCACGAAGGTCTGCAACTGCTCCAGCGTCACACTGCGAAAGTCGATGCCTTCTGTCTCATAGTAGTCCAAGAGCTTCTGGAGATCCTTCAGGTAGGCGTCGAGGGTGTTGTCTGAGAAGCCGCGCTCCAGGCGCAGGTACTGGTTGTAGCGACGAAACAATGCAGCCTCGCCCTGATGGGGACGAGGCTGCACGGTTTCATTCGTTGGATTACTCTGCATCTTCCTTTATTCGACGACCCATGATCAAGTAAGCCGTGGGAGCGGCAATGAACATGGAGGTCAGGGTACCGATGATGACACCGAGCATCATAGCGAAAGCAAAGCTCTTGATGCTGGCACCGCCGAAGACGAAGATGAACAACAGGACGATGAACGTAGATACTGACGTGTTGATAGTACGTGTCAGGGTGGCGTTCAGGGACTGGTTGAACAGGAGCTGCTTGTCGCGCTTGGGATAGAGACCGAGGTTCTCGCGGATACGGTCGAAGACGACCACCTTATCGTTGATGGAGTAACCGATACAGGTCAGCAGAGCGCCGATGAACGTCTGGTCGATCTCCAGTGAGAAGGGCATCCAACCCCAGCATGCGGAGAACATACCAAGGATGAAGATGGTGTCGATGGCAAGAGCTGTGATAGCACCTACGGAGAAGGCCACGTTGCGGAAACGAACGAGGATATACACGAAGATGACGATCAGAGCCAGGATGACACTGATGACGGCACCACGCGTGATGTCGGCTGCAATGGACGGGCCCACCTTCTGAGAGCTGATGATAGAACCGCCGGCGCGCTCGTCGCGGTTGATGAAGGTCTGCTCGTCGAGGTCGGCGCTCAGGAGGCCGCCGTCCTTGAGGACGGTGAAGAGCTTGCTCTCGATTTCGCTATCTACTTCGCTGCCATCCTCGTCGATGCGGTAGTTGGTGGAGATACGGATGGTCTTGCCCTCAGTACCCAGTGCGATGGCGCTGGTGTTACTCTCGGGGAAGGCATTGGCGAGGAGGCCGCGAACGGTCTCGGGCTGCACCTCGTTCTCGAAGAGCACCACGAAGTTACGACCACCGGTGAAGTCGATACTCTGAGAGAAGCCGCGACCTATCCAGCAACCGATGGCCAGCACCACTATGGCGCAGAAGATAGAGAAGGACTTCTTGTAGCTGCCCATGAAGTTGAAGTTCGTGTCAGACAGGAACTTGCGGCTCAGGGAAGTGGTGAAGGTGAGGTCGAGCCACTTCTCCTTGCTCATCAGGGTGTCGAACACCACGCGCGTGAGATATACAGCGGTGAAGAAGGAGATGATGATACCGATGATGTAGGTGGTGGCGAAGCCGCGGATAGGACCTGTACCGAAGTAGTAGAGGATGATACCCGTGAGGACACTCGTCACGTTGGAGTCGATGATAGCGCTGAAGGCGTTGCTGTAGCCGGCCTGCATAGCCTGGCGCACAGCCTTACCGCTGCGCATCTCTTCCTTCGTGCGCTCGAAGATGAGCACGTTGGCATCGACAGCCATACCCAGGGTCAGCACCATACCGGCGATACCGCTCATGGTAAGCGCAGCCTGGAAGCTGGTGAGGATGCCGAGGGTGAAGAAGAGGTTGAAGAGCAGGGCGCAGTTGGCAACCATACCCGGGCGGAAGCCGTACATGCTGACCATGTAGAGCATCAGGGCGATGAAGGCGAGCACCATGCTCCAGAGGCCCTGGCGGATGGACTCCTGACCGAGCGAAGGACCAACGATCTCGTCGCTGACGATGTTGGCGGGAGCGGGCATCTTACCGGACTTCAGCACATTGGCCAAGTCGCGGGTGTCCTCGGGGGTGAAGTGGCCGGTGATCTGGCTGTTACCACCCGTGATCTCGTTCTGCACGTTAGGTGCGCTATAGACATAGCCATCGAGGACGATGGCGATGGGACGGTGTACGTTGGCCTTCGTCAGCGCTGCCCAGCGACGGGCACCCTCGACATTCATCTGCATGCTGACGCAGGGACGACCCTGCTGGTCGAACTCATCCTTGGCATCGGTGACGACGTCGCCCTCCAGGGGAGCACGGCCGTTGCGCTCAGTGACCTTGATGGCATAGAGCTCGAAGACCTCATCGTTCTTATCGACACCCTTGACGCCCCAGAGGAGCTTCAGGTCGGCAGGCAGGACAGCCTTAGCCTCGGGGCTCTCGAAGAGGGCGTTGATGGCTTCCAAGTCGCGCTTGCCGGCATAACCCACGACGCAGCCGTTCTCCTGGTTCAGCACCTGCAGGCGTGCCAGCAGGGGGTGAGCCTTGAGGGCTTCTTCGGTAGCGGCAGCGGTGGATGCGGAAGCCTCAGCCTTGTCGCCCTTGGCGATAGCGGCGAGGGCATCGTCGGCGGTGGCTGTAGCGCTGTCAGCGGAGGCCTCTGTGGTGCCCTCGGGAGAACCCTCGGGAACCGTAACTTCAGCAGCAACCTCTGTGCTGTCAGTGGTCTCTACGCCAGCGGCGGCGAGCTTGCTGTCGAGCTGGATGAGGAAGGGAACAGCCTCGCTGGTGGTATAGGTCTCCCAGAACTCGAGGTTGGCAGAACCCTGGAGAAGCTTACGCACGCGGTCGGGCTCCTTGATACCAGGGAGCTCCACCATGATGCGGCCTTCCTGACCCTCGAGGGCCTGGATATTGGGCTGCACGACACCGAAGCGGTCGATACGTGTGCGGATGACGTTGAAGGAGTTGTCGATAGCGGCCTTCACCTCTTCACGCAGCACGCGCTCCACCTCGCTGTCGGTGCTCTTGGTGTTCACCTTGCCGCGCAACTGCTGCGTGGCGAAGAGCTCAGCGAGATTGCTGTTGGGAGCCAATGCCTTGTAGTCCTTGACGAAGAGAGAGATGAAATCGCCCTGACCGGCCTTAGCTTCTGCCTTAGCCTGTTCTACGGCTTGATTGAAGTTGGCATCTTCTTTGTGATCGGCGAGCGCCTTAACCACATCGGGCACACTGACTTCGAGGATGACGTTCATACCACCCTTGAGGTCCAGACCCAGACCGATACCCATCTCGCGGCACTCCTTGAGTGTCCAAACACCGAAATAAACGGGTTCGTTCGCGAGCGAGTCCAAGTAGTGCTGACCAGCAGCTTCGCCTTCAACGGCTGCAATCTTCTCGGCCTTCCCCTCATAGTGGCTGACCACCCATGAGAAGCTGAGGTAGAAGACGCATACCAGCGCAAGCAGGACAGCGAAAACTTTTACGAATCCTTTGTTTTGCATTTTGAATGAATTGTTTTGATGTTATTTGTTGATTTTCGAGTCGTTTTCAGGGGGCTACAGGGGCGTTGTGCCCAAAATAGCGCGCAAATGTACGCTTTTTTTATGGAAGCGCGTAGCAGAATCCTCAAAAAAATGCGTTTTGATGTGCTTTTCTATAAAATAAGGTGTCGTTGGAGGTGATTTAAGGCCGTTTTCGGCGTAGTTTCGTGCGAATGGGGAAGTGATCGGAGCATGTGATGTGCTTCACGACCTGCGAAGAGCTACTCTCCCACGTATTACCATCGAAAAGGATGTGGTCTATGCGCACTGGGAACCCCTTCTCATGAAAGGTGAATCCCAAGCCGTTGCCGCTTTGGCGATAAGCGCTGGTCAGCTGGCGCGTCAGCACGCGATGCGTATAGGAAATCGGGGTGTCGTTGAAGTCGCCACAGAGAATCACAGGCTTAGGCAGCCACGACGCTACGATGCTGGCGATGCTGTCTGCTTGGGCTGCTCGCTGTGGCAGAGCCGCAGACAGCAATTGGACGATAGGCGATAATTCTTTGCTGAGCGAGTCGCTCTCATGTTTACGAAGCGCTTCACGATAGGCTTCCTTCATCTCGGGCGACAATAGGTTGCTTTGCAGATGCACGCTCAACAGCATCAGCGTGTCGCTGCCGTCCTGCAGCAAAGCCCTCATCGCATGACAGGGTTTCCCCTCCAAAGCCAACGTATCTACTTCAATAATATGCAGTCGTGAATACAGGAGAAACTCCTTACGAAAGGCAAACTCATAGCCTTTTCCCACCATTTCATCGGTGAAATCCTGCTTATTGCTCGATTCCTGAAGACAGATGATATCGGCATTGCTATTGGCCAGATAGTTGAACACGATATTGGTGCCGTCCTCCTGCACAGCTTCAGCTCCACCAAAGCTGTGGGTGTTGTAAGTAAGGATAGACAGCGTGGAGTCCTCAGCCGCCTTCCCCTTCATGGAGATGTTCAATGGCAGATAGTCCCTCACGAAGCTCGCACACGCCAGCAGCCCAACAAGGGGAATCCACACGCGTTTCACCTTAAACACCAACCAGAATAGGATGAAGAGCACATTGACCAACAGGAACGCAGGGAATGTCAGCGTCAGCAACGCCAACCGCGGATGGGCAGCGGGACTGATGTAGGTGACCAGACAACACGCCCACAGCAACAGGATGGTGACGATGTTGGCCCCCGTGAAGAGTTGCACGAAAAGGCTCTTGAGGACTTTCATCGGGCGCTGGCATCAAAGAGTTTGCGTTTCTCCTCCTTGGAGAGGCTGTCATAGCCGCCTTGTTTCACCTTCGCCAGGATGCGGTCAATCTCCTCGTCGCGCTCCTTCTGCTGGCGGTTCCATTCCATGTCGTCGCTATGCTTGCTGCCGCCCATGTGCACCTCCATCTTTGGCTTGCGACGCCCACGCTGTGCGAGGTTGGTCCGCAGTGTCGTGAACCATTGCTTCAAGCGTGTGAAGATGCCGTCCTTCTGACGGTCGCCATCGGTGACATCCTCATAGCGCGTGAAATAATTGTCATAACCGCCGAAGCCGCCAAAGCCGTTGCCGGAGCCACCGTAGAAGCGGTCATGGTCGCCGGGATGCTTGCGCCAATACAGGATCAGCGCCAAGCCGAAGAGCATACCGCCCAGATGCGCCATGTGAGCAATGCCGTCGCCAGGATTTCCCAAAGCACTCATCAGCTCGATGATGGCATAGCCAATGACGAACCATTTGGCCTTGATGGGAAAGGGAATCGGAATGATAAACATCCGCTCGTTGGGGAAGGTCATGCCAAAGCTCAGCAGCACGCCATATACGGCGCCCGAGGCACCTACGGTCGTCCAGCGGTTCAGGTACGTTTCCATGGGAACGATATAGCCGTCGAGGTTGACACTCTCGTAGGCATTCAGACCCTGATACACATATTGTATATATTGCACCCCTTCCTGCAGGAGGCCTGCACCCAAGCCACAGACGATGTAATAGAACAGGAAGCGCTGGGAACCCATCACGCGTTCCATGATCCTGCCGAACATCCACACGGCGAACATATTAAAGAAGATGTGCTCAAGCCCACCGTGCACGAACATATACGTGAACAGCTGGTAGAGCTTGAAGTCCGAAGCCAGGAAGAAATGTAACCCCAACAAATCATCAAAGTCAATGCCATAGCGCATGGCCACAACCTTGCCCAAATACATGAGAAGATTGATAATGATGAGGTTCTTGGTAACTGGAGGCATATGATTATGAGTTGAATGTTGCGTTTGAGGCCGCAAAAGTAGGCATTTTTAGGCGCATTTAGGGCCAAAAGGCGATAAAAATGCGAAAAATGCCATCTTTTTTCAGAAAATGCTTGGCGCGAATTGCTTCTTTCTTTACATTTGCCACATGAAACTCGCATTTACAGCGTATTCTGACACTTTATAGACAACAAATAACTAAAATCTTTATTTAACCATTTAAAATCATTATTTATGAACAAGACAGAATTGACAAACGCTATCGCCGAGAAGGCTGGTCTGCCCAAAGCAGATGCCAAGAAGGCTCTCGATGCTACTTTCGCTGCTATCGCCGATGCTCTGAAGGCTGGTGAAAAGGTTTCTCTCATTGGTTTTGGCACCTTCTCTGTTGCTCAGCGTGAGGCTCGTCAGGGCATCAACCCCCAGACAAAGCAGGTCATCACTATTGCTGCTAAGAAGCAGGCCAAGTTCAAGGCTGGCGCAGAGCTCGATGCTGCTATCCAGTAATCGATTCGTTGATTCGCTGTTTCTATAACCGACGCTTTCGCGAGAAGGCGTCGGTTAATTTTTAGTTTTTTGCCGTTTGATGGCGTTGATGTCGCAAATAATGACTACCTTTGCGCCCGAAAACAATCTATATTTAATTAAGGTATGCAGATAGAAGCAAAACTGACAAACGCTATACAGGCCGCTATCCAGTCCCTGTACGGACAGGAGGTGCCTGAGAAGATGGTGCAACTGAGCGCCACGAAGAAGGAGTTCGAGGGTCACCTGACACTCGTCGTGTTCCCCTTCCTGAAGATGAGCCGCAAGGCTCCCGAGGCAACGGCACAGGAGATTGGTGAATACCTCACAGCGAACCTGCCCGAGGTGGTAGCGCGCTTCAATGTCATCAAAGGGTTCCTGAATATGGTCATCGCCGATGCCTGCTGGGTCAGCCTGCTGGCTGATATCCAACAGGACGCGAACTACGGCCTGAAGCCCGTCACCGATGCATCGCCGCTGGTGATGATTGAGTACTCCAGCCCCAATACCAATAAGCCCCTGCACCTGGGACATGTGCGCAACAACCTGCTGGGCTGGGCATTGGCACAGGTGATGCAGGCCAACGGCAACCGCGTCGTGAAGACGAACATCGTCAACGACCGTGGCATCCACATCTGCAAGTCGATGCTTGCATGGCTGAAATGGGGCAACGGCGCCACCCCCGAGAGCACAGGCAAAAAGGGCGACCACCTGATTGGCGACTACTACGTGGCCTTCGACAAGCACTTCCGTGCGGAGCGCCAGCAGCTGATGGACCAGTTCATGGCTGAGGGCATGGACGAGGAAGCCGCCAAGGAGCGCGCCGAGAAGGAGAGCCCGCTGATGCAGGAGGCGCGTGCGATGCTCGTCAAGTGGGAGCAGAACGACCCCGAGGTGCGCGCGCTGTGGAAGAAGATGAACGACTGGGTCTATGCCGGCTTCGACGAGACCTACAAGGCACTGGGCGTGGGCTTCGACAAGATCTACTACGAGAGCCAGACCTATCTCGAAGGCAAGGAGAAGGTCATGGAAGGGCTCGACAAGGGCTTCTTCTACCGCCGCGAGGACGGCAGCGTGTGGGCAGACCTCACGAAGGAAGGCCTCGACGAGAAGTTGCTGCTGCGCGCCGATGGTACCAGTGTTTACATGACGCAGGACATCGGCACCGCCAAGCTGCGCTTCCAGGACTTCCCCATCGACAAGATGATCTATGTCGTGGGCAACGAGCAGAACTACCACTTCCAGGTGCTCAGCATCCTGCTGGACAAGCTGGGCTTCAAGTGGGGCAAGGACCTCGTGCATTTCTCCTACGGCATGGTGGAGCTCCCCAACGGCAAGATGAAGTCGCGCGAAGGCACCGTCGTGGATGCCGACGACCTGATAGAGAAGATGATAGAGGAGGCAAAGGTGAAGTGGCAGGAAAAAAGACCCACCCCCGACCCCTCCCGTGAAGGAGGGGAGGAGGCTACCGCAGAGGCAGCTAGTGGAAACGAAAGTCTCCCCTCACGGGGAGATTTAGAGGGGTCTTCCGTTGCACGCATCGTAGGTATGGGCGCCCTGAAGTACTTCATCCTCAAGGTCGATGCCCGCAAGAACATGCTCTTCAACCCCGAAGAGTCTATCGACTTCAACGGCAACACCGGCCCCTTCATCCAATACACCTACGCTCGCATTCGCAGCATTCTCAGAAAAACAACAGAAGCCCCCTCGGGGGCCGTAGGGGGGGCCACGCTCTCTCCGAAGGAAATCTCCCTCATTCAGCAGCTCGCCGCCTTCGGCGCCGCTGTGCAGCAGGCAGGCAGCGACTACAACGTCAGCGTCATCGCCAACTACTGCTATGACCTGGCCAAGGAGTTCAACGGCTTCTACCACGACTACCAGATCTTGAAGGAGCCCGATGAGCAGAAGCGCCTCGTTCGCCTCGCCCTCTGCGAAGCTGTTGCCAAGGTCATCAAGACCGGCATGGGGCTGCTGGGCATCGAGGTGCCGGAGCGCATGTAGTCAAAGGCCGGCATTGTCATTTGCCTCGCTCAAACATCATTACCAACCGAACTAACATACCTTCTCTTTATGAAAACCGCAAACACAAAGCATCACACCCCCCTTCAGGGGGCGTGGGGGCTTTCAACACTCCCCTTCAGGGGGCTTGGGGGCCTCCTCGTATTCTTCTTATCCCTCTTCTCTTCTGTTCAGGCGAATGATTATCTCGAGGTGCAGAGCCACTATTCCATTTATTCGTCGGGCCGCGACGCCATCCACGTGAAGGTGCCCATTTGGGCCTATGGCCGCATCAATAACTACTATCTGGCCGATTCCACCGCCCTCTGGTTCTCGCTCACCAGCAACGAAAAGGTGAAACAAGTGGCAGTCCAGTTTCGTGCCGACCGTCAGGGAAGTAATATAGATGATGATGGCAAGGGTAGTGGCGAGGTATTCGTTCATCCCGCTATGGGAACGATTGTCATCACCAACACCTACGATGGTGTGACACAACAAGTCAATGAGGGCGAAGGATGGACAAAGTTCCTGGTCAAGCAAGGCGCCGTCAACGACTGCTCACAACTCACCACCTTGGAGTTCGACTGGTATCCCCCCGAGCAGCTGAACGGCAAGCAGTTCAAGCTGGGGCTGTATCTGACCATCAACAAATACTCACCCAATGTGATGTTCGATGACAAGGAATTCGCCTTCCCCACCGTCTTCACCGGTGGCGACAACCTGGCGGCGCCTCAGCTCTATACGCCTTACCTCTATGTTATCAACGAGGAAGGCAACGCCGGTTTCGGGCTGGCCGCAGTCCCTTATGTCACCTTCCAGACTCCTGTCAGCTATGCCACATCTCTTGACCCCATGCGCCAGGTCAACACCTCCTCGCGCTCAGGCAGCATATTCGTCAATACCAGGGACACTGTGCAGCCAAACTTTACCGCTGATTTCATGGTCTATCGAGATGAGGCATTAGGCACTAAGAGCAAGGTCACCACCTCGCCCGTTGATGTGCCGG
>CAMKTN010000038.1 GCA_946415705.1 uncultured Prevotellaceae bacterium
GGCCTCCCTTTATGAAAGAAAGTACCAAGAAAACCCTGAAGCGCATCGGTGAGATCGTCATCACCATCATCACCGCACTGCTCACGACCCTCGGTGCTCATGCCGCTAACCTCGTCACCTATTAGACCATGCGACGCATCGACTAAATCATCCTGCACTGCTCGGCCACGAAGGCCGGGCAGCAACTCACACCAGTCGCGCGTATATTATATAATGTACGCGCGATTTGTGTCTGTATGAAAGGGTGCTGGCCCTATAAAAACATTCATTTAACATTAAATGGACTTATCAGCTAAAGGAAAGCATAAATTATGTAATGAGATGGGGTTGAAAATGAGTGAAATAAGGGTAAAGTATAGAGGAAATGATGTTTTTTTGTGCATTTAAAATAATTTAACATAAAATATAATAGCGGCATAGAAATAAATACATATCTTTGGCCCGAGTTCAATCAATCTTGGGTAAAAGTTACAATCAATCTTGGGTAAAAAATGGTACATTTAGTTAGGAGGACAGCCTTCATTCTGTCTATTTTGTGTACTTCCATAGGTGTGATGGGTCAAGAACAGACCGCCACGAGGAAATTACTTCTTCCATCTATGGACGTTTTCAATCACCACTGGGAAATCGGCGCAGGAGTAGGTGCCGGTTATGATCTCGGCGAAGCTAAGTTTGGGCATTTGATTTCACCTACGGTCCAACTTTCCGGCGCCTACCACTTCAATGAATACTTTGCGCTCGGCCTCGGTGTCAGCGGCTGGGTGTCAAAGAATGAGTATTCCTTCCCCAGCAAAAAGTACACTTGGAACTTTATCCAGCCTGTTGTGGAAGCCCGTTTGGATTTGGCCACGCTGGTGCGCGGCTGGAGACCCAGCGACTTCTTCCGTCCGTACTTGCTGCTTGGAGCAGGCGCTAACATTGCCTTCAACAACAAAGATGCTGAGAACGCAAGTGAAGAGGATCGCTGGATTATCTTCCAGAAGCTGTGGACTGGCACAAAGGTACTCCCTGTCTTCCATGGCGCAGTGGGAGCTGACTTCTGGGTGTCGGAAAAAGTGGCCTTATGTTTGCAAGTCAATGCCAATGTGATGTCCGATACCTACAATTCCAAGCGTGGTCGCAACGACAACTGGGATTGGCGCTTTAATGCCCTTGCCGGGGTGCGTGTCCGTCTGGGCAAGGCTAACCGCCACACGGATCCTGTTTACGAAAATGTCGCAGTTCCGACACCTACACCTCAACCTCAGCCGAGGAAGATTACTCGAGACATGGCCGACATGGTGATGAACATCCTCTTCCTCATCAACCAGAGTGTCATTCGCGACAGCGAGCTGGTCAAGCTCTCAGAGTTGCTCATCTACATGCAGAATCACCCCGAATCGCACATCCTGCTGACCGGCTATGCTGACCGCGACACCGGCACACCTGCCATCAACGAACGCCTCTCACGTGAACGCAGTGAGGTCGTGGCAGAGTGGCTGAAGTCTCACGGCATTAGCGAGGAGCGCTTGCACCTTGACCACAAGGGCGACCGTATCCAACCCTTCGACTTCCCCGCAGCTAACCGTGTGACCATCTGTATAGTACTCAAAGGAATCTATGTTCAGTAAAAATTAATAATAAGTAAAGAAAATATAGTCATGAAAACTTTCAAACTACTATCCCTGGCCCTTTTTGCCATCGTGGCAGGCCTCGTTTCATGCACGGACTATCAAGATGAAATCGACTCCCTCTCCACCCGTGTGAAGGTGCTCGAAGACCTTGTAGATCGTGTCAACGAAGATGTCGTTGCATTGCAGACTCTCGTCGATGCAATGGAGGACGGCGATGTCATTACCGAAGTGCGTCCCTTCACTACAACCGAAGGACAAACTGGTTATCAGGTGTTCTTCCTGAAACATGATCCCATTAAGGTGCTTGATGGCGAAGATGGTAAGCCCGGCGAGAATGCAGTGGCTCCGAGCTTCACCGTGGGCAATGATCCCAGCAATCCCGACGACGACAACTACTACTGGTACCTCAATGGTCAGATGGTCACCGACAAGAGTGGCAAACCCATCATTGCTGTCGGCAAGAATGGTAAAAACGGTGAAGACGGTCAAGACGGTGTGAATGGTCACGACGGTTACACGCCTAAGCTGAAAATCGAGGATGGCAAGTGGTATGTCAGCTACGACGATGGAGCCACTTGGGAACCCCTCGTTGATCCCACCACCGGCCAGCAGATCTCCGCAAAGGGTGCCGATGGTAGCGATGCCATCAACACCTTCCGCGATGTCTCCGCTACTTATGCAGCCGATGGTGTGACCGTGATTTCGTGGACATTCACCCTGCAGAACGGTCAGTCCTACACTGTGCCTGCTTACAACTACGTAACCGGTGTGTCCATCTACCGCGGCACCGTCGCTGTATCGTCTGTAACCATCAGCCGCTACGAGATCCTCAATCTGGAAGCAAGGGTAGAACCCGAATCAGCTATCTTCAAGGATGTCTATTGGTATGTGGTGGATGGCGACATATCGCACGCGAAAATATGGAAACCCGAAGAGGCCAATGTGCAGCTCTCTTTCGACACCACCGGCAAGTACACGATTCGTGTCATCGCCCGCTTCACCCAGCCCGGCACCCCTGTGCAGTATAAGGACTGTGACATCATTGTCCTCTGACCTGATGCTGCTTTGAGAACATCTTTTCCTCTCACCTCAAGCAATTATCGATTATGAATAAGAATACTTTGGCGCTACTCTCTTTGGTCGCGACCAGTCTGCTTACCACTTCCTGCCATGAGTACTACGATGACCTGCAGAGTGTCGGCAAGCGCGTGGTGGCCCTCGAGGAGAAGTCGCCCCTGAAAGAACTGCAAGAGGATATGCTCTTCCTGCAAAAGCTCGTGGCGGCAGCCGGTGAGCATGACTGCATCGTCAGCTTCAAGGAAAATGACGACAACTCTTACTCCATTGCCTTTGCCAGCGATCCAGACAACTTCTTCACCTTGCGACAGGGTGTGGCCGGTGAGGACGGCACTGACGGTGTGGGAGTCGAAATCGGCGTGGCACAGGGTCCCGACGGGGAATGGTATTGGACCGTCAACGGCGACCGCACTTCCATGCAAGTGGCTGCCATCGACGGTACTGACGGTCGCGATGGTACCAACGGTACGGACGGCACCAACGGCACCGATCGTACGAAGGAGAACACCATTATGCCTGTCTTCCGTGTGAGCGACGAAGGCTACTGGATGTACTCTCTTGACAATGGTCAGAATTGGATGCTCTACACCGATTCTCTCGGCAAACCCGTTTCCGCCAACGGCAAGGATGGCGCACCCGACAAGTGGTTCCAGCGGGTATATCCCTCGTCAGACGGCAAGTACTTGATTTTCGAACTCAAGGACGGTACTAAGATTTGGGCTCCCTTATCCGCTGCCGCAGCTGCTAGCACCTTGGGCTCGTAATAAGTTACTCAATCTATAGCAAAAGAACGGGGGCGTGTCAACTTGACACGCCCCCCGTTCTTTTTGGGCTGTGTTACCAGCTGAGGATGTTGAGGTATTTGTCGAGGAGGATAGCGTCCTGCGGGGTGAGGGTGAACTTGCCGCGTTGCTTGGCGCGGAAGCGGAGGATGAAGAGGGTGGTGTCGCCCTCGACATAGGGATGCTCACCGCAGTTGACGAAGGTGGGGTAGAGGGCCTTCTGGCCGTTGGTGTGGAGACGGTCGTAGGTGAGGTTGCGCATCTCCTGCATGCCTACGGGCTCGATGCCGAGGTACTCCCACTGGGTGGCGTCATACGGGATGGCGCAGCTGAGGGCGTTGACGCTCTGGAGGCCGCGACCACTGACGGTCATGGTGACGATGTCGCCGGCAGCGACAATCTTCTTGTCGGCGACGGCGGTGACGGTGCCGGCTACGGGCGGCACGCGGCGGCTGCTGACGCCAGACTCGAGCTCGATGGCGACGGTGCTGATGTCATAGGCATCGATGAGGCCGTTGCGGTTGAGGTCGCCACGTGAGATGTAGCCCTCGAAGTCGCCGTCGCCCTGGCGCAGGCCGGTGTAGTTCATGTAGCTGGTGAAGTCGTTCTCGTCGATGCGGTTGTCGTGGTTGATGTCGCCGGGGATGGTCATCTCAGCCTCGGGGTTGCGGAAGACGTAGATCTGCTGGCCGCTGCCGAAGCCACCGCGGGCGTCGGTGACGTGGATGCGGAGGTAGCGGGCGCTTCCTTCGGGAGAACCCGAAGGAACGGTAACGAGGGGCTTCCACTGTTGCTTGTCGAGGCTGTATTCGACGGTGTATTGGGCGAAGGTGCCGTTGCCGAGGTCGGGACGGGGAACGTAGCGGATGCTGTCGATCTGCGTGACGACGTGGAGGTCGAGGAGGAGGTCGAAGGGCGTGGCATTGGGCTGGTTCCAGGCGGTGTGCCAGGTGGTGCCTTCGTCGAAGTCGAAGAGATGGCGTATGCCCTGTCCGGGTTGGTCGGGGATGGTGCACTCGGCGGTGATGCCGCGGATGGCGAAGCGCAACGGGTCGGGGCTGGTGCGGAATTTCTCGCGTGCCCACTCGCCCTGGCCATCCTTGTTCACGGCGCGCACGCGGACCTCGTAGTTGGTCTCGGGTTCCAGGCCTTCAAGGGTGAAGGCGGGGGAGGTGATGGTGCTGTAGAGTTGGCCTTGGTGCTCGATCTCGTAGTAGTCGGCATTCTCCACGGCGGTCCATTTCAGCGGCAGCGCGTAGGCCGAGGGTGAGAGGCAGCCGTCCTCGAAGTCATCGGTGAGGAGTGTGGGTGCTGCGAGGGCGCCGCTGCGCTGGAGCTGGTGGTTGGAGGCGTCGAAGGTGTAGCCGTCGATGATGACCTCGAGCTTTGTGGTGGTGATGTCGATGTCGGCGGCGCAGACGTAGAGGCGCGGCGTGTGGATGACCTGCACGTCAGCCATCGGTGTGCCGGGCGTGGCCCAGAGGTTGAGCTGCGGGGCGGCATCGTAGTAGAAGACGTTGGTCTTCTTGGTGAAGTCGTCGAGCTCATCGACCTCGTCGATGCGCACTTTCTTGCCGTTCATGAGGAGCGTGACGCGTTTGGGACGTGCCTGCAGAGGTACGATGAATTCAGTGGATTTCTCACGTTCGAAGCCTGCGAAGCTGCCGCGTGTGGGTTCTACGGTGAGGCGGAGCTGCCCCTTCGCGTTGAGGTCGCTCGTGATGTGGGTCGTCGTGCTCTCGCCGCGCAGGTAGGCTTGTGTGCGGCCGTCATCGTCGTAGGCGGTGAACTCGGTGTGGCCGAGGGGATAAACATAGAACCCGCGCGTGTGCGTGTCGATATCGCTGGGGTTGTTGTGGGCGTGGATGGCGGGGATGATGGCGCCGCGGCGCACGAAGACGGGCAGCTTCCACAGCGGTGCATCGAACTGGTTCAGGATGCGACCGCCCTCATAGCAGCGCCCCGTGAACCAATCCACCCACTGCCCCTCGGGCAGGTAGATGTTGTTGCGGACGTCGTTGCCGTCGGCATCGGCGGCGGTGTTCTGGTAGATGGGAGCGATGAGGAAGCTGGGACCGAATAAAAATTGATAATTGAAAATTGACAATTGAAAATTATTCATTGTCCACTGTCCATTGTCCATTTGCCCTACGGGGCGTATCATTGGCAATCCATTGATTGCCTCGTGGGCGATGGTGTAGGTGTAGGGCATGAGCATGGACTTCAGCTTCAGGTACCAGCGGTTGATGCTGGTGGCGGGTTCGCCGAGGGCCTGCGGGTACTTGGCATTGCTGCCCCAGCCGTCCATGTTGAGCTGCATGGGCGTGAAGGTCTTCCACTGGAAGTCGCGCACATTGACGGGGATGTTACGGCCTCCGAAGATGCCGTCCATGTCGGAGCTGATGTTAGGCTGTCCGCTGAGGCCGGAGCCGATATATGTCGGGATGTGGAAGCGGATGTACTCCCACTCGCCGCCCGTCTGGTCGCCGGTCCAGATGCCGGCATAGCGCTGTGTGCCAGCCCAGCCGTCGAGGGAGATGATGAAGGGGCGCGCATCGTTGCCGTAGTAGGGCATGATCTGTCCCATGTCGGCGACGCCGTTGAGGCCGAAGCTGTAGCCGGCACCGACCCACGCCACGTCTGTCTTCAGCACGCGGACGCCAGCATCGCGTACCTCGCGCACGATGTCGCGCTGCAGGAGTGCCTCGATGCCCTCCTTGGGGTGCAGGTCGCTCTGTGTCCACAGGCCGATCTCCACGCCGTGGTAGCGGGCGTAGTCGCCGAACTGCTTCAGGTTCTCGACATTGCCTTCGAGGGTCTCCGTCTGGCCGTAGCCGGCACCGTAGCCGTCGTTGGGGAGCACCCAGCCGAGGGGCATGTCGGCGGCCTCGTAGCGTTCGATGACGGCGCGGGCGGAGAACTGGTAGTTGCCGTCGAGCTCGCCGTTGAGGCTCTCGCGGATACCGCCTTCAACGGGCTTCTGGGATTCCTTGTAGCATTTGCCGTCCTCGAAAAGGACGGAGCCATTGGGGCCAGCCATGGCGGCCCCCCCTACGGCCCCCGAGGGGGCTTCTGTTGATTTTTGGGAAGTGGACACATCATCCGTGCCCCCCTCGGGGGGCGAAAGGGGGGCCAGTTCTTTCCAGTAATCCCTATTATACGCATTCAAATGGCCTTCGTAGAAGCCGAATTTGGGGAGGAGGACGGGATGGCCGGTGAGCTGGTAGAAGTCGTTGAGGAGGGGCACGCAGCCGTCGTCAACGAAGAGGAAGAGGTCGAGATAGGCTTCCTCGTGGGAGAGCTTCACCTTGCCGGGCTCGGTGGCGCCGAAGTCGTACTTGCCCGGACGGAAGGTGTGCCACAGGATGCCGTAGCCGGCTGTGCTCCAATAGAAGGGAGTGGGAGAGGCGACGCCGCCATCCACCCAGTTGTTGGTGTTCTCGATGGCGATGACGGTGCCCTTATGGGAGTAGCGACCGTTCTGCACACCGCCACCATAGAAATATTCGTTGGCGTCGGCCGAGAGGGTCAGGGCGCTCTGTTTGTCATTGAAGTAGAAGCCGGCGAAGCCCGTTTCCGGGGCTGTCTCGATGGGGAGCTGGCGCGTGACGATGCGACCAGACTTGCGGTCGGAGAAGGTCATGAGGCCGTTGTTGCGCGTGATGCTGACGACCAGTTGTCCGGCCTGCACGCGATAGAAGGAGGCATCCTCCTCCACGGTGAGGCCGCCCACGTCGCGCCGCGGCTGATTGACGAGGATTTGTGCCGGCGGTGTGGCCACGGGGTCACGCACAATGCCGCCCTGGGGATCCAGGAAGAGACGCACGATGTTGGGGCCGTAGAAGTCGAGGGTCAGCACCTGGCTGTTTTGTGTGACTTCCACGGTGGTGGGGTTCAACTTCTTGACAGTGACGGCCGCCTGAAGGGTTGCGGAGGCTATCAGGCATAGAAAGAGTGCCGGAAAAGAGGGTCGTTTGCTCATATTATTGTCAGTTTTTATGTTTTATGTGGGCAAAAGTAAGAAAAAGTTGAAAGTTTAAGGTTTAAAGTTGAAAGTTTTTACTAACTTTGCCGTCAAATTGAGTAAAATAATGAACAAAAAGACTCTTTATGCCCTTGTGGCAGTGGTTGTCGTGCTCTTAGCCGGCATGGCATACCTGATTTTCTCGCTGAACAAGTCCAACGAAGAGAACAAGCAGATGCTTGAGCTCGCCGAGATGGACAAGCGCGAGATGGAGAACGAGTATGAACACTTTGCACAGCAGTACAACGAGATGAAGACGCAGGTCACCAACGACTCGCTGATGGCGCAGCTGGAACGTGAGCAGCAGCGCACGCAGGAGCTGTTGGAGGAGCTGCGCCGCACGAAGAACAACGATGCCGCCGAGATCACGCGCCTGAAGAAGGAGCTGGCAACGATGCGCGAGGTGTTGAAGAGCTTCGTGGCCGAGATTGACTCGCTGAACCGCCTGAACACGCAGCTCATGGGTGAGAACGAGAACCTGCGCATCCAGCAGGCACAGCAGGCACAGCAGATTTCGCATCTCAGCGAGGAGCGTGCGACGCTGACGGACAAGGTGGCCATCGCCAGCCAGCTGGACGCCATCGGTATTCGCATCAACGCCCTGAACAAGAAAGGCAAGGATGCCAAGAAGATTGCTGATGTCAAGAAGTTCCAGGTCGCCTTCAGCATCGCTCGCAATGTGACGGCGGCTGCCGGTAACAAGTCCATCTTCGTTCGCATCCTCAAGCCTACGGGTGAGGTGTTGAACGGTGGCGGCACCTTCGCCTACGAGAACCGCCGTCTGGAGTACAGCATCCGCAAGGACATCGAGTACAATGGTGAGGAAACGCCCATCATCGTCTATTGGGATGTCAACGAGATGCTCGTGGCCGGCCAGTACCGCATCCAGATCTTCGCCGATGGCAATAATATCGGGGGAGGCTCTATTAGCTTTGAGAAATGAAGACCCACCCCCAACCCCTCCCGTGAAGGGAGGGGAGAAGAAGATAGTTCGAAACTAATTATAAACTCATTACTAACTATTATCCAATGACCCTATAATCCCTTATGCGCCAGCCGCTCCCCTCCCTCACGGGTAGCGAAGGAATCAACGGGTTGACTGAATGTCAAGCCGTCCTGAGTGACCGAAGCAGAACTCCTCTGCTGAGGACGGACAAGGTCGGGGGTGGGTCTTATCATTCATGGAAGCAGTTTTCTCTTACATTATCTCGTTGGGTGCATCGGTGATGATGCCCATCCTGTTTACGATCATCGGTTTGTGCATCGGCCTGAAATTCGGCAAGGCACTGCAGAGTGGCCTCTTCGTAGGTGTCGGTTTCGTGGGCCTCGGCATTGTCACGGCCCTGCTGACGACGAACTTCAACGCCCCGCTGAAGAACATCTCGGACATCTACGAGCTGCAGCTGGGCATCTTCGATATGGGCTGGCCTGCCGCTGCCGCTGTGGCCTATAACACGGCGGTGGGCGCCTTGATCATCCCCATCTGCCTGGGCGTCAACTTCCTGATGGTGCTCACGAAGACCACGCGCACCGTGAACATCGACCTGTGGAACTACTGGCACTTCGCCTTCATTGGCGCTGTGGTGTTCTTCGTCAAGGACCAGAGCCTGGCATGGGGCTACTTCGCCGCCATCGTCTGCTATATGTTCACGCTCGTGATGGCAGACCTCACGGCTGAGCAGTTCCAGAAACACTACGACCTGGACGGCATCAGCATCCCGCAGCCTTTCTGCCAGAGCTTCGTGCCTTTCGCCATCGGCATCAACTGGCTGTTGGATCGGATTCCGGGCTTCTCGAAGCTGGACATCGATGCGGAAGGACTGAAGAAGAAGTTCGGTGTGCTGGGCGAGCCGCTGATTCTGGGTGTCATCGTGGGTGCGCTGATTGGTGCGCTGAGCGTGAAG
Organism: uncultured Prevotellaceae bacterium; assembly: GCA_946415705.1. Classification (GTDB taxonomy): domain Bacteria; phylum Bacteroidota; class Bacteroidia; order Bacteroidales; family Bacteroidaceae; genus Physcousia. The sequence goes on from CAMKTN010000038.1 coordinate 9,401, forward strand.
GAGTGGAACGGCGATGCCGCTAAGATCATCCTCTCGCTGGGTGTCATCATGGGTGCCGTGATGGAGCTGATACCCCGCATCACGAAGCTGTTCATCGACGGTTTGATGCCCATCAGCCAGAAGACCAAGGAGGTGGTGGAGAAGAAGTTCAACGGCAAGAAGGTGCATATCGGCATGAGCCCCGCACTGGTCATCGGCCATCCAACGACATTGGTTGTCAGCCTCCTGCTGATTCCCATGGCGCTGTTCCTGGCCGTCGTGCTGCCCGGCAACCAGTTCCTGCCGCTGGCATCGCTGGCGGGTATGTTCTACCTGTTCCCCATGGTGCTGCCCATCACGAAGAACAATGTGGTGAAGACTTTCATCATCGGCCTCGTGGCCCTCACCGTAGGTCTTTACTTCGTCACGGATATGAGTGCTGACTTCACGGCAGCTGCCAACTCCGTTTATACTGCCACGCAGGATGCCGCTGCCCATGTGCCCGAAGGCTTCCTGGCCGGTGCCCTCGACTTCTGCTCGTCGCTCTTCGGCTGGGTCATCTTCCGCGCCTGCAAGAGCCTCGACTACATCGGCATGGGCCTCCTCTCCGGCTTCACGGTCGTCATGATGTTCATCAACCGCCGCCGCATCCTCGCCGACGAGAAACAAAAAGCGAATGTACAATGATGTAATTGTATTTAACACGAATTATCGTAATAACCATAATATTTTCCGATAGTCAAATCATCCAATGACCCGGCAAGAGTATATGGATATGTACCAGATGGTGGGTATGGCCATGGAGGTTCATAACACCTTAGGAAGGGGCTTGGCGGAACCCATCTATCAGGAGGCTCTTGCAATGGAGTGCAAGCGAAATGGTCTTATCATAGAACGTGAGAAGGAATTGCACATGTACTATAAGGGTGAGTTAATGGAGAAAACATATTTTGCTGATTTTTATTATAAAGGTATCGTTATTGAGTTGAAAGCGATGAGCGAGATATGTCCCGAACATCGTGCTCAATTATTCAATTATCTCCGTATTACCCATCAGGAACGTGGCATCCTTTTTAACTTTGGAGAAGAAACTCTTCATACAGAGCGTTACCTTTTCTTGCCAGAGGAAAATGAGTTCGTTCTTATCAATCAAGATAATTACCGCGAATACATTATCCCCGAATAATTATGTCCATTACGATCATTTGTTTCCAAATAATAAGCATACAACTTAAAATTCAAAGTATATGAAAAAAGCATTCTTGTTTCTTGCGCTTGGATTTGCTGCACTGACAGCTAGCGCACAACAAAACGTTTACTTCCAGACGGCTTGTCATCCGGCAGATGTTAAGCACTATGACACGCAGACACTGCGCGAGCGCTTCGTGATGGAGAAGGTCATGGCAGCCGATGAGATCAACCTGACGTACTCGCAGTACGACCGCTTCATCTACGGCGGCGCTATGCCTGTCACGAAAGACCTGAAGCTGGAGACCTTCGATGCCCTGAAGGAGCCCTACTTCCTGCACAGCCGTGAGCTGGGCATCATCAACACCGGCGGCGACGGCATCGTCATCGTGGACGGTCAGGAGTACCCCCTCGGCTACAGTGAGGCCCTCTATGTAGGCCGCGGTTGGCTGGGCAAGGACAAGAACGGCAACAGCATCGATTCGAACCAGGAAGTCATCTTCCGCAGCAAAGATGCCTCGAAGCCCGCTAAGTTCTACCTGAACAGCGCCACCGCCCACAAGCACTACAAGACGCAGTGGGTGACGCTCGACGGCCGCAAGAACGGCAAGGTGCAATCCCTGAAGGCCACCATCATTGGCACCAAGGAGAAACCCCTCGGCACCCTCGAAGAGAGCAACCAGCGCACCATCAACCAGCTCATCGTCAACACGGCGCTGGAGGAAGGTCCATGCCAGTTGCAGATGGGCTTGACACAGTTGCAGCCCGGCAGCGTGTGGAACACGATGCCCCCTCACACCCACGGCCGCCGCATCGAGGCCTACTACTATTTCAACCTGCCCGAGACACAGACCATCAGTCATGTGATGGGTGAGCCGCAGGAGAGCCGCATCGTATGGCTGCACAACGAGCAGGCCATCATGTCGCCCGAATGGAGCATCCACTGCGCCAGCGCCACCTACTACTACACCTTCATATGGGGTATGGCTGGTGAGAACCTCAACTACAACGACAAAGACAACATCCCCGTCATAGACCTGAGATAATGAAACAACATCTTTTCCGCACGATGGCCGCTCTCTTATGGGCGGCCATCGCTACTACAGCCACCGCCGCCAAGGCGGTGCAAGTCACATCGCCCAATGGGCAGATAGTCGTGGATCTCAACACCCAGAAGGGACAGCTGGGGTGGACCGTCAGCCGTGCCGGACAGCAGCTCTTCAGCGTGGAGGGCGTGGGTATGACCCTCGGTCAGAAGGCTGTCGGCACGACCGCCGGGCGTGTCACGCAGAAGCAGCTTCGCGAGACGTTGCGTCCCGTGGTGCCCTTGAAGTTCTCCAGCATTGATGCAGCCTGCACGGAAGCGCGTGTGAACGTAGAAAACGGTACGCTCGTGCTGCGCGTGATGGACAACGCCGTGGCCTACCGCTTCGAGACGCGCGTGAAAGGCGAGGTGGAGGTCACCGGCGACCGTTTCATCCTGCGCCCTGCCGTCGCCGTACAGACGCATGTCCAGCAGACCAAGAGCTTCAACTCCTCCTGTGAGGAGAGCTATACACACCAGAGCATCGGCGACTGGCACGAGAGCGGTAACATCGGTCATACGCCCGCCTTGCTCTCGGGCGACAACGACCTGCAGCTGCTCATCGCCGAGACAGACCTGCGCGATTATCCTCACCTCTGCCTGCGTGCTACCGCCGACGGCGCCCTTGAGAGCGCCTTCCCGCCCGCTGCACAGAGATGGGAGGCACATGGCGATCGCAGCTATCACGTGGCTGAGGAGGCTCCCTATCTGGCCAAGACGCAAGGCACACGCGCGTTCTCCTGGCGCTATGTCGTCATCACCGACTCCAAGGGCCTGCTGACGCAGACCGTGCCAGTGCAGCTCGCTGCCAAGAGCGAGATAGGCGATGCCAGCTGGGTGCGCCCCGGTCAGGTGAGCTGGGAGTGGTGGAACGGCGCTGCGCCCTTTGGACCGGACGTCACCTTCAGGTATGGTTGCAACTACGAGACCTACGCCTATTTCGCCGACTTCGCTGCCAAATACGGCGTGGAGTACATCCTCCTGGATGAGGGATGGGCGAAGGACACGCGTGATCCTTTCACGGCGAACGACTATATGCGCCTGCCGGAACTCATCAAGCACTGCAAGGACGTGGGCGTGGGCGTTATCATCTGGCTGCCGTGGCTCACGGTGGAGAACCACATGGAGCTCTTCAAAACGTATGCCGAGTGGGGCGTAGCGGGTGTAAAGGTCGATTTCATGGACCATTTCGACCAGTGGATGGTCAACTTCTACGAGCGTGTGGTGAAGGAAGCTGCCAAGTACCAGCTGCTGGTGGACTTCCACGGCGCTTTCACGCCCGCAGGCCTGGAGTACCGCTATCCCAACCTCATCTCCTACGAGGGCGTCAGGGGCTTGGAGCAGATGGGCAACTGTCCGCCGAACAACACCATCTTCATCCCCTTCATCCGCAATGCCGTGGGTGCCGCCGACTTCACGCCCGGTGGTATGAACAATATGCAACCGGACCGCTATCGCGCCACCCGCCCGAATGCCGGCGCGATGGGTACGCGCGTCTTCCAGATGGCGCTCTATGTGATGCTGGAGAGTGGTGTGCAGATGTTGGCAGACAGTCCCACGCGCTATTACCAGAACGATGACTGCACACGCTATATCGCCAGCGTGCCGGTGACGTGGGATGAGACCCGTTGCCTCAGCGCAGTCGTGGGCGACCACGCCATCCTGGCGCGCCGCAGTGGCGACAAATGGTTCGTCGGCGCTATTCAAGGCACAGACCATACGCAGCACCATCGCGTCCGTCTGGACTTCCTGTCTGCAGGACGCACGTTTAAGATGAAGGCTTTCGTGGATGGCGTGAATGCCGACTATCAGGCCATGCACTACAATGTGATTGAACAAGAGGTGACGTCAGCCACCGAGCTTGACGTCACCTTGATGCGTAACGGAGGCTTCGCCGCCGTCATTGAATAATCACGCTGAAGCGAAGACTTAGCGGATATACACCTTTTGCCCGTTAATGATGTAGAGCCCGCGACGGAGCTGCACATTAGCGGGCATCTTGCGTCCGCTCAGGTCGAAGATGTCCTTGGCTTCGCCCGATGTGGCACGCTTCTCAATGTCCTTGATGCCTACGCCCTCGGGGGTGAAGTCGGTCTTGCGGTTGGCCAGCGTCTGCAGACCGCGCACATCGTTGTCCGAAAGCGCTCGGTTATAGATGAGCAGATCATCGAAGCGGGCTGCGGCGGAGCCGTTGCTGGCATCGCCATGGGCGAAGCTGAAGAATGAGGCATTCGTCACCATGGACAGGACGTGCTGGTAGTCGAAGAGCCTTGCCGCAGCGGCCGCCGTGCTTGCCGTGCCAGCTGTAGAAGTGAAGTTCTTGTGGGCCTTCTTCGCGCCATCCACCCAGAGCGTCACACCGTTGGTGGCATCCACGGTGAGCACCACCATCACCCATTTGCCGGCAGGGATGAAGTTAGTGGCATTGGTGCCGGCATCGTTGAGCGTGTTGATGTCGAAGGCATTGGTGCCCGCGGCATCGTCCTGGAAGTGCATTCCTGCATTGCCGTTGAGGAAGAAACGCTGGGCTACATTGCTGTTGGCCGGCGTCAGGTCTGTGAAGCTCAGGAGCGTGCCTCTGAGGTCGGAGGCATCTTCGCGGTAGATGCGCGTAGCTACGCTGAAGCCCGTGAGGTCGGTCAGGTTCTTCAGCGGGTTCGTGAAGCGCACGAAGCTGTTCTTCTTCACGGCGCTGGCGCTGGTGTGTGCCACCTTTCCGTAGCGCGTGGGATCCTCCACCTGCTTGGCGATGTTGGCGGCGTTATTCTGGTGTGTGAAGAAGGCCGTCTGTGTCGTGTTATAGCTATTGCGCGCAGATGTTCCCTCGAAGTCATAGTAGGCCACAATGCCATTGAGCGGTTCGCCCGATACGGTAGCCGCCTTGGCAGCTGTCACCGTGTAGGACTTGTCGTAGGTGTAGTTCTCGCAGCTGATATGGCAGACGAGCTCCACGCGCGTAGCTTCGTCGGTGGGGGAGTATTCACCCTCAACGGAGATGATGTCTGGTGCTGAGGATTCCCAGCGAATTGTGGCACCATAATACTCTTGTCCGCTGAACACGAGGTTCTTATTGACGGTGGTGCCTGCAATCGGATAGGTGTAGTTCTTGGTCGTATAGGCGATAGCGCTCTGCGGCTCCATCTTCCAGGCCCAGAGGCTCACGCCCGAGTTGGCGGTGGCTGTGATGGCGATGGCCTTGAGTTTGCGGCCATCCACCTGCTGCTGAACCACCACACCCTTATAGGTCACGCTACCTGCCGTGAGGCGAATGTAGGCCGTGCCGTTTGTCATCGTCCAGCTGCCGCTGAGGGCGCCGCTGACGGTGCCGTTGGCGTTGAGGGTCACCTGAATGGGTGTCACCTCCTCGAATTGAGCGTAGTTCATCCTATACTTATGGATGAGCACATCGTAGGTACCCACGATCTCCTCCTTCGTATAGCGGCATCCAGCGGCGAGGCTGGCGTCTGTGTCCTCTTCGCCGTCGTATTCAAAAGGTGCAGCGCAGAGCCAGCCGTCCTCGTTGAGGAAGAGCTGACGCACACGCACCTGATGGAAACCATTTTGGGGCATCCCGTCGTTGAACTTGGTGTGATAGATGACAAAGGCGCGGCCCTCGGCATCGACGGTGGCGCTGTTGTGTCCCTGTGCGCACTCGCCCACGGTCTGAAAGCCCCAGCCGTTGTAGGCGCCGAGGAGTTTCATGCCGCCGTTGGTGTTGGCATTCGGGCCAAAGTTGTTCCATCCGCGGTCGTGGTAGCAGGCGTCGTGGCTGGTGGCATCGAGATAGACACCGTCGGGCGTGGCAGAGCGGAACGTACGCATCTCATAGCCGCCGTCGGGGGAAAAGCCGCCATAGGAGACGAAGAGGTAGTAGTACTGGCCGATATGCTTGATGTAGGCTCCCTCGCCGCTGGCGTAGTAGCCGCCGGCGATGCGCTTGCCGAAATAGGGGTCGGAGAGAGCACGGCCGCTGTTGTCGTTGACGGTGGGATAGGTGACGGTGTAGTCGCGCAGACCCGTCGTCTTGTCGAGTTTCAGGATGAAGATGCCACCGCTCCAGGAACCATAAACCATCCACAGCTGCCCCTCCTCATCGAAGAAGGTGCAGGGGTCGATGTCATTGGTCCACCATGTGCCCCAGTCGCGATTCTTGGCATAGCGGTCGGGCAGCGTCGCCTGCGTGCCGATGGCCACCTCCAAGTCGGTCTTCTTCCAGTTGATGGTGGGGTTTGTGCTGTTGATGAAGCCGGAGTAGTGGACAGGTCCCTGATAGACGTAGGGACCCGTAATCTCGTCGGCTGTGAGCAGCACGATGACCGAATGCCAGTCGTCGCCATTGATGCTCTGGTACATACACCATTTCTGCATCGTTGGGTTGTAGATCAGGTCCGGCGCCCACATGTTCCCTCCTAGCGACCAGCTTTCCTGGTCGGCATGCGCCCATTCCGTAGCGTCGAAATTGCCGAAGGGTACATTCGTCACCGTACCGTTGACCAATGCACGCACCGTCTTCGTCTGGTTCGTGTAGAAAGCATCCGTGTAGGCACATTTCACCACGGTGCCCTGTTCGTTGACCGTACCGAAGATGTTGTCGCCGTTCAGTCCCGTCCAGTTTTGCATGTGGTCGGTGCTGCGGGCGAAACCACGCATGGTTCCCACGAGATAGTAGTTATCCCCTGTCGTGTGTACGATACTGGGGTCATGGACGCTCACGCGGCTGCGGTTGGCAGCGGTGTAGAGGGCGTTGAGCTCTGCGAGTGTGAGCTGGATGGGCTCTTGGGCATATAAAAACAGGCCCGTGGCCAATGCGATGAAGAGGGCTGAAAGACGATAATGTGTCATGTTATTGCGTATTTTGCGGCCAAAGGTACCCTTTTTTGATGACTTACATTAACATTTTCTGCGGTTTTAACGTGTTTTAATATAAATAAGGTGTAAGTTTTTGGTGGGTTCGCAAGAAAAGCATTCCTTTGCACCCGCAAAACGCCCACGAAGCGTTAAACCTTCTGAAGCGTCAGAAGTCAAAAAGGAAAATCGCCTTGAAAAGGCAAGAACAGTAGATAATAAGAGACTAAAGAAAAGCGAGAGATCGCGGATTGTAAAATCGTAAATCGAAAAATTACAAAATGAAAAAGATTCTATTACTCCTCATGGCAGGAGTGCTGCTGACCTCCTGTGCCAGCAAGAAGAAGTTCAATGAGCTGCAAACCAACTACAATTCGTTGCAGACTCAGTACCAGACTGCTCAAGTGCAGCTGGCCGAGAACCGTGCCACCATCAAGAGTCTCGAGGACCGTTTGGCTGAGGCCCGTGCCGCCAACGAGAAGCTGACGGTTGCCTACGCCGCCCTGCAGGCATCACTCGACAAGAGCATCCAGCAGAACAGCGAGGGCAACGTGAACATCTCCAAGCTTGTGGATGAGATCAACGCCTCCAACAAGTTCATCAAGCAGCTCGTCGAGGCCAAGGACCGCAGCGACAGCTTGAACATGGTGCTCACCAACAACCTCACGCGCTCCCTCTCCAAGGAAGAGCTCAAGGATGTGGATGTGCAGGTGCTGAAGGGCGTTGTCTATATCTCGCTGTCCGACAATATGCTCTACCAGAGCGGCAGCTACCAGATCAGCGACCGTGCCGGCGAGACCCTCAGCAAGATTGCCAAGATCATCACCGACTACAAGGACTACGACGTGCTCATCGAGGGTAACACCGACAATGTGCCCATCAGCAAGACCAACATCCGCAACAACTGGGACCTCGCAGCCCTGCGTGCCTCCAGCGTTGTGCAGGCCCTGCAGAACAACTACGGTGTTGACCCGAAGCGCCTGACCGCAGGCAGCCGCGGTGAGTACAACCCCATCGCCGACAACAACACCGATGCCGGTCGTGCCCGCAACCGTCGCACCCAGATCATCATCACTCCGAAGCTCGACGAGTTCATGGACCTCATCGGCCAGGCTCCCGAGGGCGAATAATCTGGGAATCCCCGAACACAACAAATCGGCGCAACCTCCATTCCACGAGGTTGCGCCGATTGCATTTTACTTTGGGTAGAACCTGTCAAAGGATAATGTTTTTATTTGTCAATAGTATCACGCCCAGCGTCATGCATTCCGTGACAGGGACAGCGAGCCACATACCTTGCGGAGAGATGAACATAGGCATCAGGATAAATGCCGGGACAAGGAAGATCAGACCTCGGAGGAGCATACATAGCGTAGCCCGGGTGTTCTGCTCGGTGGCTTGGTAATAGCCGATGATGGCCACATTCATCGCAAAGAAGATAGCTGAATAAGCGAACAGAGGCAGTCCGTTCATCGCTATCTCATAAGCATTCGTGCCTGCTTGCAGGAAAAGACCGACCAGCGGTTTGGCCGCCAAGGTGAGAAACGTGGTTGCCAACACGCCGCAGATGGTGGCAGTAGAGAAGCTCACTCGGAAGGCTCTTCGCACACGGTAGCGGTTGCCTGCACCATAATTGAAGCTGATGATAGGCTGGGCAGACTGGGCCACCGCATTGTTGACCATGAACACGATAGGATAAAGATAGCAGGCTACGCTGAACGCGGCGACACCATCTTCGCCCAACTCGCGCATAAAGATGTAATTGCCGGTAAGCAGCATCATGGACATGGCCAGTTCTCCCAACATGGAGGAGAAACCGCTACGGGCCATATAGCCGACATTACGTGCTGTCAGATAAAGGCTGGTAAGGCTGAGCTTCAGACGGAGGAACCTGACGGTCTGCGCACGGAAGAACATATACCACACAACCATCGCTGCGGCTGCGGCACAGCTGATGGATGAGGCGATGCCGCTGCCCGCAATACCCATCTGCATCGGAAATACGAATAGCCAATCCAGGAAGATGTTCAGCAAGCCGGGAAAGATTTCCAATGAGGCTGCAAACTTAGGGGAGCCGTCCAACCGGATGACGAAGGTGCCAATCATCTGTACGACGATGCAAATGCAGCCCGGAAGGATGGCGAGCAGGTAAGCCTGACACAGTGGCAACAGCGCATCGCTGCATCCCAGCAGTCGCAGGAAAGGCACGCGGAAGACAAAGACTGCAATGGCGGTAATGGCCATCAGCAGCGTGGCCACATCGAAGGCTTGGGTGATATTGATGTTAGCTGCCTTGTGGTTGTCTTGTGCCAGATGGATACTCGCCACCACAGACACGCCCACGCCGAACATCAGCGCAATGCCCGTCGTGATCAAAAACAAGGGCGCGACAATATTGATGGCCGCCAGCGCATCGCTGCCCACACCCTGCCCGACGAAGATGCCGTCTGCAACCGTGAAGAGCGACGCAAACACCATGGACAGCAGCGTAGGATAGAAGATGCTATGAAACAGCGGCTCTATCCTCGATTTCCCAAAGTCAATACTGTCTCTTTCCTTGTCCTTAATCTTTTTCGCCATCAGCTTGAAGCTGTCAGAGCATGTAATACTTGGTCAGGAAGTAGCTCCTCTCCCAATCCACAATCTTAACCTCGGATTCCTTGGCCGGATGGATGTCGAATTCATCCAACACCATCACCCGCTTGTCTTTCAGGTCATAGAGCGGCCATTCAGGGGAGGGGCAACCAGTCCTTGCGAACTGTACCCACATTTGACGCATAGCCTTTGAGAATGTGGGGTCATAGGGCCTTCCATCAACAAATTCCGGATGCGCGAAGACGATGGGCACTTCTTCAAAATGCGCACTCTTGCGGATCGGGTCTGAAGACTCCACCCTATAATAATAGGTGTAGGACTTACCGCCGCCTATGGTCTGGCTCTCCGCCAGCTTGATGGAGCCGTCGATAAACCAGCTATGGCTGAACAGACGGCTGTCCGGCTCCCAGTCCTCTACAGCCCCTTCCTTGCAGTAGCTTTCTACCTTCGCTTTCTCCTCCTCCGTCAGCAGATGGGCGAACTTCTTCGTCTTGCGGTCTGCGACCCATACCTTGAAGTTTTCCACTTGCCAGTCGGCCACGAAGCAGTTCATCTCGTCCTTGTTGCATCCTTGGAGAAAGACAATATCTTTAGCCACGCCGTTTTCATATTCCTTCCAGGGATCCAAAGGCAGAATACGCCCGTCTCGCACGGGGAACAGGCGCAGGGCAACCACCTCGGCGGCAGTAGCGACAAGTTCGTCGGCCGAGAGTTTCATCATGTCAGCGACGGTCGTGCAGCCAAGGGCCGCAATCAAATCATTCGTTGCAGCGATGGCCTCTTCCCGGGAAGATGTCTGGCAGGGGGCGCCGCTCTGAGCGATAACCTTCTGAAAGAACTGCTGCGAGCCCTTGATCAGAGGCTGCATCGTCACGCTTCCTGCGCCGGCCGATTCACCCCAGATGGTCACGTTGTCGGGATCGCCGCCGAAGGCTGCGATATTCTCATGCACCCACTTCAGTGCCATCTTCTGATCCAACAGTCCCAGGTTCTGAGCGTCGGGATAATCCTTGCCATCCGGCAGATGCGACAAATGGAGGAAACCGAGGACGCCAAGCCTGTACTGGACGGTCACAAAGATTACGTCCGGATTCTCTTTTGCCAGGTTGGCACAGTCAAACAACTCGAGATTTGTTCCTCCAGCTGCGAAAGCGCCGCCGTGAATCCATACCATTACCGGAGCCCCCTTCCCTGAAGCCGCCTCGTCCGATCGCCACACATTCAGATACAGGCAGTCTTCACCCTGATACGGAAGGACGGTCTTGTCCTGACATGCGGCTTTTGGGAAATAATAAGCCTCATATACGCCATCGTTCGGCGCAACATCTACAGGCGCTTTCCAACGCAGGTCGCCCACAGGCTGCTGCCCTACAAACGGAATGCCCTTATAGGAAATGATGTTCTCCGCTTTCTTGCCAACGAAGGTGCCGTTAATACACTTGACGGCTAGCGACAGGTCGTAATTGCCGTCGGTAATCTTCTGGTTTTCTAAGTACTGTTCCATATTTGTTTCAGAATTGATTGTTGAAAGCTCAGTCTCCTATGCTTTGAATAGAATCATTGTAGCTTTCATCCTTTAATATTTTTTAGTTATAAGGTATTCGAAGAAAAAGGTTTTGATGGCACAAAGTTAACAATTATCCTTTGAACAACCAAAACTAAGGCCTATTTACCTTCAGTTTTTGTCGTTTTTGCACCTCTTTTGCATATTTTGAGCGTCAATTTCCCCTCTTCCATTCTTGCCTCTCAGAACATCAGCGCAAATTTGCGCCCATGTTCTTTTTCCCATTCCTTCTCTCAATGTCAGCGCAAAATTGCGCCCACATATCCCTAATTTTTCATAGAGTTTTGACAACCTTCATCATTTTCTTGTTAATCAAGGAACGCGCCGCCACATCATGTCTTACCCTAAAAACGTTGAATCTGTAACGCCTCGTAATTTTTTGTACCTTTTGCTGTACTGTGGTGCAAAGGCCAACGGAGTTAGGCATGATTGGTTTTATCAGGCGTGAGAAATGCGTGAAGAGCAAGGTGCGTTGGGTGGATCACCAAGGTGGTCCACTCGAAAGAGCTTGGTCTTCATGCCGTAAGAGCAAGGTCTTCCGACGAGTCCCACTAATGGGACACGGCATAGCGACTATATGTATTCGATGTTGTGCTTCATTATGTTTGGGCTACCTTCATCATTTGTGGTCTAAATAGCTGATAAGCAGGGAACTATCTCAAAATAAACCTACATCATACTTACATGGAATCAGCATGGTGACTTCATGATGAATCTTTTTCGCAAACATAAGTCTTCTGAATTTGAAAAATGATAGAACCATGTAGGTTTGATGTAGGTTTATTTCGAAGCAATTCTCTATATCTCAGCCGTTTAAGTCGGAAATGATGAAGGTTTTCGTTTCTGTAGCAGTTGTCAAGCAGATTTTACTGCTCAATGTTATACTTTGATAATAATTCTCTGAAAGCTTGTGCTTCGGCAGACTCTTGAACATTTTTTTCAGCTCCAAGCATCCGTGCCGTTGCATGGTTTCTCAGTTCAAAGAACCTCTGTGCCTGAGGCGTCCATTCTAAGTACTCGTAAGCGTGGGGAACTCCGGGTTCTACATAGAGCTCTGTGAATATACCGGCTTCCATCAGCTTTTGAGCATAGCTCATGTCTTCATCGCAGAAGAGATCCAGGCTGCCGACAATCATGAACGTCTCGGGCAAGCCTTTCAGCTGCTCGACGGTTGCCGTTGCCGGTGAGAAATAGATCATTTCCTCATCGGAAAGTACCTTGTCCTGACCTGCAATCAGCTTTCCCCATCCAAAGACGTTGTTCTCCTTTGTCCAGACACAATGCCCGGCATATTCATTCTTGTAAAGATCCTTTTCACCGCCGGTACGGTAGTCAAGCATGGGATAGATCAGTACCTGACCCTTCACGGGTACCTTTCCTTTGTCCTTGTTATAAAGAGCCAGACGTGCGGCCAGTCCGCCACCGGCGCTTTCTCCCTCAATGACAAAATTATCCGGCTCCACCTTTAATTCATCGGCATGCTCGTAGGCATAAAGAAGCCCTGCATATACTTGCTCCAGCTCCATGGGATATTTGTAAGCAGGATCCAGCGAGAGTGTATAGTCAGGAGCAACCACCGTGGCACCGCTCCCGTCGGCTATGCCCTGTATTTTGGGTTCATCCATGCTCACATTGCCAAAATGATAGCCACCGCCGTGGATGAAATAGACAAGCGGTGTCGTCTCACCCTCTTTGTAATTGGCTGGACGGAAGACCCACAAGTTGATCTGCTCGTTCCCTACGACAATGGTCAGTTTCTTGGCGTTTTGGGGCTCTTTGCCCTCTACGGCTAAATCTACATTTGATGTTCCAACGGGTACCGTGATGCCATCAATCAGTTCATATCCTTTTGCAAGGAGATGTGCGCTTTTCGTTTTCATATTGTCATTCCTTTTTTAGTTGTTCATTTTCTTTCCACCAATATACACCTCACTCGGCATGTTGTGGCTGAAGCCCT
>CAMKTN010000039.1 GCA_946415705.1 uncultured Prevotellaceae bacterium
TCAAGGGTTCAAAAGTTCAAGGGTTCAAAAGTTCAAGGGTTCAAAAGTTCAAGGGTTCAAAAGTTCAAGGGGGTTAAGAGCGGGTGAGGATTTGGCAGGTGGCGGGTGGCTTGAGGTGGGAATCGAGGGTGACGGAGGCGATGGTGTCGGCGGTGATGCGGCCACTGATGGGGTTCTTGATGTTGGTGATGGCGCCGTGGATGTCGGCGTTGATGTCTGTGCAGTCCTCGAAGGCGCGGTCGCAGGCGGGGTCGAAGGTGCAGTCCTCCAGCGTAATGCCGTCGATATAGCACAGTGGCTGCTCGCCGGCGATATGGCAGCGCACAAGTCGCAGGTTCTTGCTGTGCCAGCCCAGGTATTCGCCGTCAAGGAGAGAGTCATAGATGGTCACGTTCTCCGTCTCCCAGAACGCATCCTTGGTGACGATGCGGGCATTGCGGACGACGGCGTTCTTGACGTACTGGAAGACATATTTGGAATCGCTCTCCAGACCATCAACATCCACGTTCTCGCAGAACATAAAGGGATAGGTGCCCTCGTGGAGCCGGACGTTGCGCACCTTCAGGTCGGTGACACGCCAGAAGGTCTCATCGGCATCGGTGATATTCACATTCTCGAGCGTCAGGCCGCGCATCTCGCGGAAGAACTTAGGGCCGTCGATGGTGCAGTCGCGCATAACCATGTCATTGCTGTACCAGATTGCCGAGCGGGAGCCTACCTCGAAATAGCAGTTGGTGATGAGGGAGCCATCGACATGCCACCACGGATATTTCCCGATGAAACGGCAGCGATCAGCCTCTATGCGCTGGCAACATTTGATGCCACTTTCCCCTTCGGTGATGGTCACATTTTCGAGTCGTGTGTCGTGGATGGCAAACAAGGGGCGTTCGCCGCCGAAGGAAGCATCCTTAATTAAAGTCTTCATTGAACAAATATATTTGATGTTGTTTATTTTCTGGTTGTTGGAATCTTCATCCAATTCTCCCATTTCAGACGTATGAGGAAGATGAGACCGCGGAATGTCAGCTCGATGGCCATGCCCAGCCATACGCCATGCAGACCGTATTTTGGAGCGAGCAGGGCAGCCAGTGTAACGCGCACGAACCACATGGAGAAGAGGTTCATGAGCGACGGTTTCTTCGTGTCGCCGACCCCTATGAAACAGCTCATGGCCACGATGCTTGCCGCGAAGCCCGGCTCCGCCCATGCCTCGATGCGGAGGCACTCGACGCCCAGCTGCCGTACGGCTTCGTCTGGTGTCAGGGACGCCATCATCAGCGGAGCGGCGAAGTACATGATAATGCCCATCAGCGTCATCACGGCCATACCGATGAGCGTTGTCATCCACGCGAAGCGGTCGGTGAGGCGGTAGCGCTTGGCACCATAGCTCTGTCCCACGAGTGTAGTGGCCGCCTCGCCGATGCCGTAGCCCGGCATATAACAGAGGCTCTCGGCCGTGACGCCCAGTGCGTTGGCGGCGATGGCCACGGCCCCGAGGGGTGCCACGATGATCGTCGTGACAATCTGTGCGGCGTTCATGAGCACGCGTTGCAGGAAGACAGGTCCTGCGATGTCGAAGGCCTTGCGCAGGATGGGACGCTCGGGTACGAGAGAGCCTTTGGCGTGTTTCAAACGCAACTCGGGACAGCGCGTGGCGGCATACCATAGGAGGAAGGCAGCGGTGATGGTCTCTGCCGCGAGCGTGCCAATGGCGGCGCCTTCGACGCCAAGGCCGAAGCCGGGGATTGAAAATTGAAAATTGAAAATTGAAAATTGAGAGAGGAGGGCTGATGGATGATGGCTGAAGGCTGAGGTTAGGGAGATGGTGCGGGTGGGGAAAATGAGGAAGAAGTTGAAGAGGACGTCTAAGATGCACATCACGATATTTGTCAGGGACGGCACTTTGATGTTACCAGCACAGCGGAGCATGGAGCTCGCCAGCATATTGATCATCGCCATCGGGGTGCCCAAGATGAAGATGAAGAAGTAGCGCGACGCATCGTAAGCGATGTCCTCGCCACCCCCGAGCCACAGCGGTAAGGGCTCGGCAATGAGCACACCGACGATCATCGTCAGGGCCGCTATCACCATGGCGGCCAGAAGGCTTTGCCGGAAGACGTCGCGCGCTCGCGACAGGTCGTTGGCGCCCACGAGATGTGCCACCTGCACGGAGAAGCCCGTGGCCACACAGGAGATGATGCTCCAGAAGAGCCATGTCGTGGTGGCGATGATGCCTATGCTCGCCGACGCCAGCGCCCCGAGGGAGCCGACCATGGCGTCGTCGATGTAAAACATCAGGATGGAAGAGAGCTGTGCGAGGATGGCAGGCACGGAGAGGAGCGCCGTCAGATGCAGTTGCTCTGCGGTAGATAGCTTCTCGTGCTGACGTATGCGCAACAGGAGCTCGTCTTTCTTGCTTAGGTGAAACAATGCGTGCATATTTCGGCGCGAAATTACACAAAAAAGACGAAGTAACCCACGAAAGCATCAATTTTAACGAAAAATAAGCACATTTATCGTGGTTCAACCGACAGAAATCCCTATCTTTGCGCCAAGAATCGGAGAAAACGATAACGAAAACGATAACGATAACGAAAACGATAACGATGGAATATCTGTCCAATGGAATCCTAGAGATTGAGGTGGCGGAGGTCGGTGCCGAGCTGCAGAGCATCCGCCGTGTGACGTCGCCCACAGAGTATCTATGGCAGGGCGATGCTACCTACTGGGACCGCCGTGCGCCCGTGTTGTTTCCTATCACCGGAAAGGTATGGGACAACACCGCCCGCATCGAGGGTCAGCCGTATGCGCTGACGCAACACGGCTTCGCACGCGACATGGTGTTCACGAAGGTCGTAGATGAGGACCGCCACATGGCTTTCAGCGTGCGCGCTACGGAGGAAAGCCTGAAGTTGTGGCCCTTCGACTTCGAGCTGCGCATCGATTATACGTTGCTGCGCAATGTCCTGACCATAGGCTGGAGCGTCACCAACCACGACCAGCGCGTGATGCCTTTCCAGATCGGTGCTCATCCCGCGTTTCAGTATCCCCATTTCCATCTGGACGACGACGTGCACGGCTTCCTGTCGTGCAATGTCGATAGTTTCCGCAGCACATGCCTTGCCCCCGGCGGTTTCGCCGACAGCAAGACCTTCGATATTGAGATCCCGAAGGACGGTCTGCTGCCCCTGACGAACGAGACCTTCGCATGCGACACCATCCTGGACACCACGGGTGAGGTCAAGCGCATCACACTGCATAACAAGGACGGTCGTCCGTTCGTGACCATCCAACATACGATGCCCGTGACGGCCCTGTGGTCGCCCTGCAATGGGCGTGCGCCGTTCATGTGCATCGAGCCGTGGCACGGCTGTTGCGACGCGGCGGGCTACGACGGCGACTTCGCAGCACGCGCGTTCATGGAACATGTGGCGCCCGGAGAGACCTGGCAGACACACTACGATATCATCATCGAATAATGCTTTTATCACATGAAGCTCTCCATCCTTATACCCACCTATAATTATAACGCGCGCGCGTTAGTGGAAGCGCTCCACGCGCTAATGCTGCGCGAGGATATCGATGGGGAGATCATTGTGGGTGATGACGCATCGACCTGCGAGGCAGAATGGTTCGAGGAGGTGGAGCGGCTGGAACATGTGAAGGTTATGCACGAAAGCACCAATCAGGGACGTGCCGCCATCCGCAACCATTTGGGAGTTGCCGCGCAAGGCAGCAGGCTGTGGTTTATTGACGCCGATGCCGAGGTGCCAGAGGAGTTCTCCCTGATGGACGGTCTCGCCACGGCAGACCTGTCGCCCGTGGTGTGCGGCGGGCTGTACCATCCCGATGTGAACCCGAATCCCAAGGGCACACTGCGCTATAAATACGAGCGTGCGGCCGACGAGAAGCGTTCGGCACATGAGCGTAAGAAGCATCCGCATCGTCGGCTCAGTACCTTCAACCTGCTGGTGCATCGTGATCTGTTCCTGCGCCATCGCTTCAATGAGAAATGCGACAAGTATGGTTATGAGGATGCACTCTTCGGCGTGGAACTGGCGAGGCATCATGTGGTGGTTTCACACATCGACAACCCGCTCATACACATCGGTATAGACGACAACGAAGAATTCCTAAAGAAGACCGAGATGGCTATGCGTTCGTTGTATAAGATTTCGAATATCATGCCTCGCGAAGGAAACGGTATCGTTGGCATCGCGCGACGGTTGCGCAAATGGCATTTGGATGGCTTGGTCAAGTGGGGCTTTAAGTTGGTCCGGCGCCCCCTTCGCGCCAATCTGTTAAGCAGCCACCCTCTCCTACCCTTTTTCCAGTTTTACAAGCTGGGGTACTATCTCAGCCTTTAGGCTAGTTTAAGGTTTAAAGTTTAAGGAGTTCAAGGGTTCAAATTTCAACCATCAGTCCTTAAATCTTTCTCCCCAGAGGTGGAGCATGCGGGCTTGGAGTTTGTCCTCGGAGGGGTTGGGTTGGGCGTGCCAGAAGCGTTCGGTGATGCCGTCGGGGAGGAACTGCTGGTTCACGAAATGTTCTTCGTAGTCGTGGGCATACTTATAGCCCTTGGCGTAGCCCAGTTCCTCCATCAAGTCTGTGGGCGCATTGCGCAGGTGCAACGGCACAGGTTGGTTGCCGGTCTTCTTCACAAATGAGATGGCGTCGTTGATGGCCATATATGCCGAATTACTCTTGGGCGACGTGGCCAGGTATATCGTAGCCTCGGCGAGGGGGATACGTCCCTCGGGCCATCCTATCTTCTGTACGGTGTCGAAGGCCGCGTTTGCCAGGAGCAGCGCGTTGGGGTTGGCAAGTCCGATATCCTCGGATGCCGAGATGACCAGTCGGCGTGCGATGAAGGCCGGGTCCTCGCCCCCTTCTATCATGCGTGCCAGCCAGTAGATGGCGGCGTCGGGGTCACTGCCGCGGATGCTCTTGATGAAGGCAGAGATGATGTCGTAGTGCATCTCGCCGCCTTTGTCATAGGCCAGCGGATTCTGTTGCAGGCGGTCAGCCACCAGCTGATCGGTGATGACGACGGGAAGGTTCTCACTGCCGGTGTCCGTAACCAGCTCCAGGATGTTCAGGAGCTTACGTGCGTCGCCGCCGCTGTAGCGCAGCAGCGCATCCGTTTCCTGCACGGTGATGTCCTTCTCACGCAGGTCGATGTCCTCGTGGATGGCACGGTCCATCAGCTGCAGCAGGTCCTCCTTGCCCAGCGATTTCAGGACATAGACGGCACAGCGCGAGAGGAGCGGTCGGATGACTTCGAACGACGGGTTCTCCGTGGTGGCGCCGATGAGCGTCACGACCCCCTGCTCCACGGCACCGAGGAGCGAGTCCTGTTGCGACTTCGAGAAGCGATGAATCTCATCGATGAAAAGGATGGGACTGCGTTCGTTGAAGAAGCGTCCGCCCTTGGCGCGGTCGATGACATCGCGCACATCCTTCACGCCGCTCGTCACTGCGGAGAGCGTGTAGAAAGGCGTTTCCAAGGTGTGTGCGATGATCTGCGCCAGCGTGGTCTTTCCCACGCCCGGAGGTCCCCATAAGATAAAGGAGGTGACACGTCCGCTCTCAATCATACGACGTATAACGCCATCAGGGCCAACTAAATGCTGTTGACCAATGTAACCGTCCAGCGTGACGGGGCGCAAACGTTCGGCGAGAGGTTTCATGATCGAGCGATAGACGGGACTCGAACCCGCGACCCTCGGCTTGGGAAGCCAATGCTCTACCAACTGAGCTACTATCGCGTTGCAAAAGCTCGGCAAAGGTAAACAAAAAATATGAGTTACGTTTCATTTTTGCCAATTATTTTGCTTTTTCGCTTCTTTTTTCTGTCTGAAACATCGATTTTCCCGGCTTTTTATTTCATAAGCGATCTCTTTTCACTATCTTTGCGCCATTAAACGACTAACTAGACGCACACATATATGACCATTGTCATTCTAAGCCTTATCCTGTTCGGCTACGTCCTCATCGCGTACGAGCACTTCACACATATCAACAAGGCCACGATTGCGCTGTTCGCAGCCGTCGTGGGTTGGATTCTCTTCATGTGCACGGGCACTGACTTCGTGTTGAAGACCCACGGCCCCGACTTCCTGGAATTCACCGGTGGGCTGGCGGCCACCACGGAAACCGTGAAGCAGTTCATCGCCTCGCACATCTTTGTGCGCTACAGTGCCGACCTGTGCAGTATCGTGCTGTTCCTCCTGGCCACGATGAATATCGTCAATGTGCTGAATGCCAATGGTTGTTTCGACTTCATCACGGATGTCGTCCGTTCCAAGGACAGCCGTGTACTGCTGTGGGGCCTCGTGGGCTTCACGTGGTTGCTCTCCGTAAACCTTGACAACTTCACGACGACCGTGTTGATGCTAATGGTGATGCGCCGTATCGTACAGCAGACGCGGTGGCGAATGTGGATTGGCTCTGCCATCGTGATTGCCGCCAACTGCGGCGGTGCCACCTCCGTCATAGGTGACCCCACGTCCTTGGTTGTGTGGACGAAGGGCGCCATCACGCCTACCGACTTCACTGCGGCGCTCATCCTTCCGACCCTCGTGGCTACGGTCATTCCGACGATGCTCATCGCGCATGCCCTTCCTGATCATATCGACATTGTACGACCCATCACCAACTACCGCGGCGACCAGAGCACGCTGGCGCTGTGGCAGAAGATTGTCATGCTGGTCGTGGGACTCGGCGGCCTGTGGTTCATCCCTACGTTCCACCGCATTACACTCCTCCCGCCCTTCCTGGGCGCCCTCTGCGTGCTGGGCGTGCTGTGGGTCTTGCATGAGGTGATGAACCACCGTCGCATCAAGACCAACCAACCCATCTTCAATGCCGAGGATCGTCAGTTCCAGTTTGCGGCCTTGCAGACCGTCATGTACTTTGTCGGTATCTTCATGTGCGTGGCGCTGCTGATAGAGACGGGTGTCATGACGAGCATCTCCACATGGTGCGACGAGTGGATACACAATATTTATATTATGAGTGTGGCGATGGGTGCCATCAGTGCCGTCCTCGACAATATCGCCCTCGTGCTCACGGCCATTAACATCTACCCTGTGGCCGAGAGCATCACCTCGCTCTCTCCCACTCTCAGCCCCGAGTACGCCGCGTCGTTCCTGCAGAACGGCCAGTACTGGCACCTCATCATCTACAGCGGCTGCGTGGCCGGTTGCCTGCTACCCATCGGCAATGTCAGCGGCTTCACGCTGATGAAAGCCGAGGATGTCAGTATCTCGTGGTATATGCGCCATATCATGTTCAAAGTGCTACTGGGCTGGGGCGTCGGATTAGGCGTGTATTTTCTCGTGGACTTGTGGCTAAGATAAAAAGGTAGTTAAAAGTTCTGAATAAATTTGCACGGACGAAAGATAATCACTACATTAGCGGCGAATTTCACATTAAAACATCGAAGACTATGGCAAAAAGAAGAATTCTCAAGAAGGCTATCAACGAGATGAGCGCCGACTTACTCCTGGAGTTACTGGCTGCCAAGCAGTCACAGCCCAACATTCCTGACGCTGACATCGAGAACATCGCGCTCAGCATTGTCAAGCTACAGGACGATTTCATTTGCCGCCTCAGTCATGTGGACAAGCATCAGGTGAAACGCTTCTTCCGGCAGTTGCAAGATGACCTCTCCGTGGGCACCAACGAAATCATTGACCACATCTATCATCTGTTGTAAACCCGACAAACTCAAAGATGCAACGTTTCTATCAATTCCTGCTCTACCGCCTAATGGGGTGGAAGAAAGAGGTCACCGTGGAGCTCCCGCGCAAGTACATCATTGCGCTGGCGCCCCATACGAGTAACTGGGATTTCCTTATGGGCGTGCTCTACAGCCATGCCGAGGGCTTCCGCTGTGAGTTCATGATGAAGAAGGAATGGTTCTTCTGGCCCTTAGGGCCTATCTTCCGCCGTATGGGCGGTATTCCTGTGGAGCGCAGCAGGCACACAAGCCTCACCGACCAGCTGGCCGCCATCGCCCAGAGCCGCGAGCAGTTCGGGCTCTGCATCACGCCCGAGGGCACGCGCAAGCCCACGACCGAATGGAAGCGCGGTTTCTACTATATCGCCCTCAAGGCAAACCTCCCCATTCTCCTCTTCGGTCTCGACTACGGGCAGAAGCGTATTGTGTGCACAAAGACCGTCCTGCCCGACGGCGACGCCGATGCGCAGATGCAGGAAATCAAACAATACTTCAAGCCATTCCAAGGCAAGTACCCCCAAAACTTCGCCATCTAACATACTATCAACGACAAACACGTGAAACGACGTATTACGACTATCATAGGGCTTCTGTTCATGGCAGAAGCCGTTTGTTTTGCACAGGGCAATAACAAGCAGTTGGAAAGTGCCCTTACCCCCTTTTTCGATGAGTACACCCTCAGCTGCAGCGCTCGCGGCGAACGTATCCGCGTGGAGAAAGCCGTGGTGCTGGACGCCGACAAGGAGCTGCGTATCTTCACCAACGAGACCCTCGGCGTGCAGCCTTTTACGCAGGACCGCGTGACAGCGCTCTACGACAGCGTGCGCCACGCCCTGCCCGCCACCTATCATAAATACGCGCTGAAGATTTACACCAAGGGCATCCTCGTGGACGACCTCGTCGCTGGCGGCTGTAAGGACGGCACAGCTGCCATCCGCACTTGGAAGAACAGCTATAGCGGTCCGGCATGGGTGACACCCCTGGAACGCCCCTACTCCACCAACCACGGCCTACAAGGACGCCACCTCAGCCTGTGGGCCAGCCACGGCATCTTCTATTCCCTCAGGGAGAACACCTGGCACTGGCAGCGGCCCCGCCTCTACTCCACACGCGAGGACCTGCTGTCGCAGACCTTCGTGGTCCCCTTCCTGATTCCCATGCTGGAGAATGCCGGTGCCGTCGTCTTCACGCCCCGAGAGCGCGACTGGCAGAAGCACGAGGCCGTCGTTGACAACGACACGCCCCAGCAGCAGGGCATCTACACCGAGACCAACGGCACGCATGAATGGGCTACCGCCGGACAAGGCTTCGCCCACCTCAAGAGCACCTACGTCAATGGCGAGAACCCGTTCACCGACGG
This sequence comes from uncultured Prevotellaceae bacterium, assembly GCA_946415705.1. Classification (GTDB taxonomy): domain Bacteria; phylum Bacteroidota; class Bacteroidia; order Bacteroidales; family Bacteroidaceae; genus Physcousia. The sequence goes on from CAMKTN010000039.1 coordinate 9,105, forward strand.
CACTGCGCGTCAGGTGACGACGCAGCAGCGCGCCACCGGTCTGAGCACCGCCGAATGGACACCCACGATTCCCGTTGACGGCAGCTATGCCGTGTATGTATCCTACACCACGCTTCCCACGAGCGTCCCCGACGCCGTCTATACCGTGCGCCATAAAGGTCAGTCCACGCGTTTCCTCGTGAACCAGCAAATGGGCGGCGGCACCTGGGTGTATCTCGGCACCTTCGACTTCGCAGCCGGCAACAACCTCGACAACTGCGTGTTGCTCAGCAACCAGAGCGCCCATCAAGGCGTTGTCACGGCCGATGCAGTCCGCTTCGGCGGCGGTATGGGCAATATTGCCCGCGGCGCTGCCGGCAACGAACGCGTGAGCGGTATGCCCCGCTTCCTGGAAGGTGCCCGCTACGCCGCGCAGTGGGCAGGCATGGAGCCGGAGGTATATGCCAACAAAGACTTCAAGAACGACTACGCCGAGGACATCAATGCCCGCTCCCTCATGACCAACTACCTGGCGGGCGGTTCCCTGTACCTGCCCGGTGACACCGGCCTGCACGTGCCCATCGAGATGAGTATCGCCCTGCACACCGACGCGGGTATCAGCCCCGAGGATGATTACATTGGCACGCTGGGCATCTACACCACCGACTTCACTGACGGCCTGTTGCCCGCAGGCCTTGCGCGTCTCACCTCCCGCGACCTGTGCGATCAGGTCGTCACGCAGGTGGAACACGACCTTTCGACGATCTATGGCCACTGGACACGCCGTCAGATCTGGGACCGCAATTACAGTGAGACGCGTGAACCCGGCCTGCCCTCCATGATTCTGGAGATGCTGTCCCATCAGAACTTCTCTGACATGCTGTTGGCCCACGACCCGCATTTCAAGTTCACCGTAGCGCGCGCCGCCTATAAGGGCATTCTCCGCGCCATACACCGTTTCCACGGCAGCAAGAATCCCGTAGTGCAGCCCCTGCCCGTGACAGCCCCCGCGGCCTATGTCGTGCCCAATACGCGTGAGATTCACCTCAGCTGGCTCGCCGTCGAGGATCCCCTGGAGCCCACGGCCATGCCCAATGCCTTCGTCGTCTATCACGCCGAGAACAACGGCGACTGGGACAACGGCACATTGGTGACCGAAGCCAACTACGTCTTCGCCGACGCTACACCCGATGTCCTGCACCGTTTCCGCATCACCGCCTGCAATGCTGGCGGCCAGAGCATGCCCTCCACCGAGGTCTGCGCCTACACGCCCCTGCGCGGATCGCGCCACGTGATGCTCATCGATGCCTTCGATCGCCTGGCAGCACCCATCTGCATCAGCAACGACAGCCTTCAGGGCTTCGACCTCTACACCGACCCGGGCGTGCCAATGGCCAAGATGCCGGGCTTCTGCGGCCAGCAGCAATGCTTCGAGCGCTCCAAGAGCGGCGGTGAGGGTCCCGGAGCCTTAGGGCATAGCACCACCGAGCTGGAAGGAATGATCATCGCCGGCAACACGTTGGACTGGTCCACGCGCCACGCCCGTGATATCCTTGCTGCCACCAACGGCCAGGTCACCATCAGCAGCTGCACACAGCAGGCCGTGGGCCGCGCCTATTTCGATGCCCGCGAGATAGACCTCTTCGATATCATCTTCGGTCTCGACAAGACCGACACCTATAGCACACGCCAAAGCAAGGTCTTCACGCCAGCCCTCACGCAGGTCGTGGCCGAGTTCGTTCGCGGCGGCGGCAACCTGCTGGTAAGCGGTGCCTTTGTGGGTTCCGATATGACCAGCGATAGCGACCGCCTGTTCACGCGTTCCGTGCTGAAATACGAGTACGCCAGCGCGCTGTCCGCACAGGACATCACCAGCATCACGGGTCTCGGCACCGCGTGCGACATCTACCGCCAGCTCAACGAACAGAGCTACTGCGTACCCGCCGTCGATTGTCTGGCTCCTGTAGATGAGGGTTTCTGCACGATGGTCTATAGCCCTTCGGGCGAATCCGCCGCTGTCGCCTACCAGGGCAGCGACTACCACAGCTTCGTGATGGGCTTCCCGCTGGAGTCTATCAAGGACACCTATCTGCGCGTCAGCATCCTCAGCGCCATTCTACGCTTCCTCATTCCATAACCGGCTCATTACATGAGCAATAGCTACTTCCAGTTCAAGCAGTTCACCATTCGCCATGAGCGCTGCGCCATGAAGGTGGGAACGGACGGTGTGCTGCTGGGCGCATGGGCACCGTTCGAGGGTTTACCCCCTAGGGCGCGCCTCCTGGACATCGGCACGGGCAGCGGACTGATCACCCTGATGCTGGCCCAGCGCTACCCGCAGGCACAGGTGCTGGGCATCGACATCGACGCAGCCGCCATCGCGCAGGCAGGCGAGAACATCGAAGCCTCGCCTTTCGCCGCGCGCTGCCGCGTGGAGTGCTGTTCGCTGCAGCAGCTGGCGCAGCAGGCTGCCACGGGAGCCTCGGACAGCGCGCAGTGCTTCGACGCCATCGCCTGCAACCCGCCCTTCTTTGAGGAATCCCTGCTGCCGCCCGATGCCGGTCGGCGCGATGCGCGGCACACCGTCAGCCTCCCCTTCGACGAGCTGGTGCAGGCCAGTGTACAGTTGCTGCGCCCCGACGGCCATTTTGCCGTCATCCTCCCCACCCCCGCCTTCGATGCCTTCCACCTGTTATGCTTTGCCCAAGGGCTCGCATTGGAGGCGCGCTGCGACGTGAAGACCACGGCGCACAAAGCCCCCAAGCGCACGCTGGCATGCTTCCGCAAAAGCACCGACGTCAAGCGACGCGATACGACCCTCGTGCTCACCGAAAACGGCGTCCGCAGTGTAGAATACACAGCTCTTACGCGCGACTTTTACCTGCATTGAATAGATTCTGCCCTGTTCTTGCGGTTTTTTCAGAAAAAAAACGTACCTTTGCGCGCTTTTTAACGCGATTATATGAATCCAGACAACCAGAATCCTTTCGCTTTTGTGGCAGAATACGATGGCGACGAGAAGACCATCTACGACATCACCTTCGACAGCATGCTGCCGCTGATGCCGCTGCGCGACATCGCCCTCTTCCCCGGCGTTATCCTCCCCATCACCGTGGGGCGCCTGGGCTCCATCCGCGTGTGCAAGCACGCCTATGAGGACGGTTCCTTCATCGTCTGCGCCACACAACGCGAACCCGACGTAGATAGTCCCAAACAATCCAACGACCTCTATGACATCGCCGTGGTGGCCCGTGTCATTCGCATCTTCGAGACGCCCAACGACACCACGACGGCCATCATACAAGGCTTTGCCCCCGTACGCCTGGAGCAGGTCTTCGCCACCGACGGCACCCTCGTGGGCCAGGTGTCCCCCCTGCGCGAGCACTACGAGGAGATGCAGAGCAGCGACTTCAAGGCCGTTTCCGACACCCTCCTGAGCGAGCTGCGCGAATATGTGCAGCTCAACGAGCAGTACAGCAACGAGATGGCGGCCGCGCTGAGCAATGTCTCCACGATGCGCTTCTTCGTCAACTTCGTGTGTGCGAATATGCCAATGGAGACAGTCATCAAGATTGAGCTCCTGCGCGAGATGAGCCCCATCCTACGTGCCACGGCACTGCTGCGCCAGGTGTCGCTGGAGGTGCAGTTCTCTCGAATCCGCAGCGATATCCGCCAGAAGACGCAGGTAGATATTGATAAGCAACAGCGCGACTACTTCCTACAGCGACAGCTCCAGAACATTCAGGAGGAGCTGGGCGAAGGAGCCTCCAACGATATCGTCAAGCTACGCAAGAAGGCCGAGAACATACAGTGGAACGACGACATCCAGCAGACCTTCACCGATGAGCTCGGCAAGCTGGAGCGCATGAATCCCCAGAGCCCCGACTACCAGGTGCAGCTCACCTATCTGGAGACCCTCGTGCAGCTGCCGTGGAACAAGCGCACGCAGTGCAACTACAACCTCCACAAGGCCGAGACCATCCTCGAAAAGAACCACTACGGCATGAAGGAAGTCAAGGAGCGCATTCTGGAGCACATCGCCGTGCGCTACTACAGCCATGACTCCGCACGCCCAACCATCCTCTGCCTCTACGGTCCCCCTGGCGTGGGTAAGACGTCGCTGTGCCGTAGCATTGCCGACGCCATGGGGCGCAAGTATGTGCGTGCCTCTCTGGGCGGTCTGCATGACGAGGCAGAGATCCGCGGCCACCGCCGCACCTATATCGGTGCCATGCCCGGCCGAATCATCAAGAGCCTTATCAAGGCCGAATCGTCGAACCCCGTCTTCGTGCTCGACGAGATCGACAAGATCACCGAACATACCCACAACGGCGACCCCGCCAGCGCCCTGCTCGAAGTCCTCGACCCCGAGCAGAACAAAGCCTTCCACGATAACTTCCTTGAAGTCGATGTAGATCTCTCCGACGTGATGTTCATCGCCACCGCCAACACCATCAGCAGCGTCCCGCGACCCCTGCTGGACCGCATGGAACTCATCGAGGTTAACGGCTACATCACCGAGGAGAAGGTGCAGATTGCCAAGCGCCATCTCGTGCCGCGCGTCAAGGAAGGCTGCGGCCTGCCTGCCAAGGGCTCGCTGAAGCTCAACAAGGCAGCCCTGGAGTTCATCATCGAGAACTACACGCGTGAGAGTGGCGTCCGCGGTCTGGAGAAGGAGCTCGACCGCCTGTTCCGCAAGATGGTCCTCTACCATGAGCGCCACGGCGAGTTCCCCACGGACAACATACAGATCGACACCATCGAACAGCTGCTGGGCAAGCCCAAGTATATGCGCGACACCTACCAGGGCAACGGCTTCGCGGGTGTCGTCACAGGCTTGGCATGGACCAGCGTGGGCGGCGAGATCCTGTTCATCGAGACCAGCCTCAGCCGCGGCAAGGGGCAGAAGCTCACGCTCACCGGCAACCTCGGCGACGTCATGAAGGAGTCCGCCATCCTCGCCCTGGAGTTCATCAAGGCCCATGCCGAGGACATCGGTGTGGACACGCGCATCTTCAACAACTACGACATCCACGTGCATGTCCCCGAGGGCGCCGTGCCCAAGGACGGCCCCAGCGCCGGCATCACCATGGCTACATCGCTGGCCTCCGCCCTCACACAGCGTAAGGTTCGCAAGGGCATCGCCATGACCGGCGAGATCACGCTCCGCGGCAAGGTGCTCCCCGTAGGCGGTATCAAGGAGAAGATCCTCGCCGCCAAGCGCGCCGGCATCACCGATATCCTGCTGTGCGAGGACAACCGCAAGGACATCGAGGAGATCGACGCCATGTACGTCGCAGGCCTCACCTTCCACTATGTCGAGAATGTCCTGCAAGTCCTTGACTACGCCCTCCTGCGCGAGAAAGTCGATCATCCCATTCAGTTCAAGCTGGACGAGGAGAAACCGGCTCTTAACTCGGCGGCCTCGTAATACCGTTATATCATTATCACGTAATTTCGACAATCATTTGGCCGCCAATTTTCAATTTTCAATTCTCAATTTTCAATTAACTTGTTCTTCACTCTCCAACATACCGACCCCCACTCCTCCGCCCGCGCCGGTGTCATCCACACCGACCACGGCGACATTCACACCCCCATCTTCATGCCCGTGGGCACCGTGGGCTCCGTGAAGGGCGTGCAGCTGCGCGACCTCTACGAGGACATCAACGCCGAGATCATCCTCGGCAACACCTACCACCTCTACCTGCGCCCCGGCACCAGCGTACTCGAGGCAGCCGGCGGCCTGCACAAGTTCAACGGCTTCGAACGCCCCATGCTCACCGACAGTGGCGGCTTCCAGGTCTTCTCGCTCACAGGCATCCGTAAGCTGCGCGAGGAAGGCTGCGAGTTCCGCAGCCATATCGACGGTTCGAAGCATTTCTTCACCCCCGAACGCGTCATCGACATCGAGCGCTCCATCGGCGCCGACATCATCATGGCCTTCGACGAATGTCCCCCAGGCACGGCGCCCTACGACTACGCCCGCAAGAGCCTCACCCTCACCCATCACTGGCTCGACCGCTGCGTGCAGCGCTTCAGCGAGACAGAGCCCCGCTACGGCTACCACCAGGCCCTCTACCCCATTGTGCAGGGTTGCACCTACCGTGACCTGCGCACCGAGAGCGCCGAGTACATCGCCTCCAAGAATGCCGAGGGCAATGCCATTGGCGGCCTGGCAGTGGGCGAACCCGCCGAGGTGATGTACGAGATGATAGAGCTCGTCAACGGCATCCTCCCCACCGACCGCCCCCGCTACCTCATGGGTGTCGGTACCCCCGAGAACATTCTCGAGGCCATCGCCCTCGGCGTCGATCAGTTCGACTGCGTGATGCCCAGCCGCAATGGTCGCAACGCCATGCTCTTCACCAGCGAGGGCACGCTGAATATGCGCAACGCCAAGTGGGCCACGGACTTCACGCCCATCGATCCCAACGGCCCCAGCCCCATCGACCGACAATACACGCGCGCCTATCTCCACCACCTCTATAAGTCGCAGGAGCTGCTGGCCCTGCAGCTGGGAACCATCCACAACCTGTCCTTCTACATGTGGCTCGTGCGCGAAGCCCGCAGCCACATCCTCGCCGGCGACTTCCGCGCCTGGAAAGACCTGATGATCCCCAAGTTAAAAGTGAGATTATAGAGGACCCACCCCTACCCTCCCTTTAGGGAGGGAGCTGACACCAAACAAGAAGAGAAACTCATCATATGAGAAGCAAAGAAGGCGAAACAGCGAACAGTAACCACTCCCTCCCTACAAGGGAGGGCGGGGGGAGGGTCCGTTCTTTCCTATTTACTTTAAAGCGCAATCTCTTCTCCAGGTTCGACCGCTATATCATAGCCAAGTTCCTGGGGACGTACTTCTTCAGCATCCTCCTCATCATCTCCATCGCCGTGGTCTTCGACTTCTCCGAGCACTCGGACAAGTTCACCATGAACCACGCCCCGCTGGACGGTCTTTTCTTCTACTACCTCAACTTCATCCCGTTCTACAGCAACCTCTTCTCGGCGCTGTTCGTGTTCATCGCCGTCATCTTCTTCACGTCGAAGCTGGCAGAGAACTCCGAGATCATCGCCATGATGAGCACCGGCATCAGCTTCGGGCGCCTGCTGCGACCCTATATGCTGTCGTCAGCCCTTCTGGCAATCATCAGCTTCTACCTCGGCTCCGAGGTCATCCCCCGCGGCTCCGTGAAGCGTCTCGAGTTCGAGATGCTGTACAAGAGCCGAAAGAAACCCCAGATGGCCGAGCACGTGCAGCTGCAGGTAGATACCGGCGTCATCGCCTATATCGACCACTTCGACGGACAGGTCAAGAGCGGCTACCGCTTCTCGCTGGATAAGTTCCAGAACAAGAACCTCGTCAGCCACCTCACCGCACAGCGCATACAGTACGACACCCTCGCCGACGAGCGCTACCACTGGAAGCTCTACGACGTGAAGATACGCACCCTCCAAGGCCTGCGCGAGGAGATTACGCACAAGAACTTCGTCGATAGCGTCATCATCATGGAACCCACCGACTTCCTTGCCACCAAGAACCAGCAGGAGACGCTCACCAACGACGAGCTCCTCGACTACATCGAGCGGCAGCGCCTGCGCGGCTCCGGCAACGTCAAGGTTTTCGAGGTCGAGTACCACAAGCGCTTCGCAGCCCCCTTCGCCGCCTTCATCCTCTCCGCCATCGGTCTCTCCCTCTCCTTCCGCAAGCGCAAAGGAGGCATGGGCACAGCCCTCGGACTCGGCATCGCCCTCTCCGCCACCTACATCATGTTCCAGACCGTCAGCTCCACCTTCGCCATCAACAGCAGCTGGCCACCCATCCTCGCGGCCTGGTTCCCCAATATCATCTTCACCTTCATCGCCATCTGGCTCTACCGCCGCTCCCTCAGATAACCCATAATCCCTATTAGCCCCATTGGCCCCATAAGCCCTATAAGCAAAAAATGACTTTCGAAGAACTAGACCTCAACTACGACGTCCTCGATGCCCTCGACGACATGAACTTCACCGAGTGCACCCCCATTCAGGAACAAGCCATCCCCCCACTCTTGGAGGGCCGCGACCTCATCGGTGTCGCACAGACCGGCACCGGCAAGACAGCCGCCTACCTCCTCCCCGTCCTCTCGCAGCTGCGCGACGGCAGCTTCCCCCGCGACGCCATCAACTGCGTCATCATGGCCCCCACGCGTGAGCTCGCACAGCAGATTGACCAGGCCATGGAAGGCTTCTCCTACTACCTCGGCGACATCTCCAGCGTCAGCGTCTATGGCGGCAACGACGGCATTCGCTACGAACAGGAGAAGCGCGCCCTGCAACTCGGTGCCGACGTCGTCATCGCCACCCCCGGCCGCCTTATCAGCCACCTCTCTCTCGGCAATGTCGATCTCTCACGCGTCAGCTTCTTCATCCTCGACGAGGCCGATCGCATGCTCGATATGGGCTTCTCCGAGGACATCATGCAGATTGTCTCCTTCCTGCCTAAGCAGCGGCAGACCATCATGTTCTCCGCCACCATGCCCGACAAGATAGTCGAGCTCGCCAAGACCATCCTCACCGACCCCGTCGAAGTCAAGATAGCCCTCAACAAACCCGCCGAGGGCATCCACCAGAGCGCCTTCATCTGCTACGAGGCCCAGAAGCTGCGCATCGTAGAGCACCTCTTCCAGCAGCGCAAGCCCGAGCGCGTCATTGTTTTCGTCGGCAAGAAAGTCCACACTAAGGACGTCGCCATCGCCCTCAAGCGCAAAGGCTACAACGCCGAAGCCATGCACAGCGACCTGCTGCAGGAACAGCGCGACGACGTCATGTACCGCTTCAAGACCGGACAGGTCGATATCCTCGTGGCCACAGACATCGTTGCCCGCGGCATCGACATCGACGACATACAGCTCGTCATCAACTACGACGTGCCCCACGACGAAGAAGACTACGTCCACCGCATCGGACGCACCGCCCGTGCCGGCAAGGACGGCCGTGCCATCACCCTCGTCAGCGAGAAGGACCAGCCCCTCTTCGCCGCCATCGAACGCTTCCTTGAGAAGGACGTCCCCAAGGAGCCCGTCCCCGCAGAGCTCGGCGAAGCCCCCGCCTACACCGGCCGCGGCGCCTCCTCCCGCACTGGCGGCAAAGGCCGTGGCCGCCATGGAAGACACGGAAACCACGGAAGACACGGAAAGAACGGAAATCACGGAAACAACGGAAACAACGGGAATGGCGGTACTGACGGAAAGAGCGGAAAGAAAAGAAGACACGGCAAACACGGAAAAGGCAATGGCCCGAAGCCTGAGAATAGCGCTTCCTAAAAGCTTCCTCATCCTGCTGTGGACGTTCTTCGCCCTGAGTGCGCATGCCCAGGACGAAGAAGACATCGCCTACACGCTCGACATGCCCGAGGCCGTGGTGCTGGCCAACGGTATGACCTTCGAGGAATATCTCCTGCAGCAGGTGCTCGCCAATGCCAAGCCCCTCAGCGCACGCACCAAGACACTCGACTATTCCGTGACGTGCAAGCTGGAGAAAGACATCGACTTGAAGAAGTTCCCCCACCGTCGCGTCGTTACCTTTGCCGCCCGACTGGCAGGCTACGGCCCCATCCTCTCCGCCCTCAGGGAACACAAGCATTTTGGCATCACGATGGCCGAGGACGTACAATATGCCGATGGCAAGACAACAGCCACGAATGCCCGCATGGTAGAGATGAAGCAGGAGCTGACGCCCAAGCAGGTGGCCTCCTTCCTCAAGCACGACGACATGCTCAGCGCCAACGTCTATGACAAGTTCTATAAAAAGGTACGCGAGAAAGTCCGTGAGCTGCAGAAGAAACGCCAGAAGAAGCAGGACACCGGCATGAAATACGAGGGCAGCTACACCGCCAACGAGAAGCTCTTCTACGTCGTGAAGCTCGGAAGCATGACCGTTCACATTGCCGACGGCTGCTGGCAGATAGCACGCCTCAGCTATAACGAAGGCCAAAACTACCTGCAACACGAGTTTCGCGAGGTCAAACCCGACCTCTACCTCCTCTCCCACGGCACCGCCCGTTTCTACCTCGACCGCGCCAAATGGCCCAAGGGCTATATGCTCATGGAAATCAACTATACCTATAAATAGATAAAGCTAACTACCTCACCACCGCCCCTTTTACGTATAGGAGGGCGCCGTCGGAAGTTTGGCCGGCGGCATCGATGGAGATCTGGGTGGCCTGACTGTTGTTGAAGAGTTTGACGTGGGCGCGGCCGCTGGCGTCGAGCTTCAGGTCGGGATTCCAGTAGAGGGTGCGGCGGTAGTCCTTCTGCCCCTCAGTGGGCGGGTTGCGCTTGTAGTCGGGGTGGTAAAAGTCCTCCTGATAGGCGAAGCCGTCGAGGATGTAGCGGCGGTCGCGATAGACGACGCGCTGCGTCTGGTCGGGAAAGCGTCGCAGATCGACCGCCACGATGGGCTGGTTGTCCTGGTCGTAGCGCTCATCGCCCTCGCGCCGGGGGGAGTAGTCGGTGTAGATGTATATCTTATCAATATAGGTGAGCAGTCCCCATCGCTTCTGATCTAGCGGTCCCCACCAGTAGCCTTCGTCCCAATGGTCCTGATAGGTTCTGAAGTCCCAATGGCGGTACATCGCCATGTCCGAGATGAGGGTCTTGCACACTTGGTAAGCCACGCAGTAAGATTCATTGGTATATCTCACTAATCCTGCATCCATCGCGAGATTCAGGGCCTCATAAGCATCAATGACATAGGCGGGCTTGGAGAAATCTATGTGCCGCAGACCGCCATGACGCGCACGCACGGTGACCTGGTCGAGGACGTGGGTGCCGTCGGTCAGCAGGCGTGGCGACAGATAGGTAGTGTCGCGCAGCGGAGCGTTGTGCACCTGGTAATAGCTGTAGGGCTTCACCCATCGGGGATAGGGATAGTTCAGGCGGACATAGTATTCGGGATAGTCCGGCAAGCGCCCGGCCATTGCGTCGTACTCGTCGTAATCATCTAACTGCACCCAAGCGTGCGGCCAGTTGCCATATTTCCCGCGTCGCCGGCGCAAGCCGTCCCATTTCCGGTTCCATTTGGTGGTGTCGCTGGCGCCTAAGTAGAACAGACAGCTGCCCTCGAAGCGCGGAAGGTCAATCTGGAAGCGCCCCTGCGCGGTCTCTGTCTCGCCAATCAGGTTGTTACGCGTATTGAAGGGATCCACGAACTCTGCGTGCACGCGCACTTCCTTCTTCACGGTACCCGTCTCCTGATAGCGCCGTGCCAGCACGCTCTGCTGGCGCCTCAGATTCTCGCGATAGGACTTCGTCGTCCTGAAACTCAGCTGGTTGTAATCGGTATTGTCCCATCCGTGCCCCTGTCGGGAAAAGATGCCGTGCCAAGTGTCGCTGATGGCTCCTATCTGGCTGCGGCGCTCGTAAAGGGGATTGAGGTTCCACGCCATGTTTCTCTTGGAGAAGTCGCTCCCGTAGTCGCCGAAGTTGAACTTCGAGGCAGGTTGGCCGTCTGCCTGGAAGAGCGGCGACTGCTGCTGTTCGCTCAGCGAGGGTGTCCACTCGGTCATGAAGCGGTCGTGGTCAGCCTGTACTTGGTCATAGAGGTTTTCCTCGACCCAGTAGCGGTTCACGGTGCCCGTGACAATCTGGGTGTGCTCAGCGGGATGCGTGAGTTCCCACATGCCTTTCACCGCCATCTCCTGCCAGTTGAAGCGTCGCCAGCCCTGTGTCATCATCAGCAGGTCGAGGGCGCGGCGGTGCTCCTCATCGTCCTTCTCGAAGAAGTAGTCGGGTTGCGGCACGAAGCCTTTGATTTCGCTGGAGAGCAGCATCTCTGTCATGATGTTGCCGCTGTCGAAAGTGTTGTCGGCGTGGACGGCATCGCGCACGGTGAGCGACACGGTCTGGTCAGGCATCAAATGGGCCGAGGTGATGTCGATGTCAATCGACTCGAAGGGCGCATACTGATCCTTGAGGCCCGTGTATTGCAGCGTGGGTTGTGCGAGTTCGGGACGTGTGACGAAGAAGAGACGGTCGGCATAGATATGTCCGATGCTGTCGAACAC
>CAMKTN010000040.1 GCA_946415705.1 uncultured Prevotellaceae bacterium
AAGATGTGATTGGCTTGGGTTACAAGCACGACATCGTAAATGTGAAGTCCGGCTATGGCCGCAACTATCTCATTCCCCAGGGTAAGGGTGTCATCGCTTCCGAGAGCGCTAAGAAGATGCTTGCTGAAGAGCTGAAGCAGAAGGCCAAGAAGCTTGAGAAGATCAAGAACGACGCACAGGCCATCGCTGACAAGCTCGAAGGTGTGGCTCTGACCATCACCGCCAAGGTGAGCGCCCAGGGTACCATCTACGGCAGCGTTAACAACATCCAGATCGCTGAAGAGCTCAGCAAGCTCGGTTTCGATATCGACCGCAAGCTCATCACCATCAAGGATGTGAAGACCGTTGGCGAGCACAAGGCTACCGTTCGTCTCCACAAGGAGATCAGCGTTATCATCCCCGTCACCGTTGTTCCCGATGCACCTATCGCTCAGCCCGAGCCCGTCGTTGAGGCTGCTCCCGCTGTGGAGGCTCCCGCCGATGAGATCGAGGAGATAGAAGACATGGAAGAAGAGGCTTAATCCTCATTCCCAACCATAACGCAAGCCGCGACACCCCATGGTGCCGCGGCTTCCTTTTTAACTCCTTAAACTTCTTAAACCCCTTAAACTTCTTAAACTCTTGAACCCTTAAGCTCTTGAACCACAAAAATAAAGGCCTCACTCCCGTGAGACCCTTAGCTTGTACTGTTCGTTGTGCGAACTGCAGCGTCTGATTACTCAGCAACAACAGTATCAGCCACAGCAGCAGCGCTGTCAACAACCTCAGCGAGAGTGTCAACAACCTCTTCTACTACTGCGCTGTCGCAAGCAGCGCTGTCGCAAGCCTCCTCAGAAGCCTTAGTCTGACCGCCGCAAGCAGCGAAAGAGAGAGCCATAGCGGCTACGAACATAAATGCTACCTTTTTCATTTTCTTTTTTGCTTTTTAAATCTGTAAAACAATCAATTGCTTCTTAAAACGGTGCAAAGGTACGGACTTTTTGAATACGTTGTACTTTTTTTATCAACTTTTTTTCAACTTTTTTTGAACTTTTTTTTGCAAAAGCATGCAAGAGGCTCATAATCAAATATGTATTGAAATGTTAAATTTTCGCTTGTTCAAGGCCGTAAGGCAGAAAATCCGTATCTTTGCACTCGAAAACAAAAAATAAGCATGAATCCCGATCTGCCACTACAAGGAAAAAAGGCTGCCTATTTCACCTTAGGTTGCAAGCTGAACTTTGCCGAGACTTCCACCATCGCCCGTCAGCTGGAGGAGGTGGGCGTGCGCAAGGTGCAGAAAGGCGAGGTGGCGGACATCTGCATCGTCAACACATGCAGCGTCACGGAGGTGGCCGACCACAAATGTCGCCAGGCCATCCATAAGCTCGTCCGTCAGCATCCCGGCGCCACGGTCGTCGTCGTCGGTTGCTACGCCCAGCTCAAACCCGACGAGGTGCGCGCCATCCCCGGTGTCACCCTCGTCCTCAGCCAGAATGAGAAGGGTAGGATAGTGGAGTACTTGACGAATAGCTCATTTGCACCATCCGATGCAAATGAGCTATTTGTCCCCTCCTGTTCCTGTGGCGACCGCACCCGCTACTTCCTGAAGGTGCAGGACGGCTGCAATTACTTCTGCACCTACTGTACGATACCCTTCGCCCGCGGTCGCAGTCGCAACGGCAGCATTGCCTCGCTCGTCGCACAGGCCCGGCAGGCAGCCGCCGAGGGCGGCAAGGAAATCGTCCTCACGGGCGTCAACATCGGCGACTTCGGGCGCACAACGGGCGAGTCATTCCTCGACCTGCTCCGCGCCTTGGACACCGTCGAGGGCATCGAGCGCTATCGCATCTCCAGCATCGAACCCAACCTGCTGACCGACGAAGTCCTGCAGTTCTGTGCTGACAGCCGTGCTTTCATGCCGCATTTCCATATCCCCCTGCAGTCCGGCAGCGATGCCGTATTGAAGCTGATGCACCGTCGCTATGACACCGCCCTCTTTTATAATAAGGTATCGCGCGTGCGCGAGCTGATGCCCGACGCCTTCATCGGTGTCGATGTCATCGTGGGCACGCGTGGCGAGACGCCAGTCCTCTTCGATGAGGCCGAGCGCTTCATACAGTCGCTGCCTGTCTCACAGCTCCATGTCTTCAGCTACAGCGAGCGCCCCGGCACTGCCGCCCTGCGCATCCCCCATGTCGTGAGCCCCGAGGAGAAGCACGCCCGCAGCCAGCGCCTCCTCGCCATTAGCGACCAGAAGCTCCGTGCCTTCTACGACCACTACCTCGGCACCACGCGCCCCGTGCTCCTCGAACACTCCCGCACTCCAGGCCTCTACAACGGCTTCACCGACAACTATATCAAAGTGGAATATCGCGGCCAAGGCCCGGATAACACCATCCTTCCCCTCCGTCTCACCGCCTGGAATGAAGACCAGACAGCATTAAAGACCCTCCCCCCTGCCCCTCCCTTGTAGGGCGGGGAGTAAATACCGACAAGATTATGATAGAAACTCCAGTTATTACCCAGAATCCTCAATTACAGAATGATTCTACTCCCCTCCTTACAAGGGAGGGGCAGGGGGGTGGGTCTGTAGCTATCGTCATCCTCAATTGGAACGGCTCCCAAATGCTTCGCCGCTTCCTTCCTTCCGTACTTGCGAATACTCCACGTGAGCTGGCTCGCGTAATCGTGGCGGATAACGCCTCTACGGATGACTCCCTTAATGTTTTAGCAGCGGAGTTCGCGGAGATTGAAGTGATTCGTCTCGACTGTAACTATGGTTTCGCCGACGGATATAATCAAGCATTGCGCAGAGTTGGAGAGGGCTATGACTATTATCTCCTTTTGAACTCTGATGTGGAGACGCCTGCGGGTTGGCTGCAGCCCATGCTGGACTATATGGAAGCCCACCCCGATGTCGCCGCCTGCCAGCCCAAACTGCGGGCTGAGCATACGCGCACCCATTTCGAATACGCCGGAGCCGCGGGCGGCTACCTCGACGCGCTGGGCTACCCCTACTGTCGCGGCCGCATCTTCGAGACCGTTGAGGAAGACCGCGGGCAGTACGACAGCGTGGCCGACGTCTTCTGGGCCACAGGCGCCGCCCTGCTCATCCGTGCTCAGCTGTTCTGGGAAGTCGGAGGCCTCGACGGCCGCTTCTTCGCCCATCAGGAGGAGATCGACCTCTGCTGGCGTTTGCGGGCGCGTGGCCATCGCATCGTCTGTGTACCGCAGGCCGTCGTCTATCACGTCGGTGGCGGCACACTGCCTAAGGAGAATCCCCGTAAGACCTTCCTGAATTTCCGCAACAACCTCCTGCTCCTCTACAAGAACCTCCCCGAGCGTCGCCTGCGTCGCGTCTTCTTCATCCGTTTCTGGCTCGACGCCCTCGCCTCACTCCTCTTCCTCATGAAGGGCGAAGCACGCAGCTTCAAAGCCGTCTGGCAGGCCCGTCGCGAGTTCCGTCGCATCAAGGCCGACTTCACCGCCGACCGTCGCGCCAACCTCGCCGCTACCACCCTCGACCCCATCCCCGAGCAGTCCCTCCCCAGCCTCCTCGTCGCCTACCACCTCCGCGCCCGCAAAACCTTCGCCCAGCTGTAGGCTGTTTCTTATAACCCATAAGGCTTCAGCACAAAACCCTTAAGCCTTTTTCCCATAACCCTTAGGTCTTTCGCCCATAACCCTTAGGTCCTATTGCTCTAAGACCATAGTCTTCCAACTGGATCACCATGGTGGGACACTCAACGCACCTAGCTCTTCCATCGTGTCCCACTAGTGGGACACCGCGAAAGGTCTAGTTCTTCCATGCACCCGTTCATTTCGAGAAAAAGTTTTGCAGAAAACCCTATGAGCCCTACGCAAGCCACTACTACTACCTCGTCTTGCACAGCAGGCTGCATCGGGTGATGCAGCCGCCGACAGAAAATTCGTGCGCTGTGCGCACTGTTTTTGTAAAGAAATATTTAATTTGTGGGGAGTGTGGGACGTTTATTCGTTATTTAGATGTGTTTTTTCATGTTTTCTTGCTTGCAAATAAAATAAATTGAGTATTTTTGCAGTATAAATTGAGTAAAACTATGAGATAAACTGAGTAAAATTGCGGGAAGAATTGAGTAAAATGTTATAAAGATTTGAGCAATGGAATATATTCGCAAACAGTTCTATACGCTGAAAGAACAGTTACTGGAACCCAGGAAATTCATGCAGGTGCTGGCCGGTCCGCGACAGGTGGGCAAGTCCACATTGGTGGCTCAGGTGCTGGCTCAGGTAGCCAATCCCCATACCATTGAGGTGGCTGATGCTGCAGATCCGAAGGACAGCGACTGGATTCATCGGGTTTGGGAGGCTGCCCGCACCACGATGATGCTCCGCAAGTTAGAAGAGTATCTGCTGGTGATTGACGAGGTGCAGAAGATAGAGAACTGGAGTGAGGTGGTAAAACGGGAATGGGATGCTGACTCGCGGAACCACGTGAACCTGAAGGTAGTGCTGCTTGGGAGTAGTCGTCTGTTGCTGAAGAAAGGATTAACGGAATCGCTGGCGGGACGGTTTGAACTGATCAGGATGCCGCACTGGACCTTGCAGGAGATGCGGGATGCCTTCGGGGTGTCTCTGGACGAGTATATCTATTTTGGTGGCTATCCTGGATCTGCCCACATGATAAAGGATGAGCGTCGTTGGCGGAAATACATCAAGTATTCGCTGGTGGCTCCGGCCATCGAAAAAGACGTAATCATGACGTCGAACATCTACAAACCCGCTCTGATGAAGCAGTTGTTTGAGTTGGGATGCGGCTATTCGGCTGAGATTCTCTCACTCACCAAGATGATGGGGCAGTTGCAGGATGCGGGCAATGTGACCACACTGGCCGGCTATCTGGAGATTCTGGACCAGTGCGCCTTGTTGACGGGCCTCCAGAAATATTCCAAAGACGAGGCTCGCAAGAGAGGTTCGATTCCCAAGTATCAGGTGTATAACAATGCCTTGCTGACAGCCTATAAGGGTCGCGGGTTTGTGGCAGACAGGACTGACACGAAAGTGTGGGGCCGCTGGGTGGAGAGTGCCGTGGGGGCGCACTTGCTGAGCATGGCGGACGAATTGGACTATAAGGTGTACTATTGGCGTGAGCCTTCTAGGAACAAGGATGGGAAGGACAAGGATAAGGAAGTGGATTTCATCATAGTACGTGGCGATGAGGTGACGGCCATTGAGGTGAAGAGCGGCCGCAGGGGGATGAATGCTGGTCTGCCAGAGTTTGTTGAGGCCTTCCACCCAAAGCGTTCGTTTGTGGTAGGAACCGGTGGTGTGAGCTTAGAAGACTTCCTAAGCAGCGAGGTGGAGGGAATTATCTGATTGAAATCTGACCGAAACGGCTGCAGTTCTTCATCTACGTGCCTGCGTAACCCTCGTAGAGTTTTCTGCAAAAATAAATCTGCTCCCTGCGGCTAGACACTACTACTCCCTCGCCTGACCCTCTATAGAGGGTACGCGCAGACACTATAGAGGGTTCGTTTAGACACTATAGAGTATAACGTAGTACGGTGGGAGGCGATATCACTTTGTGATAGCGACAGAATGCTCCAGGCACTGAAGCTCTTTATTATATGTATAGTTCAGAATTGAACCATCCATGATACGTTCGATAATAACGTCCACCACATCCAATGGCACGACGAACCACTCCTTCGGTTCATGACTCAGTCCTTTGTCATCTACTACTGTTACATGCAATTGCACATTCTTTAATAGTAAATGAATCAGATTTTCAAACTTCTGCGAGTTTAGATTCACGACCTTGTACGTGGCTACAATCTCCACGGGAGCCATCAAATAAGTGGGCTCATGCTCAGCATTGGCAATTCGTGTTTCCACGGCATTGGTTGAGAATCCTATCTTATACAGATTCTTTATCTCCTTAATCTCGGGATTTTCTGAGAGGGATCTCAGAACATAGATATAACCTGTTACTTTGTCCTGTTCCGTTAAATCATGATTGCTAAAGAAGCTTTTTTCCATCTCCTCCTGCAATTCCGTTACAGCAAATCCGCTACCCACTACATTCTTGCGCAAAGTTTGCAGTAGAATGTCTGACTCTGTCCCATTCTCGTAGATGCAGCGCGTGCGAGCGTCAGGCAAGAAGTTACTACTTGTTTTTCTCTCGCCAATCCTCTCCAGAAGAACCAATTGCCCGTCCACAACATAGTAGTGACCAGCCTGCAAGTTTGTTGTTTTAGTTATCCTAATGAGTGTACGGCGACCTGTATTCAAATCATGATGCACGCGCTGGAACAATTGACGGTAGCGCTCGAAATCCTCGCATAATTTATGTTGTGCCACATAATCAGCTTGGGCTTTCGCGCCCATTGCTCTCCGCATATAGGCAGGGATATCGAACAACGCAACCTCCTTCTCTGTAAGATTCAGCAGAGGGTCGTCGAATATCTCATCTAATTCTTTATCTATATCCGCCATGATGATTTACCATTTGAAGATTTACAAATTCATCAGCCCTTTCTTCCTGAGCGCAGTCATTGCCGCCCACATCATTTTCTCTTTCAGGTCACCATTCTGTCCTGGCTCCCGTCCGTGACAGGCAATCCAATTCCTCACCTCTTCCAATTTCTGCCCCATCCGGTCGTCAGCAGTCACTGGTGCCACCTTCGGTCGTACGCCGTCTAACAACGGGTCGTTGAATATCTCTAACAATTCACTTGGCCATTCCATATTTCATTGTCAATTGTCAATTATCCATTGTCCATTACCCCTCATACTCTAGCCCTGCCAGCTTCCTCGCTTTCAGGTTCTTAATCATCTGCAAGGCCGCAGCCATCTCCCTCACCTTGGGGTCGGGATGGTTTATATCCGGCACACGTCCTTCGTGTTCGGCCACCCATTGTTTGAGCGGGCCCTTGAAGATGATGATGGCTTGCTCCAATGTGAGATCAAACTTCTGTTCAGCTATCGTGTCCTGGATAATCTTCAGCGTAGGCGCATCCACCGACTTCGATAGCACTTCATAAGCTCTCTGGAAGGGATTTATGTGGTCAATGAGGTTGATGCTCAGCGCATCTATATTGATGAAACGATTTGATAATTTAATGAGGCGGTTACCATCACTCTCCTGAATGTCATTGCCCTTCACGATTGTGTCTAGGAGCACATGCTGTCTTACCTCCTCTACTTCCTCGTCGGTTAAATCGGGATAGCGCTCTCGGATTACTTTCGGTATCAGGTTCTGTGTAATGGTCTCTGCCGTCGTGGAACCGCTGATAGCGCGAACCACCGTTTCGTCTTGCAGGATAGCAGCCTTCAAGTCGTCCAACTGCTCCTGCACAATCAGCGTCGTCTTTTCGCTCGACAGCGGCTTCAGCCCTTCCACAACGAGTGTTCTTGACAAAGCCGCACCCACGTCCTCCTCATCTTTTACCGTCTTGAAGTGCCAACTGGGAGCCATCACCTGCTCCATCAGCAGCGAGGCGGTGATGGCTTTCAGGAAATCATTAACGGCCACCTTTACGTCACTTTGTGCGGCATCAGGCATGGCTATCATATTCACGAACTTTGCCGTTTCCTTACCCTCGCAGTCGCGCGTGCATCTTCCTATAATCTGTATCACCTCCGTCAGCGAACCTCTGACGCCAATGGTCAGACACACCTCGCACCACTGCCAGTCGAAGCCTTCCTTGGCTGTGCCCAATGCGATGATGATGTCCATGTCCTCGCGCCGCTTCATGCGTTGCAGATAGCCTTGCACCATGTTTCGCTCTTTCATGTCATCCTCCACCAAATCCGCTATCTTCAGCAAACGTCCGTCTCGTGTTCGCACATGATAGATACCCGTATTGTAGTCCTTCGTCTCCACCGTGCCAATTACTTTCATAATCTCATCCGTTTCAGCGTATTTCCCTATACCCGTCGAAGCTCGGGCGTTGACGCTGGGAATATGGATGATGGTTTTCTTGGTGGTGTCCAGGACTTCTGCGATGTGGTCGAGATAGTTCCCGTGATAGAAATGATAGCCCAACACCAAGTTCTTCAGATACTTGTAGCCGTTCAGCTGCTGGTAATAATTATAGGTGACAGGATAAAAGCGTGCTTCGTCCTCCACCCTCAGCACGGGGATTCCATCGCCGCGGAAGTACGAGCCCGTCATCGCCACAATATGTCCTGTGGAGTTGTTCATCACCCGTCGCACCACATCGCCCAGGTTGGAGTTGGCATCAGCGCTGGTATGATGGAATTCGTCGATAGCCAATAGCGTGTCATTGAAGTCCTCATCGTTGATTTCTTTCATACCATTGCGCAACGTGGCGTGAGCACACACGAGAATCCTCGTACTCGTCTGCCGAAAGAACTCCAAGAAGCGGCCCTTCTTGTCCTTTTCGTTCTTCACGTCGGTCAGGTTAAAATAAGGTGCCACCTGCCAGTCGGCAAAGAAGCCTTGCTTCGTCAGGTTCGTATCCTGGAACGAACGCCCGATACTCTTCTCCGGCACAGCTACCACCACCCGTTTCAGTCCCTGATGCATCAGCTTGTCCAAAGCGATGAACATCAGCGCGCGGCTCTTGCCCGAGGCGGGTGGCGCCTTGATGAGTAGGAAGCGTTTCTGACGAGCGGCATAAGCTTTTGCCTGCATCTCGCGCATACCCAAGGGGTTCACGGCAGTAGCCGAACCAGTCTGTTGATAGTGAATATCAACAATGTTGTTACTTGCTGTCATGTATGAATATCTTTTCTCTTTGCGCCATTCTTCAAAAGATATTCTCTACGTGTGTCTGTCTGCGGCCAAGCTTAAGAGACGTTTTGAATTCTTAGGGGTGTAGCGCTATTTATTCTATTCGCTTTCGTAGTTTATAAGGACTCATACGTGTGTCCCAAATATCAACGACATGTACTGTATCAGATGATTTGGCGTAATAGTACACAATCTTGAATCTTCTCATGATAAGACAACTCCTATAGCATCTCTTCCTGTCTGCCAACAAGGCTTCCGGTGGACATGCTTCTGGATGTTTTGCAACAAGGTCTGCAAATGCGATGCGTTCCTGCATCCATCTCTTCGATGTCTTCTGCCCATATTCCATAAAAGCATTGAAAACACAGAGATCAAAGAGACTGTCAGACTTTATCGTCCATCTCACCTGAGCCATGGATATTTGCTATATAGGTTGGCACGAGACTGTTCTTCCGTTATCCAATCACTCCAGTCGCCTCGTTCTGCCTTTTCCATGAAAATCTCAGCTTCGTCGATACGGGCATTCAGTTCCTCCATGCTATAGGGCCCAATGCCAGGATCCCAGTCATTGGACACGCAAACATCATCAAGGGTGGCTGCAGTATTTGCGTAGCCACTTCCTGTCGCTGCATAGCCAACAACAGGCTCACTGCACATATTCATGCTTGAATCGTCTTCGAAGACAGGATACTCTTTATTTCCCATAATAATGTCTTTTGGTGGTGCAAAGTTATGACTTTTGTTTAGTCTCACCAAACAAAACCGCTCTTTTTTATTCAATGATGAACATTATGCCGTTTTTCATTTCTTCGTCATCTTCTCGTAGAGCTTAAACAAACATTCCAGACGAGCTTCGTCTGAAGCGAAGGGATAGCCGGGATAGCAGCTTTCCACAATGTCATCCAGCTTGGCGTGGGCTTCGCGCAAGTCCTGCGGCATTTTGTCTGGGTCATAGAGTTCGGCAAGCGTGCGCTCAGGATAGAACTCGCGGGTTACCAGCACATCCTCGGCAGCGGCTTCGATGGCGGACTTCTTTTCGGGGGTGATGGGTGGGAAGGGAAAGGTGTTGTAGCAAAGTTGGGCAGAGTAGCGATAACGGGTTTCTAGTTTGCCACCAACAGTCTTTACCCATACCATGTGAAGTTTACTTGTGAGGAGGCCGAAGAGCCATATTTTATCTGTTCCTACAACAGAGCAGCTATTTGCTGCTATATACCCATCTGAGAAATAACCCATTGGTATATATTCCCGATTTTCTGATGATACTAGAGGAATCAATATGAATGGTTCTCCCATAGGCTGTGTAATCTGTGCAAACAGATGAGGTATAGAAGCCAACTGAGGCCTTGATGAAGCAAGGCGTATCTCCCGAAGCGCATCTATTCGATTCTTTATTTCCGTAATTTGTTTATACTTGTATTCGTCTGCACCATATAACCAAATGCACCATCTTTGTTTGCCATTTATAAATTCCTCTGCACCTATTAACGGTTTTATGAATTGCTCTATCTCTGGTGACTTGGCAACCAATATATTCTTCTCCTCGCTTGAGAGTATGAGTTTGCCACCGTCAGCAGGCATGTTACCAAAGTTCATTTCAGGAAAGGATGTATTGTATGGTTTGGTGACACTATTCACATAGATCGTAGGCGCATCTATCAGATATGGTGATATATTACTGGCCAAGTGGACATTTCCGTCATTAAAGATTTTTCTCTTTTTAATATATGCAGCGTTTGCCACTCCCACAATTGCCACAGTCACACCTGCATTAAATTTAGCATTGTTCTTCCATTTGAAAGATGAAACAGCAAATGCTATCTCATTGCCATGAACAAGAACACGTTTCCATAATAGAGCTACTTGCAAACCTTGGCAGATTGAGTTGGTGGTAACAAATGCGAACTTCGTGTGCGTTCCTTTTATATATTGTCCTGCAAGTACGAACCAACAAGCAATGTAGTCCAGTTCTCCAAAGTCCTCTTTGAAGACTAATTCCATATCCTTCTTTTGGAACGCATCCTGCCTGCGACTCCCCAAATACGGTGGATTCCCAAATACAAACACTTCCTCCTCTTTCGTGTGCGGGCAAACCTTGTTCCAATCGATGCGGCAGGCATTGCCACAGACAATCTGGGTGATATTCTTCAGGGGCAGAGCACGGGTGTTGATGCCAAAGTTCTCGTTGAGCTTGGTGTTCATCTGGTGCTCGGCAAGCCAGAGGGAGAGCATGGCGACTTCGTGAGGGAAGTCAAGAAGCTCGATGCCGTAGAACTGGTTCAGCTGTATGACGCTGGCATCCACGAAGATGAGTTCGCCCATCGGCATACATTTCTGCTGCAAACGCAGGATGTCCATCTCCAAGAAACGCAAGCACTTGTAGGTGATAATAAGGAAGTTGCCGCTGCCGCAGGCGGGATCGAAGAACTTCATCTTGCTCATGCGCTTCAGCAGGGCTTGGCATTTCTTGATGACGGGCTTCAGGTCATCGTAGAACTGCTTGGCGGTGATGGCTTCGATGTCCAGCATCTGACGGTGTTGTTCATACTGTTCGTTGAGCTTGTTGTACTCGCCTCGCAGTTCATCCATGAACAGCGGGTTGATGACCTTCATGATGTTCGGCACGCTGGTGTAGTGCATTCCCTGATTAGCGCGCTCCTCAGGGTTCACCACCGCTTGAATCATCGAGCCGAATATATCGGGGTTGATGTCCTTCCAATCCAGCTCGCCACACTCGATGATGAGGCGGCGTGCCTTCTCGCCCATGCGTGGAATCTGGATGTGGCGCGAGAACAGGCCGCCGTTCACATACGGGAACTGCTTCACAATACTGGGAATATCCTGTCGGCGGAAACTGACGTCCATCACATTGAACGACTCGTCAAGATATTGCGAGAGGTCGCTGCCGTCGGGCTTCGTAAAGCGCTGGATGCTACTCGTAAACAGATTCTCCTCGAAGATGCCAGTGTCCTCTGCAAAGAAACAGAACAGCAGACGCGTGATGAAGATGTTGAGGTCGTGTAGGTCGCTGTCCGAGCGGAAATCGTTGTAGGCACGCAACTCGTCGTGCAGCTTAGCCAACTTCTCAGCAGCCTTGATGTCCGCAGGACTCTCCTCCACATAATGCACGCGTTCCACATCCATCAGCGGATAGAAGAAGGCGAAGTCGCAGTAGAGGCGGTTGACGGGATTCTCGTAAGTGTCCCGCTCACGCAGGTCGTAGGCCAACAGGGTCTTGCCATCGCTGACGGCGATGATCTTGGGAGCCGCCTTCAGTACTTGCGGGTCACGCTTCAGCCGTTCAAGTTCAGCTGTCAATCGGATGGTCGTTGCAGCCCGATAGCAGAACAGCCCTTTGATGAGCAGTCCGTCGAAGGTCTTGAGCACTCCTTTACCTTCCTTGTAACGTTCGATGTCTCGTTCGCTTTTGCCAAAGGAGTAGAGCAGCCAATATGCAATCTCCAAACTCCCCTCCCTCACGGGGGAGGGGTTGGGGGTGAGGCTTAGCCGTTGCTCTATCTCCCTATAGCCCAGTTGCAGTTTCTTTGCCATAGATGGTTAGATAGTTAAGAAAGCGAACGGGATTCGTTCAGAAACGAAGACACCAGCCAAGCGCGCATAAAAAACGTGGACGGTTTATACCTATCCAACGTCTCAGGCGCTTGGCCGGTGCCCACTACCATAGATAAGATATAAACGCCCACGCTATCGCATGAGCATTCACTTCTTATCAAATGGTAGTCGTCTATTTCGCGGCCAAGCTTAAGAGACGTTTTGAATAAAAAGCGTACGCTTCAATGATTTTCCAATAAGATTGATCAGGCCCCTTCGCTAAGGTTGAATCGGCTTCAAAAAGCCTCCTTCGTGGCCCTTTCGGTGGCAAAGATACGATTAAGCGAGCGAAGTGCAAAATAAAAGCGGATGAAATCATCATCCGCTCGTGAAATTTATTTCTTGACGAAGAAGTCCTTGGGGCTGGTGGTGTAGAGGTTGCCGAAGTTCTGGTAGTTATAGATTCCTACGTGGGAGCCGAGGGTGTGCTGGACACAGTAGAGGTAGAGGTCGCGGTAGGTGCCGTTGGGGTTGGCGGTGACGTGGCCGGTGAGGTTGCGGCTGAAGCGGTCGCACATCCACACGCCCAGGTCGTTGCTCCACGCGTCGGCAAAGGACTGCTCATAGGGCCCTGAGGAACAGATGGCGAGTACGCCCGGGATGTCCTTCAAAGCTTCACACATATTGGCCGCGACAAAGGTACTGTTTTTTGTGGTGCGCACAATGAATACTAACAAGAAAATATTACCAATTTCCGCCTTTATGCTATCAAAATGTGTGATTTCTTACTGTAATATGGAGAAAAAGTCGTATTTCGCAGCGTACATTTAAATTTACAGCCTTCCCGAGAGACACGGGAAGGCTGTAGGGGAACCACGGGGGCTGTATCTTTACGAGAAGGCCACTGTCAGGCCGGCCATGACGATGGAGACCATGGACATGAGCTTAATGAGGATGTTCAGCGAGGGGCCGCTGGTGTCCTTGAAGGGGTCGCCGACGGTGTCACCCACGATGGTGGCCTTATGGGCGAAGGAGCCCTTGCCGCCGAAGTTGCCTTCTTCGACCATCTTCTTGGCGTTGTCCCAGGCGCCGCCGGCATTGGCCATGAAGACAGCCAGCGTGAAGCCGCCGGCGAGACCGCCGACGAGGAGGCCGAGGACACCGGCTACGCCGAGGACGAGACCCACGACGATAGGGATGGCGATGGCCAGGAGCGACGGGAAGATCATCTCATGCTGGGCGGCACGCGTGGAGATTTCTACGCAGGAGCCGTAGTCAGGCGTGGCCTTACCCTCGAGGATACCTTTGATCTCGCGGAACTGACGGCGCACTTCCTCGACCATCTTCTGGGCGGCACGGCCCACGGCTTCCATGGTGAGACCGCAGAACAGGAAGGCTGCCATGGCACCGATGAAGGCGCCCACGAGGACGCGCGGGTTCATCAGGTTCACCTGGAAGTAGTTCATGAAGTCGGGGATGGTGGCTTGGGCGGCGGTGATGACCTCGCCCTTGAGGTTCGTAAGTGTAATATCAGCCCGTTCCATCGCGATTTTCACCTCTTCGATGTAGGAAGCTAAAAGGGCCAAAGCGGTCAGGGCGGCAGAGCCGATGGCGAATCCCTTGCCCGTGGCAGCGGTGGTGTTGCCGAGGGCGTCGAGGGCGTCGGTGCGATGGCGCACTTCCTCGCCCAGCTCGCTCATCTCGGCGTTGCCGCCGGCGTTGTCGGCAATGGGTCCGTAGGCGTCGGTGGCCAGCGTGATACCGAGGGTGGAAAGCATACCTACGGCGGCGATGCCGATGCCGTAGAGGCCCTTGGACAGGGCTTCGGCGCTCATGGCCATATCGAAGCCGTTTGCGCAGAGGTAGCTGAGCATGATGGCGATGCCGATGGTGACGACGGGGATGCAGGTGGAGATCATGCCCGTGCCGATACCTTTAATAATCACGGTGGCAGAGCCGGTCAGTCCGGCCTCAGAGATCTTCTGCGTGGGTTTGTAGGAGTGGCTGGTGTAGTATTCCGTGGCCTGACCGATGATGACACCGGCGGCGAGACCCGTGATGACGGAGAACGAGAGACCCAACCAGTTCTCGATGCCGAGAAGGTAGAGGATGGCAAAGGTGGCACCCGCGATGAGCAGGGCTGAGATGTTCGTGCCTACGGCCAGCGAGCGCAGCAGGTCGCGCATGGTGGCACCTTCCTTCGTGCGGACGAGATAGATGCCGAAGATGCTGAGGAACACGCCCACAGCGGCAATCAGCATCGGCGCGATGACAGCCTTCATCTGCATCTCGCCGCTCATGGCAAAGGCCGTAGCGCCGAGGGCTGCGGTGGAGAGGATAGAGCCGCAGTAGCTCTCGTAGAGGTCGGCACCCATGCCGGCCACATCGCCCACGTTATCGCCCACATTATCGGCGATGGTGGCGGGGTTGCGGGGATCATCCTCGGGGATATCGGCTTCCACCTTACCCACAATATCAGCACCTACGTCGGCAGCTTTCGTGTAGATACCGCCGCCCACACGGGCAAACAGCGCCTGCGTGGAGGCACCCATGCCGAAGGTCAGCATCGTGGTGGTGATGGTGATGAGGGCGAAGCTGTCACCCTCGTAGAATAAGTTGAGAATGAGGAACCAGATGGCGATGTCCAGGAGGCCGAGCCCCACGACGGTGAGACCCATGACGGCACCGCTGCGGAAGGCGATCTTCAGACCGCCGTCCAGGCTCTTGCGGGCGGCGTTGGCGGTGCGGGCACTGGCGTAGGTGGCGGTCTTCATGCCGAAGAAGCCAGCGAGACCCGAGAAGAAACCACCCGTGATGAAGGCGAAGGGGACCCACGGGTTCTGCCATTTCAGCACGTAGGCCATGAAAGCGAAGAGGATGGCGAGCACCACAAAGACGATGGTGACCACCTTGTACTGCTGTTTCAGATAAGACATAGCGCCGCTACGCACGTAGCTGGCAATCTCACGCATGCGAGGCGTGCCCTCGTCCGCCGTCATCATCGAGCGGAAAAAATAGAAGGCCATACCGAGCGCCACCACAGAGGCGACAGGCACCAGCCAGAAAGCTAAGGGAAGATTCATGTTGGTTTATGGTTTAGGGTTGAAAGTTCAAGGGTTCATTGCGCCGACAAAAGTAGCAAAAGTGCGTTGACCAGACAAATTTTTCCTTAAAAATTGTATTCTTGAGGCAAGGATTCTATGCTTTCACGCACTTTTTACTACCTTTGCGCCCGTAAACCTACGACAAAACATGGAAGAATACATTGACAGACAGGTGCGTTGCACTTGGGTGGACTGGTTGCGCGTGGCAGCGTGCCTGATGGTGATGGTGGTGCACAGCACAGAGCCGTTCTATCTGGGGGGCGAAGGCTCCCGCATCCTCACGCTGAGTGATGCCTACTGGGCGTCGTTCTTCGATTCCTTCGTGCGCGCGTGCGTTCCTTTGTTCATCGTCGCCTCCAGCTACCTGCAGTTCCCGCTGCACTATTCCACGGGTGAGTTCTTCCGCCGTCGGGCCGTGCGCATCCTCGTACCCTTCGTCATCTGGACGTGCTTCTATGCCCTCGTATGGGGCGAGCCGGTGCAGAACTTCAAGGATCTGTTGCTGAACTTCAACTACGCTGCCGGCCATCTCTGGTTTGTCTATATGCTCTTGGGCCTCTACCTGCTGATGCCGCTGCTGTCGCCGTGGGCCGAGCGGGTGAGTCGCCGCGAGCTCGCCTGCTACCTCTTCCTATGCCTGCTCACCACCCTCATCCCCTTCGTGCGCGAATGGGCCTACGAGGGAGAGCTGCCCATCATCTTCGGCACCGCAGGACTACCCAACCCCGCACGCTATCCGCTATGGGGCGAGGCCAGCTGGAACGGCTACGGCACCTTCTACTATTTCTGCGGTTTCATCGGCTATTTGCTGCTGGGATTGTACCTGCGGCGGTTCGTGGGCGAGCTGTCGTGGCGGCGCACACTCCTCATAGGTTTCCCCTGCTGGCTCGCGGGCTTCGTCATCTGCTTCGGCGGCTTCCTGGCGCGCGTCTTCGCCACCTCCGCGACCTTCCCCATTGAGGGCAATGTGTCGTTGGCGGTGATATGGGAGACGCCTTGGTGCAACGACACCTTCGGCGTGGCGCTGATGACCGTCGGATGGATCCTGCTGTTCCGTAAGTTCACGTGGGACGGCCGTTTCTACCAGCGCATCCTGCTGCCCGTCTCACGGGCCAGCTACGGCATGTACCTCTGCCACCTGTATGTCCTCGTGCTGTTCTGCGGACTCTTCCTCGGCATCTTCCATACCGGCGATGAAGGCGTCCTCGGCATCTGGACGACTCCCCTGGAGATCCTCCTCATCGCCCTCAGCACCTTCCTCACCACCGCCCTCGCCTGCACCCTCCTGCAGCGCATCCCCCGCCTCGGCAAGTGGCTCGTGGGCTGAGGTCTTATTTGCTGAAGTTGCGGGAGGCGAAGGGGAGGGCCATGCGGATGGCCTGATGCCAGTACTCCCAGTTATGCACGCCGTTGCGGATGCGCAGCTCGTCCTTGATACGCTTCTCGCGCATGAGCTGGTGCAGCTTCACGGAGAGGTCGAAGAGGAAATCGTCATCGCCGCAGTCGAAGAACCATTTCACCGTGCGCAGACGCTCCACCGTGGCAGCGTCTGCGTTCTCCACAAACGCCAGTGCGGAATGGTTCTTCACAGCTTGGCTGACGAGATACACCTTATCGTCAACGCCCTCCACGCGCCGCTTGCCGCCGTCGCTATCCAGCCAGCCGCTCATGCAGTAGCACGATGAGAACAGGTCGGGGTGGCGCTGCGCATAGACCGTGCTGCCACCGCCGCCCATCGACAGACCCATGACGGCGCGATGGCCCTTGTCGCCGATGGCGCGGTATTTCTGTTCCACCTGCGGCATGAACTCCTGGAAGAAGAAGTCCTCGTAGTTCCAGCCCGGCATATTGAAGTAGCCGTTCCATGTCTCCATCGTCCGGGGGCCTCCGGCGTTGGGCATCACGATGATCATCTCGCAGATCTCGCCGCTCTCGATTAGCTCGTCGGCGACCGTCTGCATCTGCCCCTTGTCGCGCCACGCCGTGTAGTCGTCGGTGAAGCCGTGAAGCAGATACACTACGGGGTAGCTCTTACCGCTCTCAGCAAAGCCGCTGGGCAGATAGATATTGTACTTGACAGTAGCGCCGAGCACCTGACTCTGTACGCTGTCGGTGATGACTCTGCCCGCTTGGGCCGTGACGCTTACCATCCAGGCAGCCATCACAAAAAGAATGTGTTTCATTGTTGTTTGTATAATGATAGTGTCAGCATTTATTCGGACGCAAACATACAACAAAAATCTCATGCGGCAGTGATGTCACATGAGATTTCTTTGCAGAGTGCTGTGTTTTTAACAGTTGAGCCTTGGTGGGGTTGCCTCCCCACTACTATAGTGTAGGAAGGCTTGTCCTTGTATAAAAGTTGTTAAAACTCGAACGTTTATTCGAGTTTTTCTCGAATATCTGTACGTATGTTTGTACTTTTGCGGCGCAATTAGACGAATAACGATGAAGAAGTCGCCATTACTGAAGTTGGGAAACATCCCTGTTCGCACGCAAACGCTATACGATTGCTATAGCGATTTGTCATCACCTGCCGATAAGATTCATGCTTTGGAAAAGGGTGGTGACATCATTCAACTGAAGCGAGGCCTCTATGTCGTCAGCACAGAGGTGACAGGTAAGCCTGTGGATGCACGCTTGTGTGCCAACCACATCTACGGGCCGTCTTACGTATCCTTACAATGGGCATTAAGATGGTATGGGCTCATTCCAGAACAAGTACACATCATGAGCTCAATGACCACCCTGCATACACGGCGATTTGAGAACAAGTTGGGGATATTCGAATACTTCCATGTCTCGCCGCAATACTTCCCCATCGGTTTGCGGATCGTCGACGACAACGAGGTTTCATGTGTAATGGCAAGTCCGGAGAAGGCCCTCTGCGACAGCATCATTCATGACATAAAACGTCCGCCCCAGTCTGTCAAGGGGCTCTGGGAGTATTTGGAAGAATTCCTGCGTTTCGATACGGACGCGCTCTCAGACTTCGACACGAGTATCATTGAACAATGTATCGCCAAGGGGCGAAAGACGCAAGTATTACAGAATCTCATTAAAATCATCAGAAAACGATGAACATATACGACCAAATGGTTGCTGAATACCAGCAGCAAGCGAGCACCTCCACGCCCAATGTGGAACAGGAGGTAATGCAGAAGATAGCGCTTGCGGGGCTTCATCGTGGAGGGTTCTTCAAGCATGCAACCTTCTATGGCGACACATGCCTGCGACTCTTCCATCAGTTGCCTCGCTACTCCGAGGATATGGACTTCACACTCAGGGAAAAGAATAGTGATATTCATCTGGAGGACTTCTTTCCCTATATTATCGAGGAATTTCACCTGGCAGGACATGAGGTGGTGATTCAGAAAAAGGACAAGAAGATGTTCGGGCGCGTTGAATCCGCTTTCCTCAAGGAGAATACGGAGGTCTTCGACATCAAGTTCCAGACCAAGAAGACCGTCAAAGTGAAGATAGAAATGGATACAGATCCGCCATTGGGCTTCGAGACGGAGAACTTACTTCTATTTCGACCCTATCAGTTGATGGTGCGTTGCGTGACCCTTCCAGACCTTTATGCAGGAAAGATGCATGCCTTGCTCTATCGCAACTGGAAGACCAGGGTGAAGGGACGCGACTGGTATGACTTCCAATGGTATGTCGCCAATCGTGTGCCGCTCAACTTCGAGCATCTGCGGAAGCGCATCCGTGAGTTCAACGACGAGGATCTCACCAAGGAGCGTTTTATGGAGATGCTTCGCGAGAAGCTGTCCACGACTGACATAGAATCCGTGAAGCAGGATGTCAGAGGCTTCGTCTTCAATCCCCATGAGCTTGAAATCTGGTCGAACGCCTACTTCCTCCAGCTCGCCGACATGATGGTGTTTAAGCAATAATGTTCAAAGATTTGTTCTTTTCTTCATGAGGTAAGTCTCTGCAAAAGGCACATATCTTTTATAATACAGGCATTTTATGCGAAAAATCAAAGATGGGATGCAGTTTTTATGCTAACCGTTCTATGATTGCGGGGAAGTGCAGG
Source organism: uncultured Prevotellaceae bacterium (assembly GCA_946415705.1). Classification (GTDB taxonomy): domain Bacteria; phylum Bacteroidota; class Bacteroidia; order Bacteroidales; family Bacteroidaceae; genus Physcousia. The sequence continues at coordinate 19,421 of CAMKTN010000040.1, forward strand.
ATTCGCTCTGCGTTTGACTCGTTGAAGAGCAGATGGGCGAAGTCGCGCTTCTTCTGGTTGAGGTCAACCTCCTTCAGGCGCTAGGTTGAGAAGGTTCAAGTTTCAAGGTTCAGGGTTCAAGTTTCAAGTTCAAGAGTTAAAGGTCATAAGTTTTTAGGAGGCGCTTGAATCTTTGAGTTAAAGCCTTGCTGCCGATTCTTGCGAGATAATCGGAGAGACGTTCCGTGTTGAAATCGTTTTGCATGAAATCTTCATCCAATCGAAGCTCTTCCATGTCCTGCTCCGTCTTGTAGTAGGGATTCAAGTAGAGAAGGTCTATCAATGCTTTTTCTGGTGTGGCAAACAGCAAGCCCCGTCCGTCCTGCATCACCTTTATCTCGTAACCGAAATAAAGTGGCGTCTTTACGTTCTGATAGTGGAACGTGCCGAAAGCATTGTCGAACTTAGCCGTTTTGAGTGTGGTCACACTTGTCAGCTGCACCACCTCTTCTGGTATCATCCCATAGAATGACAGGGCACTGTGCAGGCTGATGTACGACGGCGAGTAAATTCGGTTGGCCACATAGCGTGAGAAATCGGGAACCTGACGATATTCAGGAAACGCATAATACTGGTTCCGCAGCCTCGTGAGCAGACCTCGCCGGCACCATCGAGTCAGGTTGTTACGGTCGAAATCCTTCTCCCATAACAGCACCTGATTGATGTTGAAACACCCCATCGGGAACATCCGTTCTCGGAACGTCAAGAAGTCCATAAACTGCTATTTTGTTTCTAAAACGCTGCAAATATACAGATTTTTGGAAACAAATCAACTCTTTGAGGGCAAAAAGTGTAATGCAGCAATGTCTTTTAACACTTCACAGCCCCCTTGCCACGATGAGTTGCAGGACGATAGTGCCCCAGAAGAGGCGGTGGAGCCAGAAGGGTTAGACGTGTTGGTCGTTCGGTCGCGAGCGAACGAGCGATACATATAGGGGTGTCGGCGATTAGATATAGGGGAGTGAGGGGGTGCAAATAGGGGTGTTGGCGATAACTCATGGACTCCTTTAACTCCCAAAGTAGTTGAGTAAGGGGACATTTTTCATGTGAATTTATATCTTTTCTTTGCACTTTTGCACGTTTTGCTATTTAATAGGCAGAATATCAATAAATAAAAAGCGTGCAAGATGAGTGCAAAATGAGGTGTAAAAGTGCAAAATATGGGAATATTAGTGTAAAAGAAGCGAAAAGTTGGCGAAATATTTGGAAGTTCGGGAAATTTTTATTACCTTTGTAGCGTTAAACAAAGGTGCTCTTTTGAACCCTTTAAACTCCTTATACAACTATACAACTATACAGCTATACAACTATACAACTATACAGCTATACAACTATACAGCTATACAACTATACAACTATACAGCTATACAACTATACA
>CAMKTN010000041.1 GCA_946415705.1 uncultured Prevotellaceae bacterium
AGAAGGGTGACGATGAACTAATCGGAGAGTTGAGTAATAGGGTCGCTGCGGCAGAGAAGGAAATGTCGGATCAGGAGCTTGCCATCTGCAAATATGCCACAGAGATGTCAACGGACACATTAGCATATCGGTTTGCCAATGAAATAGAGATAGATGTATTTGGCCAAATCCTCGCTTGCCTGAAACAAGGAATCCATTCCACCTTCAAGAAAGACGCAGCAGACGTGAAGCGTGGCGAGCGAGCGATCCGCAATTTCAAGAAGGGTATGCCGATTCCCTTCCCTTGGTCAAAGAGCATCAGAATAGAGAACGAAGGCAACGATTTCTACTTGCGATGGTACAATGGCCTGCGTTTCCGTTTTGATTTTGGCAAAGACCGAAGCAACAACCGCTTGATAGTGAGTCGTTGTCTGAACTTAGACCCGGATTTCGAAGGCGAATATAAGCTGAGCAATTCATCTCTCCAGATGGTCAAGCGTGACGGAAGCAAAAAGTTGTTTCTGCTGCTGGTAGTTACCATCCCACAGGAGTGTGTAGAGCTGAATAAGAAGATTGTGGTTGGTGTGGACTTGGGTATCAACTCCCCTGCATTCGTGGCCACAAATATCACGATGGAGCGCCAGCGGATTGGCCGAAGAGAGACGTTCCTGAATGCCCGTATGGCCATCCAACGACGTTTTCAGTCGCTGCAGAGACTTCAAAACACGGCTGGTGGCAGGGGCAGAAAGAAAAAACTGGAGCCATTGGAGCGCCTGAAAGAAACTGAGCGCAATTGGGTACGCACTCAAAACCACCTATTCAGCCGAGATGTCGTTCGCTTTGCGGTTAAAGCACGAGCTGCCACCATTCACATGGAAGACCTCTCTGGCTTCGGTAAGGACGATGACGGCAACGCAGATGAGAGGAAAGAATTCGTTCTGCGCAACTGGTCGTACTACGAGTTACAGACGATGATTAAATACAAGGCAGCGAAATATGGTATTAAGGTAGAGATAATTCGACCTGCATACACCAGTCGTACCTGCTCGTGGTGTGGGCAGCAAGGGTATCGTCAGGGCGAGACATTCATCTGCGAGAATCCAGAATGCGAAAAGTGTGGCAAAAAAGAGAATGCCGACTATAACGCAGCAAGAAACATAGCAAATAGTACAGATATAATAAAATGATAATCATGGATAGGATTCATCCTATGGGGCAGTTGGAACCATGTAATGCCCTTAGCCTGAGGCATTCAATGCACTCGGGAAGTACCTTACGAAATGACTGACAGTTCATTGCTAAAGATGTGCTGTCCAGACATGCAAAATGAAGGGTACATCCAACATAGCGACCCCTATGACCGTCTGCGGGGCGCTGTCCAGACATGCAAAATGAAGGGTACATCCAACAGAACATCGACAAGCTGATGCTCTTCAACGGCTGTCCAGACATGCAAAATGAAGGGTACATCCAACAGCCAGTCGTTTTTGCGTTTTGACACCCTTGCTGTCCAGACATGCAAAATGAAGGGTACATCCAACTTCGAGGGGTAGATGAAGTCGCTCAGCATAGCTGATTTTGCTCAGGTCTTTGACTGTCATAAGAGAAATTGTGGGTGTTAGTTTTTTAAATAACGCGGAACAAATCATAGTACAGATGAAAAAAGAAAAAAGGTTTGCAATCTATTATTACGATTTCGTAGATGACACGATGGAGGGTACTTTTTTCGCCTCCGTCCCACCACTACATGGTCCCATACCAGTGGAGGAACGCCAGTCCCACTTGAGCCCACTCTTCGGCAATAAGGGCGAAGCATTTGCATTGAAAGGTCTTAAGAATGGTGACAATGATTACCCTTGCGTAGTGCTGATGAACCAAGATGGCATAGTAATGCTTCATCTGGAGCATCCAAAAGATTTGGATGTTTGGAAGAAACAGACAACTCCCCCTGGTGAGTTTCCGAAGATTGAAAGAGGAACAGTGCCCTCTAATCCCTTTTGCTATGTTTTCATTGACTGCCGTGAGGGGCATAACAAGATAGCCATTGAAATCAACAGTAGTGCTTGGCGAAAGACAGATGAGGTGAAAGCATTGCTTCAGGCCAATATGAACATGTTGTTCAATAACCAAGATTTGGGCTTTAATATCATTATCAAGCCAGAGACTTATTCCTTTGATTTTCTGGAACAGGGGCGCTGGCACATGAACAAGAATAAGCGCAGAGTGAAATGGATGACGATTCACTGGAATCGTGGTTTGATAGACCCTAAGGTGGAAGCCACAGTACTGCACAGCCAATTTTTCAAGTCACTATTCGGCCTGTTCAGTTCCATAGAGGGTGATGTCACGCTGAAGAACCCCGATGTGTCAGGTCTCCTTCGCAAGAAGGCGAAGCTGGCTGAGTTCTTTACCATGCTCATCGGCAGTGAACAAGGCGATGCTTTCGGCGTGAAGTGGATGCTCGACAACCGACGGTCTTACGAGTGGGGCGAGGACATCCGAATTGATTTTCCGATGGAAAACGCAATATTGGACAGCGTCTTTGGCAAGGATACGCTCTTTCCGATGCCAAAGGTTGCCATGTGGTTCAATCAAAGAGAGAATGAAATAGAAGAAGAGAGAAATGCTACGAATACTCAGCGAGGAAGAAAGAAAAAGAATCCGTGAGGCGTTTGAGCAGAACCCTTTGTATGCAGCCTGTGCTGCCGTATTCCGCAAACGTCGTGCCCATCTGAATGGTTTGGAGATTCAGGTGGAAGATGTGTTTTGTGCCACCGCTCTTTTGCTTGACACTTTCTATAATACAGAGGAAGAACTGACACAGGAATCCATTGATACTCTATGGGACGACCTTTGCAATAACATTCGCGATGCCAAGTTTGATGCCTCGGAACATGACAAACGCCAAGTGGTGCACACCATATTTGCAATTGTACGCAAAGCGCTATGCCATCATTGGGAAACGTATTTACGTGAAACTCTCTTTGATATGCTCGGTGTGACTATTGACAACGAGATGGAGGAGGCCGACAAGAAGGAAATGGATAGGTTCATCTCTCAACTGATAGACAAAAGTGATGCGCTAAAAGATTGGGTTAACATAGAGTACGACGGAAATTTGTCCAATCAGATAGAGGCATGCTTAGTTAAAGCCAAGCCAGCCAAGCCTAAATCCCCTGCTAAGCCGAAAAAGAAACCGTCTGCACCACCCAAGGGAAAACACAAGACTTTCCCATTCATCAGCAAGGACGGGACTGACGCATACAGGACGGCTCAAGTCGCGGATTTGTATGCGTTCATGAAAAAATCGAAGGCTGATGGCGGACCAATGTTGATTGAAGCTGACCTGAGGGCTTTCATCAATAACTTCACAACGGGGAATACGAGCGCTACAATTCTTTGGTTAGGCACAAAACGACAGCTTCATTTCATTGTCAGCGAATGGAAGAATCGCAAATATATTACTTTCGATAGTGATGATGATATTTGGGTCATCACCGCTGGGGCGTTTCTTAATGGCAAAGATTTGCAAGATGGGAAATCAACTCGTTTTAACTCTGATGATTTGGGCAGCACGCATAACCCCAAGAACATCACCCAGGACTTGGAAGATATCGTGGAAATGCTTAATCCTGAGAATCCCAGCAAGAATTATAAAAGATTTGCTCAAAAGGAAGAAGAAAGGATAGACTTTCTGCATAAGGCAAAGGCGAGAAAGTCATATCAGGAAGAGGATGACGACCCCTTGGGAATTCGAGAATCATGGGAAGAGCAAACAGGCTACAATTGATAAAAGACGTACCATCTGTTTTTTTACATGTTCTAAAAGCTATGTGCAAAAACCGCTGATTTCAAACATCTTATCGTTATAATGTCTTAGCAAAAGACGGCGTTGACAAGTTCTGCGCCGTCTTTTTTGCAGTATAGGGTGATTTCATTTTTATAATATGAAACTGAATAACACCCACAAGTCCGCCCCACGCGGCACCAAGCTGGAAGATGCAGTAAGGCTTGGAAGTGATTTCACCCCCTCGCGCGAACATTATCATACTGATGTTCGCCACCGTCTCTCTCGACGAGCCAAGGCATTCCTGAAGCTCATGGAAGGACAGCTTCCCGATGATGTGATGAAGCATCTGATGTGGGAGCTGGCATCGGAGGCTCGACGCGACCAGAATATGCTGGCGCAACAGTTGTTCAACATTCTCATAGACTCCAACCAGTTTCGTGAGCCCGAAGACGAGCGGCTCTGGCAAAAGCTGGACGAGCTGGCAAGCACGGTTTGCTGCGAGGCAGATCTGAGAGAACCTGTGGACTGCGATGCCGACTGCGACGCCGACTGGATGTAAGCTACTCTCCCCGGAGCCTGCCACAAGGCGCCACGACAGGCTCCGTTTTCTTTTCACTCTTAAAAGATTTTAACAATGGATACTTTAGACAAGAAAACCAAAAAAGTCCGAACTCGAGGAGTCGGCACTTTCGACCCTGCAACCAACGAGTTTGATTTCTCTCCGTTCAACGACGCTCCCTCAACGCAGGCGAATGTGAAGACATGCGCTGGCGGAGGCAAGCGATGGACAACGACAGGCGCAGACCCCTCGCGGATGATCACATTGAAATGCAAGGAGTCGGCAGCTGACCCCTACGCAGTGCTCTCCAAGCAGTTCGCGGCACTTACCAAGGACTTACGCCCCAAGAAACCCGTGGAGCAACCTACGGAGCAACGCGTGGTGGCGGAAGGTGGATTGCAATGTTGGCTCAACACCGAGACGGGCGAGCTCGCCTTCTCCGGCAGCATCGACCTGACGAAGCACACCCGCGACTGGGCGGCCGAGGTGCTGAGGCAGGTACAGCTCATGGTGCGCCGTCTGCCCGCAAACGAAAGATTCAACACAGTTATCAAAACAATTAAAAAAGAACAGACTCATGTTTAAGATTACTTATCAAGTGAAGACCTATCTGGAAATGATGCAGATGGGTCGTAAGGAATGGCAGCAGTGTCTCGCCATAGCCAAGACCATCGTAGAGAACGTTCGCCAGGAACTCAAGCTCTTTGCCGAGACGGGCGACAAAGCCCATAAGGAGAAGGCCGACGAGCTGAAGCGCTCGCTGCCGGGCATCTGCTTCCAGGCGGCAGACTTCGAGCTGAGCGTGGGCACCAAGAAGTTCAACAAGGGCAAGAAAGGGCACTGGCGCGAACAGCTGAAGGCTTATCTGTCGGGGCTCGTGGTCATCGACGTGGACCACTGCGGCAACCCGCGCGAGTTGTTCGAGCGCATCAAAGGGCAGTTCGACCTGAAGGACTTGGGCATCCTGCTCGTCTATGTCTCGGCCTCGGGCGAGGGTCTGAAGATTGTCTTCAAGGCCCGTGCGGAGTGGGGCAACCTCATCTGCAACCAGTATGAGATGGCTGCGCTGCTGGGTATTCTCGACTTCGTGGATGATGCCTGCAAGGACAGTTCGCGCCTGAGCTTCGTGACGGGCGAGGACGATGTGCTCTATCTGGATGCCGAGGAGCTGTTCGACGGCGAAGAGGACTTGTTCCCTGCCTTGGAAGAGGGCGCAAGGAGCAACTACGACATGCAGTTTGGTGACCGTTACCGCACGGCTCCCAACGGCGATTCGTCGCCCACGGAACAGAAGTGGATAGAGTTCGAGGCCGCACGCAAGGCGCAGCGCAAAGCGGCTTCCAAGGGCAAAGAGCCAAAGGGCGCTGCCACGGTCGAAGCAGCCACCAAGACAGCCACTGCCGAGATCACTGTGAAGGCTTCAACAGAGCCCGCTGCCACGGCGTTCACCGAGCGCGAGCAGGCCATCATCAAGATGCTCGACGAGCACTACGGAGAGAGCCTGGCCGAGGGGCAGCGGCACGCCACCTTCTGCCAGCAGACGGCACATTGGCTGACGTGGCTCGCGGACAACAACCCGCAGCGGGCCATCGCCATGGCACACGAACTCGCCTTCGTGAAGCACTGGGCGCCACAACCTGGCGAGGTGGAGGACCTCATCAATTCCGCTGCCAGCAAGAAGCTGCTGAAGCGCACACCCAAGGAATTGGCAGAGCTGATGGAGAAAGCCGGCATCGAGGTGATAGCGCAGAAACCTGTGCCCCATGACGCCGACCCGATGGCGGCGCTGCCCTTCGAGCGCTGGTGTGATGAGATAGAGGCGTTGTTCGGTGTCTTTCCCTGCCTGCGCGAGGTGTGCGAACCGCATCCGCGCCGCCTGTGGCCCTTCCTGCTCTTTGCATCGGCAGCGATGCTGGGCACGTGCATGACGCTGACCTACTACCGCTTCTATGCAGATCGGACAAAGAAGTTCCGACTCAACTACATCATCCTTGGCGTTGGCGACCCCGCCAGCGGAAAGGGTACGCTGAGCCGTCTGCAAGACCTGCTGCTGGCACCCATCATAGATGCCGACCAGCTGGCCGACGAAGCCACCAACAGCTGGAAGGAGATGAAAGGCAACGCCGGCGACAAGGAGACCCGCGCACGCGACAAGATCTTCAACCGCATGTTCGGTCCGCGAACATCCAACGGCGAGTTCATCCGCAGCATGATCAACCATGTAACCGAGGTGGAAGGCGAGCTCATGCACAACCACCTCATCACCGTGGATTCGGAGAAGGACAACAGTATCAACATGTCGAAGTCTGGCGGATGGCAGAACCGCGATATCATGGTGCTGAAGTCTTTCCACAATGAATGGGATTCGCAGCACTATACTAATAATCAGTCGGTTAGCGGACGTTTCAGGGTATTTTGGAACCAGATTGAGACTTGTACGCCGCCCACGCTTAAAAGGCTTGTGAATGAGCGGAATTTTAATTCAGGTCTTGACACACGCATGGCTACCATACCGATGGGTAAGCCTGACTTCGTAATGATGCCGCTGATGAACGAGTGTAGCGACTTCGAGGAAGCCAACGAGACGCTGCGGCAGTGGGCTTACAAGTTGGATCAGCGTCGAGGTGAGCTGCCGCTGTGGCCTCTGGTGGAGCACGTGCACAAATGGTGCGATGAGCACTGTGCCATCGCTGATTTCAATGACCACGATCAGGCGGACTGGTTGCTCGTCAAGCGCGTCCCGTATTACGGAATAAATATTAGCGCGCCCTACATCGATATGCGACATTGGGAAGAACGCGAGCAGACGGGCACCTACGAGATTGATGACACCGACCGCAGGCTTTGTGACTTGGTGTTGGACATCCAGTATCGAACGCAGCATTATTGGTTCTACGACCTACACCGCGAGTACTACGACAACCAGATGCGTGAAGCCGCCCAGCAGCGACGCCGAACGAATAAGTTCATAGAGTGTTTCCGCCTGTTGCCCGAAGAATTCACGACGGAAAAGTTTGCCGAGGTCTTCGGCTATGCCAATAACCGCTCGGGGCAGAAGACGCTGGAGCGCCTCATTGAGGACAAGGCCATCGAACGCACCATGCGCGGCAACTACAAGAAGCTCGTCAGCGAGCTGTAGGCAGAAACGCAGAAAGTAAGAAAGCCGACATTAACCCTTTTCGGGTAACTCTCCCCCTCAGCACACGAGCCTCCTTCCTTTTCCGCTCGTGTGCTGGTTTTTGTGGTTGCGGTTTCTTTTTTTCGCTTTTTATTTGCCGAACAAGAAAAACTTTGTACTTTTGCAGCATCAAAGGAGAATAAGAGCATGAAAGCGATTGATTCCACAGACCCGTTCTACACGCCTAAAGTGATTGCAGACATCAGGAAAAGCATACTGATGCGCATCGGCAAAGACACCGATGTACATAGGCTTGAACGCATTCAAGACTTGCTGACACCAAAGTCCTTCTCGCCCGTTGTCCTGACTAGGGAGACGATGGGGGTTGGAGAACCTGAAGCTGCATATTATACTCGCCGTGATGCAGATTCCCTACGGAAGCGGTTGCAGCAGCAAGCAGGCTCTTGTGGACTCGACATGATGGAAGAAATATTCTCCTATTACGACCACGACGGCATGACTTTCAAGGAAGCCTATTTGGATGCCAAAGCTTCCACAATAGCGATGTATCCGTCGGATGCTGTAGAAGAGTTGGCGGAAGTCAACTTCATGATAGACCGCGACCCCGAGCCTGACGATTGGCACGAACCACAGACCCCAGAGGAATGGGCGGCGTTGGACAAGGAATTGAACGAGGCTACTGATTACATCTCCGGCGATGAGTTCTGGAGGCACTTTGAGAAGATGGCGTCATGAAACAGATTTGGCTAAAATCTGCACGCACGCGCATTGAACGTCAGGAACGCTGGTTTATAGACAATAAAGGGCAGGACTTTGCTGTCACCTTCATCGAGAATCTTCGCAAGGCTGTAAATGGTGTGATGGCAATGCCTTCAATAGGGCAGCTGGGGTATGCCACCAATGGTTATACATACCGGTCAGTACTGACACATCCCAAGTGCCGTATATACTACCGATACAACGACTCCGTAGTGGTATTCTACAAAGTTCATTTTTCTTTGATGAACGATTAGCACGCTTTAGCATCCATCATTCCCCCCTCAGCACACGAGCCCCATTCCTTCCTCTTCCGCTCGTGTGCTGTTTTTTGTGGTTTCGGTTTCTTTTTTCGCTTTTTTATTTGCGGGTCGGTTTTATCATGGCTTCCACCAGTCGTCCCTCGTGCGGCATATAGCCTGGGCAAGACTGTTCAACACACCACATGGCCACCATTCACCAGCAAACGCTGTGCGAGGCCGTTCCAGGCCTCTGGTGTCAGCTGCCATGGACATTCGCGCGACAAATAGCCTTGTAAGGCCGATAGCGTGACGGCCGTGTCCACGGTGGTGCGGCGAGGCTATCATGGACGAGGCAATGAGCCGGGGCTTCCCTGTGATATGGGTGCAGGACAATGGTTTCCAAGAACGTTTTCATCCTTCGGAGCGGTTGACGGAGCTTTGTGCAAGCGGGCGTTTGCTGTTGCTGACGCCGTGGGTGTATCATTACAGGCCGATGGATAGTCATATCAGCGTTGCTGAATGCAAGACGATGAATTGTGTGGTACAGGCGCTGTGCAGGTTGAAGGATAGTTGGTGGAAAGAGAGGGGATAGGGCCCTGCGGGGTGAACCCGCAGGCGCAGCAGAGGAGGAGCGGCAGGGGTAGAAAGTAGGCTGTCCCCCAACTCACGTCGGAGGACAGCCACAACACAAACACAAAATAAAACACGACAATGTGCAGAGCAGATAACTACCCCAGGTCAGTAAAGGGGAATAGGGGTGTTGAGAGGCGGTTGGGCACGATGCTCACGCGCAGTACTTGGCCGACGACTCAACGGGGTAGTCTGATACACGAACTTATTTATTCTTAACTAATTCATTTTTTTCATTTTACATGATGCCGCGTTCGCGGAGGGCGCATTGCCACTTCCAGGCGCTGGCGAGGACATCCTCCAAGGGGGTGTCGGCCTTCCAGCCGAGGACCTTGTTGGCCTTATCGACATTGCCCCATACCTTCTCGATGTCGCCTGCGCGGCGGCCTACGATCTGGTAGTTGAGCTTCACACCGGTGGCCTTCTCGAAGCCGTGGATGAGCTCGAGGACGCTGGTGCCCTTACCGGTACCGATGTTATAGACTTCCACGGGCTCGGTGGTCTTATCTTCCATGATGCGGGTCATGGCGCAGACGTGTGCCTTGGCGAGATCGACGACATAGATGTAGTCGCGGATGCAAGAGCCGTCGGGGGTGTCGTAGTCGTCACCGAAGACGCTGAGCTTCTCGCGGATGCCGATAGCGGTCTGCGTGAGGTACGGGATGAGGTTCTGGGGCACGCCATTGGGCATCTCGCCGATGATGGCTGTGGGATGTGAGCCGATGGGGTTGAAGTAGCGCAGGAGGATGGCCTTGATGGGCGAGCCGCTGGCCACGGTGTCCTGGATGATCTCCTCATTGATCTGCTTGGTGTTGCCATAGGGGCTCTCGGCCTTCTTGATGGGTGTCTCCTCGGTAGCGGGGAGCTGGTCGGGCTGGCCATAGACGGTGCAGCTGCTGGAGAAGATGATGCCCTTGACGTTGTACTTGGGCATGAGCTCCAGGAGGTTGATCAGGGATACGATGTTGTTGCGATAGTAGAGCAACGGCTTCTCGACACTCTCGCCGACGGCCTTGCTGGCAGCGAAGTGGATGATACCGCTGATCTGGGGATATTTCTTGAAGACGGCCTCCGTGGCGTCGAAGTCACGGAGATCTACCTTCTCGAAGGCAGGACGGATGCCGGTAATCTTCTCGATGCCGTCGATGACATCTTCGCGTGAGTTGGAGAGGTTGTCAACGATTACGACGTCGTAGCCGGCGTTCTGCAGTTCTACTGTGGTATGGGAGCCGATGAAACCGGTACCACCAGTAACGAGAATGGTTTCTTTCATTATTCTTTTGTGTTTAAAGGGTTGCTATGATCGTTTTCTCGAATAGCGGCCGCAAAGTTAGCCGTTTTTGTGATAGGCTCAAAACTTTTTGGCCGCTTTTTGCTCAAAAGCCGCTTTTTTATGTGTTGAAAGGGCCTTTAGCGTGTAGGGATTACACTTTCCTTAGCCGAAATAGCGCTTGTAGAGGCCTTCGAAGCCTTTGCCGTGGCGGGCTTCGTCCTTGGCCATCTCGTGGACGGTGTCGTGGATGGCGTCGTAGTTGAGGGCCTTGGCCTTCTTGGCGATGTCCATCTTGCCGGCGCAGGCGCCTGCCTCAGCTTCCATGCGCTTCTTGAGGTTGGTCTTGGTGTCCCATACGCATTCGCCGATGAGTTCTGCGAAGCGGCTGGCGTGGTCGGCTTCCTCGAAGGCGTAGCGCTTGAAGGCCTCGGCAATCTCGGGATAGCCCTCGCGGTCGGCCTGGCGTGCCATAGCGAGATACATGCCAACCTCGGTGCATTCACCCTCGAAGTTGGCTTTGAGTCCTTCCCAGATTTCGGGGTCGCAACCCTTGGCAACGCCAATCTCGTGCTCGGTGACGAAGGACAGACCTTCATCCGCCATCTCCTTGAACTTGCTGGCGGGGGCTTTACATTGTGGGCAACGCTCGGGGGCTTCAGTACCTTCGTGGATGTAACCACAAACGGTGCAAACGAATTTCTTGATCATTGTTTTAAAGATTAAATTAGTGAATATAAAGTCGATGTTTGAGTGCAAAGATAATCGTATTTTCGCATTTCATCCAAATTTATAGCAAGAAAACTTCGCTTTTGCTATGAAATCGGCCCTCTGACGCGTGTGCTCTCAACAATTTTACTTACCTTTGCCGCCAGAATACGTAATAATGTATAGTTTTCTGCCATGAACTACGGTTTTATCAAGATAGCAGCTGCCGTGCCTGAGGTGAAGGTGGCCAATCCCAAGTTTAATCTCCAGAGTATCGAGAGCCTGGTCATCCAGGCCGAGGGTCGCGGTGTGGAAATCATCAGCTTCCCCGAGCTCTGCATCACGGGCTACTCGTGCGGCGACCTGTTCTCGCAGCAGCTGTTGCTGGACGAGGCCGAGATGGCCATCATACAGCTGATGAACTTCACGCGGTCGCTGGACATCATCACCATCGTGGGCACGCCCGTAGCCTACAAGGGTACCTTGCTGAACTGCGCCGCTGTCATCCAGAAGGGTAAGATCCTGGGCATTGTCCCCAAGACGTACCTGCCCAACTACAACGAGTTCTACGAGCAGCGCTGGTTCGCCAGCGGCAACGATATCAAGTCCGACGCGAGCGTGTGGCTCTGCGGGCAACAGGTGACCATCAGCTCGCGCCTGCTCTTCCACACCACGGGCTGCACCTTCGGCATCGAGCTGTGCGAGGACTTGTGGGCGCCCATCCCGCCCAGCAGCTTCCTGACGATGCAGGGCGCAGAGATCATCTTCAACCTCAGTGCCAGCAACGATGTCGTGGGCAAGCAGGACTACCTGCAGCGTCTGCTGCGCCAGCAGAGTGCGCGCACGCTCAGCGGCTATGTCTATGCCGCCGCGGGCTTCGGCGAGAGCACGCAGGACGTGGTCTATAGCAGCAAGGCTTTCATCTACGAGAACGGCACCCTCCTGGCGCAAGGCAAGGCGCACAGCCTGCAGGCGCAGATGGTCATCAGCGAGATCGACGTGGAGCGCCTGCGCACGGAGCGCCGCCGCAACACCACCTTCTCCGCCTGTGCCGTGGATAACACCCTCGACAAGAGCGCCTCGTTCATACATCTGGACACTACCCTACTCACGCCGCGCGACCTGGAGCTCACACGAAGCGTGAACGCGCATCCCTTCGTGCCCACGGGTGCCGACCTCGACGCACGCTGTGAGGAAGTCATCGCCATCCAGACGGAAGGCCTCGCGCAGCGCCTCCGCCACATCGGCGCCACGACAGCCGTCATCGGCATCTCCGGAGGCCTCGACTCCACGCTGGCGCTGCTCGTCACCGTTCGCGCTTTCGACCTTCTGGGCCTCGACCGCAGCGGTATCATCGGCATCACGATGCCGGGCTTCGGCACCACAGACCGCACCCACGACAACGCCGTGAAGCTCATGCAGGTGCTGGGCGTCACGCAACGCGAGATCAACATCTCGCAGGCCGTCCTGCAGCACTTCCACGATATCGGGCAAGACCCGGCCGTCCACGATGTCACCTATGAAAATTCACAGGCGCGCGAGCGCACGCAAATCCTCATGGACGTCGCCAACAAGGAGAACGGACTCGTCATCGGCACGGGCGACCTCTCGGAGCTGGCGCTGGGATGGTGCACGTACAACGGCGACCACATGTCGATGTATGGTGTCAACGCCGGCGTCCCCAAGACGCTCGTTCAGCACCTCGTGAGATGGATTGCCGCCCACGACAGCGCTGCCAAGGACGTGCTCCTTGACATCGTAGATACGCCCATTAGTCCTGAGCTGCTGCCCGCCGACGACAAAGGCGACATCGCGCAGAAGACGGAGGATCTCGTGGGGCCCTACGAACTACATGATTTCTTCCTTTACTACGCCTTGCGCTTCGGTTTCCGACCGGCCAAGGTGTTGTATCTGGCACAGGCCGCCTTCGGCACCGCCTATCCCAGCAATATCCTCAAGCATTGGCTCACCAATTTCTACCGCCGCTTCTTCGGGCACCAGTTCAAGCGTTCGTGCATGCCCGACGGCCCCAAGGTGGGCTCCATCAGCCTCTCGCCGCGTGGCGACTGGCGCATGCCGTCGGATGCCTGCCGCGAGGCTTGGCTGGCTGAGTGCGAGGCGCTATAACATCGCCCGCACCGCAGGGCGCCAATCGCCGTTCTTCTCCACCAGGAGTGTCTGTATGCCGAGGTCGCTGGCCGCAGCGATGTTGGCAGGGCTGTCGTCGAGGAACAACGTCTCCTCGGGCGCGATGCCGGCATCGTCCAGCATGTAGCGGAAGATGGCGGGGTCGGGTTTCATGATGCCCACCTCAAAAGAACAATAGCATTTCTCCAGATAGTCACTCAGCGGACGGCCGCTCTTGCTGAACTGTGGGCTCTCGGCCCACGCCTGCACGAAGGGGTTTGTGTTTGAAAGCAGGAAGGTGCGGTAGCCTTCGGCGCGCAACGCATCGAGCATCGCCAGCTTCGCCTCGTCCACGGGTGCCCCAACATAGCCGAGCCAAGCGCTCATCACCTCGTCATGCGTCAGCGCACGTCCGCACATCTTACCAAGTTCCTCGCGAAAGGCATCGGGCGAGATACGTCCGCTCTCCAGCAGCTCGAACACGCCCCGCTGATGGTACCTGTCCAACCGCTGCTCCGCATCCGCCAGTCCTATCTTCTTGAATGTCGCGATGGCGCCCTCGTAATCCAAATCGAAGAGCACCCCACCAAAATCAAATGCAATATTCTTAATCATAAACCTTAACCTTAACGATAACCTTAACCAACCTTAAACTTTAAACCTTAAACCTTAAACCGCGGCCTTGGTCGCCTCAATTGCCGTCTGGTTTTTCTGCTTCAAAGAAGGGTGAGTCGTTCCAATGGAAGTCCTCAAAGGAGTCGGGATGAGCGGGGTCGAAGGGCGCTGAAGCAGGATAAAGCTCCAGATACTCAGGGCGCAGGGCCTTGACAATCGGGAGATTCAGCTGGCGCATGCCTTCGATGACGCATTTGGCCAGCTCATAGGCACCGTAGGGATTGAAATGGGTGTTGTCCTTGAAGTCGGCGGTCTGTCCGGGGTAGCTGCCAGCGGGATAGTGCACGAAGGCACGCTTGCTCTGCTCCTCGCCCAAGGCCTCGTAGAATTTGCGCGTCATGGAGTGCAGGTCGATGAGGGGCACGTTCTCGCGACGGGCCACCCACTCCATGGCCTCGGGGTAGTCGGCATGTGTCTCTTGGATGCGACCGTCCTTGAAGGAACGGCGCTGCGTGGGTGTCACGAAGATGGGCGTTGCCTTACGCGCGCGCGTTTCATCTATAAAGGTCTTCAGCGCCGTGGCGAAGTTATAGTAGGCACCCATGCCCGGGCCGCGCTGCTTCTGGTCGTTGTGCCCAAACTCGGCGATGAGGTAGTCGCCCGCCTTCATCATCGACAGCGCCTTGGCCAGGCGGTTGGCAGCAATAAAGGTGCTGGCAGTCTCGCCGCTCTCGGCAAAGTTGGCGATGGCCACCTCGGGACCGAACCACCGCGTGATCATCTGGCCCCACGACGCCCACGGCTCGGAGTCCTGATCCACTACGGTGCTGTTGCCGCAGAGGAAGACCGTAGGCACGCTGTCGTCGCGCTCGATGTGGATGGCCGCACAGGCGGGAGCGTCGCCGTTGATCTCTATGGTGAGGCGGTCGTCGAAGTTGAGCTTCGTGAGCTCGCGCTTCTTCAGGCGCATCGAGCGCTGTGCGTCGATTTGCGGGGAGTGCTTGTGCACGATGAACTCCACGTCGTGCAGCTCGCCCTTCTTGGTGGCCAGGTTCTCCACAAAGAGGCGACGGCTCTCGGCACGCACGGTGGTGACGGCAGCCTGCTTGCGACTGCCCAGCGTGACGCGCACGCGGTAGTTGCCGTCGGGCACGCGCACGCTGAAGTAGAAAGGTGTCTGGCGGTCCAGGCGCTCTGGCGATGCGATGAAGTCGAAGCCATAGTCCGTATCAGCAGAATAGCGTTGGGTGGGCTGCACGAGGATGGCCCCGGAACCCTTGTTAGCTTTGTTCTTGACGAAGTCGAATTGCCACGTCTGTGCAACGGCTGGGGCGAACCCTGAAATGATAAATAATAAATGGTAAATGATAAATGATAAATAGCGACGCATAATCGTGGTCTTAAATTTCGAGGACAAAGATAGTGCAAAAAAGTGAAAAGTGAAGAATGAAAAGGGGGAAAAGAGGCCAAAACACAAGAAAATGCAGGTGAAAAACAAAATAATTGTCCATTGTCAATTGTCAATTGTCAAATTTTCCTTACCTTTGCGCTCGGTTTTGAAAGACAGACCTGCCGACATGGCTCAGTTGGTAGAGCAACGCATTCGTAATGCGTGGGTCCGGGGTTCGAGTCCCCGTGTCGGCTCCAACGATGAAACCTCTCGCAGATGCTTAGCGAACAAGTGTCTGCGATTGTTGTTTTCAGAAGGCATGCGCATCTCTCTCTATGAAGACTCATTCGCTTCTTTTCTATGTCCTATGGTTCGTAGGCGGTTTGATGGTGATAGCCCTGATTCTGGGATACGGATTCTGGCGTGGACTCACTGCTCCGCTGCGCGAGGGCGGCGACACGGAATATATCTATGTCCGCCCCACCGACACCCCCGAGGATGTGCTCGGCCAGCTGAAAGCGCTCAGCGGAGGTTATGTCACCACTTACTGGAAGATGATTGGCACCGTGCACCCCTATGAAGTGCGCACTGGGCGCTATGCCGTGGAGCCCGGACAATCATTTCTCACCACCTATCGCAACTTGCTACGCGGCCACCAGTCGCCCGTGAAGCTCACCATCCCGTCGGTGCGGACCATGGATCGCTTGGCGGGGTTCCTGAGCAACAAGCTGATGCTGGACTCTACCGAAGTGGCCACGCAGTTCGCGGACTCTGCATTCGCAGCCTCCTACGGCTACGCCACCGCTACCCTACCCGCTTTGTTCATCCCCAACACCTACGAGGTGTATTGGGACACGCCGCTGCCGAAGTTCATGCAACGCATGCAGCGCGAGAACGAGACGTTCTGGCAACAGCAGCAGCGCGACGAGCGCGCCAAGGCGCTGGGGCTGACGCATGAGGAGGTCGTCACGCTGGCCAGTATCGTGGATGAGGAGACGGCCAACAACGGCGAGAAGCCGCGCGTGGCAGGACTCTACATGAACCGCATCCGCAAAGGAATCCCCCTACAGGCCGACCCCACCGTGAAGTTTGCCGTGGGCGACGCGACGCTGCGTCGCATCCGCGGCGAGCACCTGCGCGTGGAAAGCCCCTATAACACCTATCTCAACAAAGGCCTGCCACCAGGTCCCATTCGCATCCCCTCCGTTGCCGGCATCGACGCCGTGCTGCACATGGAGGACCACGACTACCTCTACATGTGCGCGAAGGAGGATTTCAGCGGCACACACAACTTCGCCGCCACCTTCCCCCAGCACCAGCAGAACGCGCGCCGCTACCAAAAGGCGCTGAATGAGCGGGGAATTCATTGAATTGAAAATTGAAAATTGACAATTGAAAATTAAATATAGATGTCATCAGCATTAAGATTCCAAGTTGTCGGCGAGGCGTTCAAGAAGCGCCCCGTGGAGGTGGCAGCGCCCAAGGAGCGCCCATCGGAGTTCTTTGCCAAATACGTGTTCACACGCGACAAGATGCAAAAGTATCTGCCCGCAGACATCTTCACCAAGATGGTGGATGTCATGGAGAACGGCACGACACTCGACATGCACACCGCTGACGCGGTGGCGAAAGGTATGAAGCAATGGGCGATGGAACTGGGTGCCACACACATCACACACTGGTTCCAACCGCTCACAGAAGGTACCGCCGAGAAACACGACGGCTTCGTGGAGCACGACGGAAAAGGCGGAATGGTGGAAGAGTTCACGGGCAAGCTGCTCGTGCAGCAGGAACCCGATGCGAGCTCGTTTCCCAGCGGTGGCATTCGCTCCACCTTCGAGGCGCGTGGCTACTCGGCATGGGACCCTGCGAGCCCCGTCTTCGTGCTGGGCGACACGCTGATGATTCCCACCGTCTTCATCGCCTACACAGGCGAGGCACTCGACTATAAGGCACCCCTCAAGAAAGCCTTACATGCCGTTGATAAGGCGGCCACGGACGTGGCACACTACTTCTACCCCGACGTGAAGAAGGTCATCTCCAACCTCGGGTGGGAACAGGAGTATTTCCTCGTGGATGAAGACCTCTATGCCGCACGCCCCGACCTGCTCATGACCGGGCGCACGCTCATG
This sequence comes from uncultured Prevotellaceae bacterium, assembly GCA_946415705.1. GTDB lineage: Bacteria > Bacteroidota > Bacteroidia > Bacteroidales > Bacteroidaceae > Physcousia. The sequence goes on from CAMKTN010000041.1 coordinate 17,338, forward strand.
GGCCACGACAGCGCCAAGAACCAGCAGATGGACGACCACTACTTCGGCAGCATCCCAGAACGCGTGGCCGCTTTCATGAAAGACCTTGAGATTCAGGCCCTGGAGCTCGGCATCCCCTGCAAGACCCGACATAACGAGGTCGCCCCCAACCAGTTTGAGCTGGCACCCATCTTCGAGGAGACGAATCTGGCGGTAGATCATAACATGCTGCTGATGTCCCTCATGAAGAAGGTGGCGCGCAAGCATGGCTTCCGTGTGCTCCTGCATGAGAAACCCTTTGCCGGCATCAACGGCAGCGGCAAGCACAACAACTGGAGCCTCACCACCAACACCGGCATCCTCCTGCACGCTCCCGGAAAGACACAGCTGGACAACCTGCGCTTCATCACGTTTATCGTGGAGACGCTCATGGCTGTATGGCGCCACAACGGACTGCTCAAGGCCAGCATCGTGAGCGCCACCAACGCCCATCGCCTCGGAGCCAACGAGGCACCGCCCGCCATCATCTCCAGCTTCCTGGGCAAGCAACTCACCGACGTGCTGGAGCACCTGGAGCAGGCCGACGACGACCAGATACCCTTCGCCAGCAAGCAGGAGTTCAACCTGGGCGTGCCGCAGATTCCCGAGATCCTCATCGACAACACCGACCGCAACCGCACCAGTCCCTTCGCCTTCACCGGTAACCGCTTTGAGTTCCGCGCCGTAGGTGCCGAGGCCAACTGCGCCAGCGCCATGATAGCCCTCAACGCCGCCGTGGCGGAGGCGCTCATCGACTTCAAGGCGCGCGTCGATGCCCTCATCGCAGAAGGCATGGAGCCCCTGAAGGCCGTGCTGAAGGTGGTGCGCGAGGACATCAAGACCTGCAAGCCCATACACTTCGACGGCAACGGCTACAGCGAGGAGTGGAAGCAGGAGGCTGCGCGTCGCGGACTCGACGTGGAGGCATCTTGCCCCCTCATCATCGACCGCTATCTGGACGAGGCCAGCGTCGCGATGTTCGCCAAGACCCACGTCTTCACGAAGTCAGAGCTCGAAGCCCGCAACGAAATCAAATGGGAGACCTACACGAAGAAGATACAGATTGAGGCCCGCATCTTCGGCGACCTCTGCCTCAACCACATTATCCCTGTGGCCACGCGCTACCAAAGCCAGCTCATCGACAACGTGCACAAGCTCAACGAGATCTTCCCCGCTGACATTGCCGACGGCCTCACAGGCGATAACATCTCGCTCATCAAGCAAATCTCCGAGCACGCCAGCTATATCACCACCCATGTGAAGCAGCTCATCGATGCACGTCGCATCGCCAACCGCCTCACCGACGAGCGCGAGAAGGCCATCGCCTACCACGACACCGTGGCGCCCCTCCTCGACAGCATCCGCTACCACGTCGATAAGCTGGAGCTCATCGTGGACGACGAACTCTGGCCCCTCCCCAAATACCGCGAGATCCTCTTTATCCGCTAAACAGTCATCCCCGCCAGGTTGGCGGGGATGATTGTTTTTAGGATTTGGCGAGGCACATGTCAAGGGCGAGGGTGATAGCTTCGCGGTCGAGGTGCTGGCCGATGAAGACGAGCTTCTGCATGCGGTCGCCGTAGTGCTCGTCCCAATCACGACGTAGGTCGGGGTTCTGGGCCTTGAACTCGGCAAGCTCGTCGGCAGGCATCGTGGCATACCACTGTCCGGCATTGCGGAGAGTGACTTGCTTTCCGGCCTGCTCAAAGACGTAGCAGGTGTCAGGCTCGCCATAGAACCAGCAGATGCCCTTGGCACGAATGATGGAGGCGGGCCAATGGCGAGCTACGAACTCATCGAAAAGGCCGAGGTTCAAGGGCTCGCGGCGATAATAGACAAAAGTTCCGATTCCGTACTCCTCTGCTTCGCCCTCATCATCATGATGGTGGTGGTGATGGTGGTGGTGGTCGTGATGTTCGTGATGGTGATCATGGTCATCATGGTCATCATCGTGCTCTTCGTGATCATGATGATGGTGGTCATGGTCGTCGTCATCGTCATTATCCTCTTCATCGCCATGGTGCCCCTCAATGGCATCAATCCACGCAGCAGAGGTGGCTACCTTATCAAAGTCGAAGGAATGGGTGTTGAGGAGCTTGTCGAAATCAACATCGCAGTAGTCGCACTCGATAATCTCAGCCTTGGGCTGCAGGGCGCGGATAATCTCGCGGATACGACCGAGTTCGTGGGGTGTCACCTCGGAGGCTTTGTTCAGGAGGATGAGGTTACAGAACTCTATCTGCTGGATGACGAGGTTCTCGATGTCGTCCTCATCGAGGTTGGGACGCAGGAGATCCTTACCGCTGCCGAACTCATCGCGCATACGCAGGGCATCGACGACGGTGGCAATGCAATCGACCACGGGGATGCCGTCGCGCATATATTCCATTCCCATCGTGGGAATCGAGCAGATGGTCTGTGCGATGGGCGCAGGCTCACAGATACCGCTGGCCTCGATGACGATGTAGTCGAAGCGCTGCTGACGCGTGATATCGCGCAGCTGCTCCACGAGATCCATCTTCAGCGTGCAGCAGATGCAACCGTTCTGCAACGCCACGAGGCTGTCATCCTTCTGTGCCACGACGCCTCCTTTCTCGATGAGGTCGGCATCGATGTTCACCTCACCGATATCGTTGACAATCACGGCAAAGCGTATGCCGCGACGATTGTTGAGGATGCGATTCAAGAGGGTTGTCTTGCCGCTGCCGAGATAGCCGGTGAGCAGCAGCACGGGAATAGTATTCATTATAATTGAAAATTGAAAATTGAAAATTGAGAATTGAGAATTGAAAATTGATAATTGAAAGTGGGGTCAAAAAAAGGCCACCTGTTGGGTGGCCTTTTTTTTGACTGTTTGAACAGCTGTAGTGAAGAGGAGGAGACTCGAACTCCCACGTCATAATCGACACTACCCCCTCAAAGTAGCGCGTCTACCAATTCCGCCACCTCTCCAAAAAGAGCTTCACGACCAACATCACAAGACTCAGTGCCCAGAACAGGACTCGAACCTGCACGTCTCTCAACACTCGCACCTGAAACGAGCGCGTCTACCATTCCGCCACCTGGGCAGGCTCTGTACGACGTTGTCGTCAATTACTCAACGGTTGGAGCGGCAAACGAGACTCGAACTCGCGACCCCGACCTTGGCAAGGTCGTGCTCTA
>CAMKTN010000042.1 GCA_946415705.1 uncultured Prevotellaceae bacterium
CTGACCCGATAAAATCATTCGCTGACCCGATAAAATCATTCGCTGACCCGATAAAAGAGCGCCTTTATCAAGCAGTCATGCAGGATGGCACTCTCAACTATGCTGAATATGCAGCTATCGTAGGTGCATCAGAAGCAACAGTAAAACGCCGTCTCGGAGAGTTGAAAAAAGCCGGAGCCATCATTCGAGTTGGTAGCAATAAGACAGGACATTGGGAAATCGTGAATCACAACTGACCATTTTCGTGATATCACGAAAATGGTAGCAAAGGAAGATGACCCGATAAAAGCCACTAGCGGCAGAGACCTTTTGAAGTAAAACTTTTCAGCGGATGATGAATTTCATCCGCTTTTTTGTGCACGTAATAAAATAATGTGTACCTTTGCAAGCGAAAGGGCCACGAAGAAGGCTTTTCGAAGCCGATTCAACCTTAGCGAAGGGGTCCGATCAATCTTATTGGAGTAATAACGTAGCATCAGCTATTTATTCAGAGACTCGTGAAACCTCGGAAATTTCATGTAGTAGTGCTCGGATAAGTCAGCCGGTGCCCGTGCGATAGCGCGGGCATGACTTATATCTTAGCACTACAGGTACATTCCGAGGACCTCACGAGACGAGAGAAGAGCCATGAACGCGCTTCTTTTGTGTCCTGAGGTCTTGTTGTGAATACCTGTAAGCAAGCCTGAAGATATAGTCTGTTGCTCCTAAACAAATAGTCAAAATTAAGTAAGGTAAACATTTGAGACTATAACATCCTTGATTAGACTGGCATACCAGAATTAGCACCTCAGAAAGCATCAGTCAGGCAAGGCTCGGATGTTCGCGCTCACTCGAAAACGGGGCGTGGACTAACGATTGTTGCTGATGCGGCTGTGCTAGGCCCTGGTATCTTCAATCTCCACGCCCCCTCTTCGAGAAAATCGAAAAGGGGGCTTTTTCGTGGCCTCTACAAATTGTTCAACCGTAAACGTGGGAAAAGATGAACAGTCTATTGAAAGCAAAGATGAAGAGCAATGGTTTTCGTCTGACAAGTATAGATTTATTTTCCGGCCCAGGTGGTCTTGCCACAGGTTTCAAATGGGCAGGTATACTTCCACTGATTGCTGTCGAGTGGACAGATACTACGGCAAAAACCTACGCTCGAAATCATGATGCAGAAGTATTTGAATTAAGTAATTATAGACCTGCAAAGAACAAGACTAACAAAGATTATCTTAATAGTTTTTGCGTTGAATCAGCTAGATGTGTTTTGATTCACGGCGACATCAATCTAGTCAGCAGTCAGTTGGTAAAAGAACTTTTGTACAGGCGATTTGGAATAGATTGCAACAAAGAAACTGTTGATATTGTTTCTGGCGGAGCTCCATGTGAAAGTTTTAGCCTTGCTGGTACACGAACTATCGGTGATGACAGAGATGAATTATTTAGTAATATTTCTCGAATAGCAAGAGCTGTCAACTCAAAAGCAATCCTTTTTGAAAATGTTAAAGGCCTTTTTTCGAAGAAGAGTAAAGAGGGCGTTCAGGGCGCAATATTCCAATATATTTGTGATACATTTGAGCGAGGAGGGAAATATCAGCTCATTTCGAGAGACCCCAACAAAGTATTGCTAACAGCCTCTGATTATGGCGTTCCGCAAATACGAGAACGTCTATTTCTCATATCTTTACGAAAGGATATTGCGAAGGTAAACTTATACGAATATCCGACTCCAGTCTATGGGCAAGACAGACCACATCCCAACGTAACTGTAAGTGATGCCATTTATGACTTACCAAAAGTAGAATCTGGTCAAGAAGCAGATTCATATATATATCCTAAAACATTCGCAAGTGAGAATCAAGAATGGTTTGTAAAACTGATGCGAGGATTGTCTTTGCCAAATATGAACTCAAAGACTCCTGATTACCTCAAAGACTCCTTTGATAGCTATGTCAGCATGACTATTCACAAAGGACCTGGGCACGTGAAGAAGAAGATGGAATTGCTGAAGTTGATTCCTCCACGAAGTAGCATGAGGGCTGTTTATGACACAATGATAAAGGACGGGACACTTGAAAAGGTGCGTGATTTATTTCCCAACACTATTTATGGAAGTCGTAATAGAAGACTGCTTGATGATCAGCCAAGTTACACGATTACCTCTCATTGTTTGGACGAAATGCTTCATCCTTATATCAATAGAGCAATAACACCACGCGAGGCTGCCAGACTACAGAGTTTCCCGGATTGGTATTTCTTTGAAGGACCGTATGTACAATTTCATGGAAGCAAGGACGAGGATAAATATGAGCAAATAGGTGACGCGATACCGCCTTTACTTGCATATGCTTTAGGGATACAATTTCTTAAATGTTTAACGTCAAAATAATGTGATATGCAACAGCTAACCTTTGATTTCACTCCAGACCCGAGGGTTCTTATTGCTTTGACGCAGACCCCAATAATGCCACTGGATGCACTTTGCGAATTAATAGATAATTCTATTGATTCATTTTCAAACAGCAAGCTTTATGGGAAAAAGACTGAACATCCCAAAATATGGATAGAGCTACCCAAAAAGGCTGACTTGGAAAAGAATTTTGGCGTTATTCGAATCCGAGACAACGGCCCTGGCATGACAACAGAACAGGCAGAGAAAGCGATCAAGGCTGGTTACTCAGGAAACAATTCTATTGATACCTTGGGTTTGTTTGGTATGGGCTTTAATATATCCACTGGCAAAATGGGTATTGTGACACGGTTCACTACGGCTCGTAAAGAGGATGACTTTTGTACAAAGACAACTATCGATTTGGAGAAGATAAATGAGACGCGTAGTTATCAGCTCATGGCAGAACAGACAAACAAGCCTGTAAGTTTTGAGTCTGGGACACAAATTGAAATTACGAAATGGTGGCCGGAAGGACACGCCAATCATGGCTTTATCTATAAGCTCATCGGATATGGACTTAAAAAGATAAAAGAGGAAATAGGTCGTCGTTATGCTACCATCCTTAGAGATGGGGACGTGCAAATCATCGTAAATAATGATCCTTGCATTGCATACGAACATTGTGTATGGGGTAGTAATCGTTACGTAACGAATAAGAAATACGGGAAAATACCCGCAAAGTATGAAATAAACCATGTACTGACAACCCATAGAAGATGTGCTAAATGTCGTTCTATCATACCTGAAGGCGAATGTATATGCCCGTCTTGTGGAAGTACTGAGATTCGCTCGGTGGAGGAGAGAATAACCGGCTGGTTGGGCATTCAACGTTTTGATGATGCCAGCAATTTTGGTGTTGACCTAATAAGGAATGGTAGAGCTATCAAGATAGGAGAAAAGAGAGCATTTTTTGAGTTTACTGACGAATTCCAAAAGGTCATCAAGGATTATCCTATTGATAGTCCCTATGGTCGAATCGTTGGAGAGATTCATCTTGACTTCGTTCCCGTTGATTTCCTTAAACAGGATTTCCAAAGAAGCAGTGAGGAATGGTTGAATGCCATCTTATATTTAAGAGGCAATAGTTCATTGCAACCCAAGCAAGAAGGTGCCGATCAGAATGACTCCATAATGTTCAAGCTCTTCCAAGGGTACAGAAGGGTAAGAACAGCAGGAACAACTGATATGTATATGGGCTATTGGGATAAAGCCGAAGGCATCTCCAAACGAATATCACGTGATGTCGAAAAAGAGTACTACGAAAAATTCTTAGCGAAAGAACCGGGATATTTTGACGATTCAGAATGGTGGAAATTGGTGGAAGAAGCCTCTGTCCCACCAGCTTCGCCAATGTTAACTTGTCCAAATTGTGGTACACAGAATTTAGCGGAAGCCGAGGTCTGTTCTACTTGCGGTAAAATCTTCAAAGGAAAGAAATGTGTAAATGAAGGATGTGGTAAGGAGATACCTGCATCCGCTGTTACATGTCCATATTGCGAAACCAATCAGATTCCTCATATTGAAACTCCTTGGGTATGTAATATTTGTGGTACAAAAAATCCCGCAGGAACATCTGAATGCAAACATTGTCATGGTGAGAAAGGCACTGCTAATCCTTTGAGTGAAAGTGAAATTTTGAAGCACGCTGTTAAAGATGATGATTTGTCGATTGTAGGTTTGACAATAAAATTAGCCAGTGGGCAAGACAGTAATGCGTTCACGCTCAAAACATATTCTTCGGACAGTCCTATAGTTTCACCAACGAGCAACGAACGTCTACCTATGATTCTATTCAAGAAGATAGATAGTGTTTGTATCGTAATTGACAAGACGCACCCATTGTTCTCAGCATGTGGTATGACAGCTATAGAGGTTATTTCATGTGAAGTTGCGTCTTACATATATGACTATCATCGAGTCTTGGCTGGTAATCCTGGTCACTCAGTCTCAAGTATTGCATGGCAGGTAATACGAAAGTATTGGTTTGACAAAGTGGAAATCAGTGAAGAGAACATTGCCAAGAAATGTGCCGACCTGTTATCATCTATAAAGGATCAGATTTCTGGAGTGATGGATGACAAATTGTCTGACAGGTTCTTCAATGAAATGAGTGAGGACCAGCAGAAGCAATTTGTCAATGACATCCTAAAAAACAATATTCCACTTTCAGGAATCAGCGATTTGAAGTCCAATGGGGCTTTTATTGCGTACGTTCCTAATGAGTTTATATTACACGTATTTGAAGAGTCACCAAAGTTATTCTTCAATGGTAATTACTGGAACATCAGTTACGGTGAAAGGATTGAAGGCTTTTCAGCATCCGTTTGTGAAGATATGGATAAGCGTACTCTCTTAAACTATAAAAATGCACTGGAAACTGTAGTCTACTTTATGGCAAACAAGAGCAAGAGTACTATAGAATTGAAGCGCATTGATGGCGCATTGAATTTCCTTCTAGAAGGAAGAAATGAGAATGTGATATGAACTTTGTAGAAAGACTCGGAGTAAAAGATTGTAGTTGGCAAGCTTTTGAACGAATGCTCTCAAGATTGCTAACTTGCGAGGAATATGACAATGTCCGACTGGTAGGCGGTTCTGGTGATCATGGTGCAGATGTAATTGCATCGAAATACCATAAACGTTGGCTCGTACAAGCCAAACAATGGAAAAAGCCTGTAGGTGTTGACGTATTGAATGATACACTTAAAGCCTTGAAAGATTATCATGCCGACATCCCAGTAATTGCTGCCTCTCATGGTTTTGATGGCGATTTGAAAAAACAACAGATAATTCTCCAGTCACAAAACATCCCTCTTCAACTTTGGGATGAAAAAGTACTGTTGCAACGAGCCTCGAAATTAGAAAGCGGAAAAGTGATTAACACAAGAATGCCGAGAGAATATCAAGAAAAGGCCATTGAGAATATCGTTCAGCCTTTCTTTGATCAGTATGAAAATAGATCGCTTATTGTTTTGGCAACAGGACTGGGTAAAACATTTGTTGCTGCAGAGGCAATGAGAAGAATTAACGCCATAAAACCGATTCGTGCACTTGTCTTGGCTCATACTAACTCTCTCGTTTATCAACTTGAAAAGTCCTTCTGGCCTTTCTTAGCACCAGAACAATCCACCTTTGTATGGAACGGTTACGAACATCCCGATTTGTCAAAAGGTTATGACTTCGTGTTTGCCTGTATTGACACAGTATATGAATCCCTTCAAAGAGATATTACCTATGATTTTGATGTCATTATCATTGATGAATGTCACCACGCAGGTTCGACAACGTATAGGAAACTTATAGATTTCTACGATGCCGGCAAGTCTAATGGTCCTTTTTTGCTTGGGTTAACAGCTACGCCATGGCGACCTGATGAAAATGACATTAGGGATATATTCGGTGAGCCGAGAATATCCATTGATATGGTGTTCGGAATGAAGCATGGCTTCCTGGCAAATGTGGACTATAGGATGTACACTGATAATATTAATTGGGACTCCTTAAGCACATTCAATGGGAAATTATTCTCACCAAGGCAGATAAACAGAACGCTCTTCATTAATCAGTGGGATGATGCTGTTGTAACAGAATTGCAAAAGGCCTGGACAGAACAACAGAATCCTCGTGCAATAGTATTCTGTGGAACGATTGATCATGCCATCAAGATGAGAGACAGAATCAATGCCTTGGGATTCTGTAATGCAGCAGCAATATTTGCTGGATCAAAGGATGCAACAGAAGAACAGCCTTTCTATGAGCGCAACAGGATATTGTGTGATTTTTCTGACGGGCTTGTTAATGTTGTATGTGCTGTTGATGTATTCAATGAAGGTATAGATGTACCTGACGTTAATATTATTGTTTTCCAACGAGTAACTCATTCGAGACGAATATTCATTCAGCAATTAGGAAGAGGATTGAGAATCTCTGATGATAAAGACAAAGTCATTGTCTTAGACTTCGTATCTGATATTAGGCGTTTTGCTGCTGGAATAGACCTAAAAGATAGACTTTCAAGTCGGGATGCCATGAGAGTTGACATTCCTAACAAGGTGTCATTTAGAAAAGTTGGAGGAGAAGACCCTCAGACAGAAAGATTCCTAAGGGAGTGGCTAGATGATGTCGCGACCATAGAGGATGCGAACGAAGATTCCAGCATATTAAAGTTTCCACCACAAATAATATCATAGCGGGATGAATGACAATAAATTGAAATCTATAAACGGTTTGATAAGCAAGAACAGCTTGTCAATGCAACTTCAAACTTTACAGGCCAATGGAGTAATAGCATTTTGCTCTATGGAATATCGGAATGGTTATGCGGAATATGACACGAAGCAATTCTATGCTCCTTTCTATATTGAATTTCAAAATGGTGAAGGTTGGTTATTATTCTCTTCAAGTTCCATTAGGAATGACAGGATGAACAACCAACAGTGGAACAGTCTACATCTAAAGAAAATTGCACAAAACATATCACGGGCCTATCTTGTCATTCCCGACGACATATCACAGAATCTAAAGGAGAAAACTATAGCCGAGAATTATCAGAAGAAGATTACGGGTAATATGTATAGTGCTATAGAAGATGTTTGTTACCAAAGTGAGCTCATTAGTTTGATTGAAGAGCATGCAATTAATCTTGATGCAGGAAAAACTCGCAAAGTAGTACGTATGGAGCAACCTGTCTATCATGATATTGCCGCAGAAGCGACGTTTGATTCTCTCTTGATTGGTTGTTATCGTAATGAAGAGCATCTTCACTGGATATTATCCACCATGCGTTATAATATTCGATTAAATAAACGTAAGGGGGCTGTAGAAATGACCTACTTGGTTGGCCAGGCTTCTAAACTGCTTTTGTATAATCAGGCCAATCATCAGATATACAAATATTTCAACCTATCTGGGCGTATAGAACGAGCTCGCTCTGAGAGAATGAAGGAACTGCATTATCCGGGCTATCAAGAAGGACGTGAATATCTTCTTTATCAGTTAGCAGAAGAGTTGTCATCGCCTATGGTAAATGTAGATAAATTAATAGAGAGATATAAGCCGGCAAAGTGGGTGAACTATGCACCTGTTTTTGTATCTTTCAATGGTAATGTTGAGGATTTGGAAAATTTAATTTAGTTATATACGCAAGCCGAGACATAAATCGTCATTGTGTATTACGAAGCCGTCTATATTTGCTCACGTATTTTGGTATATGGACCATCTCACCCCTCAACAGCGCAGCAAGAATATGGCGGCGATTCGGTCTAAGGATACGAAGCCGGAGATGATAGTGAGGCATGGGCTGTGGAAGAGGGGATTCCGATATAGGCTGAATGACAGGCGGCTGCCTAGACATCCGGAATTTGTAACCGAAACACTCTCGGTTGAACAAATTGGCGTAAAAGGTGGCGAAAAAGGTGGCGTAAAAGAACCGAATGTCACCAAAGATGTCACTAAAGAACTTACTGAAAGACAGTTGGTTATATTGGAAATGATTATTGAGGATTCTTTTGTGACAATACCAGAAATGTCACTAAAGACTGGTGTTGCGACAAGGACTATTAAACGCGATATAGAGAACCTACAGTCAAGTGGTATCTTAACTCGTAAGGGTGGCCGCAAGGATGGTGAATGGATTGTGACGGAGTTGGGCTTGGCAGAAGGCGATGGCACAGTTGTTTGGCGTAGGTATTCCCGCCATCAGCAAGCATCTGACACATATCTTTGAAGAGGGAGAATTGCATGAAAGTTCAGTTGTTTCCAAAATGGAAATAACCACCCAACATGGTGCTATTGAAGGCAAAACGCAGACGAATGACACGGCAACGTACTGCAATCGCCATCGCACAGCGCTACGTTATACTCTATAGTTCCTAAGCGCACCCTCTATAGTCTCTGCGCGTAGGGACTATAGAGGGTAAGGCGAGGGAGTAGTAGTGTCTTTAAAAGAAGACCTAAGGGTTTGGGCCTAAAGGCTTAAGGGTTATGAGAAAAAGGCTTAAGGGTTTTGCGCTGAAGCCTTAAGGGTTATGATGGAAGATGGAAGAGGGGATTTTTCTATGTCTGAAATGTAACATTTTCGGTTTTTGCATACTACATTGGTGGAAATGTATTAACTTTGCAAACGAAAAGTAGTTATAACAATGAACGATAATTTTGCAATCCAGCTCTTTGAAGGCAAGCAGGTTCGTATCGTATGGGATGCGGAGAAGGAGAAGTATTATTTCGCAGTAGCGGACATAGTGCAAGTGCTAACCGAAACAGTTGATCCGCGTGACTACATCAAGAAGATGCTTCGCCGTGACCCCGAACTGAAATCCAAGTGGGGGACAATTTGTCCCCCTGTTGAAATGATTGCACGTGAGCGCAAAACTAAAGGCATGAAGGAGAGTCGCCAGGCGGCAAAAGCTGGTGGTCAAATTGCAAAGAACACTCGCGACGACCTAGAACGCCAGTTGGGACATACAGTCATCTCCTCAGAACGCGCTTCTGATTATATTAAGCCAATAGAACAGCGTAGTGATGAGGCGTTGCCATTCTCTGACGACTAATCTCCGACAAATAACAGAACAATAAAGCAAGAATTTATCATATTGACATGATGAGAAAGTTTTTCACAGCAATATTCATCGCGGTGGTGACGGTGGCCTTGGTGACGGGGTGCGGGAGCTCGAGGAAGGCGGTGAGGAGGCAGCAAATGCCGGACGGAAGGATGGCGGCGCTGGGCATGACTGGCACGGCCGCAACGCCGAAGGTGACGGCGCAGTCAAAGGCGAGCAAGAAAGCGCTGACGCCCAGTGAACGCTTGACCATGCGCATCGATAGCCTGCTGCAGACGCAGGATTCGCTGCTGACGGTGTCGCAGCTGGGGCTGCAGATTGTGAACCTGACGACGGGCGAAATCATCTACAGCTATGATGCCCGACAGCGCATGCGCCCGGCCTCCACGGAGAAGGTGGTGACGGCCATCGCAGCCCTCGACCAGCTGGGACCGCATTATCAGTTCCAGACGCAGCTGCTGACGACGGCACCGCTGAGGGATGGGGTGCTGCAAGGCGACCTATATATAAAAGGTGGCATGGACCCGCTGCTCTCGGCGGCCGACGTGCGCGTGCTGGCACAGCGGCTGAAGGCGGCGGGTGTGCGCAGGATCACAGGGCGCCTGCTGGCTGACGCCTCGTTCAAGGATGAGGATGAGTTCGGCTGGGGCTGGTGCTGGGATGATGACAACCCCACGCTCACGCCTCTCCTGCTTGGCGGCAAGCCGGGATTGGCCGCACAGCTGCAGGCTGCCTTGAGGAATGTAGGCATCACCCTTGCCAAGGGCATCACCAAAGGGAAGGCACCCGCTACGGCCCGCTGCCTGACGGCATTCCGCAGACCGCTCACAGAAGTGCTGCAGCCGATGATGAAAGAGAGTGACAACCTGTGTGCCGAGTCGGTGTTCTACCAGCTGGGGCGGACCCGCAAGCTGATAGCCCCCCGCATCCATCAGATCCTCAACGCTGAGGGCTCCTCCATCGCCGACGGCAGCGGCCTCTCGCTCTACAACTACCAGACGCCCGAGGCCTTCACGCAGCTGCTGACGTATGCCGCCCAGCGCCCCGACAGCATCTTCAATCCGCTGCTGGAGGCACTGCCCATCGCCGCTGTTGACGGCACGCTGAAGAAACGCATGGCGGGTACGGCGGCGGCGGCCAACGTGCGTGCCAAAACAGGCTCCGTGACGGCTGTCAGCACCCTTGTGGGCTACACGACGCAACGCTCCACCAACCAGCTCATCGCCTTCGCCATCATGAACCTGGGTGTCAGCCGCATGGCCGACGGCCGTAACTTCCAAGACAAGGTGTGCGTGCTGCTGAGCGAGTAGAGTGAAGAGTGAGGATTGATGAATGATGATTGATGATTGGGGTGTGAAAGATTAAAAATGAATAAAAAAGAGCAAAACTTTCAGCTTTCACCTCGCAACTCTCAACATTAAATGCTATCTTTGCGGTCGAAATAACTATTTCACATTTATCATACACTAAAAAACTATGAATCCTTATCTTAATTTCTCCCTCGAGGGTAAGGTAGCCCTCGTCACGGGTGCCAGCTACGGCATCGGTTTTGCTATCGCCAGCGCTTTTGCTGAGCAGGGCGCCACCATCTGCTTCAACGACATCAACCAGGAGTTGGTGGACAAGGGTCTGAAGTCATACGCCGAGAAGGGCATCAAAGCTCACGGCTATGTCTGCGACGTCACCGACGAACCCGCCGTGCAGGCGCTCGTGAAGAAGATCAAGGAAGAGGTGGGCACGATTGACATCCTCGTGAACAACGCCGGCATCATCCGCCGCGTGCCCATGCACGAGATGGAGGCCGCTGACTTCCGCCGCGTCATCGACATCGACCTGAATGCTCCGTTCATCGTCTCCAAGGCTGTGCTGCCCGACATGATGGCCAAGGGTCACGGTAAGATTATCAACATCTGCTCGATGATGTCTGAGCTGGGTCGCGAGACCGTCAGCGCCTACGCTGCCGCCAAGGGCGGTCTGAAGATGCTGACCCGCAACATCTGCTCGGAGTACGGCGGGTATAACATCCAGTGCAACGGCATCGGCCCGGGCTACATCGCAACGCCCCAGACGGCACCTCTACGCGAGAAGCAGCCCGACGGCAGCCGTCATCCCTTCGACAGTTTCATCTGTGCCAAGACCCCCGCAGGCCGCTGGCTCGACCCGCAGGAGCTCACCGGTCCCGCTGTCTTCCTGGCTTCCGAGGCTTCCAACGCCGTGAACGGACACATCCTGTATGTCGATGGCGGTATCCTCGCTTACATCGGCAAGCAGCCGAAATAAACCTTAACCTTAACGATAACCTTAACGATAACGAAAACGGTAAGGTTAACGGTAACGAAAACAGAGCAAGCCCTTCGCAATCGATGCGGAGGGCTTGATGTATATCAATAAAATAAAAAGATTGGCAGAAAAAGAGAGATATATAGTGTACACATTACACGAATTCTGCGTACCTTTGCATTGTCTTAAGAGAAAGACAACTGATAAAGATTAGAAAGTGTCTGTGACAGATACATCTACAATATACGGTTTTTCATGGTATTAGGTTAGTTTTAAAGGTTTTCATCTCCCGAGCCGCATCGGCGGCTCATCTTTAGGTAAGTTAGTTAAGGTAAGTTGATTGCAGGATGCCCCTTCGGGGGTTTCCATTTCAGAATAGCCACGCACAACTGCCGCAGTGATGCGCCCAGAAAAAGCAAGAGATTTACATCGTTAGATGTTCTCTAAAAGTTATTCTGAGAGATTCAACAAAGATTTGTTCATAGCTTTTAGGTACGGCTCTTCGTGAGAAGGGCCGTTTCTGTTTTTATATACCCCCCTCTCACAGCGCTCCAAGCAGGAAAAAATGCCTCCGTGAGGAAAAAGTTGAGAGTTTAAAGTTGAGAGTTTAAAGATTTTCCTTACCTTTGCAGACGCTAAACGATAACCGCTAAACGTTCAACGAAAAGAAGACATGGCCGAAATCACCCCGATGATGAAACAGTTCTTCGACCTGAAGGCAAAGCATCCCGATGCGATCCTGCTCTTCAGGTGCGGAGACTTCTATGAGACCTACGCGCAGGATGCTGTGGAGGCCGCAGATATTCTCGGCATCACGCTCACGAAGCGCAACAATGGTCGCGAGGGTGAGAACACGGCGATGGCCGGCTTCCCTCATCACGCGCTGGACACCTATCTGCCCAAGCTCGTGCGTGCCGGGCGCCGCGTGGCCATCTGCGACCAGCTCGAAGACCCCAAACTCACGAAGAAACTCGTGAAGCGCGGCATCACGGAGTTGGTCACGCCGGGCGTGGCGATGACGGACACGGTGCTCAACTACCGCGAGAACAACTTCCTCGCCTCCGTGCATTTCATGAAGGAGGACCTCGTGGGTGTCAGCTTCCTGGACATCTCCACGGGTGAATGGCTCGTGGCCGAGGGACCGGCAGACTATGTCGATAAGCTGATGGGTAACTTCGCCCCCAAGGAGGTGCTCTATGAGCGCGGCCGCAAGGGTCTCTTCGAGGGATGCTTCGGCACGAAGTTCGTGACCTATGAGCTCGACGACTGGGTGTTCACCAGCCAGACGGCCAACGACAAGCTTACGCGCCACTTCGAGGTCAAGAACCTCAAGGGCTTCGGCATCGACGGCCTGCGCGCCGGTGTCATCGCCGCAGGGGCCATCCTGCAGTACCTGGAGCTGACGCAGCACACGCAGCTCCAGCATATCACGGGCATCAGCCGCATCGAGGAGGAGCGCTTCGTGCGACTCGACAAGTTCACCGTGCGCAACCTGGAACTCATACAACCGCTCAACGACGGCGGCCGCTCGCTACTGGATGTCCTGGACCACACCACGACACCCATGGGTGCACGTCTGCTGCACCGCTGGATGCTGTTTCCCCTGCGCGACACCACACAGATCAACCACCGCCTCGACGTCGTCGATTACTACTTCCGCCACCCCGAATTCCGCGAATTCATCGCTGAGCAGCTGCAGGTCATCGGCGACCTGGAGCGCATCACCTCGAAGGTGGCCGTGGGACGCGTATCGCCACGTGATATCGTGCAGTTGCGCGTCGCCCTGCAAGCCATAGAACCCATCAAGAAGGTGTGCATGGAGACCGACGACGACACGCTGCGCGGCATCGGCGAACAGCTGAACCTATGCGCCAGCATCCGCGACCGCATCGCCCGCGAGGTGCAGCCCGACCCGCCCCTGCAGGTGCAGAAGGGCAACGTCATCGCCAAGGGTGTCAATGCCGAGCTCGACGAGCTGCGCAGCATCGCCACCGGCGGCAAGGACTACCTCCTGCAACTCCAGCAGCGCGAAGCCGAACAGACGGGCATCCAAAGCCTCAAGGTGGCCTATAACAACGTCTTCGGCTACTATCTCGAAGTGCGCAACACGTATAAGGACCGCGTGCCGGCAGACTGGATTCGCAAGCAGACACTCGTCAACGCCGAGCGCTATATCACACAGGAACTCAAGGAGTACGAGGAGAAGATACTGGGCGCCGAGGACAAGATCATCGCCCTGGAGACACGCCTCTTCACAGAGCTCGTCGCCGACGTGGCCGTCTTTGCCCCCGACATACAGCGCGACGCGCAGCTCGTGGCACAGCTCGACTGCCTCCTCTCCTTCGCCACCACCGCCGCCGAGCGCAACTACATTCGCCCCGTGGTCGATGACAGCACAGAGATTGACATCCGTCAGGGCCGCCACCCCGTCATCGAATGTCAGATGCCCGTGGGTGAACGCTATATCGCCAACGACGTGCGCCTCGACACGCAGAACCAGCAGATCCTCATCATCACCGGTCCCAACATGGCCGGTAAGAGTGCGCTGCTGCGCCAGACGGCCCTCATCACGCTGCTGGCACAGATGGGATGCTTCGTACCTGCCGAGAGTGCCCGCATCGGGTGGGTCGATAAGATCTTCACGCGCGTGGGCGCGAGCGATAATATATCGGTGGGCGAAAGCACCTTCATGGTGGAGATGAGCGAGGCCGCCAACATCCTGAACAATATCTCGGAGCGCTCACTCATCCTCTTCGATGAGCTGGGTCGCGGCACCTCGACCTACGACGGCATCAGCATCGCCTGGGCCATCGTGGAGTTCATCCATGAGAACCAGCGCGGCCACGCCCGCACGCTCTTCGCCACCCACTACCACGAGCTCAACGAGATGGAGAAGCACTTCGCACGCATCAAGAACTTCAATGTCAGCGTGCGCGAGGTGCGCGGCAAGGTGCTTTTCGTGCGCAAGCTGGAGCCCGGAGGCTCAGAGCATAGCTTCGGTATTCATGTGGCGCGCCTAGCCGGTATGCCTAAGGACATCGTGAAGCGTGCCGAGATGATCCTGCACCAGCTCGAAGCCAGCGCCGACCGCGAGGGCCTCGGCATGGGTGCCAAGATAGGTGCGATGCCTGAGAGAGACCACATGCAACTCTCCTTCTTCCAGCTCGACGACCCCGTGCTCAGCCAGATTCGCGACCAGATCCTCGGCCTCGACATCAACAGCCTTACGCCCATTGATGCCCTCAACAAACTTGACAGCATCAAACGCATCCTGACGGGAAAATAAGGTTTTCTACCTCGCCACCACCATCTCAGAACATCTTACGCACACGGTCGATGCCTGCCACCAAGGCATCGACATCTTCTTTTGTGTTGTAGAGAGCGAAACTGGCGCGCACGGTGCCCTCGATGCCCAAGCGGTGCATGAGGGGTTCGGCGCAGTGGTGACCCGTGCGCACGGCGATGCCGAGGCGGTCCAGAAGGGTGCCGAGGTCAAGGTGGTGGATGAAAGGCCCCCTCCCAGCCTCCCCGGAGGAGGGAGCAGCGATGTTGAAGGAGATGACAGGACTCGGGGCGGGTCCGTAAATATGCATACCCTCGATTTGCATGAGTTGTTCATAGGCATAAGTGCCCAGCTCATGCTCGTATTCTGCTATCTTGCCCATGCCGATACCGCTGACGAAGTCGAGGGCCACGGCGAGGCCGCGGGCAGCGACATAGTCCGGCGTACCGGCCTCGAACTTGTAGGGCAGCACATTGAAGGTGGTGCGCTCGAAGCTGACCTTGCCAATCATCTCGCCGCCGCCCATGTAGGGAGGCAGCTTCTCAAGCCACTGCTCCTTACCATAGAGCACGCCGATGCCAGTGGGGCCATAGACCTTATGGCCGCTGAAGGCCAGGAAGTCGCAGTCCAGCGCCTGCACATCGACCGCCATGTGAGGCACGCTCTGCGCCGCATCGATGAGGACGGGTACGCCGTGGGCGTGCGCCATCGCGATGATGTCCTTCACGGGGTTCACGGTGCCGAGGACGTTGCTGACATGGGTGCAGGCCAGCAGCTTGGTGTTGGGCGAGAAGAGCGTGGGAAGCACGTCGAGGTCGAGGCGGCCGTCGTCGGTGATGGGGCACACCTTTATAATAATGTCCTTGCGCATCTGCAGCAGCTGCCAGGGGACGATGT
Source organism: uncultured Prevotellaceae bacterium (assembly GCA_946415705.1). Taxonomy (GTDB): domain Bacteria; phylum Bacteroidota; class Bacteroidia; order Bacteroidales; family Bacteroidaceae; genus Physcousia. The sequence goes on from CAMKTN010000042.1 coordinate 15,452, forward strand.
TGGAGTGATGCTCCATCTCGGTGACGATGACCTCGTCGCCCGCCTGCATGCAGGCTTGCCCGAAGGTGGCCGCCACGAGGTTGATGCTCTCCGTGGTGCCGCGCGTGAAGATGATTTCAGTGGTGGAACGGGCGTTAATGAACGCTCTCACCGTCTCGCGGGCCTCCTCATACAGGCGTGTGGCCTCCTGCGAGAGATAGTGAACGCCGCGATGCACGTTGGCATTGACATTCAGGTACTCGTCGGTGATGGCATCGATGACACACTGCGGCTTCTGCGTCGTAGCACCGTTGTCGAGATAGACGAGCGGCTTGCCATAGATGGTGCGAGATAATATAGGGAAGAGACCCCCTCCCCGCTCCCCCTCAAGGGGGAGAGTAGTTTGTATTTGACAATTTTGTATTTGATTAGAAATCATGGAAGATGAAATGTTTAATCCTTGAAAGGTAACCATTCTCCCCCTTGAGGGGGAGCGGAGAGGGGGTCTCTTTCCATGTGCTCATACGCCAAATCCGTCACCTCGCGGCCACGGGGTGTGCGTTTGATGAAACCCTCCTTGATGAGGAAGGGTTCATAGACTTCCTCGATGGTGCCGGGGTCTTCGCCGATGGCGGTGGCGATAGTGGTGATGCCCACGGGGCCGCCCTTGAACTTATCGATGATGGCCAGCAGGATCTTGCGGTCGATGAGGTCGAGGCCGTGGCGGTCGATGTTCAGCGCCTCCAGGGCATAGCGCGCAATCTCCAGGTCGATGCGTCCGTTGCCCTTGACCTGTGCGAAGTCGCGCACACGGCGCAGCAGGGCGTTGGCAATACGCGGCGTGCCACGCGAGCGTCCCGCAATCTCAGCGGCCGCATCGGCATCGATGGGCTGCCCGAGGATGCCTGCCGAGCGCAGGACGATACCCTGCAGCGTCTTGGCATCGTAGTATTCCAGATGCAAGTTGATGCCGAAACGAGCGCGCAGAGGGGCCGTGAGCAGGCCCGAGCGCGTCGTGGCACCCACGAGCGTGAAGGGGTTCAGGTCAATCTGTATCGAGCGCGCGCTGGGGCCGCGGTCGATCATGATGTCGATGCGGTAATCCTCCATCGCCGAGTAGAGGTACTCCTCCACGACGGGCGACAGACGATGGATCTCGTCGATGAACAACACATCCTGCGGCTCGAGGGAGGTCAGGATGCCCGCCAAATCACCAGGCTTGTCCAGCACGGGACCGCTGGTGACCTTGAAGCCCACGCCCAACTCGTTGGCAATGATGTTGGAGAGCGTCGTCTTACCCAGTCCGGGAGGGCCGTGCAGGAGCGTGTGGTCGAGCGGTTCGCCGCGATAACGCGCCGCCTCCACGAAGACCTTCAGGTTCTGCACCACCTGCGTCTGGCCGGCGAAGTCCTGAAAGTGCAGGGGGCGCAGGGCGTTCTCGAAATCGGAAGAAGCCCCTCCCCCGTCCCCTCCCCTGTTAGGGAGGGGCGAAGGGTGTATAAGCGTGTTGAGTTCTTGGTCCACGTTACCTATTTTTAAGTATTTCGGGTGCAAAGTAACGAATTTTTTCGCGAGGAACGCAATTCTAACGAAAAAAAGCACTACTTTTGCAGCGTTTTTGCCACGCACCGCATGGATTACACATTGATTCCATATTCGGAAACAGGTGTTTCGGTGGAGCTCGCCACCTTCAGCACAGAGGCTGGTATCACCGAACATCACGCGATTCTCCACGTAGAACCGCGCGGCGAATTGTTTGCCGGGCAGTTCCAGCGCCTGCAGCAGGCCGAAGAGGCATTGCTGCACAGCGCGGCATGTGCCGGCGCCCGCGTGGTCTTCAAGCGCTATTTCCTCAGCGATGCCACGAACCAAGTTGAGAGTTTAAAGTTGAGAGTTGAGAGCTCCATCTCTCAGCGCGAGACAGCTGCCACGAGCTTTATTCAGCAGCCGCCCCTCGATGGTTCGAAGGTGGCCGTCTGGCTCTACCTCGTCCATGACATGCAGGTTGAGGAACGCGACGACCTTGTCGTAGCCAGCCACAACGGCTACCAACACCTGTGGCGGATGGGAATGTGTGCCCCCGAAGGCGACAGCGCCCAGCAGACCACCACGCTGCTCACGGACTACGAGGCACTGCTGCAGCGCTATGGTGCCACGCTGGCCGACAACTGCATCCGCACCTGGTTCTATGTCCGCGATGTAGATACGCAGTATGCCGGCATGGTCAGGGCCCGCCGCGAGAACTTCGAGGCGCAGGGGCTCACGAAAAACACCCATTTCATTGCCTCCACAGGCATCGGAGGCTCGCCCGCCGACACAAAAGCATTGGTACAATTGGGCACCTACGCCCTCGTGGGCTTCGCACCCGAGCAGCAGCGCTACCTCTATGCCAAGACCCACTTGAACCCCACCTATGAATATGGTGTCACCTTCGAGCGCGGCACCGTCATCGACTACGGCGACCGCAGCCATGTCTATATCAGCGGCACCGCCAGTATCAACAACAAAGGTGAGGTGGTCCATGTCGGCGACATCGTGAAGCAGACCTACCGCATGTGGGAAAACGTAGAAGCCCTGCTGGCAGAGGCCGACACCACCTTCGACGACGTGGCACAGATCATCGTCTATCTGCGCGATACGGGCGACTACGACACCGTGCGCCAGCTCTTCGACAACCGCTTCCCACACACGCCCTGCGTCATCACCCTGGCCCCCGTCTGCCGTCCCACCTGGCTCATCGAGATGGAGTGCCTGGCCATCAAGGAGCGGAAGAACCCGCAGTTCAAAGAGTTTTGATTTTTTTCGTTATTACGTTATCTCGTTATAACGTTATTACGACAATGTTTCAATCTTTCAATCTCCCTTCTGGTCTTCGCGTCATCGTTGCCCCTTCGGCCACGGATGTCGTCTATGCCGGCATCGCCGTAGCCACCGGCACGCGCCATGAGTTGGACAGCGAGAGCGGCATGGCGCACCTCGTGGAGCACATGACCTTCAAGGGCACCGAGCGCCTCACCTCCATGCAGATCCTGAATCGCATGGAAAGCGTGGGCGGCGACCTCAACGCCTACACCGGCAAAGAGGAGACCATCTACTACGCCACCTTCATGCGCCAGCACCTGAAGCGTGCCATCCCCCTGCTCCTCGACATCGTCTTCAACAGCACCTTCCCCCAGGAGGAGCTCGACAAAGAAGTGGAAGTGGTCATCGATGAGATTGAGAGCTACAACGACTCGCCCGCCGAACTCATTTACGATGACTTCGAAGCCCTCCTCTTCCCCAACCACCCTCTTGGCCGCAGCATCCTCGGCAATGCCGACCGCCTGCGCCAATACCGCACCTCCGACCTCCAAGCCTTCGCCCGCCGCACCTACAGCCCCGCCCACGCCGTGCTGTTTATAAAAGGAAATGTTAAGATAGACCCACCCCCCTGCCCCTCCCTTGTAGGGAGGGGAGTAGAATGTTTTGAGCAGGCATCCGCATCCACATTCTCAAAGGTAATTACTCCCCTCCCTACAAGGGAGGGGCAGGGGGGTGGGTCTTTTGTTTATAAAAAGCCCGTCCACCAAACCCACGTCATGCTCGGTGCGCGGGCCTATGCCGCCACCGATCCGCGCTACTATGGCCTGCTGCTGCTGAGCAACCTGCTCGGCGGACCGGCCATGAACTCGCGCCTCAGCCTCGCCTTGCGCGAGCGCACGGGACTCGTATATACCGTGGAAAGCAACCTCACCGCCTACACCGACACAGGCGTGTGGGCTGTCTATTTCGGCTGTGACCCGGGTGACCTGCGTCGCTGCCTGCGCCTCGTACACCGCGAGCTCCGCCGCCTCATAGACCGTCCCTTGAGTGCCCGCGCCCTCGCCGCTGCCAAGCAGCAGTTCCTCGGGCAACTCGGCATCAGCTACGACCATTTCGAGAACGTAGCCCTCGCGATGGCCAAGCAGTACCTCCACTACCATCGCGTCCTCACCCCCGCCGAGATCGCCCAGTCCATCGAAGCCCTTACCCCCGCGACCCTCCAATCCATCGCCGCCGACATCTTCAATCCCGACCGCCTCACCACCCTCATCTATCAACCCGAGTAACGCATGCAGAGGAGAAAGACTTTGACGTTTATGATGGCTATAAGATGAAAAGCAAAGAGCCCCTTCCGCAACGCGGAGGGGCTTTTCAATGTCCCCTATGGGGGACTACAGGGGCTTTAGCAGATGGCGGCATGTGCGCCGAGGGTGGTGAGCAGCGCCGTGAGAATCGTTATCACAATCTCACCGATGCGCTTCAGGGTTTTCTTGGTACTGTCTTTCATGGTGGTTTATGGTTTAAGAGGTTTAAGGAGTTTAAAGGTTTAAGAAAGCGGTGAGGGCGCTTGCGCGCCACTCACCTAACAATTTTCAATTATCAATTGTCAATTGTCAATTCTTCTGGAATGAGGTGGCGATTAGTCGCCATCCTCATCAGAAGTGTCGTCGCCCCAGCTGGCGCTGTCCTGACCCTTCTTCTGGGCCTTCTTGGCGGCGGCCT
>CAMKTN010000043.1 GCA_946415705.1 uncultured Prevotellaceae bacterium
CGTCGTTGTGCACCATGTACTTGAAGCAGCCCCGCTCCACGAAGGCCACCCACTGCGCCGGCTCGCCCGCCTCCTCCAGCGTCTCGCCCCGCTCCATCACGCGCCGCTCCCCATGCTCCATGCAGTACGCCCGCAGAAACCCCAGGTCCAGCCCCTCCTTGTAGGAATTAAACTGCTTGTTCATTTGGTGTGCCATTGTCCGTTTTGATTAAGAAAGCGGATAGTGCCGAAGCCCGTCTATCCGCTCATGTGTTATACCTATTATTATATTAGCACCTCCAGGTCTATGTTTTTATTGCTGAATTTCTCCATCGTCACTTCACCTGTTTGGCTTGTGCTACAGGTTCGCGTCGTGTATCCCAGAAGTCAACGATTTCAATGACATCGTCGTTAATCCAATAGACAATTTTATTGAGGCGATTCACGACGATGCTTCTGTAAAGGACAGGAGCGTCCGCGAGATAAGGCTCTGCAGGACCGAGGTTAGGGTTCTTCTGCAGGAGTTGGGAAACATGAGCTATTTCGCGGCGAAAGTTCAGACGAGCATTCTTCCCGAATTTCGCTTGAATGTATCTCGATGTCGTGCGGATTTTCTCCTTGACGATGTCATGGACAAATATCCTCATGCCATTTCGTATTGTGGTTTGTTGTCCTCCGCTAAATCCTCATCCAATTCTTGAAGGAGTTCTTCCATCGTGCAATAGTTGCCCATTGCTATTTGCCGCCGTCCCTCTTCGGCTCGTTCCAGCAGTTCCTCTACGGTGTAGGGAGTTAGGTTTTCCTCTTTCTGCTCTTCTTTCTTGGCATGTTCAATCAGATGCTCACCCACCCAGCGCATGTTGCTTGGCGAGAGTGTGCCATAGAGATATTCTAACAGGCTTGACAGTGTTGCGGTGCTCATAATGGGATTGTTTTCTTGTTTTCGGGGACAAAGATATAGTTTTTCTTTTATATATCGTACGAAATCCCCGTTAAAGAAGCAAAAAGCGGGCGAAAGTGCGCCGTTTTGGCACTTCCGTCCGCTTGGGGAATGAATCGGGGATTGATTGTTACTTGCTTTGGAGATAGGCGTGAACCTTCTCGGCCGTTTGCTTGCCGGAGGCAATGGCTCTCACCACAAGTGAGGCTCCGCTGGCAGCGTCACCGCAGAGGAAGACGTTGTCCGGGTATTCGGGGTGCTCGGGCTTGAGGAAGCCCATGGCGAGGAGGACGAGCTCGGCCTTGATGACTTCGGGCTCACCGGCTTCGACCATGATGGGTCTGCCACCTTCGGGGTTGGGCTTCCAGTCGATGGGCTGGACGCGGACACCAGTGACGTGGCCATCACCTTTCTCGTCGAGGAACTCGAGGGTGTTGATGTTCCAGCGGCGGGTGCAGCCTTCCTCGTGCGAGGAGGTGGTCTTTAGGATGACAGGCCAGTTGGGCCACGGGGTCGCGGGGTTGTGTCCCACGGGCGGCTTGGGCATGATCTCAATCTGCGTCACGCTCTTGGCACCCTGACGATGGGCGGTGCCGATGCAGTCGCTGCCCGTGTCGCCGCCGCCGATGACGAGGACATCCTTGCCCTTGGCGGTGACGCGCTCCTCTTTCGAGAACTCCATGCCTGCAAGGACGCGGTTCTGCTGCGAGAGCAGTTCCAAGGCGAGATGCACGCCTTTCAAAGAACGGCCGGGAACTTTGAGATTACGGGCTGTGGGAGTGCCAGATGCAATTACGATTGCATCGTAATCGCAAAGTTGAGAGTTGAAAGTTGAGAGTTGAGAGTTATTGGCTGCGCCGTTAGAGGCCAAATCATTTTCAATTTTCAATTTTCCATTGTCAATTTTTACGGCGGCGCCGTAAACAAACTTCACCCCTTCCTGCTCCATGACGCTGATGCGGCGGTCGATGATATTCTTGTTAAGCTTGAAGTTGGGGATGCCGTAGCGGAGGAGACCGCCGGCGGCTTCGTTCTTCTCGAAGACGGTGACTTCGTAGCCCATATAGTTGAGCGTGTTGGCGGCGGCGAGACCGGCAGGGCCGGCACCGATGACGGTGACGCGTTTGCCGTTGCGCTCAGGGCGCTCTATGGTGACGTAGCCTTCGAGGAAGGCGCGCTCAGTGATGGCGGCTTCGTTCTCGCGGTTGGTCACGGCCTCGCCCGTGGTGAGGTAGAGCACGCAAGCCTTCTCGCATAGCGCAGGACAGATACGGCCTGTGAACTCGGGGAACGGGTTGGTCTTCTTCAGGAGTTTGTAGGCCGTCTCCCATTCGCCGCGATAGAGGGCGTCGTTCCATTCGGGGTCTTTATTGCCCAGCGGACAAGCCCAATGGCAGAAGGGCACGCCGCAGTCCATGCAGCGGCTGGCCTGCTCCTGACGGTCGCGGGTATTGAGTGTCTGTTCCACCTCGCCGAAGTCGTGGATGCGATCATGCACAGGCCGGTATCCAGCCTCCTTGCGAGGAACAGTCAGAAATGCTTTCGGATTTCCCATCTCAGTAATTTACTATTTAACGATTTACAATTTACGATTTAGGATTAGTAGTCGCGTTGTACCCCTGCAATCTTTTCGCGGAGGCGGGCCATCTGCTCTTCCTGCAGCACGCGCTTGTACTCGATAGGTGTCACCTGGATGAAGTCTTCGATGTAGCGGTGCCAGTCGTCGAGCATACGTCCTGCGAGGGCGCTGCCCGTGTGGAGGTAGTGCTGGCGGATGAGTTCGAGCAGTTCCTTACGTGAAACGCCGTCTTCGACCAGCGAGAGCTCCACCATGTCCATGTTGCAGAAGTAGTCGAAGGTGTGGTCGGGGTCATAGACATACGCCAGACCGCCACTCATACCGGCAGCGAAGTTGCGTCCCGTCTTACCGAGCACAACCACGCGACCGCCGGTCATGTATTCGCAGCAGTGGTCGCCCGCGCCCTCGATGACGGCGATGGCACCAGAGTTACGCACGCCGAAGCGCTCACCCACACGGCCATTGACATACAGCTCGCCACTGGTAGCTCCGTAGAGCCCCGTGTTGCCGGCAATAATGTTGTCCTCGGCGCGGAAGTCGGCACTGACGCGGGCAGGAGGCAGGATGCTGATTCGGCCGCCAGAGAGTCCCTTGCCGAAGTAGTCGTTGCACTCGCCTTCGAGCTTCAGGTTGAGGCCGCGCACGGCGAAAGCGCCGAACGACTGACCTGCCGAGCCCTTGAACTTGATGTTGATGGTGCCGTCGGGCAGACCGGCCTCGCCGTACTTCTTAGCAATGACACCCGAGAGCATCGTGCCCACGGCGCGGTCGGTGTTCTTGATGGCGTAGTCGAGGTTCACTTCCTCTTGGTCGTCGATGGCCTTCTGAGCGGCCTTGATAATCTCCTCGTCCTTCACGCCGCTGACCTTGGTGAACTCGCCGCGATCCCAGTAGAGGGGCTTGTCGGTGGCGGACTGATGGAGGAGGCGGGAGAAATCGATAGTAGCCCACTTCTCAGACCCACCCCCAACCCCTCCAGTAATGGAGGGGAGAGCTGGCACGCAGCTATCGAACGAAGTGAGGCCCTCGCCCTTACGGGAGAGCGGGGAGAGGGTCTTTATTTCAATGAGGTCTGTTCTACCAATAATATCCTTCAGCCTGCGCACGCCGATTTCAGCGAGGTACTCGCGCACCTGTTGGGCAAGGAAGGTGAAGTAGTTGACAACGTATTCCGCACGACCCATGAAACGGGCGCGGAGGCGTTCGTCTTGCGTGGCCACGCCCACGGGGCAGGTGTTGGTGTTGCACTTGCGCATCATCACGCAACCGAGCACGATGAGCGGCAACGTGCCAAACGAGAACTCATCGGCACCGAGCATCGCCATGATGATAACGTCCTTGGCGGTCTTCAGCTGACCGTCGGTCTGCAGGCGTACCTGGTTGCGGAGACCGTTGCGGACGAGCGTCTGCTGTGTCTCGGCAAGACCAATCTCTGGCGAGATGCCCGCGAAGCGCATGGAGCTGGCAGGACTTGCACCAGTACCGCCCTCAGCGCCGCTGATGACAATAAGGTCGGCCTTCGCCTTTGCCACACCGGCGGCAATGGTGCCTACGCCACTCTCAGCCACGAGCTTCACGCTCACAGCGGCTGTCGGGTTGATGTTCTTGAGGTCGAAGATGAGCTGCGCCAGATCCTCGATGGAATAGATATCATGATGAGGTGGCGGTGAGATGAGCGAGATGCCGGGAATGGCATTACGCGTCTTGGCGATGATGTCGTTGACCTTGAAACCGGGCAACTGACCGCCCTCACCGGGCTTCGCGCCCTGGGCCACCTTAATCTGAATCTCCTCGGCATTTACCAGGTATTCAGCCGTTACGCCAAAACGTCCACTGGCAATCTGCTTGGTCTTGCTGGAGAGCGATACGCCGTCCACGTCGGAATGGTAGCGGGCATTGTCCTCGCCGCCCTCACCCGTGTTAGAGCGTGTACCGAGCTTGTTCATCGCCAACGTCAACGCCTCGTGCGCCTCGATGCTCAGTGCACCGAAACTCATGGCACCCGTAACGAAATGTCTGACGATACTCTCCACAGGCTCCACTTCATCAAGTGAAATGGGAGAGCCGGCCTCACCCCCAGCCCCTCTCCCGTGGGCGAGGGGAGCTTTAGAGGCGAGGGGAGTAGATGCCTTCTTAAAAGTGAGGAAGTCGCGCAAGAAGATGGGCTTTTCTTTCTCATCCACCATCTTCGCCCACTCCTTGAATTTCTTGTACGAGCCAAGTCTTGTGGCAATCTGGAGATTCGCAATCGTTTCTGGGTTCCAGGCGTGTAGGCTTCCATCTTTGCGCCATGAGAACTGTCCGTTGTTCGGCAGGAATTCGTTGATCTCGGCAGGCTTGAACGCCTCGTCATGAAGCCGAATCGCATCCCTCGCGATTTCTTTCAATCCGATGCCGCCGATGGTGCTCACCTCCGTACCAAAATATCTCTTGAGCAGATCCTCGCTCAGTCCGATGCTCTCGAAAATCTTGGCACCACGATAGCTGCGGATGGTGGAAATACCCATCTTCGACATAATCTTCTTCAGGCCCTTATCGACGGCTTTGATATAGTGGCTTTCAGCCGTCGCGTAATCCTCTTGTATCTTATGTTTCTTCACCAGATCGTCCAGCACGGCAAATGTCATGTACGGGCAGATGGCACTGGCACCGTAACCAAGTAGCAACGCTGCGTGCATCACCTCGCGAATCTCACCGCTCTCCACAATCAGCGCGGTTTGCACACGCTTTCCAACACTAATCAAGTAGTGGTGAACGGCAGAGACGGCCAACAAACTTGGAATGTAGAACCACATTCCCCCGGTGGCCCCCTCTACGGCCCCCGAGGGGGCTTCGATAGTTTTGTCGGTGAGAATGATGTAGTTCACGCCTTCATCGACACTGGCCTCTGCGTCCTTACACAATTTGTCAAGAGCTACCCGCAAGGCTTCTTCTGCCTTTTCTATAGTAGCCCCCTCGGGGGCAGAAGGGGGGGCTACTACCATGGGGAGTTTCTTGGTGTTAAATCCTTTGTAGCGGATGTTACAAAGTATATCAAGTTGTGTATTGGTCAGCACCGGCTGTGGCAGGCGCACCATCTTGCAGTTCGATGCATCGGGGGTCAGAATGTTCGTGCCCACCGCGCCGATGTACTCTGTCAGACTCATCACCAGTTCCTCGCGTATCGGGTCGATGGCGGGGTTCGTCACCTGCGCAAACTGCTGACGGAAGTAATTGAAGAAGATCTGAGGACGGTCGCTGATGACGGCCAGCGGCGTGTCGTTACCCATAGCCGCTACGGGTTCCTGTCCGGCGGTGGCCATCGGGATGATGGTCTTGTCGATATCCTCCTGACCGAAACCGAAGTTGATGAGCTTGCGTTCGAGGTCGGCGACACCATTTTCCACATGGCGACCGCTCTTCAGCTTCTCCAACTGGATGCGGTTCGTCTGCAGCCACTCGCGATAGGGATGTGCCTTGGCCAACTGTTCCTTAATCTCGCCGTCGTAGTAGATCTTGCCTTCCTGCGTGTCTATCAGCAGAATCTTACCTGGCTGCAGGCGGCCTTTGCTCACCACGTCGCCCGGCTCGAAGTCCATCACGCCAACCTCAGAGGCCACGACCATCATGCCCTGCTTCGTAATCGTGTAACGGCTGGGACGCAGACCGTTTCTGTCGAGCATTCCGCCTGCGTAGCGGCCGTCGCTGAACAGCAGCGCAGCAGGACCGTCCCACGGCTCCATCAGAATGGAATGGTATTCGTAGAACGCCTTCAAATCCTCAGAAATCGGGTTCTTGTCATTGAAGCTCTCTGGCACCAGAATCGCCATCGCCTGCGGCAGCGAGAGGCCGCTCATCATCAGGAACTCAAACACATTGTCCAATGAAGCCGAGTCGCTCATATTCGGCTGAACTATCGGCGACATATCGGCCCCCCATACTGCCCCCGAGGGGGCTTCATTTGTTTTGCTCACAGGGGTCACAGGTATCGTAGCCCCCTCGGGGGCTGAATGGGGGGCCACCACCTTACCTCCTAACAATACGCTCTCACGTGCCTTCATCCATCCGCGATTGCCGCGAATCGTGTTGATCTCGCCGTTATGCGCCAGCAAACGGAACGGCTGTGCCAGCGACCATGTGGGGAATGTGTTGGTTGAGAAACGCGAGTGCACCAATGCCAGTCCGCTCGTGAAATAGGGATTCGACAGGTCTGGGAAATATCTGCGCAGCTGACCGCTCGTCAGCATACCCTTATAAATGAGATTCTTCGAGGAAAGGGAGCAGATGTAAGCCTCACCCCCGACCCCTCTCCCAGAAGCGAGGGGAGTAGATACCTTTGCCATTTCGGCTATACGATTCTCTATCCTTTTCCTGACTTTATATAATGTACGGTCAAGCTCCGACACATCTCCCTGAATGATACTACTCCCCTCGCCCACGGGAGAGGGGTCGGGGGTGAGGCTGGTTGTCACAAATATTTGTTTAATCTCCGGCTCCACTTCCCTTGCCGCAGCACCCAGCACCTCCGGGCATGTCGGCACCGTGCGCACGTGCATCAGCTGCAGTCCCTCGCGCTCAATCTCCTCGATCATCACGCTCAGGATCTGCTCCTGCGCCTTTTCATCTTTTGGCAGGAACACCAAGCCCGTTCCGTATGTGCCCTTCTCCGGCACAGGAATGCCCTGCAACAGAATGAATTCGTGCGGAATCTGCACCATAATACCGGCGCCGTCGCCTGTCTTGTCGCGCGTCTCAGCGCCGCGGTGCTCCATATTCTCCAGCACCCGCAGCGCGTTATCCACCAGCTCGTGGCTCTTGCCGCCGTGGATATTCACCACCATGCCCACACCGCAGGCATCGTGCTCGTAAGCTTCTTGATATAATCCCTGATTCATTTGACTATTTAACGATTTGCGATTTGACAATTTATCATTGACTCGGCGAAGTGCCTCTTTTGTGTTCTCGTGCGTACCGAAGGCCGTCAAGCGGACATAACCTTCACCGGCGGAACCGAAGCCGACACCGGGCGTGCAGACGACGTGCGCGGAGCGTAGCATCCAGTCGAAGAACTCCCAAGATTTCATGCCGTTTGGTGTCCGAAGCCACAAATACGGTGCATCCACGCCGCCATAGACCGTGAAGCCCATGTCCGTGAGCACTTCGCGCATCAGGCGGGCGTTCTCCATGTAGTAGGCGATGGTGGCCTTCACCTGCGTCTTGCCCTCGGGCGTGTAGATGGCCTCGGCTGCACGCTGACTGAGGTAGCTCGTGCCGTTGAACTTGGTCGATTGGCGACGGTTCCAAAGAGCATTAAGCCCCCCTCTTATCCCCCCAAGGGGGGAAGAACCCTTTTCCACGGAAGGAGCGGCGAGCAGGGCTTTCGGCACCACCGTATATCCGCAACGAATGCCCGTGAAGCCGGCAGTCTTGGAATAACTGTGGAACTCCACGGCGCACTGCTTGGCACCGGGTATCTCGTAGATGCTGTGGGGTACGTCCTCGCTCTGGATATAAGCCTCGTAGGCTGCATCGTAGAAAATGAGGGCGTTGTTCTGCAAAGCGTAATCCACCCATACCTTCAACTGATCGCGCGTGAGTGTAGTACCAGTTGGGTTGTTGGGATAGCAGAGGTAGATGACATCCACGTGCTCCTTTGGGGCTTGTGGCACAAAGCCGTTCTCCGCCGTGCATGGCAGATAGACGATCTCGCGACCAGCCATCATGTTGGAATCCACATACACGGGATAGACGGGGTCGGTGACCGCAATGCGCACGTCCTTACTGAGCAGCTCCTGGAAGTTGCCCGTATCGCTCTTGGCACCGTCGCTGACGAACACCTCGTCTGCATCGATGTCAATACCGCGAGCACGAAAATCATGCTCCACAATGGCCTCGCGCAGGAAATCATAACCCCGCTCAGGGCCATAACCGCGAAACGAAGCCGCCACCGCCATCTCGTCCGTCGCCTTGTGTAGCGCCTCGATGACAGCAGGGCACAGCGGCTGTGTCACGTCGCCGATGCCGAGGCTGATGATGTCGGCCCTGGGGGCTTCTGCCTTATATGCTTTCACCTTCTGTGCAATCTCTGAAAAGAGATAGGCACCAGACAATTTTAAAAAGCAATCATTAATCATTTTTGCGTCCTTTTGGTTTTCGTTATATCGTTATTACGACAATTTGTTATTACGACGGCTCCGACAATTCTATCTCGCCCTCATACACAAACTCTGCTGGCCCCGTCATATAGACGTGCCCGTCGCTTTCGCGCCATTCGATCTCCAACTCACCGCCATCCATGAGGATGCGGCTTGTGTGGTCTGCACGCCCCGTCTTGCAGGCTGCCACCGCCGTAGCGCAGGCGCCTGTGCCGCAGGCCATCGTGATACCACTGCCGCGTTCCCAAACGCGCACTCGAATGCCGTCAGGACGCATTTCGGCAAATTCGATATTCGCGCGTTCAGGAAACGCAGGGTGGTGTTCAAGTATTGCTCCTTCGCGAGCGACGTCAATCGCGTCCACGTCGTCCACGAAGATGACATAATGCGGGTTGCCCATTGAAACGAAAACAGACCCACCCCCGACCCCTCCCGTAATGGAGGGGAGAGCCTGCGGGTTGGCAGCCATCACAGTTGGGTTAAATTGCTTTTCGTTTTCAAAAACAGGCTCTCCCATATCTACCGTCACGCCTTCCACGATGCCATCAGTAATATGCAAGTAGAGAGTCTTAATGCCGGAGAGCGTCAGCAACCTAATCTGTTTTTCATGGTGACCACTCCCCTCGCCCTTTGGAGAGGGGTCGGGGGTGAGGCTTTTCTCATAGACATATTTCCCGACGCAGCGGCTGGCGTTGCCGCACATCATCGCCTCCGAGCCGTCGGCATTGAAGATGCGCATCGTGAAATCTGCCTCTGGCAGCGGTGAGCGTCCAATCAATACCAATCCATCAGAACCGATGCCCTTATGTCGATCGCTCCATTCACGCGCTGCCGCAGCCGGATCCCCTATATTAAATAATAAGGTGTCAACGTAGATGTAATCGTTGTCAGCTCCGTGCATCTTTGTGAAATGTATTTTGTGTTTCATTTTGATTGGAATATTGGGCTTTTGCTGTCGTTTTGTTTAATTCCGATGCGAAGGTATGGCATTTTGCGCTATCAACCATCGAAAATGTATCAAAAACGCAAGCAAAAGATGATATTTGTTGACATACATCAATAGTTATGCTTCAAATCATGTCTTTTTGGAAGATTTATTTTGTTTAATATGACATTTTGCACTACTTTTGCACCGGAATCATTGCAATGTGACATATAGGACGCTCATTTATCAAATCGTTTAAGGTATGAAAAAGATTGAAGCGATTATTCGCAAGACAAAGTTTGAGGACGTGAAAGAGGCGTTGCTCAGCTCGGACATCGACTGGTTCGAGTACCACGACGTACACGGAATCGGACAGAGCCGACAGGAACGCATTTACCGTGGTGTCCAGTATTCGACGGATGTCATTGAGCGCGTGGCAGTGACCATCGTGTGTCGTGAACAGTTTGTCGATCCTACCGTGAAGGTAATCATCGACACAGCTCACACGGGTGAGGTCGGCGACGGCCGCATCTTCGTAAGTGAGATGATTGACACCTGGAGCATCCGCACAGGCGAACACGGCGATACGGTACTGAGAGATAAGAAATAAAGGATAACAACACAAAACACAACGATTATGAATGACATTGCACTTTCTATAGATACTGTATGGATGTTATTGGCAGCCATGTTGGTGTTTTTCATGCAGCCCGGTTTTGCGCTGTGTGAGGCAGGTTTCACACGCGGAAAGAACACCGTCAACATTCTGTTTAAGAACTTTGTAGATTTCATGTTTGGCTCGCTGCTGTTCTGGTTCGTGGGCTTCGGCTTCATGTTCGGGTCAGACGGCGCTGGCTTCATCGGTATGCCCAACTGGGGCGACCTCAGTTTCTACAATGGAGACCTGCCTGTAGAGGGCTTCCTCATCTTCGAGACGGTCTTCTGTGCCACCTCTGCCACCATCGTCAGTGGTGCCATGGCCGAACGTACGAAATTCTCGATGTACGTCATCTACAGCGCCATGATCTCGCTGCTCATCTACCCCATCGAAGGACACTGGACATGGGGTGGCGGCTGGCTATGTAACGATGCTGCCGACAGCTTCATGATGCGGACCTTCGGTGATGTCTTCCACGACTTCGCAGGCTCTGCCATCGTACATTCTGTAGGCGGCGTGCTGGCTCTCATCGGTGCCATCGCCCTCGGTGCCCGTCGTGGAAAATACGCCAAGGACGGCAGCAGTCGTGCTATCCCCGGTCACTCGCTGACCCTCGCGGCCCTCGGTGTCTTCATCCTGTGGTTGGGTTGGTTCGGTTTCAACCCCGGCTCACAGCTTGCCGCCTCTGGCGAAGTCAACCGCACAGCCATCAGTCATGTATTCCTGACCACCAACCTGGCTGCTGCTGCAGGCGGCGTCGCTACCATGTTCCTTACGTGGCTGAAGTATAAGAAGCCATCGTTCTCCCTGACACTGAACGGTGTGCTGGCCGGTCTCGTGGGCATCACGGCAGGTTGCGATGTGGTGTCGCCTGTAGGCGCCGTCATCATCGGTCTTGTCTGCGGCACCGTTTTGGTCTTCAGCATCGAGTTCATCGATCACAAGCTCCATATCGACGATCCCGTCGGCGCTTCCAGTGTTCACGGTGTCTGCGGTATTCTCGGTACACTGATGACGGGTCTGTTGTCTGTAAGCAACGGAGCTCTTTATGGTCACGGCTGGGGCTTCTTCGGAGCCGAAGCGTTTGGCATCCTCGTCATCGACCTATGGGCTGCCGCTTGTGGTCTCGCCCTCTTCTATGGTATCAAGAAACTGCACGGTCTGCGTGTTCCCGCCCGCATCGAGGATGAAGGACTTGACGTGTACGAACACGGAGAACTGTGCTATAACTAATCATCTAACTGGAAAACAAAAATGAAAAAGATATTTTATTCCCTGATTCTGTTATTTGCCCTTGCCACCTCGGCAAGCGCAGAAGATAAAGTCTCTGCCATCCTTGGCACCGACCTCGTCAGTCAATACATCTGGCGTGGTCAGGATCTTGGCAACGTCAGCTGGCAGCCTACTCTCGGTGTGGAATGGAAGGGACTGAGCCTCAGCGCATGGGGCAGTGTCGGCATCAGCAACTGGTCAGACACGAAGGAACTTGACCTCACACTCAGCTACACCTACAAGGGTTTCTATGTGGGTATCACGGACTACTGGACCGACGGCATCAACTACTTCCAGTACAAGAATGGTGAGACCAACCACATCTGGGAGGCTGGCATTGGCTACGACTTCGGATTCCTCGCCATTTCGTGGTACACGAACTTCGCTGGTGCCGACGGTGTGAACGGCAGCGGAAATCGCGCTTACAGCAGCTACTTCGAGCTCAAAGCACCGTTCCGTCTTGGCGGTCTCGAGTGGGAAGGTGCCGTCGGCATGGTTCCTTGGAAGACGACCACCTATGACACCAACGGTTTTGCTGTCACCAACGTCAGTCTGAAAGCCACCAAGGATTTCGTCATCAAAGAGAAATATCATCTCCCTGTGTTTGCAGGACTGACGGCGAATCCGGACTCTAAGAAGTTATATCTTCTCTGCGGCATATCATTCTATCTATAACTGCATATGAATACCAAGTACATCTTCGTCACGGGCGGCGTCGTTTCCTCGTTGGGAAAAGGTATCATCTCGGCCAGCATCGGAAAGTTGCTGCTGGCGCGCGGCTACAAGGTCACGATCCAGAAGTTCGATCCTTACATCAATATCGACCCGGGGACGCTGAACCCCTACGAGCACGGCGAATGCTACGTGACCGAAGATGGAATGGAAACAGATTTAGACCTGGGCCACTACGAGCGTTTCACAGGAATCCGAACCACACGCGACAATAGCATCACTACGGGGCGTATCTACAAAACGGTCATCGACCGCGAGCGGCATGGCGACTACCTGGGTAAGACAATCCAGGTAGTGCCGCATATCACGGATGAGATCAAACGCAGAATGCTAAGAAGCCCCCTCCCGACCTCCCCCAAGGGGGAGGAGAACTACCCACCCATTCATCCCCCCTTGGGGGGACAAGAGGGGGGCTTTGACTTTGTCATCACCGAGGTCGGTGGCACGATTGGCGACATCGAAAGTGCGCCGTTCATGGAAGCTATACGTCAGCTAAGATGGGAACTGGGCAGGAATGCCGTGTGTGTGCACCTGACCTACGTGCCTTATCTGAAGGCGGCTGACGAGCTGAAGACAAAACCCACCCAGCACTCGGTGAAGGAACTGCAGAGCATGGGTATCCAACCCGACATACTCGTTCTCCGTACAGAACGCCACCTTGACGACGCGATGCGCTTGAAGGTGGCCTCGTTCTGTAATGTCGATTTGGAGTGCGTGGTGCAGAGCGAAGATCTGCCCAGCATCTATGAGGTACCCGTGAACATGCAACGACAGGGCCTTGACGCCGCCATTTTGCGCAAGATTGGCATCCCCGTGGGCGAAACGCCAGCAATGAAAGCTTGGCACGATTTCTTGGAGAAGCAACGCAACGCTACCAAGGAGGTGCACATCGGTCTCGTTGGCAAGTACGACCTGCAGGATGCCTACAAGAGCATCCGCGAGAGCTTGAATCTGGCGGGAATCTACAACGATGTCAAGACAAAGATTCACTTTGTCAACAGTCAAGAGGTCACCCCAGAGAACATCGCCGAGAAGCTGAGCGGTATGGCGGGCATCGTCATCTGCCCGGGCTTTGGCCAGCGTGGCATCGAAGGCAAGATCATCGCTGCCGAGTACGCCCGCACACATGATATTCCCACCTTCGGCATCTGTCTGGGTATGCAGATGATGGTCATCGAGTTTGCCAGGAATGTGCTGGGTTACAAGGATGCAACGAGTAGGGAAAGCCTCACCCCCGACCCCTCTCCAAAGGGCGAGGGGAGTGATTGCCATTGCGTGATAGACCTCATGGAGGAGCAGAAGAACATCACCCAAATGGGCGGCACAATGAGACTGGGAGCATACGATTGTGAACTGAAAGAAGGCAGCAAGACTTTTGAAGCATATTCGCAGGCAAAACTATCTACTCCCCTCGCCCTTCGGAGAGGGGTCGGGGGTGAGGCTGTCATTAGTGAGCGCCATCGCCACCGCTACGAATTCAACAACGCCTATAAGGATGAATATGAGGCCGCTGGCATGAAATGCGTGGGCATCAACCCCGCTGCCAACTTGGTGGAGATTGTGGAGATACCGGAGAACCGCTGGTATATCGGCACACAGTTCCATCCGGAATACTCTTCAACGGTGTTGCACCCACACCCGTTGTTTATGTCGTTCATTAAGGCATGCTTAGGAAATTGACAATTGAGAATTGAAAATTGAAAATTCATGGAAGAGTTGAAGCATGAATGTGGTGTGGCGTTGGTGCGCCTGCTGAAACCGCAGAGCTACTACGAACAGAAGTACGGCACGCAGTCGTACGGTCTGAACAAGCTCTATCTGATGATGGAAAAGCAGCACAACCGCGGTCAGGAGGGTGCTGGCATTGCCTGCGTGAACATGGATGCACCCGTCGGCACGGAGTATATGTTCCGTGAGAGGGCGCAGGGGAAAGATGCTATTACGGAAATCTTCGATAAGATATCTTCCCTTTCGTCCCCTGAGGGGGATACAAACGCCTCCCCTCGGGGAGGTTGGGAGGGGGCCTCTCTTTTCATGGGTCACCTGCGCTACTCCACCACAGGCAAGAGCGGCATACAGTATGTGCACCCGTTCCTGCGCCGCAACAACTGGCGTGCGAAGAACCTCTGTCTGTGCGGCAACTTCAACATGACGAACATCGAAGAAATCTTCGACAAGATTGTGCAGCAGGGCCAGTCGCCGCGCGTTTACAGCGACTCGTACATCACACTGGAGTGGATGGGTCACCGTCTGGACCGCGAGGTGGAACGCTGCTTCGTGGAAGCGAAGGAGCAGGGGTTGGAACATACAGACATCACGCGCTACATTGAGGATCACGTGCAGATGGCGAATGTGCTGCGTACGACGATGGCCGACTACGACGGCGGCTACGTGATGTGTGGTATGACGGGCAGCGGCGAGATGTTTGCCATGCGCGACCCGTGGGGCATACGTCCTGCGTTCTGGTACAGGGACGACGAGGTGGTGGCCGTGGCCAGCGAGCGCGCTGTGCTGCAGACGACTTTCGACCTGCAAGTAGATGACGTGCAGGAACTTTCCGCCGGTCAGGCGCTGATTATCCACAAGGACGGCACAAGCCGCCTGGAGCAGATTATCGGTAAGAAGGCCAACAGCGCATGTAGCTTTGAACGAATCTATTTCAGTCGTGGCAACGATTACGACATCTATCACGAACGCAAACAGCTGGGGCAGCAACTCACGGAGCCTATCCTGAAAGCCATCGACGGCGACACCGAACACACCGTATTCTCCTTCATCCCCAACACCGCCGAGGTGGCCTTCTACGGCATGATGGAAGGTCTGCGCAGCAAGGGCTTCAGCGTTCGCAGCGAGAAGGTAGCATGGAAAGACATCAAACTGCGAACCTTCATCACCGAGGCCGGTTCGCGCAACGACCTTGCTTCGCACGTCTATGACATCACCTACGGTTCCCTGCGTCCTTACGAGGACAACCTGGTCATCATCGATGACAGCATCGTTCGCGGCACGACCCTGAAGGAGAGCATCTTCAAAATCCTCGACCGTCTGCATCCCCGGAAGATTGTCATGGTCAGCAGTTCGCCACAAATCCGCTATCCCGACTATTACGGCATCGACATGGCCTGCCTGGACGAGTTCTGTGCCTTCCGCGCCGCCATCGCATTGATTAAGGAGCGAGGAATGGAGGAACTGATTGAGGAGGTGTATAGGTTGTGCAAAAACACAGTGGCCCCCCATTCGGCCCCCGAGGGGGCTACTAATGTTATGCCCACTGTTAACAAAGGTATAGAAGTCCCCTCGGGGACAGTAGAGGGGGCCTCTACCCCTGTTCGTTTATTATACAAACCTTTCACCATAGAGGACATCAACCGCAAGATGGCGGAGATGCTTCGACCTACTGATATGCAGGCTCCTGTGGAGTTTGTCTTCCAGACCATCGAGGGACTCCACGCCGCTTGTCCCAACCATCCGGGTGACTGGTACTTCACTGGCTGTTACCCAACGCCAGGCGGCAACAAACTCGTGAATGAGGCATTCATCAAATACGTAGAAGCCATCAACCATAGATAAATCGTCAAATTGTCAAATCATTAAATCGTCAAATAAAGTCATGTGTGGAATCGTATCAATCTTCAACATTAAGCAGCAGACGCACGAACTGCGCGATAAGGCACTGCGTATGAGTCAGAAAATTCGTCATCGCGGCCCGGACTGGAGTGGGATCTATTGTGGCGGCTCGGCCATCCTTGCTCACGAACGACTCAGCATCGTGGATCCCGAGAGCGGCGGACAGCCCTTGTTCTCGCCCGACAGGAAACAAGTGTTGGCCGTCAACGGTGAGATTTACAACCATCAGGAGATACGTCGCCGCTATGCAGGCCGCTACGACTTCCAGACAGGCAGCGACTGCGAAGTCATCCTTGCATTGTATCGGGACAAGGGTATCGACTTTCTGGAGGACATCAGTGGCATCTTCGCCTTCGCCCTTTACGACGAGGAGAAGGACGCTTTCCTGATAGCTCGCGACCCCATCGGCGTGATACCTTTATATATAGGTTATGACAGCGACGGCACCGTCTATGTCGCTTCCGAACTGAAAGCGCTCGAAGGCCAATGCGAGCGCTATGAACCTTTCCTGCCAGGACACTATTACTGGAGTGAAGAGCCGGGCATGAAACGCTACTACCAACGCGACTGGTTTGAGTATGATGCTGTAAAGAACAACGAAGCAAGCGTGGATGCCATCCGCGATGCCCTGAAAGCCGCTGTGAAGCGCCAGCTGATGAGCGACGTTCCCTACGGAGTGCTCCTCAGCGGTGGCCTCGACTCCTCGGTGGTCTCTGCCATCGCAGAGCAGTTCAGCGAACATCGCATTGAGGACGACTCTCAGACACGCGCCTATTGGCCCCGCCTGCATTCCTTCGCCGTGGGACTGAAGGGCGCACCCGACTTGGCAAAGGCACGTCTCGTGGCCGAGCATATCGGCACCGTGCACCACGAAATCAACTACACCCTACAGGAGGGCATTGATGCCATCCGCGATGTCATCTACTTCATAGAAACCTATGATGTGACCACCATTCGCGCCTCCACGCCCATGTACCTGCTGGCACGTGTCATCAAGTCCATGGGCATCAAGATGGTGCTCTCGGGCGAGGGTGCCGATGAGATCTTCGGCGGATACCTCTATTTCCACAAAGCGCCCAGCGCCAAGGCCTTCCACGAGGAGACGGTGCGCAAGCTCTCCAAGCTGCACTACTACGACTGCCTGCGTGCCAACAAGAGTCTGTCGGCATGGGGCGTGGAGGGGCGTGTGCCGTTCCTGGACAAGGAGTTCCTGGATGTGGCCATGCGCACGAACCCCGAGGCGAAGATGTGTGGCCCCTCTCCCAGTGGCGACGGCAGCTTCGTCATCGAGAAGAAAATCCTCCGCTCCGCCTTTGCCGACATGCTGCCCGAGGAAATCGCCTGGCGACAGAAGGAGCAGTTCAGCGACGGCGTGGGCTACAGCTGGATTGACACTTTGAAGAAGATCACCTCCGAGGCGGTCAGCGATGAGCAGATGTCACACGCCGCCGAGCGCTTCCCCGTCAACCCGCCACTCAACAAGGAGGAATACTACTACCGCAGCATCTTCGCCGAACACTTCCCCAGCGACTCCGCAGCCCGCAGCGTGAACCAGGAGGCCAGTGTGGCCTGCTCCACGGCCATCGCCCTCGAATGGGATGCCGCGTTCAAGAACATGAACGACCCCAGCGGACGCGCCGTGAAGGGAGTTCACGAACAAGCATATTGACGAAATGTCGAAATGTCGAAATAACGATATAACGTTATAACGAGATAACGAAAAAAAGATTATAACAAGAATGAAGCAGCAAGCAAGACTGATTCTTGATGACGGAACCGAGTTCTGCGGTTGGTCGTTCGGTGCCGAGACAGGCACGGTAGGCGAAGTGGTGTTCAACACGGCCATGATGGGCTATCCCGAGAGCCTTACAGATCCCAGCTACGCAGGACAGATACTGGTGATGACATACCCGCTGGTGGGGAATTATGGAGCCCCCCTCTCATCCCCCCAAGGGGGGAAGGCAGGGAATGGGCTTCCGGAGTTTATGGAGAGTGACAGGATTCACGTGAAAGGACTCATCGTGGCCGACTACAGCGAGCAGTATAGCCATTGGAATGCGAAGGAGTCGCTCTCAGAATGGCTGAAGCGCGAAGGCATTCCGGCCATCACGGGGATTGACACACGCCGCCTCACCAAGCTGCTGCGCGAACGCGGTGTGATGAGAGGGAGAATAAGCCTCACCCCCGACCCCTCTCCAAGGGGCGAGGGGAGTAAGTACCTTGAGGATTATGGTTCCATCAACTGGGTGGAGCAGGTGAGCTGCAAAGAAGTGATTACCTATAAACCAAGACCCACCCCCAACCCCTCCCGTAATGGAGGGGAGAAGGCTGGCGCGCAGCTTTCGAACGATAGTGAGGCCCTCCCCCTAACGGGGGAGCGGGGAGAGGGTCCTCGCGTCGTGTTGGTCGATTGCGGCGTGAAGGCCAACATCATCCGTTGCCTGCTGCGTCGCGGCGTGGAGGTCATCCGCGTGCCTTGGGACTACGACTTCAACCAACTCGACTTCGACGGCCTCTTCCTCGCCAACGGCCCCGGCGACCCCGAGCAATGCGAAGTTACGGTCAAACACATCAGGCAGTTCCTCGAAAAAGAAGCAAAAAAAAGACCCACCCCCGACCCCTCCCGTCAGGGAGGGGAGAAGGCTAGCGCAGAGAACGCAAATGGAAATGCAAGTCTCCCCTCACGGGGAGATTTAGGGGGGTCTTTGGCTCTCCCCCTCACGGGGGAGCGGGGAGAGGGTCTTCCTCGCCCCCTCATGGGCATCTGTCTCGGCAACCAGCTCCTGGCCCGCGCTGCCGGTGCCAAGACCTACAAGCTGAAATACGGCCACCGCTCGCACAACCAACCCGTGCAGCAGGTGGGGACGACAAAGTGCTATATCACCTCGCAGAACCACGGCTATGCCGTCGATGCCAGCACCCTTCCCGAAGACTGGGAACCGCTGTTCGTGAACATGAATGACGGCTCCAACGAGGGCATCCGCCACAAGACCTTTCCTTGGTTCAGTGCCCAGTTCCACCCCGAAGCCTGCAGCGGCCCCACGGACACGGAATGGATGTTTGATGAGTTTGTGGAAATGATGAAGATGGCCCCCCTTTCGTCCCCCGAGGGGGACACAAGTGCTTTGCGATTAGAGGACTTTTCATCTGTAGCCCCCTCGGGGGCCGAATGGGGGGCCACCTCTTCCGTCTTATTGCTTGGCTCCGGCGCCTTGAAGATTGGGCAGGCGGGTGAGTTCGACTACAGCGGTGCGCAGGCGCTGAAGGCGCTGCGGGAGGAGGGCGTGAAGAGCATCCTCATCAACCCCAACATCGCCACCGTGCAGACGTCCAAGGATGTGGCCGACGTGGTTTATTTCCAGCCCGTGACGCCCGAGTTCGTGGAGCGCGTGATTGAGAAAGAACGCCCCGACGGCATCCTGCTCTCCTTCGGCGGACAGACGGCGCTGAACTGTGGCGTGGAGCTTTATAAAAAGGGTGTGCTGGAACGCTACGGCGTGAAAGTGCTTGGCACCCCGGTGCAGGCCATCGTCGACACCGAAGACCGCGACCTCTTTGTGAAGCGCCTCGACGAGATTGGCGTGAAGACCATCA
>CAMKTN010000044.1 GCA_946415705.1 uncultured Prevotellaceae bacterium
GGGTCGGGGGTGAGGCTTCTCTCTAGATTCGTCCTCACACCATGATGATCCACCAACTCACCCTTCTTAATATCGCGAGTGGCGTGACCGATGGGATAACCGTATTTGATGATGTCCTCGCCCTCGGCGATGTCACGAAGGGCTAACTTATGACCAGCCGGGATGCCCGGCAGGTCCTGCAGGGCAACGGCGACGGTGTCAGAAGGATGGATTTGAAGGAACTCTTTCATGCGTCAATCGGTATTTATCATTCATCAATCATCAATCATCAATCCCCTCACAGTTTCCATCATCCCGTTGTGAAGGATTTTGTCGATGAATTCGGCAAGAAGGGCGGTGAGGCCGGGGATGGAGTTGAGGTCGCCGTGCTCATGCCAAATGAGGTCTTGGGCGGCGAGAACGCCGGCGGCAACACGGAGGGAGATGTCGGCAGACGAACCGCCGACAACAGGGGATGAAAGGGAAGAGGGGGTGGAGCCCCACAGGTCGGCGAGGAGGTGGAGGATGGCGGGGTCATCGTTGGGGCGGATGGGGGTGCCGTCGGGGCGCTGGCCACCGTGGTAATAGACACAGATGGCGGCGAGACCAAGGACGAGGCCCTTCGGGAGTGTACCCCTTCGCTCGAAGTAGGTCTTCAGGGCGGGTAGGTCGCGGGTCACGAACTTGGAGAAGCTGTTGAGCATGATGCTGGTGAGCTGGTGATCCACGAAGGGATTGCAGAAGCGCTCCATCACGTCGTCAGCGAAGGAGGACAATTGAGAATTGAGAATTGAAAATTGAGAATTGACAATTGAGAATTGAGAATTGTCCGATGGAAGAAGGGTCGGGAGCAGCTCTTCGTACATCACGCGACGAACGAAGGGGCCGATGACCTCATGCTGGCAGGCATCGCGCACGATGTCCAGACCGGCAAGGAAGGCCACTGGCGAAAGCACGGTGTGGGGGCCGTTGAGAAGGGTCACCTTGCGCTGGTGGTAAGGAGACTCGTCGGTGGTGATGACCACGTTCAGCCCTGCCACAGGCAGCTCCGCCGAGAGCTGGGCGGTGGTGAGGTTGTCGGGTACCTCGATAACCCATAGATGGTAGGGCTCTGCCTGCACAAGCAGCGGGTCTGGCTGCGACAGGCGCGCCTGCAAGGCCTCTACATCCTTATTGGGATATCCGGGAACGATGCGATCCACGAGCGTCGTACAGAAATAACAGGCTTCCTCGACCCAACGGAGGAAGGGCACTTCATCATCGCCCAACGCCTCCTTCCACAGCTCGATATACTGAAGGACGCAAGTCTTCAGCTGCTGTCCGTTATGGAAGATCAGCTCGCAGGGCAAAAGGATGAAGCCTTTGGAGGGGTCACCATGAAAGACACGGAAGCGGTGGTAGAGCAGCTGCGTCAGCTTGGCAGGGAAGGAAGTTGCGGGGGTGTCGGAAAACTTACACGACGGGTCGAAGGCGATGCCCGCTTCCGTGGTGTTGGAAACAATGAAACGGGCCTCCGGAGCCTCTGCCAAAGCGAGGAAGGCTGCATAGTCCTCATAAGGATTCACGGCTGCAGTGATGCGGGTTATTTCCTCGATGGAATCAATGGTTTTCCCGTCCTGCAGCCCGCACAGGTTCACATGATAGCGGCAGTGCTGCGCCTTGAGGCGCTCCAAGGAGTTACCCGGGCGTGGTTTGACGACAGCC
Organism: uncultured Prevotellaceae bacterium; assembly: GCA_946415705.1. Classification (GTDB taxonomy): domain Bacteria; phylum Bacteroidota; class Bacteroidia; order Bacteroidales; family Bacteroidaceae; genus Physcousia. The sequence continues at coordinate 1,684 of CAMKTN010000044.1, forward strand.
ACCGTGAGCCCCGACCGCTGGGCTATCCACTCCACGAAGGCACGCAGGAAGTTGCCTTCGCCAAACTGAATCATCTGCATATCAGAATTGCACTAAGATACGGAATACTTTGCCAGGAGCTGCATCCCAGTCGGCCATCGCCTGAGCAGCCTCCTCGGGACGGACGATGCCGGAGATGAGGCGGGCTGTGGGACACAGGCCGCGTCGCAAGTAACGGATGACGGCACGGAAATCGTCGGGCAGGGCGTTGCGCGAGCCACGGATGTCAAGTTCCTTCTGCACGAAGAAGCGCGTGGGCAGTGGCACCTCACCCGGGGCATAGCCAATGCAGACGATGCGCCCCGTGAAGGCGACCTCGTTGACGGCACAGTTGTAGGTGGGCGTTGCGCCTACAGCCTCGATGACCACATCGGGACCAGCGCCTGCCGTCAGCTCCTGCAAACGGGCGTGCACATCGTCTGTGCCACTGTTGACGGTGGCCGAGGCGCCGAGTTCACGTGCCAATGCCAGTTTCTCATCGTCGAGGTCCATAGCGATGACGGTAGCGCCACGCAGGCTGGCCCGCACGATGGCACCCACGCCAATCATACCACAGCCGATGACGAGCACCGTGTCGGCATCCGTCACCTGCCCACGATCGACGGCATGGAAACCTACGCTCATCGGCTCTATCAGGGCGATATCCTGAGGTGCCAGACCCTCAGCAGGGATGACCTTCTGCCAAGGCACGACGATGAACTCGCGCATCGCACCATGACGTTGCACGCCCAGCGTCTCGTTGTGCTGACAGGCGTTGAAGCGGCGACGGCGACAGCTGGGGCAGTTGCCGCAGGCCGTATAGGGATCGACCGTCACGAGCTGTCCCACCTGGAACTTAGCCGGCACGCCCTCCCCCACCATTTCTACGGTAGCGCTGATCTCATGCCCGGGGATGACAGGCTTCAAGGCCAAGGCATTGCGACCGCGCCAAGTGTTGAGGTCGGAACCGCAGAAGCCGACATAGCTGATGCGCAGCAGGACCTCGCCGGCTGCGGGCTGCGGCGCAGGTAAATCAATCATCTCCAAAAGATGATTATCCGTGATTTGTAATGCTTTCATACTATTCATATAGGTAAAACATTCTATCCATCATCTGCCATTTCTCATCGCTGGTAGCACCTTCGGCGCATTGCTGGAACAACGCCATGTAGTCCTCCCACTCCTGCTGACGAGGCAGCGTGGCGAGACGGGCCATCGCCGTGTCCCAGTCGAAGTCGAGGGGTGTTTCAACGATCATCACCAGACGTGTGCCGAGGATGTATATTTCCATTTCAAGGATGCCGACCTCGCGGATGCCGTCGCGAATCTCCTGCCACGACTCCTCGCGGCTGTGGCGACGACGATATTCGGCGATGAGGGCGGGGTCATCCTTCAAGTCCATTGTCTGGACATAACGTTTCACAGGCTGATGGTATTCCCTTACTTTAAAACCTTGTGTACTCATGCTTTCGAGACTTTATAGGTGCGATAACCGTAAATGGTGATGCAGATGAAACAGATGAAAGGCAGGATAAAGGAGACATTGACGGCGGGCCAGCCGAAGATGACCTGCTGGTCGATGAGATGACCCTGCAGAGGAGGCATCAGGGCACCACCCACGATGGCCATCACGAGGAAGGCTGCACCGAGGGAGGTATCCTCGCTCTGGACGTTCTCAAGGGCGATACCATAGATGCTGGGGAACATGATGGACATGAAGAGGCTAATGCAGACGAGGCTGTAGAGGCCCAGCATTCCCTCGATGCAGATGGCGCCGGCGGTACAGATGGAAGCTCCGATGCCAAAGATCATCAGCAGGCGACGCTGGTTGATCCACTTCATGATATAGGTACCCACGAACCTGCCCGTCAAGGCCAATGACATCGCTAAGATATTCCAGCGCTGGGCTGTCGCCTTGTCGATGCCGAGGTGGTCGGCATACTGAATGATGAAGGTCCACGTCATGATCTGCGCGGCGACATAGAGCACCTGTGCCAGCACGCCGTTGCGGTAGATCTTGTTGTGCCAGAGACGGGAGAGCGTAGTGCCGGCACTGGTGTTGGCGTCGTCCTCACCCTTCAGAGAGGGCATCTTGGTGAGGGCGATGATGACAAACATCACTAGGACCACCAAGCCGATGGCGACGTATGGGTCGCGGATGACGGCGAGGTCATGCAGGCGGATGTCAGCTTTCTCTGCCTCGCTGAGTCCGTGGAAGATGACCTGGCCGGCAGCATCGCGCTTGTCGGAGATGAGGTTGGGTAGCACGATGAACGAGGCGACAGCCATACCCGAGAGGGAGCCCACGGGGTTGAAAGCCTGCGCCAGGTTCAGGCGACGCGTGGAGTTGCTCTTGTCGCCCAGCGACAGGATGAAGGGGTTGGCGCTGGTCTCCAGGAAGGCAAGGCCGAAGGTAAGGATGTAGAGCGACACGCAGAAGAAGGTGAACTCCTGGAACTGCGCAGCGGGGATGAACAGGAAGGCACCCACGGCATAGAGGCCGAGGCCGATGAGCACGCCGACCTTGTAGGAGTACCTGCGGATGAACAGCGCAGCGGGCACCGCCATCGTGGCATAGCCGCCATAGAACGCGAACTGCACCATCGAAGCCTTCGCCGCCGAGATCTCCATCAGCGTCTGAAACGCCGCCACCATCGGGTTCGTGATGTCATTGGCAAAGCCCCACAGGGCGAACAACGAGGTGATGAGGATGAAGGTGAGAAGGTATTTCCTGGGGACTAAGGCAGACCCTCCCCCCTGCCCCTCCCTTGTAGGGAGGGGAGTAGAATGTATTTGACTGGATGCTTCCATATAATATAAATAAGGAATTAGTTTCAGGTTGCATAGGTAACCACCCTCCCCCTACAAGGGGGAGTGAGGAGGGGGGCTAATACATCGGCCCGAAATTCTGGCAGGCACGGTAGTCGGCGCCTTCCTTATCCATGCCAAAGGCATTCCAGGCAGCAGGACGGAAGATGTCGGCATCGGCGACATTGTGCATGCAGACGGGGATGCGGAGGATGGAGCACAGCGTGATGAGGTCGGCACCGATGTGGCCATAGGCGATGGCACCGTGGTTGGCACCCCAGCAGTTCATGACGCTATAGACATCCTTGAAGCAATCCTTCGACGTGTCGAGGCGTGGCACGAACCAGGTCGTGGGCCATGTGGGGTCGGTGCGCTTGTCGAGGATGTCGTGGGTCTTCGGGTCGAGTTCCACGGTCCAACCCTCAGCGAGCTGCAACACGGGACCGAGACCTGCCACCATGTTCACGCGCATCATCGTCATCGGCATACCACCTTTGGTGACGAAATGCGAGCTGTAGCCGCCACCACGGAAGTAGTCGCGGTCGGCAGGCATCCACGAAGTTGCCTTCAGGCAGGCTTCCACATCCTCGTTGGTGATGTTCCAAGGCTCCTTGATGGTGGGCGTGCCGTCGGCAGCGGTCATGGCGCCAGTGGCGTCAAGGGTGGTGGCGCCGCTGTTGATGAGGTGGATGAAGCCCTGAGCGGCCACACCGCTCAGAATGGTGCCGGTGACGCGCTTCACGGCTTCCGGGCTCCAGTAAGTGCGGATATCGGAGAACATCACGCCTCGATTCGTGAGCAGGTGGCCGAAGAGCATGGAGAGGCCGTTGAGGAAGTCGTTCTCGGTGGCCAGCACATCTGCTTCGCGCACGCCGTTCCAGTCGAAGCTGGTGCAGAGCATGGACTCGGGGAAGTCGAAGTTCGGACGATAATCCGTCCACTGGCGCTGGCCCTGCACACCGCCGAAGAGGGCGTTATGGCCCAGTGCCTCCTCCTTGTAGCCCATCTCCAGGAGGCGGGGATTGCCGTGCATCAAGTCGCGAATGATCATCATCGTCTTCACGGTGAACTCCCAATCGGCATCTTTCTCCTCGCGCGTCTTGCCCTTGCCCTTACCGTTGAAGGTCGTCATGGGGGTGCCAGGGAAGAGCGGACGGTCCTCGTTGTAGTCGTGACCCTCCTGCGGCTTGCAGTATTTCTCCACCCACGCCATGGCTTTCTTGAACTCCTCGGGGTCGAAGATATTGAAATCGACGCGACGCAGAATCTCGATGAGCGAGACATACTCCGTACGCATACCGAGATAATGCTGCAGGAAGTCGGCATCCACGATGGAACCTGCAATTCCCATGCAGGTGTTGCCCAGCGAGAGGTAGCTCTTGCCACGCATCGTAGCCACGGCCTGTGCCGCACGGGCGAAGCGCAGGATCTTATCGGCTACGTCGGCGGGGATGGTGTTATCGTTGATGTCCTGCACGTCGTGACCATAGATACCGAAGGCGGGCAGCCCCTTCTGGGCATGAGCGGCCAGCACGGCAGCCAGATAGACAGCGCCCGGACGCTCGGTGCCGTTGAAGCCCCACACGGCCTTGGGGTAGTGCGGGTTCATGTCCATCGTCTCGCTGCCGTAGCACCAGCAGGAGGTGATGGTGATGGTGCTTCCCACGCCCTCGCGCTCGAACTTCTCAGCGCAGGCTGCGCTCTCCGCTACACGACCGATGGTGCCGTCGGCGATGACACACTCCACAGGCGAGCCGTCGCCGTTGCGCAAGTTCTTGGTAATCAACTCTGCCACAGCCTTAGCCAGGCACATGGTTTTCTCTTCAAGGCTTTCGCGGACGCCACCCTGGCGACCGTCGATGGTCGGACGAATGCCGATTTTGGGGTAAAGACCCCCACCCCGCTCCCCCTCAAGGGGGAGAGTGGAATGTAATAAGCTGGTTGTATGCATGTTATATTGGATTGAAATAATGTAAATGATTTCTTGATAGCGACCACCCTCCCCCTTGAGGGGGAGTGAGGAGGGGGTCTTCTATTCACTCATATTTTTTATGTATGGCAACTCCGGCAGGTTCTTGAAGCCATAGAAGCGCTGGGCGTTAGCGCCGAGGAAGGCGGCTTTCTGGGCTGCGGTGAGTTCGGCGGACTTGGTGACGAAGTCGTAGGACATGCGATAGGTGATGGCTGTGATGGTACGAGGGTAGTCGCTGCCCCACATAAGCTTGTCCCATCCCACGAGATCTGCGGCCTCACGAATGGCACGAATTGCCGATGGATACGGATAAAATTCAGGGTTGTAGAGCCACGTGATGCCTCCGCTCTCCACCATGACATGCTCATTGCGCGCCAACAGAATCTCCTGTCGCCAGCACTCGTTTTCCCATGGCGGCGTTGTGGGTTGGTCGGCCATCCCGAGATGTCCGATGGCTATCTTCAGGCGTGGACATTCGGCAATCACCTCACGCATCTCAGCCACCTGCCTGTCGCCGTCAGCCAGACACATAGATACAATCATGCCACGCTGCTCCATCATCTTGAACACCGGCATCAGCGTCAGCAGCGACTCCTTCATGCGGTGTCCGGGGAAGGCGATGCCCTTCAGACTTGCGTTGGCAACAGTCTCTGCCTCCTCGAGCATCCACGCCATTCCCATGCAGAAGAAGCGGTCGGGGTAGCATGCCTGCACCCCGGTGAGATAGGCGTTCTGGTTGCCGTCGATGACTTCCTGCACCACGACAGCCGCCTCCACCTGCGCGTAATCCATATTACTTAGGAAGACCTCAGCCGTGTTACGCCCGTCGATCATGAAGGGCGGCAGCATCTGGCGTTCCTCGCCGAAGAAGAGCGAGCGGCTGCCATTGGGCTCCATTGTGTGGATGGGAGAACCATCCACCACCGTGTTCTGGCGGAGCCAGAGATGAGAGTGAGCATCGATTATGAGTTGGCCCATGTTACACGTTTCTGATCACCAATGATTTCCTGCACCTCGTGCACCAGCTGCCAGTCGATGGGGTCCTCGATGAATTCGAGGTTGCGACGGACATTGTCGGGATTGGCCGACGAGAACAGCGTGGAGGGGATGCGGGGATTGCTCACGGAGAACTGCATCGCCAGCTTCTCGATGGAATAGCCCTTGGCGGCACAGTGCTCAGCGGCACGGCGGCAAGCCGCGACCAGGGGTTTCGGTGCCGGATGCCAGTCGGGCACGCCACGCATAGAGAGGAGTCCCATACTGAGCGGCGAGGCGTTGATGAGTCCGATGCCGTGGGCCTCGAAGTAGTCGAGGTTGTCGGCCAGCGCATCGTCGCAGAGGCAATAGTGGCAGAAGTTCAGGACAGTCTCGACCGTTCCTTCAGGACTGTGGTCGATGACCCAACGAAGGTTAGGAATCTGCAGGTCCGTGATGCCGACATGGCTAACGAGTCCTTTCTCCTTCAACTCCACAAGCGCTGGCAACGTCTCATCGACGACCTTCTGCAGGCCACCGGGCAGCGAGGCCTGGAACTCAATGTCGTGAACATGTATCAGGTCGATGTGCTCCACGCCCAGACGCTCCATGCTCTCATAGACGCTCTCCTGCGCACGCTTGCCGCTGTAGTCCCAGGTGTTCACGCCGTCCTTGCCATAGCGTCCCACCTTCGTGGAGAGGATATAACGGTCACGCGGTATCTGCCGCAGCGCCTTGCCCAACACGGTCTCAGCCTTGTAGTGACCGTAGTACGGCGACACATCGATGAGATTCATTCCGCCATCCAAAGCGGTGAATACGGCATCGATCGCACGTCCCTCGTCAATCGAATGAAAGACGCCCCCCAACGAGGAGGCTCCAAAGCTCAGCGCCGACACACGTAAACCCGTTTTTCCTAACGTTCTATAATCCATACTTCATCTATAAATGATCGATATTGCCGACAAAGATAGTGGTTTTTTATCTTTAATGATACATAATTCATGGAAAAAAGCTACCTTTGCGCCCAAAATAAAAACAAACGCTATGAAAATAGGTGATAAAGTACGCTTTTTGAACGAAGTCGGTGGTGGTACCATCGCAGGTTTCGAGGGGAAGAATATCGTGTTGGTCGAGGACCAGGACGGCTTCGAGGTCCCTATGCTGTGCTCGCAGGTGGTGGTCATTGAAACAAATGAGAACAACCGCGTCCTCAAGAAGAAAGAACCAGAGCCGCCCGCCGTGCGCATCTTAGAGGATGACGCATGGGACGACCCCGCCGACCGCCCCATCGCTTACAAGCCCAAGGCACAAGAGCGCAAGGGTGGCGAGTTGCTGAACGTATGCCTGGCCTTCGTGCCTGAAGACTCCCGCGAGCTCACCAGCACACGCTTCGAGGCATATCTCATCAACGACTCCAACTACTATGTCAGTGCCACCTTCGCCAACAGCGAGGGGGCCGCATGGCATCTGCGCTGGCAGGGCGTCATCGAGCCCAACACCAAGCAGTTGGTGGAGACCTTCGACCGCTCCATGCTCAACGACCTGGAGCATCTTTCCGTGCAGCTGATTACCTGGAAGCAGGACAAGCCTTTCATCCTCAAGCCTGCCATCGGCGTGGAGCTGCGCCTGGACACCGTGAAGTTCTATAAACTGCATGTCTTCCAGCCCTCTCCCTTCTTCCGTGAGCCGGCGCTGGTGTATGACATCGTGCGCAACGACCGCCCTATCAAACAGGTGTTCATCGAGGCCGAGGAGGTGTTGGACGCCCTACGCGGTGTAGAGCAGGAACCCGAAGAGGCTGTCCAGGAGCAGCCTCAACAAGCGCCACCGCGCACCCGTTCTGAAGAGCGCGAAGCCCTGAAGGCCGCCAAGCGCGCCCTCAAAGAAGAGGAACGTGCGTTGCGCGCGAAGGAACAAGCCAAGAAAGCCGAACGCAACCCACATGTCTCCAAGCCCAACAAACACCCTGAAAAGGAGGACATCATCGAAGTGGATCTCCATATCAACGCCCTCTTAGACCACACGGAAGGGCTGTCTGCCAGCGTGTTGCTGAACACGCAGCTCACTGAGTTCCGTATCATGATGGAGCGCAACATCAGGAAACACGGTCAGCGCATCGTCTTCATCCACGGCAAGGGTGACGGCGTGCTGCGCGAGGCCATCATCAAGGAGCTACAACACCGCTACCGCAGCTGCACCTACGAAGACGCCTCCTTCCAGCGCTATGGCTTTGGGGCGACGATGGTAACTATACGATGATTGAGAATTGAAAATTGAAAATTGAGAGTTTATAGTTGAGAGTGGAAGGAATGCAGAACCCGAAAGATATTAAGATAGAGGACTACGCCTACGAGCTGCCAGACGAGCGCATCGCCAAGTACCCGCTGGCAGAGCGCGATGCGTCGAAGCTATTGATCTACGACCACGGCACCATCAGCCATCGCCACTTCCGCGACCTCCCCGAGCTGCTGCCCGAGGGTTCCCTGCTGGTGATGAACAACACGCGCGTCATTCAAGCACGTCTGCATTTCCGCAAGGAGACGGGAGCGCTGATAGAGGTCTTCTGCCTGGATCCCGCCGTGCCCCACGACTATGTGCTGATGTTCCAGCAGACGACCGCCTGCACGTGGCATTGCCTTGTCGGCAACAGCAAGAAATGGAAAGAGGGCGTACTCACGCGAGAGATTGAAGTCGAGGGAAAGACTTTGACCTTGAAGGCAGAAAGGAATACAGACACGCAGCTGGCAGGCAAGCCCGGAGAATCCGTGATTACCTTCTCCTGGAACGAGGCGGAGGTGACCTGGGCGCAGGTCCTCGATGCCTGCGGCGAGCTCCCTATCCCCCCCTACCTCAACCGCAAGACAGAAGCCAGCGACCTGAAGACCTATCAGACCGTCTATTCCAAAGTCAAGGGCAGCGTGGCCGCCCCCACGGCAGGCTTGCACTTCACCCCTGCGGTGCTGGAAGCCCTCGACCGTCGCGGCATCGAACGTGCCGAGCTGACGCTCCACGTGGGCGCCGGCACCTTCAAGCCCGTCAAGAGCGAGCGCATCGAAGGCCACGAGATGCACAGCGAATGGATCTACGTGCCGCGTCGCGTCGTGGAACAGCTCCTGCAGCACGGCGGCAAATGTACGGCTGTAGGCACCACCAGCGTCCGTACCCTCGAATCCCTCTATTACATCGGCCAGAAGATTCTCAAGAACCCCGAAGCCACCGAAGACGACCTAAAGGTCATGCAATGGGAACCCTACGAGCCCTCAGCCCTTAGCCCTCAGCCCTCAGCCCTCAACTCTTTACAGGCTATCCTCGCCTGGATGGACCGCCATCACACCGAGGCGCTGCACACCTCCACGCAGATCATCATCGCTCCCAGCTATCAATACCACATCGTGGAACGCATGATCACCAATTTCCACCAGCCGCAATCGACACTCCTGCTGCTCGTGTCCGCCTTCGTGGGTGGCGACCGTTGGAAGGACATCTACCGCTACGCCCTCGACAACGATTTTCGCTTCCTTAGCTACGGTGATAGCTCGTTATTGATACCCTCTTAACGACCTCTTCAGTGTAAAAAGACACTTAAAATGAGAAAAAACGTTAATAAATGATTGTGGTTCAAAATATTTTATCTACCTTTGCGCCCGAAAAAGTGGAGTAGAACTAACTTTATTAACGAAAACGACACGTAAAGTATAATATGGAAACTACGCTCGTTTTGCTCAAACCAAGCTGTGTACAGCGCCAACTGATTGGTGAAATCGTACATCGTTTTGAGCGTCGAGGTCTGCGCATCGCAGGCATGAAAATGATGCAGCTGGACGAAGCCATCTTGCGCGAACACTACGCGCATCTGGTTGATCGTCCCTTCTTCCCACTTCTCGCGAAATCCATGATGGCATCGCCCATCGTGGCCATGGCCATCAGCGGTGTCGAGGCTGTACAGGTTGTGCGTGCCATGACAGGCTTTACCAACGGTCGTGCCGCCGACCCCGGCACAATCCGTGGTGACTACGCCATGAGCAACCAACAAAACATCGTCCATGCCTCCGACTCCGTAGAGAACGCAGCCATCGAGCTGGCACGCTTCTTCCGCCCGGAAGAAATCTTCGAGTATCGCAGCGGCATGCACGACTTCATCTACGCTACAAACGAGCAGTAATCCATTAACTTGTACGACTACCTTAACAAATGATTTTACAACTCATTCAACGAACAGCAGCTTCCATCGCATTAGCCGTGTGCATGATGCCAGTTATGGGACAGGATCTCATCGCCAACCAGGCACCCATCGATAGGAAGATGCGTGCCATAGATAGTGTAGAAATCCAACGCCTCTTCCAGCAGGAAGACATCGCGGCCCCCTGTGCAGACCTCTATCCCAGTTGGGACGACTCCTATATTAATATGTACGGGGGCGTGCAGCTGCCCAGCGAGTACAAGATTGACCTGCGAGGCTTCTATATGCCCACCTCCAACCGCATCGTCACTTCCGGCTACGGCTATCGTCCGCGCTTCCGCCGCCAGCATAAGGGTATAGACATCAACGCCTACAAGGGCGACACCATCCGTGCGGCCTTCGATGGCAAGGTGCGTATCGTCACCTTCCAGAGGGGCGGCTACGGCAATGTCGTGGTCATCCGCCACCCGAATGGCCTTGAGACAGTCTATGGCCACCTCTCCAAGCACCTGACCAAGCAAGATAAGTCCGTCAAAGCCGGCGAGCCCATCGGCCTGGCAGGCAGCACGGGCCGCAGCACAGGCACACACCTGCACTTCGAGACCCGCTTTCTGGGTGAATACATCGACCCCGCGAAGCTCTTCGACTTCGAACATCAGGACGTGAAGGCTGACTACTACATCTTCAAGGGTCGCGGCCGCGGCACCTTGCTCGGCATGCACGAGAGCGACCAGACAGTTGGCGACGCCCTGGCACAGGCCGAAACCGAGGAGGAGGTGACCTACAACTCTTCCGAGACCGTAGCCCGCAGGCACAACAGCCGCGCTGCACAGAACACACGCATCCACAAGGTGCGCAAGGGTGAGACCCTGGGCAGCATCGCCCGCAAGCACCACACCACCGTGGCCAAGCTCTGCCGCGCCAATGGTATCAGCAAGAAGACCACATTGCGCATAGGTCAGATCCTCAAGTACTCTTAACCCACCCCTTTCATTGAGCGATGAACACTGAAGCTCAGTTTCGGGCGGTCATGAAAGAATGCCGCGAAGTATTCGTCAAGAAATTGCACGACTACGGCGCGGCATGGCGCATTCTGCGCATACCCTCTCTCACCGACCAACTCTACATCAAAGCCAACCGCATCCGCTCCTTAGAGATGAAAGGCGAGTCGAAGGTGAACGAGGGCATACGCCCCGAATTCATCGCCATCGTCAACTACTCCATCATCGGGCTCATCCAGTTGGAACACGGCATCGCCGAGAAACCCGATGACATGACCACCGAGGAGGCCATCGCCGAGTACGACCGCCTGGCTGAAGACTCACTCCAGCTGATGCTGCGCAAGAACCACGACTACGACGAGGCGTGGCGCGGCATGCGCGTGAGCAGCTACACCGACATCATCCTCCAGAAGATATTCCGCACAAAGCAAATTGAGGAGCTCGGCGGCGCAACGCTCATCAGCGAGGGCATCGATGCCAATTACATGGATATGATGAACTACGCAGTCTTCGCCCTCATCAAACTGACCACCTTTTAATGTATAATGGACAATGGACAATTGACAATGCCCCAAGACAATCATCATTATACATTACACGTTCTCAAATATTTCCTCATTCTTGTCTGCCGCTTGGCAGTATCTGCCACGTTTGTCTTCTCCGGCTTCGTCAAGCTGGTGGACCCCTATGGCACAGCCTATAAGATTCATGACTATCTGGTAGCCATGGATCTGCCGTGGCTCCTCGACCGTCCCCTCCTCCCCATCGTGCTCTCCGTGCTCCAGGCCGTGCTGGAGTTCTGCCTCGGCGTATGCCTGTTCTTCAGCATCCGCCGCCGCACGACCCTCACGCTGATGATCGCCATGCTCCTCATCTACACGCCCCTCACGCTGTGGCTGGCCATCTCCGATGCCGTCACGGACTGCGGCTGCTTTGGCGACGCCCTCCACCTCACCAACTGGCAGACCTTCGGCAAGAACATGCTCCTGCTCGTGCTGCTGGCCATCCTCTGGTGGCAACGGAAACAGCTGACGCGCTTCATTCCCGAATCCGTGCAATGGGTCATCTCCCTCAGCGCCATCCTTGCATCGCTGTTCCTGGCGGGCTTCTGCATCTATGGGGAACCGGTCATCGACTTCCGCCCCTTCCACGTAGGCCAGCATATCCCCACGGCGATGCAATGGCCCGAAGACCCGGCACAGACACCCGAGATCCTGGACTTCAGCATCGAGGCATATACCGAGGATGCCGGCATCAACACCGACGCCATCCTCGCCGACACCTCCTACACCTTCCTCCTAATCTCGCCGTATCTGGAGCAAGCCGACGACAGCAATATCGAGCACATCAACGCCCTCTGCGACTACGCCCAGGAGTATGGCTACCGCTTCCTCTGCCTGACAGCCTCCGGCGACAGCGCCATCCACCGTTGGCAGGACCTCACCGGTGCGGAATACCCCTTTGCCTTCATGGATGAGTTGACGCTGAAGACCATCGCACGCAGCAACCCAGCCCTCCTGCTCCTGCACAACGGCACCATCGTAGGCAAGTGGAGTCACCACACCATGCCCAACGAGAACACCCTGACAGGGCCCTTGCATACGCTCCCCATCACACGTCCCAGCTACCGATGGTGGCAAAAAAACTCTTAAACATGCGAAAAACTTGTCAACCTTTGAACTTCGCATGCTAAAAAGTACTATCTTTGCACCCGAATTAAAACATCAAACCATTTAATACAAAGAACTATGAGAAAGAAGATTGTAGCAGGCAACTGGAAAATGAACCTGAACCTGCAGGAAGGCCTGGCACTGGCCGGCGAACTCAAGGAAGCCCTCGCAGCTGACAAACCTAACTGCGACGTCGTCATCTGCACTCCCTTCATCCACCTGGCAAAGGTGGCCGACGTGGTCGCCGGCACCGTCATCGGCCTCGGCGCTGAGAACTGCGCTGACAAGGAGAAGGGCGCATACACCGGCGAGGTGAGCGCTGCTCAGGTCAAGAGCACGGGCGCACAGTATGTCATCCTCGGCCACAGCGAGCGTCGCGCCTACTATGGCGAGACCGCTGAAATCCTGAAGGAGAAGGTGAACCTCGCTCTGGCCAACGGCCTGAAGGTTATCTTCTGCATCGGCGAAGTGCTGGAGGAGCGCGAGGCCGGCAAGCAGAACGAAGTCGTGGGCGGCCAGCTCGCTGACAGCCTCTTCGACCTCACCGAGGAGCAGCTCGCTAACATCATCCTCGCCTACGAGCCCGTGTGGGCCATCGGCACCGGCAAGACCGCTTCCGCCGAGCAGGCTGAGGACATGCACGCCTTCATCCGTGGCGTCATCGCAGGTCGCTTCGGCGAGGCTGCTGCTGAGAACATCAGCATCCTCTACGGTGGCAGCTGCAAGCCCAGCAACGCGAAGGAAATCTTCTCGAAGCCCGACGTGGACGGCGGCCTCATCGGCGGCGCTGCCCTCAAGTGCGCTGACTTCAAGGGCATCATCGATGCTTGGAAGTAATCACATGCGTCTCTGTACAATCATACTCTTTTGTATATGTTTCCTGGGTGCTAAGGCCCAGGAAACATTCACCCAACACCTCACCCGCTACGTGGCGGGTGAGGGCACGGTGGTTCTTCACCAGGATGCCGAGATTGAAGCCCTGGTGAACAACCCCTCGAAGCATGCCTCACAGCATCGCTTCACACCCTTCGGCAAGAGCGCCGCTGCCATAGACAGCACCGCCACAGCCGACCCCTCCAAGCACATCACCAGCGGCCATCGCGCCCACGTCATCGGCTATCGCATACAAGTGTATGCCGGCGGCAACAACCGTCAGTCCAAAGCCGAGGCCCATCGCATGGCAAGCCTTGTGCGCGCCTCCTTCAGCGACCTACCCGTTTATACCAGCTTCAAGTCACCCCGTTGGGTGTGCCAGGCTGGCGACTTCAAGACGCGCGAGGAGGCCCACGAGCAGCTGCAGAAGATGCGTGCAACACAGCAATTCGGCGAGGCGAGCATCGTCAAGAGCAAGATTGTAGTTTATTATTAAGCTCGCCACCCACGTTGACATGAAAGAAGAAGTCGTAAAGCTCCCACGCCAAGACCGTCAGGACGCACTCGCCGCCCACTACGAAGAAATCCTTTCCATCCTCGGCGAAGACCCGCAACGCGAAGGCCTCCTGAAGACACCCATCCGCGTGGCACGCGCATGGCTGGAGCTCACCCGCGGCTACGATGAAGACCCCATCGCCATCCTGCGCTCAGCCCTCTTCAAGGAGAGCTACCATAACATGGTCGCCGTGCGTGATATCGAGTTCTACTCCCTCTGCGAGCACCACCTCCTACCCTTCTTCGGCCACGTACACATCGCCTATATCCCAAACGGCGAGATCACGGGACTCTCGAAGCTCGCGCGCATCGTCAACACCTTCAGCCACCGTCTGCAAGTGCAGGAACGCATGACCGAAGAAATTGCACATTGCATCCAGGAAGCCCTGCACCCGCAAGGTGTCATGGTTGTCGTCGAAGCCCGCCACCTCTGCATGCAGATGCGCGGCGTAGCCAAACAAGGCGCCAACACCACCACCATGCACTACATCGGCGCCTTCGAACACGCCGAGACCCGTCAGGAGTTCCTCAACCAGCTCTTCAAAGAGTAAGCTCCCTCATCAGCGCCTCAATCACCTGTATATCCGCTGGCAGCCACTTGACGCTGTCCAGCTCATCCTTCGTGAGCCACCTCGCCGCCTCGTGCTCATTCAAGTGCAGCGACTCCGTCAACAGCGAGCAGAGGTAGCAATGCATCGTCAGGTGAAACTTCGGATAATCCCATTCCACCGTATAAAACAGCTTCCCCACGCTGATCTCCGCCGACAGCTCCTCGCGTATCTCCCTCACGAGTGCCTCCTCCGGCGTCTCCCCAGCCTCCATCTTCCCGCCGGGAAACTCCCACCAGTCCTTCCACTCCCCATATCCCCGCTGCGTGGCGAATATCTTATCTCCTTTGCGTATTATTGCAGCTACAACTTCTATCTGTTTCATCTTTTCCTTAGTTTTCAGCCGCAAAGATAACGCGTTTTTACGGAACAACCACTAAAAATAAAATATTTCTTAACAAAAATAGTCCGCACACCGCACGAACGACGTTGAAAAGAACAAAGGATGCAACGAGCTGTTCCTATTCTACCATTTTGCTGACGTCAGCAAAACGATCTCTCGAAGACTGTCCATCATCCATCTTCCCTCTTACATCTTCCATGTTTTCCGCAGCCATCGGCAACGGAAGTTCACCATCTTCATATATATAATAAGGTGTTCCCTGAGTCTCAGGCATCCCTTGGTTTCGTACCCGGTCCTGTAACCATATATGGTTCAGCGTGAACGCTATCGAGTCCAGTGTATCCTCACGCCTCGATGGCTTCAGCTCACATTCCCACACCGTGATGCAATGCCATCCCATCTCCGCCAGCTTTCGCAGCTCCTCCCTGTCCCGTTCCTGATTCCTCCGTATCTTCGCCACCCAAAACTCCCTATTCGTCCTCGGTATCTTACAACACTCCGAATTGTCAATTGTCCATTGTCCATTTTCAATTTGTGGCAACGCCACATGGTGCCCATGCCAGAAGCACCCATTCACAAAGATGCACGTGCGGTACTTCCTCAGCACCAAATCCGGATGCCCCGGCAGCCGCCTGTCGTTCAGCCTATACCGGAATCCCCTCTTCCACAGCCCCCGCCGCACAACCATCTCCGGCTTCGTATCCTTCGACCGTATCGCCGCCATATTCGCATGCCGCTGTTGTGGAGTAAGTTTATCCATCTATTATTATGTGTTATGATGCATGATGATCAGCTACTTCATCTGCCTCTTCTAGCTTTTTCAGCCAATCAGCACCCCTCTCTGTCAACAGATACTTCTGCTGAGGATGGCGAGGATTTTCTGGATGTGTCAGTTCGATAAGGCTCGCCTCCATAAATGGATTTACAATTTGTCTAACAAACGTCCTTCTAGACGAGGCAGAGAGAGCCTCCATTAATTCTGTAAGAGATTTCTTTTCTTTACAACAATCTAACATGGTGAAGATTTGCTTACACATAACCACGTATGGCAAACTGCCTCAAAACGACTGTTTCCCATTGCCTGAACTGAGTGGCACGAGTGGAATTGACACGATAGCCTACCGATATAATTGCATCTAGATTATAGAATTGTGTAGAGTATGTTTTCCCGTCTTCAGCAGTATGTGCAAATTTTGCACATACTGAATCCATCTGCAATTCTTCTGACTCAAAAATGTTCTTTAAGTGCTTGGTTATGACCGTTCTGTCAACATCAAATAATGCCGCCAACGCCTTTTGAGTACACCAAATCGTTTCATTGGCATACATCACTTCTATACCATTGGCCTGACTCTGCGCCTGAAATATCAGGAACTCTGCTGTACTATTTCTAATTGTCAGATTCTTATCCATAACCTTTAACTCCAGAAACTGGTGTAGCCGCTTTCAAGGCGCTCTGCCATTTCCTTCAGCTTCTTTTATAATGTTTCACTGATTGTTTTCAGCCGCAAAGATAATGCGTTTTTACGGAACTGCCACTACATTTTAAATATTTCTTAACAAACTTTATGCGCACACCGCACAAACCAGAAGTCATCAACTACACATCGTCTGGCGAAACCTCCGCAGCCACCGGCAACAACGCCCCCTCGTCCCGTCCCTTCCCCACGGATTCCCCTCCGCACAATCATCTCCGGCTTCGTGTCCTTCGACCGTATCGCCGCCATATTTGCATGCCGCTGTTGAGGAGAGAGTTTATCCATAAACTAATGCATAAGTTCTTCCCATGTAGCAAACCAAGGGCGTGCTGTGTTGGTTCTCCG
>CAMKTN010000045.1 GCA_946415705.1 uncultured Prevotellaceae bacterium
AATGCGTGTGACAATGCCTTTTCGACAAAAAGAATAAAGTGGCTGTTTTCACAAGAGAGAGATTAGGTAAATTCCAATTTATCGTTTTGTCCTTTCTATCCGAAATACCAGATTCCTATGGAAACCTTCAATGATGTCATCAATAGCGGCCAACTGGTCTTGGCCGATTTCTTTGCCACCTGGTGCGGCCCCTGTAAGGCCAAAGATTATGTATTGGCAAAGGGCGAAGAAAAGGGCGAAGAAACTGCTAAAAAAGGCTGATTTCATACAAAAAAAACTCTTAAACAACTGTATATCGGCAAGTTTGAAAGGGCAGATAAAAGGGCAGATAAATAATAGGCCTAAAAGAATATCGTATTCAGTTTGGGATTTCGAATCAGTTGTCGTCGTTCGGATTCTTCGACATGAAATACGAATGCCCCACGAATGTCGGTATGCTGTTCTTTGCCAAGAACCTGCGCAGGTTTATTCCCGGGGCGTATATCCAGTATGTGCGCTTTGCTGGTAAAGACCGTGCGGGCTATATTATGACCGAGCATGAGTTTAAAGGGAACCTGTGTACTCATGGGCTGTAAATCCTCAAGACATGAGAGACATTATCGAGTAAAAGTGTTATGCACAGTGGGGTAAATATGACTTTTTTCGTGATAGGGGGACGAAAATAGTGGTTTTCGTGGTCGGAAACGGGAAGTTTTCACTACCTTTGCGCCCGCAAATTACACATTATAAATTATTATGGCATTAAAAGCAGGTATTGTGGGCCTGCCCAACGTGGGCAAATCGACACTGTTCAACTGTCTGTCCAGCGCCAAGGCGCAGGCAGCTAACTTCCCTTTTTGCACCATCGACGCGCAGATGGGACAGATCACGGTCCCTGATGAGCGACTGAATAAGCTGGCGGAACTCGTACACCCGGGGCGCATCGTGCCGGCGACGTGTGAGATCGTGGATATCGCGGGTCTCGTGAAAGGGGCCTCGAAGGGTGAGGGTCTGGGTAACCAGTTCCTGGGTAACATCCGCGAGTGCGACGCCATCATCCATGTGCTGCGCTGCTTCGACGATCCTAACATCGTGCATGTGGATGGCAGCGTGGACCCCGTGCGCGACAAGGAGATCATCGACACGGAGCTGCAGCTGAAGGACCTGGAGACCATTGAGAGCCGCATGCAACGTGTGGAGAAACAGGCGCGCGTGGGCGGCGACAAGCAGGCAAAGATCGAGCTGGGCGTGCTGGAGGCCTACAAGGCGGCACTCGTGGAGGGTCGCAGCGCCCGCACGGTGACCTTCGACACCGAGGACGAGATGGCTGCCGCCAAGAACTTGTTCCTGCTGACGACGAAGCCGGTGCTCTATGTCTGCAATGTCGATGACGCCTCTGCCGCCAACGGCAACGCCTATGTGGAGGCAGTGCGCGAGGCCACGAAGGATGAGGAGGCTGCCCTGCTCATCATCAGTGCCCAGACCGAGGCTGACATCGCCGAGCTGGAGAGCTATGAGGAGAAGCAGATGTTCCTGGAGGACATGGGCCTCACGGAGAGCGGCTGCGACCGCCTCATCAAGGCTATTTACTCGCTGCTGGGTCTGCAGACGTTCATCACCGCCGGCGAGATGGAGGTGAAGGCGTGGACGTTCCGTCGCGGCTGGAAGGCTCCGCAGTGTGCGGGTGTCATCCACACGGACTTCGAGAAGGGCTTCATCCGCGCCGAGGTCATCAAGTACGACGACTACATCCGCTATGGCTCCGAGGCTGCAGTCCGCGAGGCGGGCAAGATGGGTGTCGAGGGCAAAGACTACATCGTGCAGGACGGCGACATCATGCATTTTAGATTCAACGTCTGACGTTGAATCGGATTAAGGATTAAGGATTAAAGATTAAGGCGTGATTGATGAGGCATGGATAATTAAAGACATGGAAGAGTTCTATTATAGGAAATTAGATGTTTACAAGAATGCCAAATCCTTGTCCCATGAAGTATGCAATCTTATCAAGGCCTATCCCGTTGAAGAGCGGTTTGGACTATGCGACCAACTTCGTCGTGCTGTCATGTCTGTTCCGATTAACATCGCAGAAGGTTTTGGTCGATATTCCGCTAAAGAAAAGGCTCATTTCATCCAAATAGCCTATGGTTCACTTAATGAAGTGATGTGCGAGTTAGAATTATCGGAAGACGAAAGTTATATCACTGCTGAACAACTAAAATATTTCGAGCAACTCATCATTCCATTAAGAAGGAAATTATCAGCGCTCCATAAAACAATATTAGACAATGGCGATTTCTCTATTCCCAAATAATGTCATAATCCTTAATCCGTAATCCGTAATCCTTAATCCTTAATCCTTAATCCTTAATCCTTAATCCTTAATCCTAAAAAATGTCCCATTTTTTATATATAACCTGGAACCCTGATGTGATGGCTTTCACCATCGGGTCGTTCGGTGTCCGCTGGTACTCGCTGTGCTGGTGCCTGGGACTGCTGGCAGTCTTCTTGCTGGAGCAGAGGATCTTCAAGGAACAGAAGATTCCCGACGAGAAGTTCGAACCGCTGTTCATCTACTCGTTCCTCGGCATCTTGATAGGTGCGCGTCTGGGCCACTGCCTGTTCTATGAGCCGGACTATTTCCTGTCCTCACCCACTCACATGCTGGAGATGATCATCCCCGCCAAGATGGGGGCCGACGGCTCGTGGCATTTCACGGGTTACACGGGTCTCGCCTCGCACGGCGGCACCATCGTCTTCATCTTCGCCCTGTGGCTCTACTCACGGAGGATGAAGATTCCCTTCCTCACCGTGTGGGATAACATCGGCATCGTGACACCGCTGTGTGCTGCCGCCATCCGCATGGGCAACCTCATGAACTCCGAGATCATCGGCAAGCCCACGGATGTGCCCTGGGCCTTCATCTTCGAGCAGGTGGACAACGTCCCCCGCCACCCGGGACAACTGTACGAGGCTTTGGCCTATTTCGTGTTCTTCATCGTGGGCTGGCTGATCTACCGCCGTCACCCGGAGCGCGTGGGCAGCGGCTACTACTTCGGCTACTGCATCTTCACCATCTTCACGTTCCGCTTCTTCATCGAATACACGAAGGAGGTACAGGTGGCATTCGAGAACGGCATGCTCTTCAATATGGGACAGCTGCTGTCCGTGCCCTTTATCCTTGTCGGCGGCTATGCGATGTGGCGAGGAAGGAAAAAGACAATCTAAACATTTATGGCAGGTAAGTTCTCACAGATCGGCACGCAGGTGCAGACACAGGCGCAGACGCTGACGCCCCAACAGCTGTTGGTGAGCCAGCTGACGGAGATGCCCGTGGAGGCACTCTATGAGCGCGTGGATCAGGAACTGAAGGAGAACATCGCCCTGGAACGCGACACCGACCATAGCGACGATGCCGGTGAAATGGAGAATTCCGAGTCGCAGGACTACGCCGAGACCAACGATTCCACCGACTATACGGATTACTCTGAGCTCTCGGATCTCTCCGGGCTGTCCGACGACGTGCTCCCCGGCGGCGCGCAGAAGGAAGTGCCCGAGACGGTCGTCGGCGAGACGCTGTCGTTCTACGACCAGCTGGAGGAGCAGATCGGCTTCTTCCACCTCAGCGACCACGAGCAGGAGCTCATCCGCTATCTGATCGGTTCGCTGGATGAGGACGGGCTACTGCACACCTCCCTGCAACAGATACAGGATGAGCTGGAGGTATATCACAATATCAACACCTCGCAAGAGGAGCTGGAGCGCGTGCTCGCCACGCTGCAGGAGTTCGAGCCTGCCGGCATCGGTGCGCGTACGCTGCAAGAGTGTCTGCTGCTGCAGGTACGTCGCGCGCCCGACTACGACACGCCCATCAAGCACAAGTTGGAGCGTCTGCTCACCGATCACTTCGACAGCCTGATGCTGAAACACTGGGACCGCATCCAGCGCGGCCTGCGACTGACGGATGCCGAGGTGAGCCGACTGCAGCACGAGGTGCGCCGCCTCAACCCGCGCCCCGGCAGCTCCATGGGCGAAGCCCTCGGCAAGAACCTACAGCAGATTACGCCCGACTTCATCGTAGATACCGACCCCTACGGCCAGCTCACGATGACCCTCAATCGCGGACATGTGCCGCCCCTGCGCGTCAGCGACGACGACCTCACGTTCCTGCAGAGCTACGAGGGTCGCGACCTCAAGAGCCTGCCGCGCTCTGAACGCGAAGGCATCCTCTACCTGCGCGAACGGGTGGAGAAAGCACGCGGTTTCATCGAAGCCCTGCAACAGCGCCACCGCACGCTCACCGACACGATGCACGCCATCATCCGCATGCAGCGACCCTTCTTCGAGAGCGGCGACGACACCCTCCTGCGCCCGATGACACTCGAGGATGTGGCGACACAGACGGGCCTACACCTCTCCACCATCTCGCGCGTGAGCAACAGCAAATGGGTGCAGACGCCCTACGGCATCTACCCGCTGCGCTGGTTCTTCACCTCTGCCGCACGTCTGCAGGGTGGCGACGAGGTGAGCGTCCGTAACATCAAGGCCGCCCTGCAGGAGATCATTGATGCCGAGGACAAGAAGAACCCGCTGGCCGATGAAGCCCTGGCCCGCGAGCTGCAACAGCGCGGCTATGACGTGGCGCGCCGTACCGTATCCAAATACCGCGAGGCGATGGGTATCCCCGTGGCCCGTCTGCGACGATAGAAAGGATTACCACATGAGCTACCATTTCCCAAAGACAAAGGAACAACGCGTCGATGTCTTCCTCCTGAAGGCAGCGCGCTGGCTCTCTTCGGTTTTCCGACCGGAGTTCTTCCCGCTACTGGGATTCGTGGGGTTGTTCTTCTTCACCTACCTGTCCATCCTGCCCTGGGCCTTCAAGGGCGCCATCCTGTCGCTGGTGCTGCTGGGCACGGTACTGCTTCCGCGCTGGACCATCATCTTCTGGCGCAAGGCACGCGGCTGGGAGCCTCATCTGTTACGCTGGCGTGAGAACCGCGTCTTCCCGTACCTTATATATATATTGTACTACGCCTTCACGCTGCACACCCTGAACCGCTTCCACCTGCCCCTCTACATGTCGGGCATCCTCATAGGCTCGCTGATGATACAAGGCAGCTGCTTTCTCATCAACCTGCGCTGGAAGATCTCCATGCACTGTGCAGGCGCGGGCGGTGTCATCGGCGCCCTCGCAGGTTACAGCATTCTCTTCTCCTTCAACCCGCTGGGCTGGATGTGCCTGTGCATCTTCATCTCAGGGCTCGTAGGCAGCAGCCGCATGATGTTGCGACAGCATAACCTCTGGCAGGTCCTCGCCGGCACCTTCCTTGGCATCGTCGGCGGCTTTGTAGGAATCGTCTTTTACTAAAAAACGGCCTTTGAGAATACTTTTTCCACAAAAAGCATAGACAGCTCACGACTTTTTTGTACCTTTGCGCCCGAATTACAATGTGGATAGATTTGGGCTGCTTGCAACCACAGAAAAAAATGCTAAAAGGACAACCGACAAGGTTGATGCATTCTCATCCCAATGACATCCCATTCATGATTTAATGTTTAACACTTAAATTACTATTAAGAATGGGTTATTTATTTACCTCTGAATCTGTTAGTGAAGGGCACCCCGACAAGGTTGCCGACCAAATTAGTGATGCAGTCCTTGATAACCTGCTGGCTTTCGACCCGCAGTCCAAGGTTGCCTGTGAGACGCTCGTCACCACCGGACAGGTCGTCCTGGCCGGCGAGGTAAAGTCCGAGGCTTACGTGGATCTCCCCGAGATTGCCCGCAACACCATCCGCCGCATCGGCTACACCAAGGGCGAATATATGTTCGAGGCCAACTCCTGCGGCGTCTTCTCTGCCATCCATGAGCAGAGCCCCGACATCAACCGCGGCGTAGAGCGCGAGGACCCCATGAGTCAGGGCGCCGGCGACCAAGGCATGATGTTCGGCTATGCCACCAACGAGACCGAGAACTATATGCCGCTGGCCCTTGACCTGAGCCACCGCATCCTG
Source organism: uncultured Prevotellaceae bacterium (assembly GCA_946415705.1). Taxonomy (GTDB): domain Bacteria; phylum Bacteroidota; class Bacteroidia; order Bacteroidales; family Bacteroidaceae; genus Physcousia. The sequence continues at coordinate 5,998 of CAMKTN010000045.1, forward strand.
CGCATCCTCGCCGACATCCGCCGCGAGGGATTGGAGATGACCTACCTGCGCCCGGATGCCAAGAGCCAGGTGACCATCGAGTACGACGATAACGGTCGCCCCGTACGCGTAGATACCATTGTCGTCTCCACGCAGCACGATGAGTTCATCTTCCCCATTGACGGCGACCAGGCGAAAGCCGACCGCCAGATGCTGGAGCAGATTCGCAACGACGTGCGCAACATCCTCATGCCGCGTGTCATCGACAGCATTCAGGCTCCCGAGGTGCGCGCGCTCTTCAACGACCACATCACCTACCACGTGAACCCCACAGGCAAGTTCGTCATCGGAGGTCCCCACGGCGACACCGGCCTCACCGGTCGTAAGATCATCGTGGACACCTACGGCGGCAAGGGTGCCCACGGCGGCGGCGCCTTCTCCGGCAAGGACCCCTCGAAGGTGGACCGCTCGGCAGCCTACGCAGCCCGTCACATCGCCAAGAACATGGTGGCTGCAGGTGTGGCCGACGAGATGCTCGTGCAGCTCAGCTACGCCATCGGTGTGGCAGAGCCCGTCAGCATCTTTGTCGAGACCTACGGCAAGAGCCATGTCAACGTCTCCGACGGCGAGATCGCACGCCGCATCAAGGAGCTCTTCGACCTGCGCCCACGTGCCATCGAAGACCGTCTGAAGCTCCGTGCTCCCATCTACGAAGAGACCGCCGCCTACGGCCACATGGGTCGTGAGCCGAAGTGCATCACCAAGACCTTCTACAGCCACTACGGCAGCAATGTGACCGTTGACGTGGAGCTCTTCACCTGGGAGAAGCTCGACTATGTAGAGCGCATCCGCGAAGCCTTCCAACTCTAAACATTGTCAATTGTCCACTGTCCATTGTCCATTATCAGCTATCAACCCTTATGAAGATCGCCGTCTATTGCGCTTCCAGTACCAAGATACACCCCGACTTCTTCGAGGCCGCCAGCCAGCTCGGACGTGAGCTGGGGCGGCGTGACCTCGAACTGGTCAACGGTGCCGGGAATATGGGCCTCATGGCTGCCACGAGCGATGCCTGTCTGGCGGCCGGCGGCCGTGTGACCGGCGTGATACCCACCTTCATGGTGGAACAAGGCTGGCACCACACCGGCCTCACCCATCTCATTGAGACCCCCGACATGCACAAGCGCAAGCAGATCATCGCCAACATCAGCGACGGCTGCATCGCCCTTCCCGGTGGCTGCGGCACGCTGGAAGAGCTGATGGAGGTGATTACGTGGAAGCAGCTCGGCCTCTACCTGAAGCCCATCGTCATCCTCAACACGCGCAACTACTACGACCCGCTGCTGGAGCAGTTGCAGCGCGGCATCGACGAGCATTTCATGGGAGCCCGCCACGCCGAGATATGGCGCGTCGCTGCCACCCCCGAGGAGGCCATCGACCTCGTGCTCTCCACACCCCTGTGGGATGCCAGCGTCCGCAAGTTCGCCGCCATCTGACCCCGCACTACGCAACGTGGATTTCCCCTATTCCTTCTTCAACTTCCCACCCCCTGACGGAGCATTATCAGGGAAAATGGCTGACGAGCTGCTGCGCCAAACCGACGTGCTCATCGTCACGCTCCTCGTGTGCTTCCTCATCGTCATGATCCTCTGGCGCCTCCTGCGGCCCCACTGGCGTGACACCCTCTCCGACTTCCTCTACCCCACCCCCAGCCTCACCGACGACGTCAAGGCCCAACGCGAGGAGCGACGCCGCATGCTTGTCGCCATCCTCTTCTGCATGGAGAGTGCCTTGCTCACATCGGCTGTGGGAGGCATGACAGGGCTCACCAACTATCTGGTGCCACCCGCCTTGCTGCTGGGCATCTATGCGCTCGTCTTCTTCGTCTATATCACGTTCAAGCAAATCCTCTACCACGTCGTTCACGGCATCTTTTTCTCACGGCAGCAGAACACCCTTTGGCGCAATCGTTTCGCCTTCCTGTTCTTCATAGAGACAGCCCTCATGTTCCCGCTCCTGTTGATCATCGTTTTTCTGCCTATAAACCCCTTTTGGCCCCTCTTCATAGGTGCTATTGCGTTACTTTTTGTCAAATTAGTACTACTTTTTAAGTGTTTTTCGACATTTTTTAGGAAAAAGCATGGTTTTATGCATCTTTTTGTGTACTTTTGCACGCTCGAAGGCACCACTGCCGTCATATTAGGCGCCTCACTGATAGAAATAACACGCAATCTGACACTTATATAAAAGATACACGATGATTAAGAAGATATTGGTTTCACAACCCAAGCCCTCTTCCGAAAAATCTCCATATTTTGACATCGCCGAACGATACGGTGTGGATATTGTGTTCCATCCTTTCATCAAGGTTGAAGGAATCTCGTCGCGTGAGTTCCGTCAGGAGAAGATTTCGCTGTCCGAACACACGGCCGTTGTCTTCACATCAAGACACGCCATCGATCATTTCTTCCAGCTGGCCAAGGAGCTTCGTTTCGTGGTCCCCGACGACATGAAGTACTTCTGCATCACGGAGCAGGTGGCACTCTATATCCAGAAGTATGTGCAGTATCGCAAGCGTAAGATTTTCTTCGGTGAAACGGGGCGTTTTGCGGACCTCCTCCCCCTCATGGTGAAGCACAAGAATGAACGTTATTTCATTCCCTTGAGCGATGTCCACAACGATGAGATCAAGAATCTTTTGGACAGCAAGAAGCTGCACCACACCGAGGGTGTCATGTACCGCACGGTGCCCAACGACCTGAACAGCGACGAACCTTTTGACTTCGACATGGTCGTTTTCTTCAGCCCCAGCGGTGTACAGAGCCTCCTTCAGAACTTCCCGGACTTCCAGCAGGGCGACATGGCCATTGCCACCTTCGGCCCCACCACAGCCAAGGCTGTCAAGGAAGCAGGCCTGCGCCTCGACCTGGAGGCTCCCACGCCCCAGTATCCCAGCATTACATCAGCCCTCAAGGCATTTATCGAGGAGCGCAACAAGAAGCACTAAGTGGCGCCCCACCCCAGCGATGAGCGGTCCCCACACCTTCCCCAAGTCCAGCCGCCTCTGTAGCCGTAAAGCCATAGAGTCGCTCTTTGGTGAAGGCAGTCGTTCCTTGACCGCCTATCCGTTGCGCGCCATCTACAAGCCCGCCGGCGACACCACGCAGGTGTTGTTCTCCGTCTCCAAGCGTCATTTCAAACATGCCGTGGACCGCAACCGTGCCAAGCGGCAGCTGCGCGAGGCCTGGCGCCTCCACCGCGACATACTCCTCGAAGGGCCTGTAGCCTCCATGATGCAGCCCCTCCATATCGCTTTCCTATGGATGGCCGACGAGCCCCAACCGACAGACCTCGTCCACCGCAAGGTGAAGAACCTCCTCCACCGCATTGCCGAGGAACAATGATAGAATATGCTCCGTCGTCTCCTCATACTCCCCATCCGTTTCTATCAGCGTTGCATCAGCCCGCTGACGCCGCCCTCATGTCGCTACACCCCCACTTGTTCGCAGTACGCCATCGAGGCCATCCAGAAACACGGACCGTTCAAGGGCCTGTACCTCGCCATACGCCGCATCCTGCGCTGCCACCCTTGGGGAGGCTACGGCTACGACCCCGTACCCGATGAGTTCCATTTCTAACCCCAAACAAACCCATACCTCCCATGAAACAACGACTTCTCCCCACACTTATCCTTACACTTCTCAGCCTGCACGTCAACGCCCAACAGCGCCAGACGCTATCTACCGGCTATCCCATCACCCCCGTGCCCTTCACCAGCGTGAAGGTGACCGACGGCTTCTGGGGCCAGCGCCTGCAGGCCAGCCGCGAGGTCACGGTGCCGTTGGCCTTCTCCAAATGCGAGGAGACGGGGCGCTACAAGAACTTCGAGAATGCGGCAGCGCACCTGAAAGACCCCTCAAAAGTGTTTGACATCAAGGAGGGCACCTTCAGCTTCGACGACACCGACCCCTACAAGACCATCGAGGGTGCCAGCTACCTGCTCCAGACATACCCCGACAAGCGGCTCCGTCATTATATCGACTCCGTCATTGACATCATAGGTGCTGCCCAGGAGCCTGACGGCTACCTCTACACGGCCCGTACCCAAAACCCACAGCACCCACACCCGTGGTCCGGTGACCGCCGATGGGAGAAGGAGGAGGACCTGAGCCACGAACTTTACAACCTCGGCCACATGGTGGAGAGCGCCATCGCACACTACCAGGCCACCGGCTCGCGCAAGTTCCTCGACATCGCCATCCGCTATGCCGACTGCGTCTGTCGCGAGGTGGGTCCCAATGCTGGGCAGGCTTGCGTTGTGCCGGGTCATCAGATTGCAGAGATGGCATTGGCCAAGCTGTACATCGTCACAGGTGACAGACGCTACCTCGACGAGGCCAAATTCCTGCTGGACTATCGCGGAAAGACCACCATCGTGCATGAATACTCCCAGGCACACCGACCCGTCATTGAACAGGACGAGGCCGTAGGACATGCCGTCCGTGCAGCCTACATGTACGCCGGTATGGCCGACGTGGCAGCGCTTACGGGCGACAGCGCCTACATCCGTGCCATCGACCGCATCTGGGACAATATCGTGAGCAAGAAGCTCTATATCACCGGCGGTATCGGTGCCACGAACCAGGGCGAGGCCTTCGGCCGCAACTACCAGCTGCCCAACATGACCTCCTACTGCGAGACCTGCGCCGCCATCGGCAATGTCTATGTCAACCACCGCCTCTTCCTCCTGCACGGCGAGTCCAAGTACTACGACGTTCTGGAGCGCACCCTCTACAACGGCCTCATCAGCGGCGTCAGCCTCGACGGCGGCAACTTCTTCTATCCGAACCCCTTGGCCTCCAAGGGTCAGCACCAGCGCCAGCCGTGGTTCGGCTGTGCCTGCTGCCCGTCCAACATCTGCCGTTTCATCCCCTCGCTCCCCGGCTATGTCTATGCCGTTCGCGACGCCAACGTCTATGTCAACCTCTTCCTCGCCAATCAGGGTGAGGTGCAGGTGGGCGGGCGCCGTGTGCGCCTCTCGCAGCAGACCACCTACCCTTGGCAGGGCGACATCACCATCACCATCGATGAGAACCGCGCCGGCGCCTTCGCCCTGAAGGTGCGCATCCCGGGATGGGCGCGCAACCAGGTGGTGCCCTCAGACCTCTATCGCTTCAGCGATGACCACCAGCAGGACTATCAAGTGGCGGTACGCGCCAAGGACGGCAGCATCTGCCAGCAGGCCACCACACAGCTCACCGACGACGGCTACCTCACCATCACGCATCGCTGGAAGCGCGGCGACCGCGTGGAGCTCCATCTCGACATGCAGCCGCGCACGGTGCGCGCCAACGACCGTGTCCGCGACGATAAAGGACGCATCTGCGTGCAGCGCGGGCCCCTCATCTACTGTGCCGAGCAGCCCATCCAACAGGGCGAAGGCGGCGATCCTCTGGCCAATGACTTCGACATCAACCGCGTGCTCATCAACCAGCACCCCACCTTTGCACTCGGTCAGGGCACCATCGCCGACACTCCCATCACCACGCTGACCACCGATGCCCAAATGCTGGGCTTCGACGCACAGGGACGCCTCACCGCGACCGATGTCCGCCTCCTCCTCATCCCCTACTACGCATGGTGTCACCGCGGTCGCAGCACCATGCAAGTCTGGCTCCCCCAAGAGTTGTCTGCAATGCCGTAACTTTTTATCACTAGTGATAAACGAAATAAGACCTAGGTCTTCACGCTGGAAGACCTAGGTCTTTTGTGTGAAGGAGCTACGTCCTTCGTAAAGAGCACTTATTACTTCACGATTACCTTGCGGCCATCGATGATGTAGAGGCCACGCTGGGGCTTCTGTACGCGCTGACCGCTGAGGTTGTAGATGACGGACTTGCCGTTCTTGGCACCAGCCTCTACGCTGCCGATGCCGTCGGTCGGAAGCTCAAACCAGCCGATCTCGGAAGCGTGTTCCTCGCCAGCGCCATAATAGATGGATTGCACGCCAATGTACTTCCAGGATGCAAGTGTCTCATCGTCCTGATTCAGATAGACGGTGCTGCCACCAGCATAGATATCCCAGTCGTCATCGTAGCCGTAGGGAATCTCCGTCATGTCAACCTCCAGTTCTTCATAGTCCGCTGTCGAAAGCGTCAGCTTCTCGGGCTCACCGTTCTCGGTGCGTACCCAGATGACATAGTACAACTTGTCGGTGATCAGCGGATTGCCTTCGGTGTCGGTGGCAGGAATATCGAATTTCACATACGGGTACATTCCGGACAGGTTGCAATCCGCCACAGAAGGAGCAGCCGGCGTGGCAGCCACCTCGGGGATAAAGGCCATCTGATTGTCTGTGAACCAGTACCAAAGTGAGGTTTCCAAGATGTCAGGATTTTCGCATACGAAGATATTCTGGCTGCTTGTCAGTGTATTCGCCTCAGCATCGTAGTTGAAGACGATGTCCTCGAGCGTGGCATCTTCTAAACCGTCAGCAGCCGTGAGGTAGAGATAACAGGTAACATACTCGTATGTCTCATAATCGAGGTACTCATAGGCGCCTACATATGAGCCTGCAGGGATGGTCACCTTGCCATCAGCGAGCGTGCCCTTCACCCAAGCATCGGGTACAGAAGGATTGAGACCCTGGATGTACACATCCGAGCCATCGAAGCCCACTCTGACATTATCCATGAAATCTTCCTTCTCAGACATATCCTCCGATTGGATTGCCGAGCCCTTCCAGACCCACAGCGTAGCCTCCAGACCTTCGGGAACTTCCTGTGCCTCGGGATCGCCCAGATACACCTTGATGCTGTTGAACTGTGTGTTGCCGGCAACGTTCAGGACGACGGACTGAGCGCCACCTGTCCAAAGGACGGTCTTTTCGCCTGTATAAACATCAAAGTCACCGCAATTGAAGTCGTTGCCTTCATTCCACTTGTTATAAGAGAATTCCAGACCTGTGATGAAGGAGCCATAGGGAGCTGTGAACGTCATGGTGCCACCATAAACGCGGAGCTGCGGGCCATTGTCGGTGCCCCAGAAGCGGTTATTGGTTTGTGCGCCGCTGGGCGTGATGGTCAGCGTGCCCTTAGAGGAGTACAACGTCAAATCTTCTGTGATATCACCGTCGGAAGATGTGTTAGAAGTGGCCACATCCATCTTGTTGAAATTGAAGCCAGGGAATTCTGTGGAGTACCAGCAGATCTCGGACTCGTTGTCTACGTCGCCGCCCTTGTAGATGCTCTGTATGCCGATTGCATCCCAGTCATCAGACCACAGGTCGTTGAAATAAAGTTCATCGACATAGAAATCCCACTCTTCCGTAAAGCCATAGGGGAAGATGGTCATGCTCTCCGGCAGTCTCGTGTGGGTCTCTGGGGTGAACTCCAACTGACGCACCTCATTGCCCTCGCGGACATAGATGACATAGTAGAGTTTCGACGAAGCCATGGGGTTGTTATCGACATCGTAGAGAGGGATGTTGAAATCCATGTACCATCCATATTTGTCACTCTCAGCGATGTCTAAAATCTCCGGCGTTTGGGGAACAGCAGCCATCTCGACCACCTTTTGCAAGGAGAGTTGGGTATAGACATAGAAGTAATAGTTACCTTCAAAAGCATCTGGGTTGTTAATCTCTATGACCTCGTTGACAAGTTCAAAGCCCGTCTCCTCACCATACTGGAACACGACATCTTCCTCGCCATAGTTCAAGTACAGGGGATAGTCCGTTTTATCGTATTCATACACTCCGAAGTACGCGCCGGCAGGAATAGTCACCTGACCATCGGCCAGCGTACCCTTGACCCATGCTGAGGGCAAAAAGGGGCAGAGGCCCTGCAGATAGACATCGGTACCGTTGAAGGCCACATACATATAGCCCGTGAGCTCTTTCAGCTCATCGTCCAAACCTTCATAGATATATTCCAAAATCTCCACCTCCTCAGGGGGTGTCACGGGCGTGGCGCTTTCGTTTGCACGACGCACATGGTTGAAGGGCGTTGAGGGCACTGAGAACACGGTCTTGGCAGCACGTGCATGATGACGCTGCGGCAACGGCAGAGCGCGCTTCTGTGCAAAAGCGGTTACGCTCAATACTGCCACGAGCATCGCAAACAGAGTAAATCTTTTCATAAGCAATTTTGTTAAATGGTTATAATTAGATGATTGGATACTTGCATAAAATCACTGCAAAAATAGTGAAGATTGACGGTTCAGCAAAAGGTTTTGCCCTTTTTCAGTCATTATTGCAGTAATTATCATGGCAATGCCAAATATTTGCCTTACCTTTGCCGCGCAAAAATCGAAAGATACAAACCTCCAAGACACAAACAATGATTTCATTTGCACTGAGCGTCATCGCACTTTTTGTGGGGTATCTCATCTATGGGCGGGTGACAGAACGCATCTTCGGTCCTGATGACCGCCTCACACCTGCGCTGCGCAAGGCCGACGGCATCGATTATATCGTGCTGCCGTCATGGCGCATTTTCATGATCCAATTCCTCAATATCGCTGGCACGGGCCCCATCTTCGGTGCCATCATGGGCATGTGGTTCGGGCCTGCGGCCTACCTGTGGATTGTGCTGGGCTGCATCTTCGGCGGTGCCGTCCACGACTATATCAGCGGTATGCTGTCCCTGCGCCACGACGGCTGCGGACAGGCTGAGCTAACGGGTCTCTATCTGGGTCCTGTGGCGCGCCAGGCCATGATACTGTTCACGATGATGATGATGGTGCTCGTGGGCGCGTTCTTCGTCTATTGTCCCGCCATCATCCTCAGCGGCATCTGGGGCGACAAGATGATGTGGGTGGTCATTATCTTCATCTACTACATCGCCACCACCATGATGCCCATCGACAAGGTCATCGGCAAGATCTACCCCGCCTTTGCCCTCTCCATGCTCTTCATGGTTGTCGCCATCGGCATCGTGTTGTTTGTGAAGCAGCCTGTGCTGCCTGAAGTGTGGGACGGCCTCTCCGGCTGGGGCTCCGAGCGCCTGGGCTTGCAGCAGCCCCTCTTCCCCGCCCTCTTCGTGACCATCGCCTGCGGTGCCGTGAGTGGTTTCCACGCCACGCAGTCCCCGATGATGGCACGCTGCATGAAGAGCGAGCGCCAGGGGCGTCCTATCTTCTACGGCGCCATGATCACCGAGGGTCTCGTCGCCCTCGTATGGGCCACCATCTCCAGCTATTTCTTCTTCGCTGACGGCTGGCGCGACGTCTGCTCGCCCGAGGTCGTGGCACAGTTTCAGACGGCTTCCGACGGCCTCCTGCGCCATACTGATGGCCGCTCGCTGATTCAGTTCTTCGATGCGCCCACGGTCGTCACCACCATCTGCGCCGACTGGCTGGGGCTCGCGGGCAGCATTCTGGCACTGCTGGGTGTCGTCGCCGCCCCCATCACCACGGGTGGCAGCAGCTTCCGCTCCGCACGCCTCATCCTCACCGAAGCCTTAGGTCTGCAGCAGACCACGGCACGTTCGCGTCTGCTGCTGAGCCTCCCCGTGTTCGCCGTCGGCATCGCCCTGCTGGCATGGCAGATCGGGAACCCTTCGGGCTTCAGCACCGTTTGGCAGTATGTCGCATGGGGCACGCAACTCATGGCTGCCGTAACGCTATGGGTGTGTACGGTATATCTTGCGCGTGAACATAAATTCTATTGGCTGACGCTGCTGCCCGCCATCTTCATGACGATGGTTGTCACCGACTTCTTCCTCGTCTCCCCCACCATCCTGGGGCTCGACCAGACGCTCAGCCTCATCCTCGCCGCCATCTTCACCGTAGCCTGCATCGTCTGTTTCATACTCTCACAAAGGGGACAGAAATAAAACATCGCCATGTTCCGAACACGAGGAACATGGCGATGCTATAAGGATTAAATGGCTTTTCAGATAACCTCTATGCCCTGCTCTTCGCAGAGCTTGAGGCTGAGTTCCTTGAGCTTGAACTTCTGTATCTTGCCGGAACCCGTGAGGGGGAAGCCATCGACGAAGAAGACGTACTTGGGAATCTTGTAGCGCGCAATCTTGCCGCGGCAGAACTCGCGAACATCCTCGGCCGTCACCTTGGCATCTTCGTAGAGGATGATGAAGGCACCGACTTCCTCGCCGTATTTCTTGGAGGGCACGGCAGCCACCTGCACGTCCTTGACACCGGGCATGTGGTAGAGGAACTCCTCGATTTCACGGGGATAGATGTTCTCGCCGCCGCGGATAATCATGTCCTTGATGCGGCCGGTGATCTTGTAGAAGCCCTGTTCGTCCTTGATGCCCAGGTCGCCAGAGTGGAGGAAACCGTTCTTGTCGATGACCTCGGCGGTGGCGGTGGGGTTCTTGTAGTAGCCCTTCATGACGTTGAAGCCTCGGCAGCACATCTCGCCCTGCACACCGACGGGGCATTCCTCGCCCGTTTCGGGGTCGAGGACCTTCACTTCCACGAAGGGGAAGTCGCGGCCCACGGTGGTGCAGCGCTGCTCGAAGGTGTCATTGAGGCAGGTCTGCGTCATGCCGGGCGATGACTCGGTGAGTCCATAGACCGAGGTGATGGTCATATACATCTTCTCGCTGACCTGCTTCATCAGCTCCACGGGGCAGAGGCTGCCGGCCATGATGCCTGTGCGGAGGCAGGTGAGGTCGAACATCGAGAACATCGGATGATTCAACTCGGCAATAAACATCGTGGGCACGCCATAGACGGCGGTGCAGCGCTCCTTATGGATGGAAGCGAGCACGAGTAGCGGGTCGAATTTCTCGACCATCACCTCCGTACAGCCGTGGGTGAGGCAGTTCATGGTGGCGAGTACCACGCCGAAGCAGTGGAAGAGGGGCACGCAGACGCAGAGCTTGTCGTCGGCCGTGAAGCCCATGTTCTCGCCGGTGAAGTAGCCGTCGTTGGAGATGTTGTAGTGAGTGAGCATGACGCCCTTGGGGAAGCCCGTGGTGCCGCTGGTGTACTGCATGTTGCAGACGTCGTGGCAGCTGACGCTCTTCTTGACCTCGTCGAGTTGCTCGTCTTCGATATTCTGTCCAAGCAGCAGCAGCTCGGCGGTGTTGAACATACCGCGATATTTCTCCATACCTATATATACTACGTTCTTGAGGTAGGGGAAGCGCTCGCTGTTGAGATGTCCGCGTTCGCAGGTCTTCAGCTCCGGCAGCATCGTGTAGGTCATATCCACGTAGTTGCAGTCCCAGGTGCCGTCGGTGATGCAGAGCGTGTGCATATCGGAGTCCTTGCACAGGTACTCCAGCTCGTTCTGCTTGTAGTTGGTGTTCACGGTGACGAGCACGGCGCCGATCTTGGCGGTGGCATAGAGGAACGTGAGCCAGTCGGGCACGTTAGTAGCCCAAATGCCGACGTTCGACCCCTTCTTCACGCCGATGGCGAGGAGGCCCTTGGCCAGGTTATCGACACGCTCGTTGAACTGCTTCCAGGTGAAGCGCAGGTCGCGGTCGGAATAGACGATGTATTCCTTGTCGGGCGTGGTCTCAGCCCAGTGCTCCAGCCACTGCCCGAGCGTGCGCTCGTAGAGCTGGTAGCCCTCAGCACCCGTCTCAGCAGGGTATGTTCTGTCAGGCAGCGGTCTGCCCGCCATATCTAATTTTACATTCTTTGCTTCCATTGTCTTGCTTTTTCGTTATATCGTTATGACGTTATTCCGTTATAACGAAAATTTAGAATGGAATATAAACCACCGCCAGGATCTTGGCGGCCTGACCAGTAGCGCCATGAACGTGGTGTTTCACGATGGAATCGTAGAAAATGCTATCTCCCTCGCGCAGGATGTAGGTATCCTTGCCGTAGGCGATTTCCACTTCACCGCTCATGACATAGATGAACTCCTCGCCTTCGTGAGCCGAGAGCTTGAACTCCTTCTCCTCGGAGGGGTTAATGTCGATGATGAAAGGCTCCATGTGGCGACCCGCCTTCTGCTTGGCCAGCGAGTGGTACTCCATGTTCTTGCGCGCCTCGGTGGCATCGTTGGAGAAGCTGATGCTGTTGTCCTCACGCTCGGCTGCGCGGCACACCACGGGACCCAGCGCATCGTTGTCGTCGAGGAAGGTGCCCAGACGCACGCCCAGTGCACGGGCAATCTTGATCAGCGGACCCAGCGAGGGCAGGAACTGGTCATTCTCGATGGAAACAATCTGTTCAATGGACAGGCCACTGCGCTCTGCCATCTCTTCGAGGGCAATGTTCTTGGATTCCCGAATCCCTTTGATCTTGGAACCCACTAAAGTGTTACCTTTCGACATACGGACTAATAGCTAAATGATGACTGAATAAAATATGTCTGTGTTTTTTAAGTTAGAGAGGCCTGCACCGCTATGGTACAAGCCTCACATGCTTGTGTCGACACTTGGACTCGAACCAAGGACCCCCACCATGTCAAGGTGATACT
>CAMKTN010000046.1 GCA_946415705.1 uncultured Prevotellaceae bacterium
TGCGCTGTGTGTAGCGGAACTTCAGGAAGTCGGGCATCGTGATGATCTTGCCCATTTTGTTGATCATGAGCTGGTAGAAGGGAACGAAGAGCCAGCCGAGGATGAGAATCATCCAGCCCTGCATCTCCCAGTGGGCCATGCCCACGCCGCTCTTGGCGCCTGTGCCGGCCAAGCCTACGAGGTGCTCGGAACCGATGTTGGCGGCGAAGATGGCCATACCGATGACGTACCAAGGTTCGCCCTTACCGAAGAGATAGGCGCTTGAGTCTTCGCCCTGCTGTGCCTTGCGGTCCTTGACGATTGCTCTGTAAACGGCCCACACGACACCCAAAATGCCGATAGCCAACACGGCCCAGTCGAGCCAAATGAATTCTGTTGAATGCCAATTCATTGTTGTTTAGTGGCCCCCCTCTTATCCCCCGAGGGGGGAAGACCAAATAGGGGCTTGGGTCTTAGTTATTAATGTTGAGTTAGCTCTTATTTCACGCTGAATTTGTAAGCGCAGTGGCTGAAATAGGTGTCGCCGGGCTTCAGGTTGGCAGAAGGCCAGTTCTCGCCAGCGAAGTGAGGGCTGTCGGGGTACTTCTGGCTCTCCAGGCATACGCTGACGTGCTTCGGGTACTTGATGCCGTGCTTGCGAGCGATGTCTGCATCGCGGCCTACGCCCTGGAAGTTGCCGGTATAGACTTGAATGCCGGGCTCGTTGGTGAAGACCTCAAGGAAGATGCCCGTCTCGGGGCTGTAGAGGCTGGCTGCCACCTGGCTGTCATCGCCGCGATAGGTGTCCATATCGTAGGTGTTCAGGCAGAAGTTGTGGTCGATGCCCGTGGCGTTGGCAATCTGCTGGAAGGTGGTATCATTGACAACCTCCTCCAGCACACGGGGCTCGCGGAAGTCAAACGGAGTGCCCTCGACGGGAGCAATCTCACCCGTAGGAATGTAGTAGATGTCGGAGGGGGTGAAGTTGTCGGCGTTCACGTAGAGTACCATATTAGTACCTACGCGCGAGGGATCGCCGTTGAGGTTGAAGTAGCAGTGGTTGGTCTGGTTGATGACGGTTTCCTTGTCGGTCGTAGCCTCCCAGGTGATGTCGAGTACATTGTCATCCGTGAGGGTGTAGGTGGTCACGGCTGTCACCTCGCCGGGGAAGCCGTTGTCGCCGTCGGGGCTGACGATGGTCAGCTTCAGCGTCTGGCCGTCAACCTGCTCAGCGTCATAGACTTGGTACTGCCAACCTGTGGGGCCTCCGTGGAGGCAGTTGTCGCCGTCGTTGGGCACCAGCTCGAAGGTCTCCTCGCCAATGGTGAACGAGTGCTTGCTGATGCGGTTGGCATAGCGTCCGATGCTGGCACCGTAGTCGCTGGGCGAGTTCTCGCGGTCGGCATACTGCTGGACATTGTCGTAGCCGAGGACGACGTCCTTGAGATTACCCTCGCGGTCGGGAACCATGATGCTGACCACGCGTCCGCCGAAGTTGGTGATGCAGACCTCCATGCCGTTGGCATTCGTCAGCGTGTAGAGCGCTGTGGCCTTGCCGTTGATGGTGTCGATAAACTGTTCGGGGTCGAGGCCGCTGACCGTAAGTTCGGTGGTCGTAGCGGGCTTCTGGTCGGTGCAGGCTGCCATCAGGACAATGGCTGCGGCAGCTGAAACAAAACCTTTCACGAATGTCTTCATGACTGTAAGAGATAGTAGTTAGTAGATAATGAATTGTTTTCTTTTTGGGGCTTCAGAGGCATAAATGTCCCTAAATCGCTTCAAAGATAGTGCTTTTTTTTATAAGTAGTGTGTTTTTCACACTTTTTTTAATGCTTTCGTGCTATTTTTCCCTAAAAAATATTCTTTTTCGGCTTCTGAGCATAGAAAAACGGCCTCCCAACGTGTGGGAAGCCGTCTTTTCATGTGTTTTTTCCGAAAGGAAGGCGGAAAGCTTAGCAGAGTTTGCGGGCGCCGTCGCCAATCACCACGTCGATGATGCCGGGCTCCTTGCCATACTTAGCCTTGAACTTCTCTTTGGCAGCCTTCACGAAGCTGTCATAGTAGTGCTCGTCCACGAGGTTGATGGTGCAGCCGCCGAAGCCGCCGCCCATGATACGCGAACCAGTCACGCCCTGCTCCTTGGCGATGTCGTTGAGGAAGTCGAGCTCTTCGCAGCTAACCTCGTACTCCTTGCTCAGACCGTAGTGGGTCTCGTACATCATCTTACCGACAGTCTCGTAGTCGCCCTTCTCCAGAGCGTCGCAGACGGTCAGCACGCGCTCGCGCTCACCGATGACGTAGCGTGCACGCTTGTAGTCCTCCTCGCTGATCTTGGCCTTCACCTCGTCGAGCTGCTCGTAGCTGGCATCACGCAGGCTCTCCACCTCGGGATGGATCTCGTGGATGGCAGCGGCAGCGCGCTCGCAGCTGAGACGACGGTCGTTGTAGGGTGAGCCCACGAGGGCGTGCTTCACGTTGCTGTTCACCAGCACGAGCTTGTAGCCCTTCGGGTTCCAGGGGAAGTAAGCCACTTCACCGCTGCGGCAGTCCATACGCATCAGGTGGCCAGCCTTACCGAGGCAGGAGATAGCCTGGTCCATGATACCGCAGTTCACGCCGATGTACTTGTGCTCTGTGCGCTGGCCAACCTTAGCCAGTTCCAGACGGTCGATCTTGTTGTCGCCGAAGAGGTCGTTCAAGCCATAGGCAAAGCAGCTCTCCAGAGCAGCAGAGGAGCTCATGCCGGCGCCGAGGGGCACATCACCTGCGAAAGCAGCGTTGAAGCCTTCCACGGGAACGCCCAGAGCCATCATCTCACGGCAAACGCCGAAGATGTAGCGAGCCCAGGTTGCCTTGGGGCCTGCGGGGTCGTCGAGCGAGAACTGCACGCGATCCTTCAGGTCGATACTGTAAGCATCCACATTGCGGGTGCCATTGGGCTTGATTTCAGCGATCATGCCCTGCTCCACGGCGCCGGGGAACACGAAACCGTTGTTATAGTCGGTGTGCTCGCCGATGAGGTTGATACGGCCGGGAGCAGCATAAACACTTCCTGTGCTGCCATCGAAATGCTTGATGAAGCGGCTGCGAACATCTTCAATTGTTAGTTTCATAGATAGAAAAAGTTTAAAGATTAATGTTTAAAGTTTATGAGTTAATTGATTTCCAATTTTCAATTTTCAATTGTCCTTAGTCCACAGGAATGTCGGTGTTGACATTCTTGGAGCCAATGAGTGCGTAGTAGAGGATGTAGAATGCGCAGAGCAGGGGCACCCAGTAGGAGATGAGGTAGCTGCCTGTCCAGTCAGCAACGAGACCCTGGATGGCCACCATAATGGCGAAGCCAACAACCATTGTCATGAACGCACCGGAGGCGATAGCGGTGTATTTGCCGAGGCCTTCCGTGGCGAGGTTGAAGATGCCACCCCACATCACGCTGGCGCAGAGGCCGACGAGCAGGAAGCAGAAGATACCCACGGGAACGTTACCCCACAGGATAGCCATGTTCGTGTAGTCGATACCGGGAACGCTCACGGCCACTGTGGTGGGAAGATAGATACCTGCCAGGAGCAGGATGATGGCGAGACTGCTGACGAAGGTCATCATCGCCTTGGTGCTGACCTTACCACCCACGCTGGCACCGATGAAACGACCGATGAGCATGAAGAGGAAGTAGATGGAGCCCAGCGTGCCGACATAGCCGGCGTCCATAGCGAGACCCGGGGTTGCGGCGTCTGTGGCTGCTGTCAGATACTGAAGGATGAAGCCCGGGATACCCATCTCAATACCACCGTACAGACCGATGGCGAGGATGCCGAGGTTGAAGTGGCGGAAGGAGAAAGCGCTGTGAGGATCTTTCTCGCCGTTCTTCTTCTCTACGGGCTGCTGGGGCTCTTCGATCTTGGTGAAGAAAATGACGATGAAGGCAATCACGAAGATGGCCAACGCAATCATCAGGGCAGGGGTAGCGTCGGAAATCTTGGCCTTAGCGGCATCACCGATGAGGGCGCCCATAATGATATAGACGGCCACGGCTGCCGTGCTGTTGAACACGCCCCCCGTCTGGATGAGCTGGTTACCTTTGTTACCGCCGCCGCCGAGGATGTTCAGCATGGGGTTCACAACGGTGTTGAGGATACACATGCAGCATCCCGAGATGAGGGCGCCGCAGAGATACACGGCCATACCACCCCAACCGGAGAGCCATTGCACGAGGATACCCGTGATACCCACCAGCAGGCCGATGAGTGCCGTCTTCTTGTAGCCCCACTTCTGTATCATCATACCCGATGGGAAGCCCATGAGCAGGTAGGCGCCGAAGTTGCCGTAGTTACCGATCATGGCCATGAAGTTGGTGGTACCGAATTGGTTTTTCACGATGACACCCATGGGCGAACACAGGTTCGTCACAAAGGCAATCATGGCAAAGAGGGCAATCATCGCAATGATGGCACCCCATTGTTTTTGTTGATTACTCATAATTTGTTATTTGGTAAGTATTTAAGTGATTTCGCTTGGAGTTACTTCTCAATGCCGAACTTGTAGATGGTGGTCTGCGTATATTCCTCGCCGGGAGCCAGGACGACGCCGGGGAAGTAGGGGCGGTTGGGGCTGTCGGGGAAGTGCTGCGCCTCGAAGCAGATGGACGAGCGGCGAGGGAAAGTGGCACCGAGCTGGCCGGGGTAACCCGTGGCCCAGTTGTCGGTATATACCTGCACGCCGGGCTCGGTCGTATAGACCTCCATCGTGCGACCCGTGTGGGGCTCGAAGATCTTGGCGGCGTAGCTCAGTTCGCCGGGCTGGCGCTTGTTGAGCACGAAGCAGTGGTCGTAGCCGGCACCGTTCTTGGTCTGCTCGTCGTCGGCGTCAATCATATCGCCTACAGCGTGCATCTTGGTGAAGTCGAAGGGCGTGCCCTTCACGGCGCGAATCTCACCGGTCGGGATGCTGGTGTCGTCGATGGGCACGAAGAAGTCCGCATTGATCTGGCACTGCAGGTCCATGATGTCGGGCGTAGGATTGGCAATGCCCGAGATGGAGAAGAAACCGTGGTTGGTGAGGTTGATGATGGTCTTCTTGTCTGTGGTGGCCTTGTAGTCGATAACCAATTCGTTATCGTCGGTCCAGCGGTAGATGACCGTGATGTCGAGGTTGCCGGGGAAACCTTCCTCTCCGTCCGGCGAGAGATAATGGAGGAAAAGTGTCTGCGCGTCCTTCTGCTCTGCATCCCAGACGCGGGCGTGGTAGCCTGTGGGGCCGCCGTGCAAGTGGTTGGGGCCGTTGTTGATGGCGAGGCTGTACTCCTTGCCGTCGAGGGTGAACTTACCTTTGCAGATGCGGTTGCCGTAGCGCCCGATGAGTGTGGAGAGGAACGGCTCCGGACTTTCTACAACACCCTTGATGGTGTCGTGCCCTTGAATGACATTGGCTATCTTTCCATTTTTGTCTGGAACCATGATAGCTACGAGTGCGCCACCGTAATTGGTGATACAAACTTCATTTCCGCTCTTGTTGACGAGCGTGAACAAATCGGTCTGCTTTCCTTGTATAGTGGACTGAAAATCTTCACGTTTCAGTCCTGAAAGCTTGCTTACTTCCATAAGTAAATGATTTTAGATTGAACAATCACATCGCAAATTAAGCCAAAAAGTCTGAGCAAAGCAAGTGTTTTGGCAAAAAGAAACGTAAAAAATGCTTAAATCGTGCTTAACATGCATTTTCTTGCCCTCCTTTCTTGGGTTCTTAACCAAGAAATAGTAATTTTGCGCAAATTTTTGAGGAAGAAATAGAAATACTGCCCCGTATGCCAAAAATATCAGTCCGTGGTTTCGAGATGCCGGCCTCGCCGATTCGCAAGCTGGCACCCCTCGCCAACGCCGCCAAGCAGCGCGGAATCCATGTCTATCATCTGAATATCGGTCAGCCCGACCTGCCCACGCCCCCTGCGGCCATCAATGCCATCCGGAACATTGATCGCACGATCCTGGAGTATTCCCCCTCGCAGGGCTATCTCAGCTATCGTCAGAAGCTGGTCAGCTACTATGCCAAGTACAACATCGATGTGACCCCCGATGACATCATCATCACCAGCGGTGGCTCCGAGGCCGTGCTCTTCGCGTTCCTCTCATGCCTCAACCCCGGCGATGAGATTATCGTGCCCGAGCCTGCCTATGCCAACTACATGGCGTTCGCCATTTCGGCCGGTGCCGTGATCCGCACCGTCACCACGACCATCGAGGAGGGCTTCTCGCTGCCGAAGGTGGAGAAGTTCGAGGAGCTCATCAACGAGCGTACGCGCGCGATACTTATATGTAATCCTAACAACCCGACGGGTTATCTCTACACGCGCCGCGAGATGAACCAGATTCGTGACCTTGTGAAGAAGTACGATCTCTACCTCTTCTCCGACGAGGTATATCGCGAGTTCATCTACACCGGCTCCCCCTACATCTCAGCCTGCCACCTCGAGGGCATCGAGCAGAACGTGGTGCTCATCGACTCCGTGTCGAAGCGCTACAGCGAGTGCGGCATCCGCATCGGCGCCTTGATCACGAAAAACGAGGAGGTTCGCAAGGCTGTGATGAAGTTCTGTCAGGCCCGTTTGTCACCCCCGCTCATCGGTCAGATTGCTGCGGAGGCTTCGCTCGACGAGGGCGAGGAATACTCCCGCGAGGTCTATGACGAATATGTGGAGCGCCGTAAATGCCTGATCGACGGCTTGAACCGCATCCCCGGTGTCTATAGTCCCATTCCTATGGGCGCGTTCTACACGGTAGCCAAGCTGCCTGTGGAGGATGCCGAGGACTTCTGCGCCTGGTGCTTGCGCGACTTCAACTACGAGGGCGAGACCGTTATGATGGCGCCTGCGGCTGGATTCTACACAACGCCCGGCCTGGGACGCAATGAAGTCCGTCTGGCTTACGTCCTGAAGAAACCCGACCTCATGCGCGCCCTCTTCGTCCTCAGCAAAGCCCTCGAAGCCTACCCAGGTCGCAAGGATTAGGGTTGAGGGTTTATGGTTGAGGGATTTGTCCTATAAACCATAAACCATAATCCATAAACCATAAACGTTCAGCAAAGCTTGTCTTTTGAATATTCCATAGCCCGCCGCTTATACGGACACCGCGAGGAAGGCCGTCGCTTGTCGCGGCCTGCGGTGCAGATTGCCATGTGGGGCGTGGCCGTAGGATTGGCCGTGATGATTCTCTCCGTGGGAATCATCTTGGGCTTCAAGGGCGAGATCCGTCAGAAGGTCATTGGCTTTGGCGGGTGTGTGGAGGTCATCAACTATCGCAGCCTTTACACCTCCGAGGCGCAGCCCATACAGGTGGACGACTCGCTGCTGCAGCGCTTGGGCGCAATGCCCGGCATCACCCATGTGCAGCGTTTTGCCACCAAGACGGGCATGCTGAAGACCGACCTCACCTTCAAGGGCGTTGTCCTGCGTGGCGCTGCCGAGGAGTATGACACCACGTTCCTGGCCTCGCATCTGCGCGAGGGGCGCCTGCCGCGTTTCTCCTCCAAGGAGGCGAGCAACGAGATCCTCATCTCGGCCTCTATGGCCCGAGAGCTACGCCTCCATGCTGGCGACAAGGTGTTCGCGTATTTCTTCTCCGACGATGTGAAGGCGCGCCGCTTCCTCGTGGCGGGCGTGTATGAAACCCATCTGAGCGAATTTGATAACCACCTGGTATTTACCGACTTGGTCACCACACAGCGCCTGAACGAATGGCGCAGCGACCAGTGTGCAGGGGCAGAGCTCTTTGTCCAGGACTTCAACGGAATCGAGGCAGCTACCAATACGGTGCGACAAGTGATGAACCGCACCTCCGACGCCGACGGCAACACCTACAGCACCCACAGCATCATGGAGTTGTACCCTGGTCTCTTCTCATGGTTGAAGCTCTTGGACACCAATGTCTATGTCATCCTGCTGCTGATGATAGGTCTCAGCCTGTTCACGATGACAGCTGGCCTGCTCATCATCATTCTGGAACGCACCAATTTCATCGCCGTGATGAAATCCTTGGGCGCCGCCAACCACCAGGTGCGTCGCATCTTCCTGTCCTTTGCCGCCTTGCTGGTAGGGCAGGGGCTCTTGTGGGGCAACGTCCTCGGCATCGGACTTTCGTGGCTGCAGTGGCAGTTCGGATTGATACACCTCGATCCCGCCACCTATTATGTTGATACCGTTCCCATACAGTTCTCGTGGTGGCTGATTCTTGCATTGAATGTCGCCACGCTGCTGATCACGCTCCTGGTGCTCATCGTGCCCAGCCATCTGGTGTCAAGGATTCACCCGGCGCAGGTGATGCGGTTCGAATAGGCACGGAAATACACGGAAAAGAACGGAAAGACACGGAAAGGTTTGTTCATTCATTAATAATAAATAAGAATAAGAAGATATGGAAAATGTTTTATTGTCCGTCAAGGAATTAGAAGATCGTCTCATAGACCTGGCCTTTGCCGAGGATATCGGTGATGGCGACCACACTACTTTGTGTTGCATCCCAGCCGATGCGATGGGCAAGAGCAAGCTGCTCATCAAGGAAGAAGGCATCCTGGCTGGCATCGAAGTGGCCAAGGAAGTGTTCCATCGCTTTGACCCCGAGATGCAGGTGGAGGTGTTCATCGAGGACGGCGCCCACGTGAAGCCCGGTGACATCGCCATGATTGTCACGGGTCGTGTGCAGAGCCTGCTGCAGACCGAGCGCCTGATGCTGAATATCATGCAGCGCATGTCCGGCATCGCCACGATGACCAACAAGTATGTGAAACGCCTCGAGGGCACCAAGACGCGCGTTCTCGACACGCGCAAGACCACACCCGGTATGCGTATGCTGGAGAAGGCTGCCGTGAAGATCGGCGGTGGCGTGAACCATCGCATCGGGCTCTTCGACATGATTCTCCTCAAGGACAACCACGTCGATTTCGCTGGCGGCATCGAGAATGCCATCAACCGTTGTCATGAGTACCTCAAGGCCAAGGGCAAGGACTTGAAGATAGAGATCGAAGTCCGCAACTTCGACGAGCTCAACCGCGTGCTCGCCATGGGCGGTGTGGATCGCATTATGCTCGACAACTTCACACCTGCCGACACCAAGAAAGCCGTAGAGCTCATCGCCGGTCGCTTCGAGACCGAGTCCAGCGGCGGCATCACCTTCGACACGCTGCGCGACTACGCAGAATGCGGTGTGGATTTCATCTCCGTCGGTGCCCTCACACACAGCGTGAAAGGTCTCGACATGAGTTTCAAAGCCTGCTGAGGAAATTGAAAATTGAAAATTGAAAATTGAGAATTGAAAATTAAGAATTGAAAATTGAGAATTGAAAATTGAAAATTGAAAATTAAGAATTGAAAATTTGGAATTATTGAGGCTTAGTCAATCATATCGTTTAAACTGTTGGCTGCGCAGGCTTGTTCTCTGTGTAGTCCTCTTTTTCAATTTTCAATTTTCAATTTTTAATTCAAGCGTTTTCGCTCAGAAAACGATTTACGTGGAGCGGAACCTGAAGGAGGTGGAGGTGAAGCCCAAGAAGCAGCGCTACAAGCGCAAGGGCAACCCCGCCGTGGAGCTGATGCGGAAGGTCATCGACGCCAAGGCCAGCCACTCGCTGGAGCAGAACGACTACGTCAGCTACTACCGCTACCAGCGCATCACCACCGGCTTCGACAACATCTCACAGGAGAAGGCCGACTCCATGAAACTGTTGCAGCGCGACCTGCTCAAACAGCAGGTGGAATACTGCCCGCAGACGGACAAGTACATCCTGCCCGTACACTATATGGAGACGGTCACGCACCACCTCTGGCGGCGCGAACCCGAGATGGAGCGCAACTACGTCCTGGGCACCAACAGCGAGGGTGTCACTGACCTGCTGCCCATCGGCGACGAGGTCAACACCGTGATTGCCAGCATCTTCACCGACATCAACATCTACGACGATGTCATCAACTTCCTCGAGCGCCGCTTCACCAGCCCCTTGTCCTCGCGTGCCGCCATCTCCTTCTTCCAGTTCTTCATCGAGGACACCGTGGAGGTCGATAACAAAGCGTGCATCCAGCTCAGCTTCGTGCCACAGAACCCGCAGGACTTCGGCTTCAGCGGCCGCCTCTGGATTCTCAACGACAGCACTTACCGCGTCCACAAGGGCCTCCTGCACCTGCCGCTGCGCTCCAGCGTCAACTACGTCAACGAGCTCTCCATCGAGCAGCGCTTCACTGACCTCCCCAACGGCCAGCGCGTGCTGCAGACCGACGACCTCTTCGCCGAGCTCGGTATCATCAAGGGCCATCGCGCTGTCTTCGTACACCGTGCCACCAACTACACCTCCATCACCACCGACTCCATCCCCGACGAAGCCTTCCGCAAGAGCGACAAGTTGCGCGAGGGCACCGCAAAGATCGACGACCCCGCGTTCTGGGCGCAGCACCGCGTGGATACCCTCTCGCGCGCTGAGAGGCAGCTGGCGAACATGATGGAATCCGTACAGCAGTTGCGGGGCGCCGGTGTCGTCCTCTATGCCATCCGCGCCATCATCAACAACTACTTCGAGACCTCGCGCCACACCAATGAGAGCAAGATAGACATCGGCCCCGTCATGTCCATGTACTCCAACAACTTCATCGACGGCGCCCGCTTCCGCCTCGGCATCCAGAGTACCGCCAAGCTCTTCCCCCGCTTCTTCTTCAAGGGCTATGCCGCCTACGGCACCCGCAGTCGCAACTGGTATGGCATGGGCGAGATAGAGTACTCGTTCCTCCGCAAGGAACAGTCGCCCCACGAGTTCCCCCGCCACAGCATCACAGCGCAGTTCCAGCAAGATGTCTTCAGCCCCGCAGATATGATGTGGCAGCACGGGCGCGACAAGGACAACGTATGGACCAGCTTCAAGACACAGGACGTGCGCCACATGATGTTCCAGCGCCACTACCTCCTGCGCTACGAGTACGAGACCAACACCCATATCGACTTCAAGCTACAGGCCAAGCACGCCCGTATTACCCCCTGCGGCGACCTCTTCTACCGCCGCCTCGACGGCGAGATGGTCGATAACCTCTACACCTCCGACCTCATGTTCTCCGTCCGCTGGGCACCCGGCGAGGAAGTCGTCAACTCCAAGCAGCGACGCCACTACGTCAACCACAACAACCCCGTCTTCACCCTCGCCCACACCACCGGCATCCGCGGCGTCCTCGGCTGCGACTACAACTACAACGTCACCGAGATCACCGCCTACAAACGCATCTGGCTCAACTCCTACGGCAAGATCAACATCAACCTGCGTGGCGCCGTGCAGTGGAACCGCGTGCCCTTCCCCCTGCTGCTCATGCCCGTCGCCAACAACTCCTATATCATTACGCGCGACATGTTTTGCATGATCAACAACATGGAGTTCATCAACGACCGCTATGCCTCCCTGATGGTCGAGTGGGACCTCTCCGGCAAGCTCCTCAACCGCATCCCCCTGCTCAAGAAGCTCAAGCTGCGCGAGGTCATCGGCTTCAAGGCCCTCTACGGCTACCTCTCCGACAAGAACAACCCCGCCCTTCACCCCGGCGACCACGACCTCTTCGAGTTCCCCACGCGTAACGGCGAACCCATCGTCCATCAGATGGGCAATGTCCCCTACATGGAGCTCAGCGTAGGCCTGCACAATATCCTCAAGATCATCCGCATCGACTACGTCTATCGCATTAACTACCACAACTTCCCCGGCGTCAAGAAGCACGGCGTCCGCTTCTGCCTCGAATTCGACTTCTAAGCCCCTCCCTTCCTAAGCCCTATATCTTCCGGCCTGAAGCCCTATATCTTCCAGCCTGAAGCCCTATATCTTCAAGCCTGAAGCCCTATATCTTCAAGCCATAAGGCCTATATCTTCCGACTGGATCACCTTGGTGAGACAGCGATTGCACCTATGTACAAAGGCAAATGCAGTTTGGTGCGAAGGCCGTTGATGATTGGTGCGTTGGCGTTACCCTGCGGAGAAAATAACTGTTATCTGTTGACAACTGTTTACATCTGGCTTCGGTTGACCTAAAATGTCAACAGTTGTAAACAGATGACAGTTTTTTTTCGTACCCCACACCCCCCGAAAATTCACACCATGCTGCATCGCCCCCGCACCACACTCCAAATAATATTGAGGTGAGTGGAAAAAAATACATCCCCCTCCTCCCTCCCGTTTAAGGTTAAGGTCAGGGTTAAGGTCAGGGTTAAGGTTAACGTTAAGGTTATGGTTAACGTTAAGGTTATGGTTATGGTTAAGGTTGAATTTTATTTTGAGCGCAGCGACCAGTTGTAAGACACTACTACTCCCTCGCCTTACCCTCTATAGAGACTACGCGCAGACACTATAGAGGGTACGCTTAGGGGACTATAGAGCCCCTCTCCGAACCCTGCAGGGCTGACTTCGTCGAAAATACTCACGCTTGGCATCGGTGGCGATACTCTTACAGATTCCTGTCGAGCACCTCGCTGACATCAGCGGCGTGGGGCTGCGGCTGCCAACGGCTCATGAGCTCGCAGACGACAACGCCGTCGGCGTTGGTGAGGGTGTGCAGGTAGCTGCCATCCTCTGTGTGCGACATGTTGCATGTGAGGAGGTCGTCGAGATAGGTCTCGTGGAGCCAGTGGACGGTGAGGGAGGAGAGGGCCTGCGAGGCAAGGACATCCTCGGGCATGGTCAGCAGGGCGATGCTGACGTAGCTGCGGTTGCTGACGTGGAAGTTGAAGTCGAGGTCGAGGCGCGTGGCACGGTGTTCCATCTGCAAATCTACGGCCTGTGGCTTCGGGAACCGCACCTTCTTGTGGCTGGCGGTCATCAGCTCCGGCACGACCGTCAGGCGGTCGGCCATGAAGTCGGTCGTCTCCAACCGCTTGGTGTCGAGGTTGAGGATGTTCCACTGGCTGCTGCCGGAGGCTATCAACGCTCCGTTGTCGGCGCGCACGATGCGGAAATCGCAGTAGATGCGCAACGATGTCAGCTCGCTGACCCACAGCTCCACGGTGAAGTCCTCCGACCAGAACGTGACGGTGGGCTGCACGTCCATCTGCACCTCTGTGATGACCCACATGCGGCGCTGCTTGACGATGTCGAAGGCGGCAAGGCCGTGGATGGTCATCAGGCGTGCGAAGCTGTCCTGGAAGTACATCAGCAACGCGTTGGGTGTCAGACGATACAGCGGCGTGATGTCCGATGCTGTAGAGGTGTAGGTGTGTTTGAATTTTCCTTGTTCTATCATTGTTTTTGGGGGATATTTGTATGAATACAACTTAAAGCGTGTGCAAAAGTAGCAAAAAACAATCAAAAATGAAGCCAGAAGCTCAATTATTTAACAAAAGTTGAATAAGGAATACTGCTTGACTTATATTCACAAGGCCTTTCATCAGCGATTTTTTAACCTGAAAGAACGAGAGAATCAGAAAAAATGACTACCTTTGCGGCAACAAAACCACTCAACGACATTCTCAGTATATGGAAAAGAAACAGATGAAGGCCATCTTCGTGAATGGCAGTCCGCGTAAGAACAAGAATACGGCTGACATGCTTCAGAGCGCCATGCGCGGGGCTCAGGAGATGGGAGCCGAATGTGAAATGGTCCACCTCTACGACATCGACTTCAAAGGCTGCAAGAGTTGCTTCGCCTGCAAGCTGAAGAATTCGAAGTGCAATGGCGTGTGCGCGCTGAAGGACGACCTGCGCCCAGTGCTGGAGCGTTGCCGCGAGGCTGACGTCATCGTGCTCGGCTCGCCTGTCTATTACAGCTATCCTACGGGCGAGCTGCGCTCGTTCATGGAGCGCCTCTGCTTCCCCGTCGGCACATACCTCTACGAGAACGGCAAGCACATTACGTTGCGCAACAAGGTCATCCCCACTGCCATGATCTTCACCATGAACTGCCCCGAAGACTACATGAAGCAGATTAACTATCCTACGCTCCTGGAGGAGAACACGAAGGTGATGGCCGACATCTTCGGCTATTCCGAGACGCTCTACGCCTGCAACACCTATCAGTTTAACGACTACTCGCGCTACGACTTCAACCTCTTCAGCGAAGAGGACAAGCGCCGCTATCGAGACGAGCATTTCCCCACCGACCTGCAAAACGCCTACGCGCTTGGACAGCGGCTGGTGGAGAAGGCCCATGAGGCGTAATGTAGTTTTATGGATTTGAAGACTTATTACCAAGAGCGAGCCGACGCGCTGCGGACCGAGGCTGTGGCCTTGCGTCGGCAGGCGCGTCGCTTCGTCGTGGCCGAGCTGGTGAGTTTCTTTGCTGCGGCAGCCTGTGCCGTGGCCTCTTTCCTGACGGCTTGGGGCTGGCCGCTGATAGCGGCAGCCGTCGTGGCGGCGTTGGCCTACCTTTGGACGCGCAGTCGCGACGCGCGCAGTTCAGCACGACTGGAGGAGTGCGAGGCATGGCTCAGGGTCTACGACGGCGAGTTGGCGGCATTGGACGGCGATTTCTCACACTTCGATGATGGCCGGCGCTATGCCGATGCTTCGCATCCCTTCACCACCGACCTCGATGTATTCGGCCCGCAGTCCCTCTTCCAGCGCATGAATCGCACGGTCACGTCGGGCGGCAGCGATCATCTGGCCGCCTTGCTCGCTGAGCGCCGTGTGCCCTCGGTCGCCGAGGTGCAGGCGCAGCGCGATGTCATCCGCGAGCTGGCCGAAGCAGAGACCCGCCGCATGACATTCATGGCACAGGAGCAGGTAGATACAGCCTCCGTGCTGCGCGCCTTGGAGGACGTAGCTTCCATCCATATCCCCCGTTTTGCCGCTTCCATGCTGGCGCTGGTGCTTGCTGTGCTGCTCGTTGGCGGCTTCTATGCCTTGTTGACGGCCGCTATCCTCGGTCTTACCGGAGCCGGCAGCGTGATGGCATGGGCCGTGCTGGAGGTGCTGGTCGCCAGTCTGCTCTTTGCCCGTCCGCTGCTGCTGACGAAACGCGCCACAGAGGGCATCCTCCGCCAGCTGAAAGTCTATGAACGCCTGATGGCGCTGGTGCCCGAGACCTCCGAGGCCGCTCCCGCCTTCAGCTCCCTCACCTCCATCGTGGCCAGCATCGACCGTCGCAACGAGTTCTGGATCCTCATCTCCAACACGCTGTTCATGTCCGACCTCTTCATCGTCCGTCGGTTCTTGGATTGGAAGGGGCGCTATATGCCGCGCCTCCCCGAGTGGATAGCCGCCGTTAGCCGTTACGACGCCCTCGTCTCCCTGGCCACCTTCCGCTTTAACCACCCCGAAGCCACCGAAGCCGTAGTCGTTGAGGCCACGGACATCGTCTTCGAGGCCGATGGGCTGTGGCATCCGTTCCTTGGCAAAGAGGCCGTTCGCAACGACTTCCTTCTCGCCGATGGTCACTACTACATCATCACGGGCGCCAACATGGCAGGCAAGAGCACCTTCCTGCGCTCGGTCGGCATCAACGTGCTGCTGGCACGCGTCGGCCTGCCCGTCTTTGCCGATCACCTGCGCTGTTCGCCCTTTGCGCTTTTCACGTCGATGCGCACCTCCGACGACCTCGCACACGGCATCTCCTATTTCAATGCCGAGCTGTTGCGTCTGCAACAGTTGCTGGAAGCCGTGAAAGCCCCCGCCGCTGCAGCCGCAGGCGCCTCATCCCACACCCTCATCATCCTCGACGAGATTCTGAAAGGCACCAACTCCCTGGACAAGCTCAACGGCTCCCGCCTGTTTCTGGAGGCTGTCAGTGCGCTGCCCGTCACGGGCATTGTCGCCACCCACGATCTCGAGCTCTCCCGCATGGCTGAGGAGCACCCCGGCCGCTTCCACAACTACAGCTTCGAGATCCAACTCTCCGACCACATCACATACACTTACCGCATCACGCCCGGCGTGGCGCGTAACCAGAACGCCACTTACCTTCTGCGGCAACTGTTGAAAGGGCTTTCTTGACAACGTCTTTTGCGAATAGACCTCATTCTGAGCACTCTATCCCCCGCGGATTCATGCTTCATATTTTAAAGCTTACATGCTTCAAACGGTTCAACAAAATGGACTTGCAGTCTTCACAGATTGGGACGGTGGTATTCTTTGTTGATAAAAAGCCGAAACGGAATGATTTTCTATTTCGCCAGTTCGTTTTTGCTGCAAATCGAAACGTGAATAAGGATTTTTCACTATCTTTGCGGCCGAAAATATCGAGGGGGCAGAGAAAGCTCCTCGTTCGTGAAGCGAAATGAAACGACTATTGCCCATATTGATCGTATTCCTGACGGCCTTGATAGGCTGTAGGGGCGATGCTATGAACACAGAAGCAAAAGCTTCGGAGCAGTTGGCCGTTTCATATTGTGGAAAGACCTATGCCCTCGCCGACCCACAGCATGGGCGACACCACGAGTCGACATTGAACGATGCTTGGAGCGTTTACCGCATCTGCAACACACGCCCTGGGCGTCTGCTGCCTACTCTCGGTTCCGGATCGGGCAAGAATGCGGCACGGTCGCTTGCCGTGCGACGGCCCGGGATCAAACACTTGTTTTTTCTTCATGATGGACGGCGAAGACTGGAAGCGGCTCCGTTCCAGTCGGCTGCCTCGCGCGACTATTATGTCTTCGCGCTGAGGCGCATTCTTTGTTAGCGGG
>CAMKTN010000047.1 GCA_946415705.1 uncultured Prevotellaceae bacterium
TATGTGCAACTTTTTTAGCATAAATGTTTTATAGAATTAATTCATCCAACAGGTAATAAAAATCTTTCTTGAAATCCGAAGCCTTTTTAACTCTTTATTTCTAAATTGCAAATATCTGGGGAATTGTAATGATATAGTTCTATTGCATCTTAATCAACCTCTGAATATCCGACCACTCGATGTCGGACGCCAGAGCGTCTTAATCCAAAAGTCGCTCCGGCATATCCGGCAAAGCCCTCGAAAACTCTTATTTGTCTATGTCTTGGTAATCTGTGCATTATTATACTATAAAATATGAACACTTAATAGTCGTCATACAGCATTGGCAAATTCACTTTTTTGGCTCCAAAGAATAACACGGTTCTCTTCTGTTCGATTATCCATCAAAAAATTATAATAGGTTTGAACCTGCGGCGAATTTATAACACTAGGCTTCCGATCATCTAATAGTGTAATGGTGCGTTTAATATTATATTTTCCATGTAAAGGAATAACCATTTGAAAGTTCGTGTTAGACCGACAGAGTGAGTTTGCATAATAGCTCGAATTAGAACCAGACACAAAATTGATTAGCTTAACACCATCCTTACTCCGTTCTATTGCGTTGAATCTTATAGGATTGCTTTCAGATAAAGGCTTATCGTATTCAAAACGTTCATTTCCGAATTTTTGAATCATAAAACCACGAACATTTTTTCGGAATGTAATTTCTTCTCTATCAGCTGTGAATTTTATATTTGACGAACTAACGACCGCGTTTATGAAATTTGCTAAATCAAACACGATGTTAGGCAACAATTCCAATTTATTAATACGTTTGAAATAGAAAACATGCCCTTTAGCATTAGTTTTCTCAATACAAAGGTTCTCAATATAAAAAGCTCCTATTTTCTTGAAACCAAGAGCTTTCCAATCTACCTCACATTCATATAGCCCAGAATCTATCCATCCGCCGTCTGTAGCAATGTAATCATCACCACGCTTCGTAATGAATACTGAAACAAACAAATTATTGATAGTAGCCATTGGAGTTACGATTTCCAAAGTTTTTCCATAGTCCTTTATTTGCCATAAAGACTGAAAAGCAGATTTGATAGTCTCAAAAACTTTATCCATAATCAAAACGATATACCATTTAAAGGATCAATGTCTTCTTCTATAGGCAGTTCGCCATCTGGATGTACTTTGATTAGCTCTGTTGTATTATCATCGACAGAAATATTCTCTTCTTCGCAAAATAGTCCAATACCTTCTCCTATTGCCAATGGCCTTCCTGATTTATGAATTAGAGAATTTGTCTTGTATGCAATAAATATACCTGATGAATTGTATTTATGAAAATGTGGGGTTGTTACTTCCTGTTCTGCTAAGGGTATGGTTGGGATGTTATTTCTGTGGGTTCCATTCCCCTCATCTAATCTTGCCAACACCCTACTTTGAACTTTATCAGTCAATATTTGAAATGAGTAATTATAGGGACTTTTATCCCGCATTTCGCAATCTATAGTTACATGTCCAAATTCATATTCAGAAGTAAGAGATTGCGTATTATATAAAGAAGTCGGATGATTGTTCTTTGTTTGTGTCACATAAAAAGGAAGATTTGTCCTTTTTTCAGAGGACATGAACAATTCATAATCATTCAAGATGGTCAGTAGCTCTCGATTAATTTTAGCCATTATCTTATTCTTGATTAAGAAACACCATTATGAACTCTTTCAGCGGCTCCAGATACTCCGCATCCAGATTCCAGTGTTGAGCGTTCTAGCGATTCTACTTTTTTGTTTTGTTTTCTAATGCCTTTTTGTTTTCACTCGCTAATCTGCGTTCTACCTTTTTTACATCCTCTGCAGGTGGCAGGTCTTCGGGGACGATGCCACGTTGGATGAGCATTTGGCGAACGGCTGCGTTGTTGTCAACATGCTCTTTGGTGATTTGCTTTTCACCTTGCAGGTCTTTGGTCTGCACATTAACGCTAGTCATCTCAGCAGCAAAATCCTTGGCTTTGATGCTAATGGTAGGCAGGAAATCAGCCAAAGGACGAGAAGCAGGAACGCTCATTTTCTGTTTCAGTGTGGCTGTGTTCAATCGGAAGAGGGCCTGGTCGCCTTTAGAACGGATGATAGCAAAGCTCTTGTCGTTTACACCACGTTCGTACAAGACGCCTGAAAGTTTCTTCTCTGTTTCCTGCAATTTGGCACGAGCTTTTACTCGCTCTACTTCTAACAAACGCTGTTCTATGAGTTCAGCCCGACGGGTCTGCACGGCAAAGTAGGTCTGTGCAAATGCAATCTGAGGCTTTCGCGGGTCACCATTCTGCGCCACAAGGTAACATGCATAGCGAGTAAGCATGATGTCATCTACCTCACGAATGGCCCCACTGCCCAACTCTACCTTTTTATTGACGTCAATAAAATGGTCTAATATATTCTGACCCACGTTCTCGCAGGCTTCTTTAGCCTTGGCTATTACCTTGGTAAAGTTCTGCCAAAGGCTGTAGCCAAGCAACTTCTGCAAGTCCCTTGCACTCCAGCATTCTACTTGGTTCACTTCGCAAGCGGCCTGCTCATATTCTTGAAATAATGCTAATATCTCTTCCTTTTTCATACGCTTAACCCGAAATCTTGTTTTCCAAAAACTCCTTCAACGGGTCCAAGTACTCTGCATCCAGATTCCAATGCTGGGTATTCTCGTAGTTGCGGTTTGCATCTTTGATGAGTTTCTTCTGACTTCTTGACTTCCCGAGCAAGGTTTCAAGATAAGCATATATCTTGGTTTTCTTGGCAGGGATGGTCAGAGTGGGAGGAGTCTTTGTAGGAATCCTGACCTTTTCAAGTTCACCCTCGTATGTCTGCCAGCAATCCATCACGGGCTGATTGTTAGAGTTGATTATCTGCTCCAGCATATCTTCCAGCTCACCCGCATCTTTGTTGTTGGGCATAAGGAACAGCTCGAACTCCACGCCGAACTCCTCTTTGATGGTAAGTAGTTCTTTGCGACGAGCCTCTGCG
Source organism: uncultured Prevotellaceae bacterium (assembly GCA_946415705.1). Taxonomy (GTDB): domain Bacteria; phylum Bacteroidota; class Bacteroidia; order Bacteroidales; family Bacteroidaceae; genus Physcousia. The sequence continues at coordinate 3,012 of CAMKTN010000047.1, forward strand.
TCTTCGTCAGCATCAAAAATAACGAGGTTGATGCCGCCAAGGTCTGTGTTCTGGCGCATGGCACCTATGGCGTCTTCAGACTTCAGTTTCTGATAACCACCCGTGTCGCCGTCTTTACCTGGATGGGTAATGCTGTCTTTAGGGGCTTTCTCGCCGAAAATATGGTGATAGTAATCCTCGAAGAACTTCTTGTCGGCATCACCCTCTACTATTATCTGAAACCTTCTCATTATACAAGCCCTCTAAGTTCCACATCATTTTCACATGCCCCACTTAGCCCCTCATAAGTATACTTATATGCTTGATGGCCTTTCTTGGGAGTATTTGCAAGTGTGTATAACCGCATCTCTTGTTGATACTCTGATTTCTCTTCCAACATCTCATTAAGCTGATAAAGTGTCTCCTTGCTATGAGTCGTCACAAATATCTGCTTGTTGGTGGCTGTTGCCAAAGCAAAGATTGCCTCCCACAACTTCTTGTAGGCGGAATAGTGCAGACCGTTTTCAATCTCATCTATCAGAAGTACGTTGTTCATGGGATTGGCAGACGCGGCCACAATGTTCAGATAACGGCGAAGACCATCACCTTGCATGTTAACCGTCAACAACTGATCGATGCCATCCAGGCCTACGTAAGCGACATTATTCAGGATCTCCAATGTGGTGATGCGGCCATCGAAATGTTTCAACTGCTCTGTTACGGTATCTTTCAACCTGCGTTTGGCTAACTCAACCAAGTCATTGGCAGGATTGCCAGCGGCCAAGTCTGAGGATATAAAAGCCACACTGTTCTTTTCTAAATATCCTTCTGCCAGTTTCTTGTTAGATATCAATCCTTGCTGGTTGACCGTCAAACTGCAGTCGTGTGTACTCTTTTGTTTACCTGATTCAACGTCGAAAAGTATCTTCAGTGTATTCAGAAAGGTCTTTGTTTCTGATGTCGGTATCTGTCCGTTTTGTAATTCCTGCTGTGACTTTTCATCAAAGACATAAGTCAGCTCTAAAGACAAGCGACGTTTGGTATTGTCAAATAGCGCGGATGACATTTCCGGCCTTGCCTTTAAATCATAATTATGGAACATATAACTCAAGTCCGCAAAACTGCTATAATTGCGAGACCTGATAGAATTGATGGTCTGAGGCAAGTCTGGGTTTGACATCCCCATCATCAGTAAAAGGCATTCAAGCACAGAACTCTTACCCGAGCTGTTCTGTCCCAGGAATACATTGACACGCGCAAAATCATCTATCTTCAGATGGTCGATGCCCCTGAAGTTCTTGATTTCAATATTCTTAAATCCGTCCATACTATATTTGGAACTATTCTATATTTACGTTGCAAAGATAATGATTTTGTTTCAAATTGCGCTAGCAATCTCTAAAAAAACAGCAAAAAGGCGAAAATATTTGGTATTTCGATTGTTTACCGTTAACTTTGCGGGCAGATAAATAGATATAGGAAAAGAAATGAAGACAAAACATGTACAGTATGTGACACGGGGAACGTGCTCGAAGATGATTGACGTGACTGCGGACGAGAACGATGTGATCCAGCAGGTGTTCTTCCTGGGAGGATGCAACGGCAACTTGCAGGGAATCAGCAAGTTGGTGCAAGGACAAAAGATTGACGATGTGATCCACAAGTTGCGAGGCATCAACTGCGGAACGAAGGGGACCTCGTGCCCTGATCAGCTGTCAATGGCCCTCGAGCAGCTTAAAAGCACGGCTGCCATAGAGGCCTAAAGAATCTCAAGACAAGCGGCAAATCGTTTTGCCACGGGTGGCGAATGGCCGTTCAGCGTGTTGCAAAAGGTTTTCCCACTAGTGACATTCGTCGTTCGGTCGCGACCGAACGACAAGTCCCACTAATGGGACGAGCGTTTCCCATTAGTGGGACACGCCATAAAGACTAGACGTGAGGGCTATAAGGACTAGTCCTTATGGGGTGAAGGACTATACGTGATGAGATGAGAAGAACAAGAATATGCAAATAAGGACGCGAGATTTTACTAAGAAGGACGCATCTTCATGTAAGAAAAGATGCGTCCTTCTTGCGTTATCTCCACCTTATTTGTTAGTAGCCAACCTGTATAATATTGTGTTTTACAAGGAAATAATATAAAGTAGGTGGGGATATGAGCGATTTTTAATATGTGTGGAGATTTAGTTTTGCAGGTTTGAGGCCGGGGGCGGTGGCGGTGAGGGTGACGGTGGCGGGGGTGCGACCGGCACGGAGGATGGCGAGGCAGCGGCCTTCGTAAAGGCGGCGGTGGTTCACGAGCTGGGTGAGTTCGTCGCTATAGTGGTCACCGGAAGAGACGGCTACCAGCCTCACCCCTAACCCCTCTCCCGTGGGCGAGGGGGACTTTGAGGGTTGGGACTCCACGGTGAAGGTAACGTCAAGGTCGGCGGTTGGGACAACGCGGTCTTTCTTGTCAATGGCCTCTACGCGCACGTGCTGGAGGTCAAGGCCGTCGGCACGCCAGAAGGTGGCCCCCCATACGGCCCCCGAGGGGGCTTCTTTACCTTTGTGAACAGAGGATGAAGGTGTGCCCCTCTTAGAGTTGAGGGTTGGAGGAAGGTCGGGGACAAGGCGCAAGGCAACGGCTGGGCCAGCGGTTTCGGCGCGGTGGCGGGCAACGATCTTGCCGTCGGTGCGGGCGATGGCTTCGATATAGCCGGGCTCGTAGGTGAACTTGTCCCAGCGGATCTGGTTGCGGGCCTTCGGGTTGCTGCGGTCGTTCTGCTTGCGGCCAAGACTCTTACCATTCATAATCAACTCTACTTCGTCGCAGTTGGTGTAGATAGTGAGGTTGAGTTCATCGCCGGGGGTGCGTGTCCAATGGTCGGTGAGGCGACGGATGCGCTGCTTCACGCCGTTCCACTCGATGTCGCGGCTCTGCTCCTGGAAGCAGAGGTGCACGGTGGGCTCATCGGAGAAGATGCTCTTGGCGAGATAGGCGTTGGGCTTCGTGGTGAGGTCGATGTAGAAGACGCCCTGCGCCCAGCCCTTGGCAGGCCAGCCCTGGCTCTCGCCGAGGTAGTCGATGGCGCCCCAGTAGGCGAGGCCGATGACCTTTGAGAGGTCCATCTCGTAGTAGTTGGGGCCCATGGCGGCGGTGGTGGCCTCGCTCTGGTAGAACATCATCCAGGGGAACTTCTGGCCGTCGCCGGGGAAGTACATATACCTATAATTATAGGCGGCGATGTCGGTCTCCATCACGAGGGGCGCCGGCAGCGAGTCGGTCTCGAGGGAACGGCCACGGGGGTGCATAGCGACGGTGATGAGGCGCGTGTCGTCGTAGCGTTTCAGCAGCGGCTTCATCATGCGATAGGGCGTCACGCCCCAGTCGGCGTATGGAATGTTCCAATAGGTCTGCAGCTCGTTGCCGAGGCTCCAGAAGACGATGCTGGGGTGGTTCCTGTCGCGCGTGATCCATTCAGGAATGTCGTGCTGCCAGAGGGCCGTCCACTCCGCGCGGCCGCCGCAGTACTGCGTGAGCCATTTGTCATAGAGCTCATCGACAACGAGGATGCCGAGGGAGTCGCAGAGGTCGAGGAGGCTCTCGCTGTAGGGGTTGTGGCTGGTGCGAATGTGATTGAAACCGAACTCCTTCAGCAGTCGCAGGCGTTTCTCGATGGCGCGCGGGTAGGCGGCAGCGCCGAGGGCGCCGAGGGTGTGGTGGTTGGCGATGCCCTTGAGGATGACCTTGCGGCCGTTGAGTTTCATACCGAAGTCAGGGGAGAACTCCAACTGGCGGATGCCGAAGCGGGAGGTGACGCAGTCGGCGGCGGTGCCATCGGGGTGATAGAGGGTCACCTCGGCGGTATAGAGATAGGGGTCATCGATGTCCCAGAGATGGGCGTTGGGAATGGTGATGGGCGGGAGCGGGTATTCGCGCTGGCGCTGGTTGGCGCGGAAGGGCTCGGAGGTCTTCTGCTCGGCCACGCAGCGGCCTTCGCGGTCAAAGATGCGGACGGCGAAGGTGAGGGCCGTTGGACGGTTGAGGGAGGAGGCTTCGGCGGTGATGGAGACCTCGGCGGACGAACCGCCGAGAACGGGGCGGGAAGAGGAGGAGGAAGCGCTGAGGGAGGCGCTGGAGGGGGCAGCGGTGGAGGAAGAGGAGGAGGAAGCGCTGAGGGAGGCGCTGGAGGGGGCAGCGGTGGAGGGAGAGGAGGAGGAGGAGGGGGTAGAAACGATGCGGAGGGGGTGGCGGGTGAAATAGAGGTCGGGGGAGGTGAGGATGAGGTGGACATCACGGTAGAGGCCGGCGCCGGTGTACCAACGGCTGTTGTTGGCGGCGCGGGTGTCGGCTCGGACGGCGAGGACATTGGGCTCACCCCATTTCAGGAGCTTCGTGATGTCGGCCTCGAAGCCCAGGTAGCCGTAGTCTGTTTTACCGATAAAATGGCCGTTCAGGTAGGCGTCGCCGACATAGAGGATGCCTTCGAAGTCTATGAGCACACGGCGGCCACGCCAAGATTCATCCGGTGTGAAAGTCTTGCGGTACCAGCCGATGCCCATCTCCTTGAAGCCGCGCGGTGAGAGGCGGCTCTTGATGTTGGCGCCCGGATCGCTGGTGTCGGGGCGCTCGTCCTCGCCGGGGGCTACCCACGGCTGCTCGATCTGGAAGTCGTGCGGCAGATCGACGGCGCGCCAGTCGGCATCGTTCAAGGTCATGCTGGCACCATCGGCGATATCGCCCGCGTGGAATTTCCAGCCGAAGTTCCAAAGGAGGGAGGTGCGGGGAAGGTTTTCCACGGCAGGAGCTGCGGACACGGTGGCGGGGGCGAATGAAAAGAGGGTAAAGAGGGAGAGGAGGAGGAGATGGAGACGGTTCATAGTGCGGTGTGCGCTTGAATTTTGTTAAGAAAAGTTATTTCGCGAGGAGGGCCTCAGCGATGCGGAGGTCGAAGGGTGTCGTGATCTTGATATTCTCGCGGTTGCCTTCCACGAGGGTAATGGGATGGCCGAGGGCCTCGACGACGGAGGCGTCATCGGTGAAGGCTTCGGTATAAGGTTGTTCGTAGGCGCGGAGGAGCAAGGGAAGCTGAAAGGTCTGGGGTGTCTGCACGAGGCGGTAGAGGGAGCGGTCAACGGTGATGGACTTTCCCGCTCCGAACGGAGCGGGCACGGTGGCTGTGGGGAGGAGCTGGCGGACGGTTTCGACGACGGGGACGACGGGGATGGCGGCGCCATGCTCGCGGGCGGCATCGAAGGTGTGACGGATGACCTCGGCGGAGGCGAAGGGGCGGACGCCGTCGTGGACGGCGACCAGCGCGTCTTCAGCGTCTTTGCCCGACGGGCAAAGACGCTGAAGACCGCTCTTCACGCTGTGGAAGCGGGTGGTGCCGCCATCGGCGATGGTGTGCGGGAGGGTGAAATGGTGCTTCGCACAGAGGTCCTGCCAGAAGGCCTGATGGTCCTTGGGCAGCACCAGGACGAGGCGGATGCTGGGGATGGCGTGCTCAAAAGCCTCCAGCGTGTGCATCAGCACCGGTCGCCCACCGATGGGCAGGAACTGCTTCGGCAGGTCGGAGCCCATGCGGAGGCCCTTGCCGCCGGCAACAACTATGCAAAAGGAGGCCCCACCCCCGCCCCCCTCCCGAGGGAGGGGAGTAGTTACCTGTGACTGTAGAGAACTATTCGCTTCCATTGCATGATGTATATACTCCCCTCCTTTATAGGGAGGGGCAAGGGGAGAGTCCCTTACCTATATAACATACCCTTAGCGAGGGCGTTTGCGGTGGCTTTGTCCTTCAGGCGCTCCACGATGGCGTAGCCGAACTCAAAGGCGGCAGCGGGACCCTTGCCGGTGATGAAGAGGCCGTCCTGCTCCACAAGAGCACCGGTGTAGGTGGCACCCTTGAGCTCGCCTTCGAAGCCCGGGTAGCAGGTGGCGCGCTTGCCTTCGAGCAGTCCCATGCGGCCGAAGACCAGCGGGGCGGCACAGATGGCGGCCACGGGGCGACCCAGATAGACATGGTCGCGGATGCGCTCGACGAGGTCGGCGCAGTCGGCCAGGTTCGTGGCGCCGGGCATTCCGCCGGGGAGTACGAGCATCTCGGCGTCGAAGAAGTCGGCATCCTTGAGCAGCTTGTCAGCCTCGACGCGGATGCCGTGAGCACCGACGACGGTGCGGTTGTTGGTGATAGAAACAATTTCTACGGGCAGTCCTGCACGGCGCAGGATGTCAACGGTGGCGAGGGCTTCAATCTCCTCGGTGCCGGTAGCGAAGAATAGGTAAATCATAGTTAAAGACCCACCCCCTTGCCCCTCCCTTGTAAGGAGGGGAGTAGAATGTATTCGACTACTGGAAGGCTTTCAGGGTCATTAGTTTACAGATTATTAATGATGTTGAATTATCAAATATAAATACTCCCGCCCTATAAGGGAGGGGCAGGGGGGAGGGTCTATAGGCATGCAAGATACCTCTTGATGGTTTCTTCAAGGCCGAGGTAGAGGGCATCGCAGATGAGGGCGTGGCCGATGCTGACCTCGTCGAGCCAGGGGATCTGCTGGTGGAAGTAGGCGAGGTTCTGGAGGCTGAGGTCATGGCCGGCATTCAGGCCGAGGCCGAAGGCGCGGGCGGCTTTGGCGGCGCGGATGAAGGGGGCGATGGCGGAGCGGAGGGCGGCGGGGGAAGGGAGGGGACCCTCGGGAGAACCCGAGGGAACGGTAACTGAACCCTCGGGAGCCGAAACAAGGCCTTCGGGAGAACCCTCAGGAACGGTAACTGCGGCGAAGGCGGAGGCGTAGGGCTCGGTGTAGAGTTCTACGCGATCGGCGCCGGCGCGGGCGGCGTAATCAACCATCTCCTCGTCGGCATTGACGAAGATGCTGACACGGATGCCAGCCTCGCGGAAGCGGGCGGTGACATCGGTGAGGAAGTTCAGGTGGGTCTTCGTGTCCCAGCCGTGGTTGCTGGTGATCTGGTCGTGGCCGTCGGGGACGAGGGTCACCTGCGTGGGGCGGTTCTCCAGGACGAGGGCGATGAACTCCGAGATGGGGTTGCCCTCGATGTTGAACTCCGTGGTGAGGCGCGGCTTCAGGTCGCGGACGTCCTGATAGCGGATATGGCGCTCGTCGGGACGGGGGTGCACGGTGATCCCCTGCGCGCCGAAGCGCTCGCAGTCGAGGGCTACCTGCAAGACATTTGGGTTGTTGCCACCCCGCGCATTGCGGATGGTGGCCACCTTATTTATATTAACACTCAGTTTGGTTGGCATAACGCAAGGTTTTTTGTGTTTTCTCGCCGCAAAGATAGGGAAAAAGCGTGAAAAGTGAACAATGAAAGAATGAAAAATGAAAAATTACGGGCAAAGAAGCAAAAACTTGCCACTTTCAAGCTTAAACTCTCAACTTTTGCCTACCTTTGCCCTGTCAAAGCGTCCCGACACGCACGGGGACATAGCTCAGCTGGCTAGAGCGCAGCGTTCGCAACGCTGAGGTCGCGGGTTCGATTCCCGTTGTCTCCACCGTCTGTTTGTCTCACGATTAACGTATAGCGTTTCACATTTATGCGCAAGCTTCGTTTTGCCCTTTTCGGGAATCCCTTTCAGGCGAAGAAGTCATCGTCGGTGCAGAAACTGCTCTGCCTGCTGGAAGAGCGTCACGCGTCCCTGCAGATCGACGAGGCCTTCTACCATTTCCTCACGACCCTGCAGATAGAGCTCCCCGCCGCCACGCGCATCGTCGCCAATGACGACTTCGACGCCGACATCGTCATCTCCATGGGCGGCGACGGCACGTTCCTGGAAGCCGCACGGCGCGTGGGCAACCGCCAGATTCCCATCCTCGGCGTGAACATGGGCCGTCTGGGATTCCTCGCCGACATCATTCCCGAGGAACTGGACAGCACCATTGAGCAGATCTACGAGGGTAACTACCAGGTCGAGGAGCGTTGCGTCCTGCAAGTGGATTACGACAAAGGCACGCCCGAGGGCTACCCCTTCGCCCTGAACGAGGTGGCGGTGCTGAAGCGCGATATGTCGTCGATGATCTCCATCCGCGTGGATGTCAACGGCGAGTACCTCACCACCTACCAGGCCGACGGCCTGCTCATCAACACGCCCACGGGCTCGACGGGTTATGCCCTCTCCGTAGGCGGTCCTATCATGCAACCCGGCAGCCGCACCATCGGCCTCGTGGCCGTGGCGCCGCATTCGCTGACGGTGCGCCCGCTGACGCTCACCGACGACGCCGTCATCACCCTTTCCGTGGCCGCCCGCAACCACCGCTTCCTCGTGTCCATCGACGGGCGCAGTGAGAAATGCACCGAGGATGTCAAACTGACCATCCACCGTGCGCCCTATGTTGTCAAGGTCCTGAAACGTCCTCACCAGAGTTTCTTCCGCACCCTCCGTACGAAGCTCATGTGGGGCACCGATCCCAGAGAATGAAGTCGCTCTACTCCACACGCCATCTGCTCCATTGGTTCTGGCTCATCTTCCGTCAGGTCAAATGGCAGTCGCTCATCAACGCCCTGAGCGGCATTGTCCGTGTGGCACTTGACTTCGCCTTCATCTGGGCCACGAAGCTGGCCATCGACATCGCCACCGGCGCCACCACCTCCTCCCTCCTCCCTCATCCCTCCACCCTCATGGGTGCCGGCATCCTCCTCGTCATCATTATGGCCTCGCAGATGGCCCTGGGCTATCTGGGCCGTTGGATTGCGGCCCTCCTGGGCGTCGAGGCCCAGAACCGGATGCAGCGCCGCATCTTCGAGCACATGCTGAGGAGCGAGTGGCACGGCCGTGAGGTGAGGCATAGCGGCGACGTCCTCAACCGCCTCATCAGCGACAGCCAGACCGTCGTCACCGTGGTCACGGACACCATCCCGCAGGCGCTGGCCGTCGTGGTGCGCCTCCTGTGCGCGTTCTTCTTCCTTTATTCTATGGATGCGATGCTGGCGGTGAGTGTCACGCTGATCCTGCCCGTCTTCATCCTCCTGAGCCGCGTATATATCAACCGGATGCGCGACATCACCCGGGAAGTCCGCAATACCGACAGCCGCATACAATCCACCATGCAGGAGAGCATCCAGCACCGTCTGGTGCTGAAGACGCTGGAGCGTGTGCCGTGGCTGCTACAGTCGCTAACACAGCAGCAGACCACCCTGCGCGAGCAGGTGCGCCATCGCACCCTGTTCTCCACTACCTCGAACCTGGTGCTGAACATCGGCTTCGGCGCGGCCTACCTGTTCACGTTCCTGTGGAGCGTCAACCGCCTGTCCGAGGGCATCATCACCTTCGGTATGATGACCGCCTTCATCCAGCTCTGCGGCCAGATCCAAGGTCCCTTCCGCGAGCTCACCCGCTTCATTCCCGCCATCATCAGCAGCTTCACCGCCGCCGAGCGTCTGCTGGAGCTGGAGGAGGTGCCCACGGAAACCGACGGCGAGCCCATCCGCTTTGAGCAGAGCGCTGGCATCCGCATCACAGATGTCACCTTCTCCTACGAGGCGCACAGCCGCAAGGTCCTGAACCATGCCAGCTTCGACTTCCCGCCGGGCAGCACGAATGCCATCCTGGGCGAGACGGGCAGCGGCAAGACGACGCTGCTGCGCCTGATCCTGGCGCTGCTGAAGCCCAACGAGGGGGAGGTGGTGATGTATGAGACCTCGGCGGACGAACCGCCGAGAACGGGGGCTGGCGAGAGTGATGAGAGAGGCACAGGGCGAGAGGTGCCGGTGTCGGCACGGACACGCTGCAATCTGGTGTATGTGCCGCAGGGCAACTCGCTCTTCAGCGGCACGCTGCGCTGGAACCTGCTGCTGGGTAACCCCGATGCTACGGAGGACGAGATGCACGAGGCCCTGCGCCTGGCGTGCGCCGACTTTGTACAGAGCCTCCCCGACGGTCTCGATACCCGCATCGGCGAGGGCGGCGCCGGCCTCTCCGAGGGACAGGCACAGCGCATCGCCATCGCCCGCGCCCTACTGCGCCGCGGTTCCATCCTCCTTCTCGACGAGGCCACCAGTGCCCTCGACCACCTCACGGAGCAGACGTTGCTCAGCAACCTTATCGAACATCACAAGCGCCTCCACGTGAAGCCTACGCTCATCTTCATCACCCATCGTCCGGCCGTGGTGGAGCATTGCACACAGGTCATCACCTTAGAACGACAAAGCCCCGCCCCTCTCCCCTAAGCGAGCGGAGCCGGCAATGGATCTATGAAGCTCATCACCTTCCTGAAGAACTGGACGCTCCCCTCGGCCATCGTCATCGGCTCGGTGTCGTACATGACCTTTGCCTACGTCCCCGCCCTTGACGCAGCGGGCGATGTGCTCTCCCCCATCTTCGAGACGCTGCTGCCCATCACCATCTTCTTCACGCTGTTCGTCACCTTCTCGAAGGTCGATTTCCACCTGATGCGACTTTGCCGCTGGCACTTTAAGGTCCTGGGCGTACAACTCGCCCTCATCATAATATTGGTCCTCCTCACTCTTCATTCTTCACTTTTCCTTCTCCCCTCCATTACGGGAGGGGTCGGGGGTGGGTCTTCAAAGCTCCTCCTCGAGGCCGTGCTGATGTGTGTCATCGCCCCCTGCGCTGCCGCCTCGCCTATCGTGACGAGCAAGCTCGGCGGCAACCTCACGCAGATGACCACCTTCGTGTTGTTCTCCGCGTTTGCCGTCTCGCTGCTGATTCCCGCCATCTTTCCGCTGCTGGAGCCGCGCCAGGGAATGACCTTCCTGTCCGCTTTCCTGCTCATCCTCTACCGTCTGGCCAGCGTCCTGCTGCTGCCGCTGCTGCTCGGCGCCGTCGTGCGTCATTGGGTGAAGCCGTTATATAAGTGGTTTATGCGCACGCCCGACCTCAGCTTCTACTGCTGGGCTGTGTCACTGGCGATTGTCGTGGGCATCACCCTACGCAACATCCTGCACAGCCATGCCGCCAGCCATCTCATCGGCGACATCGCGTTCTTCACCCTCCTCACGGCCGTCGTACAGTTCGCCATCGGCCGCCTCATCGGACACGATGCCAATGAGAAGATCTGCACGGGGCAGGGTATGTTTCAGAAAAATACGAGCTTAGCCATCTGGATTGCCTACATGTATCTGACCCCGGAGGCCAGCATCGGTGCCGGCTGCTATGTCCTATGGCAGAATATCATCAACTCCTACGAACTCTGGCAACACCGGAGAACCTCCGCTCAAGGCCCTGACACAACAGCAGTGCCCAGAGCAACCCAAAGAAACACACGCCAGTGACCGTATTCTCGATGCCCAGCGGGGCAAAGGGCACACAGGACAATGCAAATAACAGGCTATACGCTATCAGCCGCTGACGGCGCAGCGTGCGTCGCAGTTCGGCACGCCCCCAGACCGTCGTGGACATCCAGAACGAGAGCCCTACGGCCACCACGAAGATCTTTGTGTCCCACAGCAGTCCCAGCACCATGGCGGTGCGACTCGTGAGCGCTTGCAGGTCGGGCGTCAGGCTGGGCAGGTGGTCGTGCGTGGTGAACTGCAACACGGTGCCTACGAGCCACCCGATGACCATCGGCCAGCAGGCCAGGCGAAAGAACTCATTGCGGCGCTGCCATGCCTGCAGGAGGAACGCCAGACAGAGGGGCAAGGTGATACCGTCGTGGGTGAAGCTGCAGAAGATACCCATTAGGAGCATGAAGCCGTATGCCCGCTTGAAGTCCTTGCGGCTGATGCGTTTGTACTGCGTCAGGAAGAACGGCACGATACACTGCGAGCCCAACTCGATGAGGGCGTCCTCGTCGCGCGAGAAGAACAGGTGCGAGCCGGGTGCGAACAGCAGGAGGAAGCCTGCCGTCACCAGGATCTCCAAGGGAGCGCGGTCGGTGCCAATGAAGCGCGCCACCAACCACACGAGAAGCGTGAACATCGCCGCCGTGGACGGCACGATGATACGCGGATTCCAGATATAGCCCCCCACCTTCGGGATGACAGCCATGACGAGGCACGTGAACAGGAATATAAAAAGGTATGTGAGCGTCTTCATACGTTTGGCGGTGCAAAGGTAGGAAAAAGTTTAAGGTTTAAGGTTTAAAGTTGAAGGTTTTTCCATGCGACGCTGCAATTTTCCTCTCAACGAAGAACTGTAACCCTTAAACAATCGCAAAACCCTGCCATCTTGTCAGCCTGACAGCCTTTTGGCACAGCTTTCGCTCCTCTGCAAATGCAAACATAACCACTAAAACTTATAAACTCAAAAACACTATGAAGATTCAACCCCTTGCAGACCGAGTGCTCATTGAGCCCGCTGCAGCAGAAGAAAAGACCGTCGGCGGCATCATTATCCCCGACACCGCCAAAGAGAAACCCCTTCAGGGTAAAGTAGTTGCCGTTGGCAAAGGCACCAAGGATGAAGAGATGGTGCTGAAGGCTGGCGACACCGTACTGTATGGCAAGTATGCCGGCACAGAGCTGGAGTTCGAGGGCCAGAAGTTCCTCGTGATGCGCCAGTCGGATGTCGTTGCAGTTCTGGCCTAAGCCATCATTGCAAGACACCTTATTTAAACCTTAAACGTTCAACTTTAAACTGCGGATGGATGTCCGCATAGAATCATGGCAAAAGAAATCAAATTCAATATCGAAGCCCGCGAGCAGATGAAGCAGGGCGTGGATC
>CAMKTN010000048.1 GCA_946415705.1 uncultured Prevotellaceae bacterium
AAGATGATCATCAGCGACGGCTACAACGGCACACCCTCGGGCTTCGAGAACGTGTGTGAGGAGAACGGCGTCACCAAGGCCTATGTCCTGCACGCCGAGGCCAATGCCATCACGAAAATTGCCCGCTCGGGCAACAACTCCGAGGGCGCCACGCTCTATGTGACGGACTCGCCCTGCATCGAGTGCTCGAAGCTCATCATCCAATCCGGCATCCGCCGCGTGGTCTATGCCCGCGACTACCGCCTGCACGACGGCATCGACCTGCTCCAGCGTGCCGGCATCGATGTAGAGCACCTGGCGATTGAGGGTTTCGAGTAACGGTTAGCGGTTAGCGATTAAAGAGTTCAAAAGTTCAAAGGTTCAAGAGTTTAAGATTAAAGAAATGAACACCAAGTCACGTCTCGTCCCGCTGTTGTTGGCCATCGCTGTCATCCTCGGCATTGGCATCGGCCTGTTCTATGCCAACCACTTCTCGGGCAACCGACTGAATATCATCAACACGGGTAGCAACAAGCTGAACTACCTGTTGCAGATCATCGACAACAACTATGTCGATACCATCAACGTCAACGACCTCGTCGAGGAGGCGATGCCCACGATTCTCTCGGAGCTCGACCCCCACTCCAGCTACATCAAAGCTTCGGATGCAGAGGAGAGCACCGAGGAGCTCAAGGGCAGCTTCTCCGGCATTGGCGTGCGCTTCACGATGCAGAAGGACACCGTCAACGTGATGAATGTCATCAAGGGTGGCCCGTCGGAGAAAGTGGGCGTACTCGCCGGCGACCGTATCATCGCAGCCGACGACAGCACGCTCATCGGCATGGAGAACCGCGAGATCATGAAACGCCTGCGTGGCCCCAAGAACTCGAAGGTGAAGCTCACCATCTGCCGCAACGGACATAAGAAGCCGCTGACCATCACCGTGGTGCGCGGCGAGGTGCCCGTGGAGAGCGTCGATAGCTACTTCATGCTCGACAAGCATACCGGCTACATCTCCATCGAGAGTTTCGGCGAGAACACCTATCCAGAGATGCTGACGGCACTGGCACAGCTGAATGTGCGCGGCATGAAGAACCTCGTCATCGACCTGCGCGGCAACCGCGGCGGCTATATGCAGACAGCCATCATGATGGTCAATGAGTTCCTGCCGGGCGGGCAGCTGGTGGTCTATACCGAAGGGCGCAAGTCGCCGCGTGAGGAATACCGCACCGACGGCCGCGGCACCTTCCAGCATCTGCCCCTGATAGTGTTGGTGGACGAGGGCTCGGCCTCCGCCTCGGAGATCTTCGCCGGCGCCATTCAGGACAACGACCGCGGCACGATCATCGGTCGCCGCTCGTTCGGCAAAGGCCTTGTGCAGCAACCCATTGAATTCAAGGACGGCAGCGTTGTGCGACTGACCGTAGCCCGCTACTACACGCCCTCGGGCCGCTGCATTCAGAAACCCTACGAAAAGGGCAAGGGCGAGGATTATGAGAACGACCTGATGGTGCGCTACGAGCGCGGCGAGTTTTTCTCCGCCGACAGCATCCACCAGGACGGCCCCGAGTACAAGACGCGCATCGGTCGCATCGTCTATGGCGGCGGCGGTATTATGCCCGATATCTTCGTGCCCGAGGACACGACACTCTACACAAGCTACTACAAGGAAGCGCTGTTCAGCGGCCTCGTGATTCAATACGCCTACCTCTTCAACGACCAGAACCGCGCTCAGCTCCAGCGCATGAAGAACGTCACAGAGATGGAGAGCTGGCTCAAGCGCCAGAACCTGTTGGAGAAGTTTGCGCGCTACGGCGAAGAACACGGCCTCAAGCGCCGCAACCTGATGCTGCAGCGCAGCGCGCCCCTCTTTGAGCGCTCGCTCTTCTCGAACATCATCTACAACGCGCAAGACCAGCAGTGGCGACTGCAGTATCTCAGCAAGACGGACGAAGTCATCCAACGTGCGCTGAAGCTCTTCGAGGCGGGTGAATCGGTGCCGACACTGGAAGCGAAGGAATGAACAAGCAGGACCTCCGACAGGCAATGAAGCAACGCAAAGCCACTCGCACGAAAGAAGAGCTGGCTGCGTTGTCGGAACGTGTGGTCGCAGCCTTGTGCGCCACGCCTCAATGGCAGCAGGCGCATACGGTGCTGCTGTACCACTCGCTGCCTGACGAAGTAGATACACACCAGCTGATTGGCAGCGCATTACAGGAGGGCAAGCGGGTGCTGCTGCCCGTTGTCGTGGGCGACGACCTCGAGCTCCGCTTCCTGCCCACTCCCGACGCCCTCCGCGAAGGTGCCTTCCACATCTTAGAGCCCACGGGAGCCCCCATCACCGACTATGCCGCCATCGACCTCGCCGTCATCCCCGGCGTCGCCTTCACCCCCGACGGCCGTCGTCTCGGCCGTGGCCGCGGCTACTACGACCGCCTCCTCGCCCGCTTCTCCACTCCCTCCTTTAACCACTCCCCCTCATTGGAAGCGAAGAGGGTCTTAAGAGGATTGCCCTTGGGCCATCCGTGCCCGATGAGGGGAGGCATAACTCCTATGCCGACGGGGTTAAGGGAACCCGCTGGTGAACCTTCCCCCTACCTCATCGGCCTCTGCTGGCCCTTCCAGCTCCTTGCCGACCTCCCCACCGAGCCCCACGACCTCACCGTGCACGCTGTCATCGCCTGACCACTAATCGTCTCCTTAACCCATCTTTATCCAACAGACGGGATGAACTTGTTTTTGGCGGACCTTACTCTTCTGCAATTAAGAGCGCGGGCTTCCAATCGGATGCCTGCGCTCTTATTGGTTTCCCATGCATAGGACACGGGAATGCTGTGTGTGGGTTTACTTCACCACTACCTTCTTACCGTTCACAATATTGATGCCCTTCTGCAACTTCAGCAGGCGTTGGCCTGCGAGGTTATAGATGGGCGTATCGGCCTTCTGAATGGTGCCTTGTGCATTGCGAATTGTCTTGATGCCTGTAACTTCAGCAACATCCTGGTCGCCATAGAAGGTCAATGCGAAACTGTCGATGAAAGGCATCTGACCATTCCGCTTAGGCAGTTCTACGAGGAAGCCCATGGTGATGTCGCCGCGTTCTTCAAGTGTGAAGGGGACCAGTACGTGGAAGAGCCCTGAGGCCTTCAACATATCATCAATCAGCGTACCGTTGCCGTGGCGATAGTCGTAGTCGTTTGTCATGGCCAACATGCTCTCGAGGGTGAGCCCTTTGGCCTCATCTTCATAGAAGAAGGGATGGACGTCGGCGGTTTCTTCGTTGGCATACACCTGACAACGGGTGTAGTTATTGTACTTGTTCTCTTCTGTGTAGCCACTGGTGGAATAGGTCATGTCCAGACGGATCGATGCATTGACATCAAGGAGATAGTTGCCTGCGGGCATATTTTCAATGGTCTGCCGGAAATCCTGTAGTAAGCTCATGGTTGTACTACCGCCGAACCACCAATAGACGCAGTCTGTGCCGCTGGGAAGTACCATTCCATCCTCTGCTGTCGGCTCTGCCGTTTGCCATCCAGATGCATCAGCGATGTCGAAGTTCGGATTAGTAATTAACGATGTGAAGTCAAAGAAGTTGCCGTTGATGGGCTTGGCACCACTGAGAGTGAAGCTCGCCTCGCTATCCACCAGATAATCGAGCGCTTCTTCCAGGGACTCGATGGTTGCCGACAGCGGATTGTCAAGCAAATCCTGAGCATTCTCAAGAGCAGAATTGAGTTCATCGATATCTGCATCTGTGACGTCCACAGTAGTCAGCATCTGTTGCACTTTATCTACCTCGGCCTGCAAATTAGAAAGGCTTTCGCCCAGTATGGCCTTGGTGTATTCGGCCAGATATGCATCCTTGTCGCCAACATATTGCAGTTCCACTTCATCCCATGCTATCCAGTTGGCATCGGTCTCTGCGTCAATGAAGAGTCCGAAGGTGATGGGATTACCTGCAGTTGCCTGCTCGTAACCGATCGTATAGATGTTAGCTACGCCATTGGCAGTGTGTACATTCTCGCTCTCATCGCCGATGCGCAGTGTGACACCGCTCACTTCTAAGGAAGCCTGATCCTGACGCGTGGCCAAGCAGGCAGCTTTCAGGACATAGTAACCTGCGGGCAATGGAGTGCCGTCGGGCAGTACATCTATCGTCTGCTTGGCATAGTTCTCCTGACCATAGTTGGTGTTGTTGACCCAACACTCCATGAAGGGCTTGGAGAAGTTCTCCACATTGCCACTCGCGTTGATATGCAGGCCCGGGTTTGCTCCAGGCACGAGAATATCCCATCCATTGGTATTGGACATTCCACCATTGGTGATGACGTTGGCGGGATGTTGATAGCTGGCGTTGGCCACGAGGAACTGGCTCTGTGCCACTTCCAACGTCGCGCGTGCTTCTTTATAGAAAATCTCAGCACTCCCCACGGGGTACTGCACGCCTTCTGGTAAGGCAGCCTGCGCAGCGGAAATGGCTGTTTCGAGATCCGTGCGGCCCTGGGTATATGACTCATCTGCCAACAGGGCCTGAGCCTTTTCGATTGCTGCCAGGAAATTGACATAAGACTTATTAAAGTCGTTGAATAAATTCACTTCCCTTGCCAAATCGTCAATAGCAACCTGCACCTCATCAATGGTTTCGGCCTCTAAGGCTGCGGTGGCAGATTCGATAGCAGTATTCAGCTCCGCGTTATAGAGGGGGTGGTTCGCGTCTATCAACACTTTGGCTGCTTCGATATTGGCAGAGAGGGAAGCTTTGGCAGCGGCCAGCAGTTCAGCATCCTGCTGTGCCTGATACGCTTCGGCGTCACCGATGAAGGAGAGCTTGATGTTGTCCCATCCGAGCCAGTTGATATTGGTGTTGTCAAAGCGGAAACCGATGGTCAAATCCTCGCTTTCGGCTATAACGACGTCCACGCTATAGGTGACGGCTTGTGTCTGATCGGCAGTACCAGAGAGACCTATTTCGCGGATACTCTCGTTGGCATATAGCTGAACGCCTTCCAGATCCACAAGATCTGCAGTCTTCTGGCTGACAGTCAGGATATCAGCTGTCAGACGATAATGGCCTGCGGGCAGACCGCTAAGCACTTGGTGAATATCGCCACTGCCCGACAAAGCCGTAGCATTCGCCCACTGCTCAATAAAATTTACCATTGATGTCGAACTGGTTCCAGGATAGCTGACGGAGCGACGGTTCTGTTTGAAGTTGTTCACCACCCAACCGGTAACGGTCTTGGAATTGTTCCCATCCTTGTCAAAGGACGGGTTTGTCACCTTTGCCGTAGCGTCGGCTATGCGACCTCCGTCCTCGTTGTCCAAAAGGAACTGGTCAATCGCTGCCTGCAGTGTGACGATAGCTTCACGAACCGCAGCGTCATTTGCCAGTTCAGTGATTCCGCTTGTTGCGGTTGTGATTGCTTCCTGCAACGCTGTCTTGCCTTCGGTGTAGTCTTCACTTGCCACGATGGCCTCTGCATCCGCGATAACTGAGTTGAGGGCCTTGGTGTGGACGGGGGGATTCTCATCCTGAGCAAAACCGGCTAACGACATCAGCAGGGCTGCTGCAAAAAGATGTAGTCTTTTTCTCATAGTTAATAAAGTTTGTAGTTAGTTGATAAATAAAATGAATGTTTCTATTTGATAGTTTCTTTAATTTTAATTAGTTTCTTGATTATCTCAGCACTATCCGCTCGATGACCTGAGCGCCGACGTGCTCATTGAGGCGACGGACAAGCATAGCGCGGCCGGCCATCAGCTCGGCACGCAGGACGGAGCTGGTGAGATGGACATAGAGGACGCGGTTGCGAATCTGCAGGTTGGAGGTATGGCGTGCGATGCCAGGCCCCATCACCTCGGGCCATGACTCAATGAGCCGGTACTCATTGTACGGCGTTTCCAATCCTTCTTCGCGCAGGAACTGTCTGACAACCAGCCCCACGGCCTCGGCCTTCTGCTTTCTCATTCTTCAATCCTCCCGCCGCTAACATGGAACAATTTGTAATCGCTGTCCATCTGCGCCAAGATTTGGTCGAGGTGGTCGCGATTGGTGTCGGTGATGAAAATCTGCCCGAAGCTGTCGCCTGAGACGAGGCGCACAATCTGCTCTACCCTACTGGCATCGAGTTTGTCGAAGATATCGTCGAGCAGCAACAGCGGTGTCGTCTGGCTGCCGGTGCGTTTGAGGAAACCGAACTGCGCCAGCTTCAACGCAATCAGATAGGTCTTGTTCTGCCCCTGCGAGCCCTCACGCTTAATGGGAAAACCGCCCAGCGTCATCTCCAGCTCGTCCTTGTGAATGCCGTGTAGCGAGTAGCCCATGACGAGGTCCTTGGCACGGTCGCGCTGGATGACCTCCAAGAGGGGGCCGCGCTGGGCATGGGAGACATACTGCAATCCCACCTGCTCCTTCTCCTGACTCACATGGGCGTAGATCTTTTGGAAGATGGGCGTGAAAGCCTCCACATAACGGGTTCGGGCCTCATAGACGACGGTACCGTAGCGCGCCATCTCCTCTTCCCATAAAGCCAGCAAATCAGGGTCTGGGGCCGGGTCCTCCATCTTCAACAGGGCATTGCGCTGTTGCAGCGCTTTGTTGTAGTTCATGAGGGCGTCGAGATAGCGGCGGTCCGTCTGTGAGATGACGACGTCCATAAAACGGCGACGCTCCTCGCTGCCACCACTGATGAGCATCGCGTCCATGGGCGACACCATCACGAGCGGCAACAGACCGATATGTTCTGCCAGGCGCTTGTAGGGCTTCTTGTTGCGCTTCATCTGTTTCTTCACGCCCCGTTTCATTCCCAGATAAATCTCCTCGGGCGTGCCGTCCTCATGCTCGTAATGCCCTTGCAGGACGGCGAAGTCGGCATCGTGCTGAATACAGGTCGTGTCCGTGGCGCCCGTAGCGCTCTTACATAGCGAGAGGAAATAGATGGCATCTAACAGGTTCGTCTTGCCCTCGCCGTTCTGCCCGATGAAACAATTCATCTTGGCCGACAGCGTAAGATCTGCCTGCTCAATATTCTTATAATGAAGTATGGAGAGCTGATGAAGAACCATTATTCCAACCGTTTCTACGCTAAAACGGTGCAAAGGTAGTTAAATAATGCCGTAAAACGAGAAATAATGCCCGAAAAAGTTGAGCATCCGAAAGATTTTAACTACTTTTGCCGCGCTTTTTACAGGCATAACGCCTGCGCAACCTCGAAATAACAATAATAACATAACAAAACAATGGCAAAGAATCAACAAAAGAACGTGGCTCCCGAGAACATTGAAGCCGTGACCAAGACCGAAGCATTCATCGACAAGTACAAGAAGCACATCGTATATGGCATTTGCGCTATCATCGTGATCGCAGCTGCCATCATCGCTTATGTTCAGTTCGTCAGCAAGCCCCGCGCACAGCAAGCCAACGAGGCGCTGTTCCGTTGCGAGACCTACTTCCAGGCCAACAACTACGACAAGGCACTCAATGGCGACGGTCAGGGTTGCATTGGTCTGCTGAAACTCATCGATGACTACGGCTGCACGGATGCTGCCAACCTCGCCAAGCTCTATGCCGGCATCTGCTACGCACAGACTGAGAAGTGGCAGGAAGCTGCTGACATGCTCGAGGACTACGACCTGCAGGGCGACGCCCTCATCTCCCCCGCTGCTCTCGGTGCACTCGGCAACGTTTATGTCAACCTCGGCGACAACGAAAAGGCCATCAAGACACTCCTCAAGGCTGCCAAGCTCGCTGACAGCGACAGCCTCACACCGACCTTCCTGTTGCAGGCTGGTGAGCTCTACGAGGCAGAAGGTCAGCCCGAGAAGGCACTGGCTCTCTACCAGCAGATCAAGAAGGAGTATGTCAACTCTATGGCTTATCAGGAGATTGACAAGTACATCGAACGCGTCAGCAAGTAATTTCATCAATCACCGTTCATCAATCATCATTAAGAATGGCTACCGCTTTCCACCATCTCTCGGACTATGACCCCGCCACCATCCCCTCCACCAAGGGAATGCGCTTCGGCATTGTCGTGGCTGACTGGAACGACCGCTATACCTACGCGATGGCGGAGGCAGCTATCGAGACGCTGAAGACACACGGCGTGACCGACGAGGACATCGAGGTCAAGCACGTGCCCGGCAGCTTCGAGCTGGTCTATGGTGCTGCGTGGATGAGCCGCAATATGTCGGTTGATGCCATCATCGCCATCGGCTGTGTCATTCGTGGCGACACGCCCCACTTCGACTACATCTGTCAAGGTACAACCCAGGGCCTGGCTGAGCTGAACGCGAAAGGCGGCATCCCAGTCATCTACGGACTGCTCACCTGCAACACGCCCGAACAGGCGGAGGCACGAACAGGCGGTGTCCTGGGCAATAAGGGAACGGAATGTGCCGTCACTGCCATCAAGATGGTAGCCTACAACCACAAGCGCCGAGCCGACGGTCTGCCATTCTAAAGCGCTCCGTCATTCTGCACACGGCTTTAACCCATACAGGAGCCCGGTCCACAAAGGGCTGGGCTTCTTTCATGAAACAATGGCAAAAGAGAAGCAAAAGACCATCAACATCAAGAACCGCAAAGCGGAGTTCGACTATTATTTGATGGAGAAATACACCGCCGGACTGGTGCTGACAGGCACGGAAATCAAGAGTATCCGCCTGGGCAAAGCCAGCCTGGTAGATGCTTACTGTGTTATCATCAGCGGCGAGATGTGGGTCAAGAACATGAACATCTCACAGTATTTCTATGGCACCTACAACAATCACGCTGCCCGCCGCGACCGCAAGCTGCTGCTGAACCGCCGTGAGATTCACCGCCTGCAGAACGCCACCAAGAGCCCTAGCTTCACCATTGTGCCCACACTCCTATTCATCGACGAGAACGGACGCGCCAAGCTCGATATCTATCTGGCCCGAGGCAAGCACGCCTACGACAAGCGCGAGACGCTCAAAGAAAAAGAGGATCGCCGCGTTATTGACCGCCAATTCAAACACAATTATTAGTGTGCCCAACACCATCCACCCCTAATCGTTAGTGTGCCCGAAAGTGTTGCTTTCGGGATTCCTCCCATGACCGCCCAACACGACACCCCATCCCTCCGCGAAGCCCTCGCCCAGCGACGCCCCCTGATTCTCGATGGCGCCATGGGAACAATGATTCAGTCCTATCGCCTCGGCGAAGCGGACTATCGCGGCGGCTACGACCTGCCCGGACAACAAGCAGGCAACAACGACCTGCTGTGTCTCACCCGCCCCAATGTCATCGCCGACATCCATCGTCGCTATCTCGCAGCCGGCGCGGACATCATCACCACCAACACCTTCAACGCCCAGCGCATCTCGCTCGCCGACTACGGCTGTGAGCATCTCGTTCGCGATATCAACCTTGCCGCAGCCCGCATCGCCCGCGAAGCTGCAACCGCAGTGTCCTCCGCATCAGCGGAGGGTTCTCTCCTCCCCTTCGTTGTCGGCTCCGTCGGCCCCACGAACAAATCGCTGTCGATGAGCCCCGACATCAACGACCCGGCTCTCCGTGCTATCACCTTCGATGAACTCGTTGACGCCTACACGGAACAGATGACCGCCCTCATCGATGGCGGCGTAGATGCGCTGCTCATCGAGACGGTCTTCGACACCCTGAATGCAAAAGCCGCCCTCTATGCAGCCGACGTTGCGATGAAAGAGAGCGGACACGCGCTGCCCCTCATGCTCAGCGCCACCGTCAGCGACCGCACCGGCCGCCTGCTGAGCGGACAGACCTTAGAAGCCTTCTTCATTTCCGTCAGCCACGCGCCACTGCTCAGCATTGGCCTCAACTGTTCCTTCGGCGCTGAAGAGATGCTACCCCATCTGCGCGAGCTGCGCCGCTTGGCCGACCAACACAACGCACTTGCGCGCGAACCTATTTATATTAGCGCCTACCCCAACGCCGGACTGCCCAACCAGCTGGGTGAATACGATGAAACGCCCGAGCTGATGGCCGTACATATCCGTCCCTTCTTGGAGGAGGGCTTAGTGAATATCCTCGGCGGCTGCTGCGGCACGACAGACAGCCATATCAAGGCTATCAAAAAGGAAGCCATGAGCATCAAAGGCGAACACCCGCAATGCTCGTCTAACGACTCCCTGTTCTCGCTTGCCGGCCTCTCTCCGCTCAGGCTCACGCCCGAGGTTGCCTTTATCAATGTCGGCGAGCGTTGTAACGTGGCGGGCAGCCGCAAGTTCCTGCGCCTCATCAAGGAGAAGAATTACGAGGAGGCGGTAGGCATCGCACGCAAGCAAGTGGAGGACGGCGCGCTGGTGTTGGACATTAACCTCGATGACGGTCTGCTGGACACGCGTGCCGAGATGTGCCACTTCCTGAACCTCTTGGCAGCCGAACCCGACATCTGCCGCGTGCCTTTCATGATTGACTCGTCACGCTGGGACGTGATTCGTGCCGCACTCGGCTGTATTCAAGGCAAGGCCATCGTCAACAGTATCTCGCTGAAGGAGGGCGAAGCCATCTTCTTGGAGCACGCCCGCGAGCTGCGCCGACTGGGAGCCGCAGTCATCGTGATGGCCTTCGATGAAGAAGGTCAGGCCACCACCTACGAGCGTCGTATCGCTGTCTGCGAGCGGGCTTACCGCTTGCTGACGGAGCAGGCCGCCTTCCCCGCCGAAGACATCATCTTCGACCCCAACATACTGGCCATCGCCACAGGAATGCCCGAACACGACCGCTATGCCCTCGATTTCATTCGTGCCACACAATGGATAAAAGAACATCTGACGGGTGCCCACATTAGCGGTGGTGTCAGCAACCTCAGCTTCTCATTCCGCGGCAACAACTACCTGCGCGAAGCGATGCACGCCGTATTCCTCTACCACGCCCGTCAGGCTGGCATGGATATGGCCATCGTCAATCCCGCCACCACCGTCGCTTATGCTGACATTCCAGCCGACCAGCTTGAGGTCATCGAAGATGCCATCCTCGCAAGAAGAGAAGATGCTTGTGAAAGGTTGATAGAAATGGCAGGAAACCTGCATCAGGAACCTCAAGAACCACAAGAGTCCTCAAAGAATCCTACTATTCTTGCGAAACCCGATGTCCATTCTCGCCTCATCTCCGCCCTGCGCCGTGGCAGCACCGACACGTTGGAGGCTGACCTGGCCGAGGCACTCAAGGAGTATCCGTCGCCCATCGCCATCATCGAAGGTCCGCTGATGGAAGGTATGAACCAGGTTGGTAAACTGTTTGGCGAAGGGAAGATGTTCCTGCCGCAAGTCGTGAAAACAGCCCGCACGATGAAGCGCGCCGTAGAGATTCTTCTTCAATCCCTCAATAACGACTCCGCGCCAGCTCTCCCCTCCCTTACGGGAGGGGTCGGGGGTGGGTCTGTTGGGTCTTCCTCCCCTAAGATCCTCGTAGCCACCGTCAAGGGCGATGTCCACGATATCGGCAAGAACATTGTCGCCACGGTGATGGCCTGCAACGGCTACGAAGTCATCGACCTCGGGGTGATGGTCCCTGCCGAAACGATTGTGGCGAAAGCCCTGGAGCTGCACCCCGATGTGATAGGACTCTCCGGCCTGATTACCCCTTCGTTGGAAGAGATGGTACACACGGTACATCTGCTGGACGAGGCTGGCATCAGCGTGCCTGTAATGATTGGCGGTGCCACGACCAGCGCCCTTCACACGGCACTGAAGATAGCCCCCGTCTATCACGGTCCCGTGCTCCATGTGTGCGATGCCTCGCAGAACGCTCCCCTCGCTGCTCCCTTCCTGAATCCCGCTACGGCCGCTGAGGCGACAGCCGCCCTCACCGCCGAACAGGAAGCCTTGCGCCAACAGGCCGCAGTCCCCGCCAACACCTCTCCTGCCCTCTCCATCGAAGAAGCCCGCGCCCACAAACCGCACTTCTTTTAATTTTCAATTTTCAATTCTCAATTATAATGCTCCTCCCGTCCATTTCAGAATCCCGCATCAAAGCAGCTGCCGCCGACAGCATGGATACCTTCTTCACAGTGATTACCGACACCTTATTCGAGGCCATTGGCGGCGAGCTGACAGCCGACACGATGGCGAAACTCAACAGCGAGCAGATTACGCTTTTGGGCTATCGTCTGCTGCGCGATGAGGTGATGGACGGCGGGTTCATTCAGCTGATACACAATGGCCTTGGGCCTTTCATCTTCCTGAATCCCTTTGCCAAGGCCATGCGCTTGTGGGGCGAAGATATCGAAACGGAAGGGACCAGCGTGCTTCATGATTTCTCGAAACTCATCTACAAAGGACGCAAGCTCTTTGAGCAATACGGCACAGCACTCACAGTGCCCTGCACCGATGAAGAATTCATGGCCCTTTTCGAGCAATACCCCGACTTCGATGACCTCGACGACACCTTCGTAGAAACCGAGGAGGACATCACCACCCTCATCGCCTACTACATCGACAAGCACCTCGACAGCTTTGTTGTCATTAGCTGAAGTCTCAGGATTTTAGGAAGAACCTTTCGAAGAGTCGGCGCATCAAAGCTGCATCGGTCATCATCTCACGAAGCCGCTCCAGACGAGCTGCATTCGGTGAATCATCAAACCAGAGATGCAAGTAGCCACCACGGCCGTATTTCTCTTGCAGATGAGTCATCATTCGCTCATAGTGCTCCTCACGACTCAACTCCGGGTAATGCTCTAATCCGAATTGTACGGTACGCCGGATGATCGTTTCCGGGTCTATAAACCTGTCAGCCTCAGCCACAATACGTCCGTAGATCGTACGTGGCGCATGAGCTGCAGAAGCACGGTGATCCTCGGCAGCATCTGCCATCATTTGAATGTCCTCCTGCGAGAACCATTCAAGGAGCCGCGCATCAGCCTTCATCATCTTTGCCGACACCTCGTGATGGTGTTCGCGCCCCTCGCACAAGCCAACGTCATGATAGGCGGCAATGACATAAGCCATCTCCTCACGAACACCCAGGTTCCTCGCCATCTCAAGACTCTGCTGAATCACCATTTGAACATGGTCGCGTCTATGCGCCGGATCAAAGCCATCGTATTGAGGAATAATGGACTCCTCAATATACTGCCGTAGCTCAGGTCTTATACTCGTATCAGACATCATACACTTGCTTTTACAGGACAAAGATATAGCTTTTCTTTGGTAATGACCTTGATACGTGTTAAAAAAACACGTTTTCAGATGATTCTTTGCATAAAAGAGCGGCTATATGGGGATTATTTTGTACTTTTGCAGCCGTTTAAACGCACACACGTGAGCACAGTAACATCTAAGGAACACGCACAAGCGCTTTATCTTCAGGGTAATGCATTCCGCAAACAGCAACAATGGGCAGAAGCACTGAATGCCTACGAGGCTGCGATAGCGTTGGACCCGGAGTCACCCGCTGTGGCTGCCAGACAGATGTTAATGAGCATTATGGATTACTATTGCAAAGAATACTATAATCCCTGAATATTATGGCAAAAATGAAAGGGGCAATTGTCGTGAATACGGAGCGCTGCAAGGGTTGCAGCCTGTGTGTCGTGGCCTGCCCGCTGAACATTATCCAACTGGCCGATAAGATGGTCAATCGCCGCGGCTATCGTTATGTGGAACAAACCAATACCGATGCCTGCACAGGTTGCACATCCTGTGCCATTGTATGTCCCGATGGTTGCATCACCGTTTATCGTAAGAAAGTAGAATAAGATTATGAAAGAACAAGAAATAGTCCTGATGAAGGGTAACGAGGCTATCGCACACGCCGCCATTCGCTGCGGTTGCGACGGCTACTTCGGCTACCCCATCACTCCTCAAAGCGAGATTCTTGAGACGTTGGCCGTTGAGAAGCCTTGGGAGACCACCGGTATGGTAGTCCTGCAGGCCGAGAGCGAAGTGGCCAGTATCAACATGATTTACGGTGGCGGCGGTTGCGGCAAGCGCGTCATGACCTCATCGTCTAGCCCTGGCGTAGCACTCATGCAAGAGGGCATCGCCTATATGGCGGGTGCTGAGATCCCGGGCCTCATCGTCAATGTGCAGCGCGGCGGCCCCGGTCTGGGTACGATTCAGCCCTCACAGGGTGACTACTTCCAGGCTACGCGCGGCGGCGGCAACGGCGACTACTACATCCTCGTGCTGGCTCCGTCCTCCGTGCAGGAGATGGCTGACTTCGTGGACTTGGCTTTCGAGCTGTCCTTCAAGCATCGTATTCCCGCCATGATCCTCTCCGATGGTGTCGTGGGACAGGTGATGGAGAAGGTGGTACTGCCTCCCTTCAAGCCCCGTCGTACCGAAGAAGAGATCCTTCGCGAATGCCCGTGGGCCAGCACAGGCCGCAAGGGTGGTCGCCCCATCAACGTCATCACCTCTCTGGAGCTGTTGCCCGAGGCGATGGAGAAGCACAACCTGCACCTGCAGGAGAAATACAAGCTCATTCGCGAGACGGAAGTACGCTACGAAGAATTGCAGACCGAGGACGCTGAATACCTCATCGTAGCCTTCGGCTCGGCAGCGCGCATCGCTCAGAAAGCCATCAGCATCCTCCGTGCCGAAGGTGTGCGTGTCGGTCTATTGCGCCCCATCACTCTGTGGCCGTTCCCCAGCAAGCGCATTCAGGAGCTGTCGGAAAAGGTCAAAGGCATTCTCTCCTTCGAAATCAACGCCGGTCAGATGGTCGAAGACGTCCGCCTCGCGGTGGAAGGTCGCTGCCCTGTAGCCCACTACGGCAAGATGGGTGGTATTGTTCCCACGCCCGATGAACTCATCCAAGCCCTCGAAAGCGATTTCCAAATAAAAAAATGATCATTGGACGATGAAGAATAGAGAAGAAATCCGGAACATACTGAACACGGTGTTCATGTTACTGGCGCTCGTGGGCGTGGTGGTTTATTTCGCCTTTCCGGCACATCACATCATCGGCCTTGTGATTATCGGCATTGCACTGATCATCAAGGTGGCAGAGTTCTTTATTCGTTTCATGTTCTGAATACACATAAAAAGAGATATGGAAAATATCATTTCACCCGAGAATATCGTTTATCAGAAGCCTACGCTGCTGAATGACACGGATATGCACTACTGCCCGGGCTGCTCGCACGGTGTAGTTCACAAGCTCATTGCCGAGGTCAT
>CAMKTN010000049.1 GCA_946415705.1 uncultured Prevotellaceae bacterium
GCTCCATGATGTAGTCGAGCTTAGCGCGGTCGATGCCATCGGGATCGTAGATGTAACCATCGGAATCGGACATGGTCATCACCTTGCCGCCCAGCTGCAGCACTTTCTCAGCGCAGTACTGAGCTACGTTGCCGGCACCCGAAATCAGCACTTTCTTGCCCTCGATGCTCTCGCCCTTTGTGCGAAGCATGGCGCGCAGGAAATAGACATTGCCGTAGCCAGTAGCCTCGGGACGAATCAGCGAGCCGCCGAACTCCAGACCCTTACCGGTCAGCACACCGCTGAACTCGCGGGTGAGCTTCTTGTACATACCGAACATGTAGCCTACCTCGCGACCACCGACACCGATGTCACCGGCGGGCACATCCACATCAGGACCGATGTGGCGGGTGAGCTCCAGCATGAAAGCCTGACAGAAACGCATCACTTCGGCGTTGCTCTTGCCGCGCGGGCTGAAATCGGAGCCGCCCTTGCCACCGCCCATGGGGAGAGTGGTGAGGGAGTTCTTGAAGGTCTGCTCGAAAGCGAGGAACTTCAGGATACCGAGGTTCACGCTCTTGTGGAAACGGATACCGCCCTTGTACGGGCCAATGGCGTTGTTGTGCTGCACGCGGTAGCCCATATTTGTTTGCACATTTCCCTTGTCATCGGTCCATGTCACGCGGAACTGATACACGCGATCGGGGATGCACAGACGTTCGATGAGGTTCACCTTATCGAACTCGGGGTGCTTGTTGTACTCTTCTTCAATGGTGCCCAACACCTCTTCAACGGCCTGGTGATACTCAGGCTCGCCCGGGAAGCGGCGTTTCAGGTCTTCTAAGACTTGTTTTGCGTCCATAATTGTGTTGTTTGGTTGTTGTTAGAGTGAGTTATCTCTGAATTCTGGCGCAAAGATAAGCATTTCGTCACAAACTGCCACAATAAAATGACAAAAAGTTTATGAAAAATAAGAAAATACTTGCTAAATGTCAAGAAGGGAGAAATATTTGACCTTTTGTAAACGTAAATCGTATTTTATCATTACCTTTGTGCCAAAAATATGAGCAGATGATGAAAAGTCTTTCTTCATGCGTACGCGCACGCGCGTTCCTTTTATTATTATTTATAGGTCCCATGGGGCTCTGTAGTCCTACGTGGGCTATGGAATCCACAGACGCTACCGCTCCCAAGCGTGAGCTGCGTGCCGTATGGGTCACGACACTCAGTGGCTTGGACTGGCCTCGCACCAAGGCCACGAACGCGGCGACGCGCGCGCAGCAACAGCGTGAGTTGTGCCAGTTGCTGGATCAGCTGAAGGCTGCAGGTATCAACACGGTGCTATTGCAGACGCGTGTGCGTGGTTCCGTAATCTATCCTTCAGCCATTGAGCCGTGGGACGTTGCCCTTACGGGGGCTTTCGACCGTGATCCGGGCTATGACCCGCTAAGCTTTGCCATTGAGGAGACCCATCGACGCGGTATGGAACTGCACGCGTGGGTGGTGATGATTCCGGCTTTCAAGCAGGCGGTGGCGAAGCAGATGGGTAGCCGTGGTCTGTTGAAGACGCATCCCGAGTTGCTGCGCAAACATGCTGACATGTACTATCTTGACCCAGGCTTGCCTGCAACGGCTGACTATCTGCTGCGGATTTGTCATGAAATCGTCAGTCGTTACGATGTAGATGGCCTTCATTTCGATTATATCCGCTATCCCGAGAATGCCGCCTCATTCAATGATGGTGCGACTTTCAAGCGTTATGCGGCAAAGGGCGTGGGCAAGGCCGCGTGGCGCCGTGACAACATCACCCGTATCGTTCGTTGTATCTACGAGGATGTCAAGGCCGTGAAGCCGTGGGTTCGTATCAGCAGTTCGCCCGTGGGTAAGTATGCAGATGTCAGCCGTTTCCCCTCGCGAGGTTGGAACGCCCGCGATGCCGTGCATCAGGATGCCGAGGGTTGGCTGCGCATGGGCATCCACGACATCCTGTTTCCCATGATGTACTTCGACGGCAATCACTTTTACCCCTTTGCTGCCGACTGGCAGGAACAATCCTTCGGGCGCTTCGTGGCTCCTGGACTGGGTATTTACTTTTTGCACCCCAATGAGAAAAACTGGTCGTTGGGCGTAATTGAGCGTCAGCTGCATTACCTGCGTGAACAAGGTCTTGCCGGACAGTGCTATTTCCGTAGCAAGTTCCTGACGGATAATGTGAAGGGGTTGTATGACTATCTACGCAATGATTTTTACGCTTTCCCGGCGATGCCTCCGGCATGTACCTGGCTGGACGATGTGTCTCCTTCGGTGCCGACCCGTGCTGAGAGTGATGAGGGTACGCTGGCGTGGTTGCCTTCGTCGGATAATCTGGGCGGTGGCGTGCGCTATAATGTCTATGCCTCGCGCGAGTGGCCCGTGGATGTGCGCAGTGCCAAGAATCTCGTTGCAACCTTGCAGCCTGACACTCATTTCTCTTACAATCGTCCAGCTTCCGTAGGCTACTATTTTGCGGTCACGGCTGTTGACCGTTGTGGCAATGAGAGTGACGCCCTGCAGTTCTCCGATCATGCTGACGATGTAACTTATACCGTCGGTCGCCTACCGCTGGATGCTAATGGTCATGTCCGCGGTCTTGTCTATCGCCCTTTGCCGACTGCTGAACGCAAGGCATTGGAGAAAGCACAGCGTAAGGCACGTAAGAAGAAAAAGTAACAGCGTACGGAATAGATTCTAAAAGGATATATAACAGACGAAGCCCCCGCCGATTGGCGAGGGCTTTCGTTTGGTATGTATGTTCTGTGAGCTTACTTAGCGATACAGATAGATACACGGTTCTTGTCGTTCTCAGCGAAGGGCTGAACGGTGTCACCCTTAGCGTCAACGGTGATGCGAGCTGCATCGATGCCAGCTTCTGTGAGAGCCTTAGCAACGCCCTCGGCACGACCCTTGGAGTACATCATATTCACGCGGGGGTTACCAGTCTGCACGTCAGCATAACCAGTGACAGCCACCTTGGTCTCGGGGTTAGCCTTCAGGAAGTTGATGAGGTTGGTCACCTTACCCATCTCACCAGCGGGGATAGCGGTCTCGCGGATGGAGTAGAAGACCTCGGTCTGCATCTCAGGAGCCTTCACGATAACGGGCTTGGGTTTCGGTTTCTCAATAACGGGAGCGGGAGTGGGCTCGGGATCGGGCTCAACAACAACGGGAACAGCCACGGGAATCACCTTCTCAGTCTTGCCGAGGGCGATCTTGATACCTGCGAGTGCGTTGAAGTACCAGTCAGCGTTGGACTTTTCGTTCTTGTCAGCGTCCATACCGCGCTTGCTGTTGTACTTATCGGTGGTACCGTTAGCCATCAACTCGATGTTCAGGCTCACGCGCTTAGCAACACGGAAGTCGAGATCAAGAGCGGCACGGCCAATGGGCAGCACGCTGGTGCCATCCCAGAGGTTGCGGAGATAATACTGGTTAGCAAAGTCAGCAGCCTCGTCGTTGTTGAAGGCGATGTTAGCAGCAGCACCCACGATGATGTTAAGGCCGAACCAGCGCTTGGGGTTGTAACCAGCGATGGCGTTGATGATGTTGAACTTCACATCGAGGCCGGGAGCCACGTAGTTCCACTTGTAGTTGGCGTTGTCCTCAAAGCCACCCTTGCTCTGCCAACCATTGACGGCCAGACGGAGAGCCCACACGGGGCTGAACTGGTAGCCGATAGACAGCTGAGCATTCGGAGAAATCAGCTTGCCGAAGTCAGCCTCGCCAAGGGTGTACTGTGCACCGCCCTGCAGCTGCAGGAACCAGTGGTGATTGAACTCTACGCGCTCAGTCTCCTGTGCGCTAGCAGTCAGGCCTGATACCATCAAGGCAACTGCGAGAAGAATCTTTCCAATCTTCATTGTTTAGTAATAATTAAGGTTTTTAAATATGATTTTTGCTGTTTCAAAACACTTTAGACGGCACAAAGGTAGCTATATTTTTCATTTTACACAAAAGATTCTTGAATATTTTTATTAAAAAGTTGCATTTTGTTATTCTTTGGGCAAAATTATGACACCTTCTTTGCGCATTCCGTCGATTTTTACTGTCAAAGGTTGTTCGAAATGAACCACTCGCACATGTTCCGTTTCCTCTACTGCAGGCAGCGTATTGAGTAGCTCCTGACGGTAGATGCCATCGCCCAGATAATCATTGATGGTAAAGTAGCCCACACCGAAGCTGGTGAGGTTCTGGAAGAAGTGGGTTCCTTGGCTGGGATCGACGCGGTAGTTCTGCAGGCCAGCTTCCACGATGACCTTTGCCGCTGAGATGGCAGGCCATTTCACGGGGATGCCGAGCCAGGGGTCGCTGCTTCCCCAGCGTCCGGGGCCGACGAGGATATATCCCTCGCCGCTGTTCAGGTAACGGCGGTTGATGCGGTCTATTTCCTCGGCAATGGCAGGGTTATGCGAAGCACTCCATCCTTCGGTCTTGATATATACGATGTCCTGTATATCGGTGAAGATGCCGTGTCCGATGGCGTTGTGGGAGCGCAGCACGCAGTCGTCATCCGGGATGGCGGTGAGGTCTTCGTCGAGGTTCAGCTTGTTATCGACCATCGGACGAATCTGCAGCAGGTAGAGTTCTCCTGTCCTATCGGCATGGATATTGGCCGCCAACTCAATCTCTACGGGTCGCCGCATCTCTTCGTGGCCGTAGTACATGACCTTTTGCAGCAGCTCGGGGAGCGGGAACACGCCTTGCTGGAGCACGCCGCAGAAGGTGATGACCTTGCGCCCGCCCTCGTAGATGCCGTCGCGGATGACCTGGTCATAGGGGTCGTAGGTGGAGGCGATATACTGGAGTGTACCGTCGGGTTCGGCGGCATTCACGCGCAGTTTCAGGAGGTTGAATCCATCGTCCTTCTGGAAGGTCATGGGCGGATGCTCCAGGTCGAGAGCATAGAAGCGTGTCTGCGTCTCCTTCAGCGCAATTTCCATCTCTGAGGTTTGCAGCACCTGGTGCGGGTGTGAGGGGCATACGCGCAGGCACTGCCCACCATCCACGATGTATTTGCCCAGTCCCAATGCCAGATTCACGGTGCCCTCGTCAGCCTGTTCATCGCCGATGGGGTAGTAGTTGACCGAGCGTGCCACACCGGAGAGGGTGGGATAGAAACGGTCGCCGTGGCGTTCGCCGGCCACCTCCTGCAGGATCACGGCCATCTTCTCCTGGTCGATGACATTGCTGGTAGCGGTCATGTAGGCTTTTGAATCGCGGTAATAGACGCTAGCATAGACCGCCTTGATGGCATACGAGAGCATGTGCAGACGTTCATATTTGTCATCGACATGCGGAATCATGTAGGTGGAATAGATGCCTGCAAAAGGCTGGTAGTGGGAATCTTCCAGCAACGAGCTGGAGCGGATGGCGATGGGCGTATCGACCACATCGAGGAACGCCATCAGGTCGCCGATGAGGCGTGCAGGCAGGCGCGCATGTAAGAAATAGGTGAGGATGTCCTCATCGGGGATGTCGGATAGCGCCACCTGATAGAGCTCGTTGGTGTCCATGAACTCATCGAAGATGTCGGTGCAGAGCACCACCGTCTTAGGAATCATCACCTCGGCATTGGGATAGTCGTTCAGGTCGGCGTGGCGCTTGATGATATGGTCGATGAAGGCGATACCACGTCCTTTACCGCCTAGCGAGCCGTCGCCGATGCGGGCGAAGTTGCTGTAGCGGTCGAAGCGCTCGCGCTGGAACACAGCCACCACGCCTTGGTTCTTCATGCGGCGGTAGCTGACGATGGCATCGAAGATAATCTGCCGGTGCAGGTCCACATCCTGCACGGAATCCCATGTGATGCGCTTCAGGAAGTCGGCGATGGGGAATAAGGCACGCGAGCTGAGCCAACGCGAGACGTTGTTGTGCTGCACGTGGTAGAGTAGCGACTCCTTGGGCAGTAGGAAGATGTTGTCCTGCAGGTCCTTGAGGTTGCGCAGACGGGCCACCTCCTGCATCGTCTTCGGGTCGCGAAAGATAAAGTCGCCGAAGCCGAAGTAGTGGTTGATGAGCTTACGCAGATCCACCGCCATCTTCTTGGAGTTCTTGTCCACGAAGCGCACCTTCTGCCCTTCCAGCAGCTGGGCTTTCTCGGGTTCCGAGGACTCCATGATGAGGGGGATATAGGGGTCGTGCTCGCGTATGTTCTTTAATAATTCTATACCTGCGTACTCGTCGAGCTGGCTCTTATGGGGGAAGCGGCAGTCGGAGATGACACCCAGCACGTTGTCGGAATAGTGCTCGTAGAGCGCCCAGGCCTCCTCGTAGTTTCGTGCCAGCACAATCTTCGGTCGGCCGCGCATGCGCAGCGTCTCCAACTGTGAGTTCAGCGCCTCCGTGGCGAAGGCCAGACTCTGCTGCAGCACGAACTGATAGAGGTTGGGCAGGATGCTGGAATAGAAGCGCACGTTGTCCTCTACCAGCATAATCATCTGAACGCCTGCGGCCAGGTCGTGCTCCAGGTTCATCTTGTCCTCGATGAGTTTGATGATGGAGAGCAGCAGCTCCGTGTTGCCCAGCCAGCAGAATACATATTCGAATGCCGAGAGGTCTTCGTCGGCCATGCGTTTGCTGATGCCGTGGCTGAAGGGCGTGAGCACCACGCAGGGGATGTGCTTGTGGGAGTTCTTGATGCCGCGCGCGATGTCGAAGATGTCGTTGTTGTCCGTTCCAGGCATCACGATGACCAGGTCAAAAGAGAACTTCTCCATCTGCTTGAGCGCCTCCTCCTCAGACGCCACCTGTACGAAGCGTGGCGGGTAGCGCAGGCCCAGCTTGGCATATTCGTCGAAGATCTTCTCATCCACGCGCCCGTCGTCTTCCAGCATGAAGGCATCATAGGGATTGGCGATGAGCAGCACGTTGAAGATGCGGCGTGCCATCAGGTCCACAAAGGATGTGTCGCGAAGGGTCAATAAGTCTCGTTTCATGTCAAATATACTATTTTTCGGCGCAAAATTAGTAAAAAGCTTCAACTTTTATGTATCTTTGCGCGGAAAAAACGAGAATAGACCAATTATGAAGCCTTTTTTGGACAAAAACTTCTTACTGCAGACTGTAACAGCGCAAGAACTTTACCATCGTCATGCAGCTCCACAGCCTATTATTGATTATCATTGTCATCTCGATCCTGCGATGGTGGCTTCCAATCACCGCTTCCGGAGTATTACGGAATTGTGGCTTGGCGGCGACCATTATAAATGGCGCGCTCTCCGTGCCAATGGTGTGCCAGAACGTCTTGTTACAGGTTCTGACACTTCAGATTGGGAGAAGTTCCAGGCGTGGGCCGCGACAGTTCCCTACACACTTCGCAACCCCCTCTATCATTGGACTCATCTGGAACTGAAGACGGCCTTTGGCATTGACAAGTTGTTGAACCCGGAGACTGCTCGCGAAATTTATGATGCTTGCAACGACCGTTTGCAGAATGATTCCGCTTTCACTGCCCGTGGATTCATGCGCCACTATCATGTGGAAACCGTATGTACCACCGATGATCCCGTTGATGATCTTCGCCATCATCGTGCCTATGCAGCAGAACAAGCGAACAGTGAATCTACAAAAATGTTGCCGACCTGGCGCCCTGACAAGGCGATGGCTGTTGAAGATCCCGTAGCCTTCAAGGCATACGTGGAACGGCTGGGGGCTGCAGCAGACATTGATATCCGCAGTTTCTCGGATTTCGTGGATGCTCTTCAGCGTCGTCATGATTTCTTCCATGACGCAGGTTGCCGTTTGAGCGATCATGGTCTTGATGTGTTTTATGCAGAGCCTTACACCGATGCGGAAATTGCCCATATCTTCAATAAGGTATATAGTGGAACTTCGCTTAGTGATGTTGAGGTACGTAAGTTCAAGAGCGCAATGCTTTATGTCTTTGCTGTTCAGGACTATAATTCCGGATGGGTTCAGCAATATCATTACGGTCCACTCCGCAACAACAGCAGTCGGCTGATGAGAGCCTTCGGTGCTGATGCCGGTTGCGACAGTATCGGCGACCTGAATACGGCACAGTCCATGTCTCGTTTCCTGGACCGTTTGGACAATGAGGGCCATCTTGCCAAGACCATCCTTTACAACCTCAATCCTGCTGACAACGAGATGGTAGCAACGATGATTGGTAACTTCCAAGATGGCAGCATTGCTGGTAAGATTCAGTGGGGCTCCGGTTGGTGGTTCCTGGATCAGAAAGATGGGATGGAGCGTCAGATGAACACCCTCTCGCTGCAAGGCCTCCTCAGCCGCTTTGTCGGAATGCTCACCGACTCCCGCTCGTTTGTCAGCTATCCTCGTCACGAGTACTTCCGTCGCACCCTTTGCAACCTCATCGGCAATGACGTGGAGCAAGGCCTTTTGCCATTCAACGGCTATGAGGAGCAGCGTGTGCGGCAGATGGTCGAAGATATCTGTTATTACAATGCTAAACGATATTTTGACTTTTGATCATGGAAAACCGTAAAACTTCTTGGCGTTGGTGGATCTGCAGCCTCCTCTTTGTTGCCACCACCGTGAACTATCTTGACCGCCAGGTCCTCTCGCTGACGTGGAAGGACTTCATCGCGCCTGAATTCCATTGGAATGACAACGACTATGGTAACATCACAGCCGTATTCTCCATCTTCTATGCTTTTATCTCATTGTTTGCGGGCCGCTTCATTGATTGGCTGGGAACGAAGAGGGGTTATATCTGGGCCATCGTAATTTGGTCCTTTGGTGCCTGTCTTCATGCTGCGTGCGGTTGGGCCACATTAAAGCTGACAGGTGTTGTTGATACCAATGCCCTCTATGCTGTGGAGAAAGGTTCTGAGTTGGCGCTCTTGGTATCCTCTACGAGTGTCTGGCTCTTCCTGGCGTGCCGTATTATTCTGGCGACGGGTGAGTCTGGCAACTTCCCTGCAGCCATCAAGGTGACAGCAGAGTACTTTCCTAAGAAGGATCGTGCTTATGCCACCTCCATCTTTAATGCCGGAGCTTCTGTGGGCGCTCTTGTAGCACCTCTTACGATTCCTCTTCTGGCAGAGCATTTCGGCTGGGAGATGGCGTTCATTATCATTGGCGGCATCGGCTTCATTTGGGCAGGTTTATGGCAGACGTTCTATACGTCGCCCTCCAAGAGCCGGTTCGTTAATGCTGCCGAACTGGCTTATATCAATCAGCCTGATGAGGCATCGCGTGTCAGCTCTTCCAATGAAGCGGCAGAGCCGTCGCTCTCACTCGTTCAGTGTTTCCGTTATCGTCAGACATGGGCTTTCATCGTAGGTAAGCTGATGACCGATGGCGTGTGGTGGTTCTTCCTCTTCTGGGCACCTGCCTATTTCTCGGAACTCGGTTATCCGTCCTCTTCTGGTATGGGCCAAGCTCTGATATTCGTGCTCTATCTTATAGTAACACTGCTCAGCATCCTTGGTGGCTATCTGCCTAAACTCTTTGTGGAGCGTAGGGGCATGAATCCTTATGCCGGACGTATGCGGGCAATGCTGATTTTCGCTTTCCTCCCAATCTTTGCGATGTTTGCGCAGCCATTGGCGGTTTTTTCTCCCTGGTGGCCATGCTTAATCATAGGCCTGGCGGGCGCTGGTCATCAGGCGTGGTCTGCCAATCTTTATTCCACGATAGGGGATATGTTCCCAAAGTCTGCCATTGCCACCATCACGGGCATAGGTACAATGTTCGGCGGACTCTGTTGCTTCGCCATCAACAAAGGTTCGGGAATGCTCTTTACTTATGCCGAAGCTCAGGGCGAGGCTTTCCGCTTCTTTGGTGCCACAGGTAAGCCAGCAGGTTACATGATGGTTTTCTGCTACTGCGCTGTAGCATACCTCCTTGCATGGGTTATGATGAAAGCTCTTGTGCCTCGCTACAAAAAGATTTATGAATAGAATAATTGTAAAACGTATTTAGAATAATTGTAAATGGAAAAGACCTGGCGTTGGTTTGGCAAGAAAGATAAGATCACACTTGCTATGCTTCGACAAATTGGTGTCGAGGGGATTGTGACAGCATTACACGATGTACCTCTCGGCGAGATATGGACGCGTGAGGCAATTCGTGATCTTCGTGAGTATATCGAGAGTTATGGCCTCCGTTGGAGTGTCGTGGAGAGTTTGCCCGTTACCGAGACGATTAAATACGGCGGTCCCGATCGCGATGAGCAAATCGAGATTTATAAGCAGAGCCTGCGCAATCTGTCTGCCGAAGGTATCCATACAGTTTGCTACAATTTCATGCCCGTGCTGGACTGGGCACGTACAGACCTCTTGCATCCCAATGCTGATGGCTCCTCGAACCTCTATTTCTCATATTCGGAGTTTGCCTTCTTTGATATCTATATATTAAAAAGGAATGGTGCGCGCGAAGACTGGGCTGCTTTCACCTTCCCTGAAGGAGTAGGTGAGGGTAGGGATATCCTGGCAGAGGTGGATGCTCTGGCCAAGGAGATGACGCCCGAGCGCGAACATGAGTTGGTTGAGAATATTGTCATCAAGACACAAGGCTTCGTCAGCGGTAACTTCCGTGAGGATGACGAGGCGCCATTGGAGAAGTTCCGCCAGTTTCTGGATCTCTATGCAGGAATAGATAAGGCTCAGCTGCAAGCCAATTTGAAGTACTTCCTGGAGGCTATCATGCCCGTGTGTGAGGAGTGTGGAATGAAGATGTGTGTTCACCCCGACGACCCGCCCATTCCCATTCTTGGCCTGCCTCGTATTGTTCGTACGGCCGAAGATATCCGTTGGTTCCTCAATGCAGTGCCGAATGTGCATAACGGCTTGACCTTCTGTGCTGGAAGTCTTTCAGCAGGAGCTTATAATGATGTGGTGGCGATGGCACGCGAGTTTGCTCCTCGCACTCATTTCGTGCACCTCCGCTCTTGTCACATCTTCCCTAATGGTGACTTCACTGAAGCCAGTCATCTGGGCGGTCGTGCAGATCTCATTGAGCTTTGCCGAATCTTTGAGATGGAGAATCCTTCGCTGCCCTTCCGCGTGGATCATGGCCGAACGATGCTGGGTGACGAATCCCGTGGCTACAACGCCGGCTATAGCTTCCTCGGCAGAATGTTTGCGATGGCTCAGATGCAGGGTGTGTTGGCGGCACTCGCTCATGAAAAGTAATAACAACAATCCAAACATACATCATCATGGAAAAGAATAAATCCCTCTTTGATATCAACGGGCATGTCGTTGTCATCACAGGCGGCACCGGCGTGCTGGGTCGTGCCATCGCCAGGTATCTCGCCGCCGAAGGAGCCAAGGTCGTCATCCTGGGTCGCAAGGCAGCTGTGGGAGAGACCGTAGTGGCAGACATCGTGGCTGACGGTGGCGACGCTTGTTTCATGGAAACAGACGTCCTGAACCGTGATATTGTGCAAGCTAACTGCGATGCCGTCATGGCCAGATATGGTCGTGTGGATGCTCTGTTGAATGCCGCTGGTGGCAATATGCCCGGTGCGACGATAGCTCCCGACAAGACCTTCTTTGACCTTGATCCTACTCAGTTTCAGACCGTTCTCAACCTGAATC
The DNA here is from genome assembly GCA_946415705.1 of uncultured Prevotellaceae bacterium. Taxonomy (GTDB): domain Bacteria; phylum Bacteroidota; class Bacteroidia; order Bacteroidales; family Bacteroidaceae; genus Physcousia. The sequence goes on from CAMKTN010000049.1 coordinate 11,541, forward strand.
TCACAGGTACTGTTATCCCCACTCAGGTGTTCCTTCAGCCTATGGTGAAACAGGGCAGGGGTGTCATCGTCAACTTCTCGTCTATGGCGGCTTTTCGCCCGATGACTCGTGTCTGTGGTTATGCTGCGGCAAAAGCGGGAATCAGCAACTTTACCGCATACATGGCCACGGAATGCGCCAGAAAATTCGGAGAGGGAATCCGCGTCAACGCCATAGCTCCAGGCTTCTTCATCACGGAGCAAAACCGTGCGTTGCTTACCAACCCCGACGGCTCCTACACACAACGTGGACAAGATGTGATTCGTCAGACGCCGTTCGGACGCATGGGCAATCCCGAGGAACTCTGCGGAACGATTCATTACCTCATCTCCGATGCTTCGCGCTTCGTCACCGGCACCGTAGCCGTGGTTGACGGCGGCTTTAACGCATTCGCGATGTAAGGCATGAGTCTTTTGTTCTTCAACCCTTGGAACGACCTGGCGCTGGCCAGTGGCGACGCGCATTATACACCGCCCGCTTCGGCGATGCAGATGGCACAGGACTTGCGTGACCTGCCGCAGCTATGGGCTCCGCATGACTCGCGGCGTCTGTCGGTGTGGGGATGGAGTCCACTGTTGGTGACTCAGTTGCGCGAAAAGGGCGTGGATGAGGCGTTGCTGCCATCGGCAGAGCAGATGGCAGCGTATCGGGCGGCTTCTTCCCGTCAGACGGCTGTGCGACTGCTGGCTCGCTGGCGTGAGCGCTTCCCTGAGGCTTTCGGGAACGGTGTGTTGGTCGGCGAATCCAAGTGGTGCACGACGATGCAGGAGGTGTCGGCCGCCGTCACGGCCTACGGCAATGAGGCGATGCTTAAAGCACCATGGAGTGGCAGCGGAAGGGGGGTACATCCCGTTCATGGTGGCGTGAGTGACAAGAACTTGGCATGGGTGACACGCACACTGCAGAGACAAGGCGGTGTGGAGGTGGAACCATCATATAATAAGGTGGTAGATTTCGCGATGGAGTTCTGGTCGGAGAACGGACAGGTGCGCTACGAAGGGCTCTCGCTCTTCACCACGACGGCAGGTGGTGTTTATAGTGGCAACCTTGTGGCATCGGAGCAAGAGAAGGAGCAGCGCCTCGTGGCATATATCCCGCTGGAACAGTTGGCAGAGGTGCGGCGGCAGCTGACTGCATTGCTGAATGAAGCCTTGAGCAATGAGCTCCTACCTGCTTGGTACACAGGACCATTCGGTGTCGATATGATGGTGGTGTCGGCACTTCCTCTTGCGAAGTGTGCCATCCATCCGCTCGTGGAACTCAACCTGCGCATGACGATGGGTTGGATAGCCCACCTGTTAGCACGCGATTTACCATACGGCCAACAGAGTATCTTCAGGATTGAGCAGAAGGGAGGGAAATATCGGTTTGTGGTGTAGGGTCTTCGGTTTATGGTTTATGGTTTATGGTTGAGGGTTGAGAGGTGGTTTTGACACCTTATAATGTTCAAAATAAAGCTTTTTTCGTGAGAAAATGCATATTTTGTTATCTATGAGTTTGCAGTTTCGAGGTTTCTCGTTACCTTTGCCCCCATGGAAGCATTCTTCAGAACCCACGCTTATCTCGTAGAGCATATCGACCTGCCCGTGCGCCGTGCGCTCATGGATGAAATCGACTGGAGCGCTCCCCTGATCGGTATCAAGGGAACACGCGGTGTCGGCAAGACGTCGTTCCTCCTGCAATATGCCAAGGAGAATTTCGATGTTCGCACGCATAAGTGCTTGTACATCAACATGAACAACTTCTACTTCCAGGGCCGCGGACTCGCAGACTTCGCACGTGAGTTCCGGCAGGGCGGGGGTGAGGTGTTGCTCATCGACCAGGTCTTCAAGCAGCCTAACTGGTCTAATGAGCTGCGCCGCTGCCACGACGAGAACTCGGGTCTGCGCATCGTCTTCACGGGCTCCAGTGTCATGCGCCTGAAGGAAGAGAACCCCGAGCTGAATGGTCTCGTGCAGAGCTATAACCTGCGCGGCTTCTCGTTCCGTGAGTTCCTGAACCTCAAGACCGGGTGCGACTTCCCAGCCTACAGCCTCGATGACATCGTCAGCCACCACGAGGAGATTGCCGACGAGATCCTCCAGCAGGTCAACCCGCTCAACTTTTTCCAGAGCTATCTCCACCATGGTTTCTACCCCTTCTTCCTTGAGAATCGCAATTTCTCGGAGAATCTACTGAAGACGATGAATATGATGTTGGAAGTTGATATCCTGCTGATTAAGCAGATTGAGTTAAAGTATCTATCAAAGCTTAAAAAGCTCTTCTACCTGCTTGCTATCGAGCGCCCCTCTGCGCCCAATGTCAGTCAGCTCGCCGACGAGATAGAGACCTCGCGCGCCACGGTGATGAACTACATCAAATATCTCTCCGACGCCCGTCTCATCAACCTCATCTACAACCCCGGCGAGACCTTCCCCAAGAAGCCTGCGCGCATTATGATGCACAACAGCAGCCTCATGTATGCCATCTACCCCAACCGCATGGAGGCCATCGACGTCTATGAGACCTTCTTCCAGAACGCGCTTTGGGCCTACCACGACGTCCGCCTCGGCGACCGCCTCTCCTCGTTCCTCGTGGATGGGCGCCGCTTCCGTGTGTGTGTCAATACGCCCCGCCGCCAGCAGCCGGACATTTGCTATGCCCGCGCCGAACTGCGCCGCGGCGAGGCCAACAACATCCCCCTTTGGCTCTTCGGGTTCCTCTATTAATCGCGCGTAATACAAGGTTTCTAACCATAAAGAATGACATCAAAACGATTGTTTTGGTGCCGTTAACTCTTTTTTTGACATCTTTACTTTGCACTATCACCATTTTTAGGTACCTTTGCGCCCGATTTAATAAGTAAAGAAATGCATAACCCCATCTTTAAACATTAAACTTTCAACTCATATAGAAATTATGGCAAAAGAAAAGAAATTTATCACCTGTGATGGTAACGAGGCTGCGGCTCATGTGAGCTATATGTTCTCGGAGGTAGCTGCTATCTACCCCATCACCCCGTCTTCGCCTATGGCGGAGCATGTTGACGAGTGGGCTGCCCGTGGTCGTAAGAACCTGTGGGGTCAGACCGTAAGTGTGCAGGAGATGCAGTCGGAGGCTGGTGCTGCCGGTGCCGTTCACGGTTCGCTGCAGGCTGGTG
>CAMKTN010000050.1 GCA_946415705.1 uncultured Prevotellaceae bacterium
TCCACTCTCAGCGATTTTTTCCAAGTGAAACGAGAGGTGCTCTTAGAAATGGAAAAACTTAATTTACAGAACGAGACAGAGAGTTAAACCATGCGGTGGTTAAGGGACATTCTTAAGAACGGGCATTCCAATGTGGATGTTGAGGCGCTGCGGCGCTTCAGTGACAGCCGTTGGCCCGAGAAAATGGGGCGGACGCACGGCGTGGAGCATTGGGACCGAGTGGCCAGGTTCGGGCAGTTGCTGTATAAAGAGGGGGCTGACTTGGACGTCATCCTCGCCTTTGCCTACCTCCATGACTCAGAACGGATGAATAACGGTCGCGATATCAATCATGGCAAACGCGCATCACGTCTAATTGATACGATTCGCCATACGAAACTGCAGAATATGACCGATGAGCAGATTGCGAAGCTGAAGAAAGCCTGCGAGCAGCACACCATAGCCCACAGGACTGGCGATCTGACCGTCGACATCTGTTTCGATGCAGACCGCATGGATTTGCTCAGGGTCAGGAACAGGCCTTTGCCGCATCGCATGGCCACCCAACGCGGTGCCGAGTTGGTCGCCGATCCTCACTACGAGGATTTCTATAGGAAGTTCGTAAGAGAAACGAAACAATAAAAACGATAGCAACAATGACATCAGGAACGAAATGGGGCTTAGGTTGCCTCGTAGCATGTATTCTCTTTTGGGTTGGCCTAGCAGGATTCATTTTCCTTGCTTTTAACGAGAGAGCAGAGTTTGAATCAGACCCAGAGAGGCGACGTGCATTATTTGATACGCCGGATAAGATTGAAAAGCTGTCGGGGCTGCGACTACCAGACTTTGAAGTTCTAGAATATAAGATGGGCGAAACGATGATAACTGGTGATGCGATAGACACGCTTGTGGTAGCGTTTCAGGATGTCACTCCAGATAGCTTGTATCATCTTTTGAGCAATGCCGCAGGCTGGTACACAATGTCTGACAGCCTAACCTTCCAATATGCTAATACCGAGAAGCGCTATACCGTCGATATCCTTTTGGAAGATAGTTCCACCCATGCGGAGATACTGCACGCAAGGTGGTAAACTAATACTATAAACCGATTGCCACAAGGTCTGCTGTGAGGCACCTTGTGGCAATCGTTGTGTATTACCAACGGTGGCAAAATTGGGCCGCTATATGGACAGCAATGATGAGGTGGGGTGGGAGTGAAGGATGGATGAGGGAAGAAGGATGAAGGAAGATGGAAGAGGGATGATACAACCCTCTATAGTGTCTGCGCGTAGTCTCTATAGTCCCTAAGCGTACCCTCTATAGAGGGTCAGGCAAGGGAGTAGTAGTGTCTTGAGGGGATGGTCACAGAATTATTTTTGCGGAAAACATTATGAGGGTTACGCACGAGGGTAGGTGAGTCGGTGTTGGCGACTTGCAGGATTATGACGGAGGGAGGCAGTTTGCGTAGGGCTCATAGGGTTTTCTGCAAAACTTTTTCTCGAAATGAACGGGTGCATGGAAGAACGTGACCTTTCGCGGTGTCCCATTAGTGGGACACGATGGAAGAGCTAGGTGCGTTGAGTGGATCACCAAGGTGGTCCAGTTAGAAGACCTAGGTCTTCGGGGCATAACCATTAAGGGTTTTGGTCGAAAGGCTTAAGGGTTTATTTTCATTCGTTGTATCATGTGTGTTGGCGGACGAGGGAGAGGAGGTCGGCGGCGTACTCGGAAGCGGTCTTGGGGCCGATGCCGGGGAGGGTGAGGAGGGCATCGATGTCTGTGGGGCGGTACTCGGCGATGGCGAGGAGGGCTTTGAGCGTCAGGATGTAATGGGGTGGTAGGTGACGCTCGCGGGCTTGCTGGCGGCGCCAGTCGAGCAGACTGCGATAGAGGGGGGAGCTGGACACATCGTCAGAGGCGGAGCTGCCGGAGGAGGAAGCCTTGCCAGCTGAGGGGGATTTGCCGGAGGCGAGCTTGTCGGCAAGGGCGTCGGCGATGGCCTTCTTGGTGCGTTTGCGGGTTTTCTTGGTGGTGTCCTCGGTCATGGCGGCGCGCGCCTTGGCATCCCAGTAGGCGTTGAGGGAGAAGGTGTTCATGCAGGCAATGTAGATGGCCATCTTCTCATCGAAGTCGGTGCGCAGGAGCAGGTACTCATTATTTATCATTTCGCGCACGCGCGCGTTATCGATTTCGGGCAGCTCCTTATCGAGGAGCTCGCCGAGGGTGCGGGCGGTGGCGGCAGCGTAGTAGCTCATGGCTTTCTGGACGCGCGTCTGCAGGGTGGGGTTGTCGTCGTAGCTGGCGGCGAGGGGGATGAGCTGGTGTATCTGTTGCTGGAACTTGACGCCCACGGCGGTCAGCTGGACATCAACCTGCGTGGCGGTCTCGGCGGCGAGGCTGGCGTATTGCGGATAGAGGCTTGACAGGTGCTCCGAGGCGAGGCGCGCGAAGTAGCGCAGGCGCATGGAGAGGGCGCTGAAGTCGAAGATGTCGCAGAGGATGTCCTCGATGAAGCTGCGGCGGTCGCGCAGGAAGGTCTCTGCGGAGGGTGTGCGCTCGGTGGCGTAGCTGTTGAACTCCACCACATCGGGGTCGGTGGTGATGAGGTCGGCGGTGATGGGGGTGGCGAGGACGAGTCCTTCGAGGGTGCGGCAGCGGGAGAGGGCGACATAGACCTGCCCGTGGGAGAAAGCGCGCCCGGCGTTGATGATGGCGCGGTCGAAGGTGAGGCCCTGGCTCTTGTGGATGGTGATGGCCCAGGCTGTGCGCAGGGGTATCTGCGCGAAGGTGCCTACGGTCTCCTCGCTGATGGTGCCGGTGGCGGAGTCGGTGACGTATTTCGTGTTGGTCCACGCCAGCGGGCCCACATGGATGAGCTGTTTGCCGCAAAGAACGCTGACCTGTTCGCCGTCGATGGCGGTGACGCGACCGATGCGGCCGTTGTAGAAGGCCTTGGCGCTGCTGGGGTCGTTCTTGCAGAACATCACCTGTGCGCCCACCTTCAGCGTGAGCTCGGCGTCGGTGGGGTAGGAGCTCTCGGGGAACTCGCCGGTGACCTTGGCCGTGAAGGTCACGGGGGCGCTGGTCAGCTCGCCCATGCGCTGGTTGTTGATGAAGGCAGCCTGGTGGTTGTGGGTCGTGAGGGTGATCCAGTCCTCGCCATCGGCAGGGCGGAAGTGGGGCTGGTAGCGCGCGTTGAGGGCTTGCATCACGCTGGTGGTGAGGCGGTTGTCGCGCACGGCATTGAGGATGCTGACGAAGCTGGCGTCCTGCTGGCGATAGACCTGCCGCAGCTCGATATACACGAAGTCGGTCTGCTGCAGGGCCTGCGAGGAGAAGAAATAGGGTGTCTGGTAGAACTCCTGCAGCAGCGGCCATTCGCTCTCGGTGGCCACGGGTGCCAACTGCTGCAGGTCGCCGATGAGCAGGAGCTGCACACCGCCGAAGGGCTTGTCCCGCCGCTGGTAGCGCCGCAGGACATCGTCGATGGCGTCGAGCAGGTCCGCGCGAACCATCGAGATCTCATCGATGATGAGCAGGTCCAGCGAGCGCAGGATGTTGATTTTCTGCTTGGAGAACGAGAAGCGGCTCTTCGGGTCGCGCCCTGCCACCATCTTCCCCGGCAGGAAGAGGCCGGGGGCCAGCTGGAAGAACGAGTGGATGGTGACGCCGCCGGCATTGATGGCAGCCACGCCCGTGGGGGCCACGACAATCGTGCGTTTGCCATGCTCCTGCTGCAGGCGCCGCAGGAATGTGGTCTTGCCGGTGCCGGCCTTACCCGTGAGGAAGATATTGCGATGGGTGTAGAGGGCGTAGTTGCGCGCCAGCTCTAACTCGGGGTTCTTGGTTTCCATGTGTGCAAAGGTAAGGAAAAGTTTAAAGTGGAGGGTTGAAAGTGGAAAGTTTTTGCTTGAAATAGTTCATTTTTCTTTTTTCACTCGTTCATTTTCACTCATTCATTTTTCATTTTTCATTTTTATCTGTACCTTTGCGCTCGAAATGTAGCATTTATCATTCTATCGATTATGGAAAACTTCTCTGAACTGGTGAAACAGCGCCGTTCGATGCGTAAGTTCACGGACGAGGCGTTGACGGCCGCTGAGGTGGAGACGCTGTTGAAGAGCGCGCTGATGGCGCCGTCGAGCAAGGGCAAGCACGCCTGGCATTTCGTCGTTGTCGATGACAAGGCGATGCTGAAGGCGCTGTCGCAGGTGAAGACCGTAGGGTCTGACTGGCTCGAAGGGGCTCCGCTGGCCATCGTCGTGGTGGGTGACCCCGCCGAGAGCGACGTGTGGATCGAGGATGCCAGCGTGGCCACGACGATACTGCTGTATCAGGCTGAAGACCTGGGCCTCGGCGCCTGCTGGGTACAGGTGCGCGAACGCTACGCGCCCGATGGCACGCCCTCGGACACGCTCGTGCGCGAGTTGCTGAACATCCCTGAGCCGCTGCAGGTGCTGGCGATGGTGGCCGTAGGCCATAAAGGCATGGAGCGCAAGCCCTTCAACGAGGAGCGGCTGCTGTGGGAGAAGGTGCATGTGGATCGGTTCTAATTGAAAATTGAGAATTGAGAATTGAAAATTGAAAATTAGGACTATGCGGATTGCGATCATAGGAGCGGGGAGGGTGGCCACGAATGTGGCACCGGCGTTGCAGGCGTGCGGAGAGGACGTGGTGGAGGTGTGGAGCAAGAGCCGCACCGCTGCCGAGGCGTTGGCTGCGCGCATGGGCTGCAAGGCCGTGTGGGGCAGCTACGACGCTGTCACGCGCGAGGCCGACCTCTATCTGCTGGCGGTCACAGATGCGGCGCTGCCCGATGCGGTGGCCGCTCTGCATCAGGGGCGCGAACAGGCGCTGATGGCACACACCGCCGGCTCGCTGCCGCTGTCGCTGTTCGCGGATGCCGGGCATAAGCGCGGAGGGGTGTTCTATCCGATGCAGACGTTCTCCAAGGAGCGCGCCGTGGATTTCAGCACTGTGCATTTCTTCATCGAGGCGGCACAGGAGGCTGACGCACAATGCCTGACGGCCCTGGCGACGGCGCTCACGGGTAATGGCGAGCGCGTGCATCGCTCCACGTCGGCGCTGCGGCGCAAGCTGCATCTGGCGGCTGTCTTCGCCTGTAACTTCGCCAACCATTGCTTCGCGATTTCTGATGAACTGCTTCACGACGCCGGCCTCGACTTCTCCGTGATGCTGCCGCTCGTGGAGGAGACCGTGGCCAAGCTGCACGACCTCTCGCCGCGCGAGGCGCAGACGGGACCTGCCGTGCGGCGCGACGAAAATGTCATGGGACTCCAGCGCGCGATGCTGGCCAACCAGCCCGACCTGCAACGGCTCTACACGTTGATGTCGGAAGGGATCGCTAATCACGGAAATACACGGAAATGAACGGAAATACTCGGAATATATGATCAACTACGACTTAAAGAAAATACGTGCGCTGCTGTTCGATATCGACGGTGTGCTGAGTGCTGAGACGATTTCACAGGGACCCGACGGCGAACCTGTGCGTACAGTAAATATCAAGGACGGCTACGCCCTGCGCCTGGCGCAGATGAGCGGCCTGCATATCGCCATCATCACGGGTGCCCGCCCCGAGGCCATCCGTCGGCGCTACGAGCTCTTAGGCATCGAGGACATCTTCCTCAGCTGTTCCGTGAAGATGGAGACCTACGAGCTGCTGAAGGCCAAGTACGACCTGAAGGACGAGGAGGTGCTCTATATGGGCGACGATATTCCCGACTACGAGATCATGACACGCGTGGGCTGCCCCGTATGCCCTGCCGATGCCTGCCCCGAAATCAAGGCAATCTCCGTGTATGTCAGCCATCTGAAAGGCGGCTACGGCTGCGGACGAGATGTGGTGGAGCAGGTGCTGAAGGCACAGGGAAAGTGGATGGCGGACAGAAAAGCCTTCGGCTGGTAGATGGTTTATGGTTGAGGGTTTATGGATTATGGTTCTTTTTTCGTTTAACGGTTATCGGTTATCGTTTATCGATTAAGGATTATGGATTAGGGATTAAGGATGAAAGGATTTTCTAAATATAAGCTGATTCTGGCCAGCAACTCGCCGCGGCGAAAGGAGCTGCTGGGCGGGCTGGGGCTCGACTTCGAGGTGCGCGTGCTGCAAGGCATCGACGAGAGCCATCCGCAGGAGCTGCAGGGCGGCGACATACCGCTATATATCTGCCGGAAAAAGGCGGAGGCCTATCGCGCAAGCTTGCAGGCCGACGAACTGCTCATCACGGCCGACACCATCGTGTGGCTCGACGGGCAGGTGCTGGAGAAGCCCAAGGACGAAGCCGACGCTCGCCGTATGCTGCGCGCGCTGTCGGGAAAGACACATCAAGTGTTCACGGGCGTCGCCCTGACGACCACCGAGAAACAGGTGGCGTTCTCGTGTCAGTCGGATGTCACCTTCTGTCCGCTTACCGACGACGAGATCAACTACTACGTAGAGCACTACCGTCCGCTGGACAAAGCCGGTGCCTACGGCGTGCAGGAGTGGATAGGTTATGTGGGCGTGGAGCGCATCGAAGGCTCCTTCTTCAATGTCGTGGGCCTGCCCGTGCAACGACTCTATCAAGCGCTCAAAACATTTTGAAGTGAAAAATGAAAAGAGAAAGAATGAAAAATATGAATCAATCTTGAACTTTTGAACTCTTGAACTTTTTAAATGTTAAATAAAATATTTAAGATATGAAGAATAAACTTCTGATTTTATTGGCACTGCCATTGGCGTTTGCTGCCGTGGTGCTCTTCTCTTGTGCTGAGGAGAAAGATGAATATGTGTGTCCCGTGTTCGGTGAACTCGAGCAAGAGCCGAACCCTGCGAAGGCCGGTGAGGAAGTGACACTCACTTTCACCCAAACCCGGAAAGGGAATGGTATTGCAGGTACCACTTACACTTGGAAAATCCGCGGTTTGGACACCGATGAAGAGACGGGCGATAGGATTGATAAGGTGATTGAGATCCACACGAACTACGACGGCTACGACAAGCAGGCTCCGACAGTCACGTTCAAAGTGCCGGAGAACTGTACCAGTGGTAGTTATACAGTAGATATGGATGCCGATTTCAGTTGCTATATCGCCCCAGTCCTTTTTGACAAGACGAATGCGCACGGCCGAATGAGAATAAAATAAATAGACCATGAAAAAGTATTGTCTCGCTCTTCTCTCCCTGTTCTGCGGCTTCTGGTCGTCACCTGCTGCGGCGCGGAAGGTCTATTTCAATGAGGTCTTCACGGATTCCACGCTGCGCATCGACTACATGTTCTCTGGTACCAAGCAGACACAGCATATCGCCTTGAAGGCTTTGTCAAAGACCAACGGCTGGTATGGGCGTCGCCATCATCTCGGCGAGCAGCTCCTGCGCGGCAACGGGCAGTTAGTGGTGCTGGACGCGGCCACGAAGGACACCGTCTATCAGCACTCCTTCTCCTCGCTCTTCCAGGAGTGGCAGAACACTGAGGAGGCTACGCGCCTGGAACGCAGCTTCGACAACAGTTTCCTCATCCCGCATCCCCAGCGCCCTGTAGAAGTTGTCTGCACGCTCACGGACACCCACAACCGCGTCACCTCGGAGCTGCGGCACGTCGTGGATCCGAAGGACATCCTCATCCGCGACCGCTCGATGGATTTGCAGACGCCGTGGCGTTATATCTGGAAGGGCGGCGACTCGCGCGAGTGCATTGACATCGCCATCGTAGCCGAAGGCTTCAACGAGGAGCAGATGCCCGATTTCCTGGCGATGTGCGACACGACGATGCTGGCGCTGATGAGCCACGAGCCTTATCGCTCGCAGATACAGAAGTTCAATTTCGTGGCCGTGATGCCGCGTTCCGTGCAGAACGGCGTCTCCATTCCCCGCAAGGGCGTGTGGTTCGACACCGCCCTCGGTGCTCACTACGACACCTTCTACACCGACCGCTATATGACCATCCCCAGCGTCAACCGCCTCTACGATATCTGCACGGGCATCCCCTTCGAGCATTTCATCATCCTGGCGAACACCACGCAGTACGGCGGCGGTGGCATCTTCAACAGCTACACCATCGCCTCGGCCAAGAGCCCTCGCTCGAAGCTGGAGGTCATCGTCCACGAGTTCGGGCATAGCTTTGGCGGCCTCGGCGACGAGTATTTCTACGATGACATGTACGAGACCTGGTACCCTGCTGACACAGAGCCTTGGGAACCCAATCTCACGACGCTCGTGGATTTCGGCAGCAAGTGGCAGGATATGCTGCCCGAGGGCACAGCGATTCCTACCGTCCCCGATGGTCAGGACGTCACCACAAAGGTGGGCGTCTATGAAGGTGGCGGCTACCAGAGCAAGGGCGTCTATCGTCCCACACAGGAGTGTCGTATGAAAGTCAACGAGGTGAAGGAGTTCTGCCCCGTCTGTCAGCGTGCCATTCGCCGTCTCATTGATTTCTACACCGCAAGAGAATGAATATAAAAGTAAAAGGTGTCACCCTCGGCAGCATCGCCGCTGCCAGCTACGGCTTGAATCCGCTGTTTGCGCTGCCGCTGTATGCCGACGGCATGACAGCCGACTCCATGCTTTTCTACCGCTATGCCTTCGCCATCGTGATGATGGGAGCGCTGATGCTGGTGCAGGGCAAGAGCTTCCGGCTGCGGCGTCGCGAGCTGCTGTCGCTGGCGCTCATGGGCCTCGTCTTCAGCGCCTCGTCGCTGCTGCTGTTCCTCAGCTATCAGTATATGGACGCCGGCATCGCCTCCACGATACTCTTTGCCTACCCGCTGCTCGTGGCGCTGATCATGTGGCTCGTCTTCCATGAGAGGGCCAGCATCCTGACATGGGTCTGCATCGCAATGGCCTCCGTGGGCATCGCCTTGCTCTATCGCGGCAAACCCGATGCGCCGCTATCGACCATTGGCGTGGTGCTGGTGCTGCTGTCGTCGCTCAGCTACGCGGTATATATTGTGGGCGTGAACCGTTCCGTGCTGAAGAAGATGGAATCTACGACGCTGACCTTCTGGGCCCTCGTCTTCGGCTCCAGCCTCTATGTCATCCGCCTCACGGGCATCGACCTCGACGCCGCCTCCTTCTCCTTCGCCCTGCAGACGCCCCATAACCCATGGCTGTGGGTGAACCTCGTATGTCTGGCACTGTTCCCGACGATTATCTCGCTGGTGACCATGAACCTGAGCATCCACTATATCGGTTCTACCTCGGCTGCCATTCTCGGTGCCTTGGAGCCCATTACGGCCCTCGTCATCGGTGTACTCGTCTTTGGTGAGACGCTGACCGTTCGCATCTGCATCGGCATCGTCCTCATCCTTGGTGCTGTCACCCTCCTCGTTGCGGGGAAGAAGATACGATTCCTCTTTAGGAGGAAAGATTAAAGATTAAAGATTAGAGATTAAAGATTAGTCCTTGAACCCTTGAACTTCTTGAACCCTTGAACTTTTGAACCCTTGAACCCTTGAACTTTTGAACCTTCAACCATAAACCATAAACCATAAACCCGCCCATGCTTCGTCCTTTATCCTTTATCCTATTATTGATCGTTTCCGTGCCCGTTGCGGCGCAGCGTCACGTGCCGCCTTATCGTGAGGGCGTGCCTACGGACAGCATTCGCCTCAGCGACCCCTTCATCCTCGCCGACTCCGCCACCCATACCTATTATATGACAGGCACGGGCGGACTGCTGTGGACCTCCAAGAACCTGCAGACATGGGACGGCCCCCGCAACGTCATCGAAGTCGATACCGCCTCATGGATGGGACCTCATCCCGAGGTCTGGGCGGCTGAGCTGCACCACTATCGCGGCAAATACTACTACTTCGCCACCTTCACCAACAACGACCTCCACATCGATACCGTTGCCGGCCGGCCCATTCCGCGTCGCGCCTGCCACATTCTCGTCAGCGACCGCCCCGACGGGCCGTATCGCCCCATGAAGGACCCTGTCTATCTGCCCGCCTTCAAGCCCACGCTCGATGCCACCTTGTGGATCGACACCGACGGCCACCCCTACATGGTCTATTGCCATGAATGGTTGCAGAACGGCGACGGCACCGTGGAGAAGATTCGCCTCACCGATGACCTTAGCGGCACGATAGGGTGGAGCCACGTCATGTTCCGTGCCAGCGACAGCCCTTGGAGCACCGAGGCCGGTGATGTGCAACCCAGTTCCCCATTGCGCCAGCAGCGCGCTGATGGCACCTGGCCCAATCGCGTCACCGACGGCCCCTGGCTGTTCCGCACAGAGAGCGGGCGCCTCGGCTGTCTGTGGACCAGCTGGGTAGGCGGTGACTACACGATGGGTGTGGCCTACAGCAAGAGCGGCACCCTCGACGGCCCCTGGGTGCAGGAGCCGAAACCCATCACGCCGCCGAACTACGGCCATGGGATGCTCTTCCACGACTGGCGCGGGCGCCTGCTCCTCGTACTGCATAGTCATGTGGACCACGACGGCCACTTCATCCGTATTCCCCATTACTTCCTCATGGACGACGAAGGCGACCGCCTCCGTCCCCTCGCCAATTTCATCCCATAACGCAGGGATAGGGAAAATCCTCTTCGGTTTAGGTTTTTTCCTTTTGTGGGCTGTGTAAAAGGCCGTACCTTTGCAGCAGAAAACAAAAAGAAACCCTAAAATTATACAGATATGAAAAAGATGATTCTTTCCCTCGTGATGAGCCTCGGCGCTCTTCTTCCCGTGAATGCAATGTCCTACGAGCAGGCTCGCGAGGAGGCCCGCTTCCTGACAGATAAGATGGCGTATGAGCTGAACCTCAACGACCAGCAGTACAACGATGCCTATGAGATCAACCTCGACTACCTCCTGAGTGTACGCGACGAGCGCGATCTTTATGGCGACTATCTCACGTATCGCAACGCCGACCTGCGCCACATTCTCTACGACTGGCAGTATTCGCTGTTCATGGCGGCTGATTATTTCTTCCGTCCGCTGACGTGGCTGAGTGGCGCTTGGTACCTGCCCGTGTATCGCTACTATCGCGTGGGTCATTACTATTACAACCACCCGTCGGTGTTCTACAGCTATCGTGGCGGCCACGGGCGTTACCATCACCACGCAGGCTTCTATGTTTCTCGTCGCCCGCATTGGAGCGGCGGCTTCCGCGGTCATGACCGTGGCCCCATCGGCCATCACGGCAGCGTACACCACGGCGGCAACCATCCCAGCCATCGCCCCGGCGGCAGCTATCATACCACGAACAGAGGTGGCGGTTCCCACATGAGCGGTCGTCCTTCGAACCACGATTCCCGTTCGCACGGCAGCAGCAGCTACGGTCATCCCAGCTCCACTCGCTCCACGGTAGGTCACAGCAGCCATTCTTCCGTAGGCCACTCTTCCGCAGGTCGCTCATCGGTAAGTCACTCTTCCACTAGTCACTCTTCCGTAGGCCACTCGTCCTCTTCGAGCTACGGCGGTTCGCGTCCCAGCAGCTTCGGCGGTGGCAGCCACACGCGCAGCGGCTCCTTCAGCGGAGGTTCGCATAGCGGCGGCTCACGTGGTGGCTCCTTCGGTGGCGGTTCCCACGGAGGCGGTTCCCACAGCGGTAGCTCACGCGGTGGCGGGCGTGGAAGATAAAAGCTGTTGCCAGACGACAGCATCTACAAAGCCGTCGTCTAACCGAAGCCAGTCCTGCAACTTCGCCGAGGCTTGAAAGCCAGCATGCGAGAAAAGTTGCAGGGCTGGCTCGTTTGTAGTGGCGATGATGGCGAAGATCTGGTGGAGGTGCAGCTGCCTTGCATAGGCGCAGAGCGCTTCCACCACGGGGCGTCCATAGTGTTTCCCTTGGTGTTCAGGTAGAATCAGCAAACCTATCTCAGCCCGCAGATGAATGGGGTCGAAGTTCACGAGGTCTGCGAAGCCGATGGGCGTGGCCTTGGTGTGGTGGTTCTCTGTGGCGACGCGTTCGATGACGAGCCGCACCTGCCCATCGACAAAGATGTCGCCTCTGCTGTTGGCGATATACTCGCGCAGGGCATAGCGGGAGTAGGGCACCGTCGTGCTGCCATGGCGCCAGAAGCGGCTGTCGTTCTCAATGCGGTACATGAGCTCCAGATCCTCGGGCTCCAATGCGCGCAGCCGTATGTCAGCAGTAGATGTCATTGGGCAGGATGAGCGTGTGGGTTTGCTGGTTGTAGGTGCCGAGGTGGCTGCGGATGCCCTTGCGGTGTGCGGCCACCATCTGCCACAGCATATTCTGATAGGGGTGGCCGTAGGTGGTCACCTCAAAGACGATATAGAGGTAGTTGGGCGTCATGGGGTCTGAGGGTATATCGTCGGCACGCGTGGCAGCGAGTCCCTCGCGACTGCAGATGGCCTGCACCTGCTCCCATGCCTCATTGGAGCCGATGAAGAGGAGGGTCTCCGGGCTGCCGGGGCGCATTTGTTGCAGGCGGTTGATGCCTGTGACCTTCTTCAGCCAGCGCCAGCCGCGCTCCATCCATTTGCGGGCCATGCTGAGAATGCCCATGGCGAGCACGGCCATCTCCACGAAAAGCCACGCAAACCAGTAGCGACGCGCAAAATGCTTGCGGAAGAAGATGAGCATCGCGTGGTAGAAGTTATAGACGTAGCGGAAGCTCGTCTGCTGGGTGCTCTCGCCCTTGTAGTGCAGCATCAGCTTGGGCGTGTACCATCGTTCCCAACCGGCACGCCCGATGCGGTAGCTGAGGTCGATGTCCTCGCCATACATGAAATAGGTCTCGTCGAGCAATCCCACCTCCTCCAGCGCCTTGCGCCGCAGCATCATGAAAGCCCCCGAGAGCGCCTCAATTTGTCCGTCGGCGAACTCGGGCAGATGGCCCATATAGTATTTGGCGAAGCGACGATGTGTGGGGAAGAGGCGCCCGAGACCTACGACCTTATAAAAGGAGGTGGCTGGGGTGGGGAGCCCTCGTCGCGACTCGCGTGCAAAGGAACCGTCGTGGTTCACCATATGAATGCCTACGGCACCGGCGCGCTCGTGCTCTTCAAAGAAATGTATGCAATGGGCGAGGGTGTCCTCAGCCACGAACGTGTCGGGGTTAAGGAGAAGCACCAGATCGCCGGTGGCCTGTCGGATGGCCTGGTTGTTGGCGCGGGCGAAGCCCACGTTCTCCGTGTTCTCGATATAGTGAACGTCGGGGAAGTCAACGCGCACATAGTCGATGGACTTGTCCGTAGAGGCGTTATCGACGACCCACACCTCCACATTGAGTCCTTTGGAGGCGCGACGCACGGAGTCTAGGCACTGCCAGAGGAAGTGCTTGACGTTGTAGTTGACGATGACGACGGACAGCTTCATCAGTTTTCAGTTCTTGGGTGTTTCCTCATGTTTGGGTTCGTCAATGGCGCGTTCATACAGCATCTTGTCCTCGGAGGGCCAGATGAAGAAGAATGCCACGACGCACATCAGCGCCAAATAGCCGCAGGTGGGCTCGCAGCCCAGCAGATAATAAGCGAAGGTGTTATACAGGAGCGGCAGGCCTAGCAGTTGGATGCGGACCAGCGACAGAACGAAATAGTCCTGTTCGTCGGCATGGATCATGGCCTTCACGCGCTTGAAGTTCATCAGCTTCAATCCCAGCAGGATGCACAACAGCGTCACGACCACGCCGACCATGCTCATCCAATACGACGTCGTGGCATTGCCGGCCAGCAGCCCGGGTGACAGCCAGCCAGCTTCATAGACGAGCAGGATGAGGGCAGCCACAAGAAGTTGCGTGGCATAGACGCATCTGAGTGCAGTTATGATTTTCTTCATTTGAGGATAAAGGGTTTACGGTCTAAGATGCTGCGGCCGAGCGTCACCTCATCGGTGTAATGCAGCAGGTCGTTCTGTGCCACGCCGCGTGCGATGGTGGTGATGGTGACCTTGTAGTCCGCCAGCTTGCGGTAGATATAGAAATCCGTGGTGTCGCCTTCCATCGTGGGGCTGAGGGCCAGGATAACCTCCTTGATGTCCCCTTTGGCGACGCGCTCCACCAGCGAGGTAATCTCCAAGTCCTGCGGCCCGATGCCGTCCATGGGGGAGATGACACCTCCCAGCACATGATAGACGCCGCTGAACTGCTGTGTGGCCTCAATGGCCATCACATCCTGAATGCTCTCCACAACACACACGGTGCTGTGGTCGCGGCTGGGCGTGGCGCAGATGCCGCAGACGTCGCCGTCGCAGATATTATGGCAGATGCGGCAGTAGTGCACGTTGGCCATCAGCGCCTTGAGGCTGTCGGCAAAGGCATCGACATCTGTGCGCTCGCGCTTGAGCAGATGCAGCACCAAGCGCATCGCCGTCTTACGTCCGATGCCCGGCAGTCCCGCAAACTGACTCACGGCACGCTCCAGATATAGGGATGGGATTTCCATAAACGCCCGCAAAGGTACATAAAAAGTGAATAATGGAAGCATGAAACGTGAAAAATGAGGAGGTGACACGAGAAAAAAGACTGGAAAAGCACAAAAATACAACCCGAAATGCAAAATCTTTCAACTTTAAACCATCAACTTTAAACTTTTTATGTATCTTTGCACCCGCTTTTCGGGGCGTAGCGCAGTTGGTAGCGCACCTGGTTTGGGACCAGGTGGTCGCCCGTTCGAGTCGGGTCGCCCCGAC
>CAMKTN010000051.1 GCA_946415705.1 uncultured Prevotellaceae bacterium
ATCATAGGCCTATCGGGCAAGTTAAATATGCATTATTTTAATTCAACCAACGAGTTTTTTTCATAGCTATTTATGATTGATTTCGATATTGCGTATCTCTTTTGCCAGCTGCTGCAGCTCCTGCAACTGCGGGTAGTGGGTCTTTTCGAGCTGCAGGATGGTTGTCGCCATCTGCTGGCGCTCGCTGCTCTTCGCGTTGGTGTAGTTGTCGCGCAGGCGCTGGAGCATCGTGGCATCGGTGGTGACGTTCTTGTCGAGCTGCACCCATTGCTTCATCTTCTCGCGGGCCACGGGGGACTTGAAATCCGTGATGCGCGTGTAGGTGCGCTGGTCGTCGATGGGGAAGATGAAGTCGGGAACGGCTGTCATCGTGCTGCCGCC
Source organism: uncultured Prevotellaceae bacterium (assembly GCA_946415705.1). GTDB lineage: Bacteria > Bacteroidota > Bacteroidia > Bacteroidales > Bacteroidaceae > Physcousia. Next base: position 382 of record CAMKTN010000051.1, read on the forward strand.
GTTGAGGCCCTGTTGCAGGGCTGCCAGCCGCTTGCGGGCGGTGGCGATGGTCTCTTTGTCTGCGATGTCCCATGTGTCACGGATGCTGGCGATGCGGGCACGGGCACGCAGCTGTGCGCTGGTGAGCTCGTCGCCGTACATCTGGCGCGTTTCGTTGGGAATGAAAATGTAGATACACACGCTGTCGGCGGGCTGGTTGCGGTCGCTGACGAACCACCCCAGCTGGTTGAAATCGTCGATGGCCAGCAGATAGTCGTTGGCGGGCGAGTTGTAGGGGTAGCCGATGTTCTCGGGCTTCAGGAAGCTACCGTCCTCGCCGTCGGAACGCGTGACGAAGATATCATAGCCGCCGAGCGACTCGGGGCTTGTGGCGGCGTAATAGAGCGTGATGCCGTCAGCGAGCAGGAAGGGGTAGTTCTCGGCATAGCCGGGGGCGTCCTCCAGGTCTTCCTCATCAATGAGGCCGGTCAGGGGCACGGGGGCGGACCAGTTGTCGCCGAGCTTGTCGGTGACGGCCAGGCGGAGGGGACCCTCAGTGCCCTCAGAACCCTCAGGAGAACCTTCGGGAACCGTATCACCTTCGGGAACCGTAACCATGGCGAGGTAGCGCTTGTTGGCGAACTCGTTCTCGTAGATGGTGGCGCCGCTCTTGTCACGGGTGTGGTAGGTGGAGGCGTAGCTGTCGATGCGGCCACTTTCTTGGCTGAGGTGTATATTTCTCAGCATGAGGCTCTTGGGGCATACAAGGCTGTCGATGATGGTGATGCGCTCTGTGGCGTGCAGCTTCAGGGCTCCTTGGCGGGCGCGCTCCAGCATGGCTTCCAGGTCGCCTGTGGGCTTGCGACGCTTCTTCAGCGCGGTGATCTCCGCGGTGAGGAGGCTTTCGGCGCGCTCGAAGTCATAGACGGCGATGGCCGCCTGTGCCTGTTCCTTCACGGGCACGGCGGGCGTGCGCTTCTTCTGTGCCGCTGCGGGCAACACAGATATGATAAATAACAAATAACAAACAATAAACAATAGCCTTGCGGTAGAACGCTGGCCGTGATTAAAAGTCTTTTGTTCCATCATGTGATCAGTTCTCATCTATTATTCGTTATCTATTATTTATCATTCTCAATTTTTCAATATTTCAATCTTTCAATTTTTCAATTGTTCAGATACTCGTGCATTGCAGCTGCTGCGCGACGGCCGTCACCCATGGCGAGGATTACCGTAGCACCACCGCGAACGATGTCGCCGCCGGCGAAAATCGTGGGGATGTTCGTCTGCATGCCGTCGTTGACCACGATGGTGTTCTTGCGACCCAGCTCAAGGCCCTCAATGCTCGTGGGCACGATGGGGTTCGGGCTGACACCGACGGCCACGATGGCCTGGTCGATGTCGATGGTCTCCGTGGCACCGGGGATGGGCTGCGGACTGCGACGACCGCTGGCATCGGGCTCGCCCAGCTCCATCTTCTGCAACACGACAGCGCGGACATTGCCCTGCTCGTCGGCCAGGTATTCGATGGGGTTGTGCAGGGTCAGGAACTCAATGCCTTCCTCCTTGGCGTGCTTCACCTCTTCCAGACGAGCAGGCATCTCAGCCTCGCTGCGACGGTAGGCGATGAACACGCGCTCAGCACCCAGACGCTTAGCCGTGCGGCAGGAGTCCATAGCGGTGTTACCGCCACCGACCACCATCACGCTCTTGGCACGATGGATAGGCGTATCGGTCTCAGGGTTGGAAGCGTCCATCAGGTTCACACGGGTGAGGTATTCATTGGAGGACATAATGCCCTTGAGGTTCTCGCCGGGGATGTTCATGAAGTTGGGCAGACCGGCGCCGGAGCCTACGAAGATGCCATTGAAGCCCTGCTCCTTCAGCTCCTCGACGGTGATGGTCTTACCGATGATGCAGTCCTTGATGAACTTCACGCCCATCTTCTCCAGGTTCTGGATCTCCACATCTACGATGGCGTTGGGCAGACGGAACTCGGGGATACCGTACTTCAGCACACCGCCAATCTCGTGCAAGGCCTCGAAGACGGTGACCTCATAGCCCAGCTTGGCCATATCGCCAGCGAAGCTCAGGCCTGAAGGACCGGAACCCACGACGGCAATCTTCTTGCCGTTGGCGGGGGCACACTCGGGAATAGACATATTGCCGCTCTCACGCTCGTAGTCGGCAGCGAAGCGCTCCAGATAGCCGATGGCCACAGCGGGCTCGTTCATCTTCAGGTGGATGCACTTGCTCTCGCATTGCTTCTCCTGCGGGCATACACGACCACAGACAGCGGGGAGGGCGGAGGTCTGCTTCAGCACCTTAGCAGCGCCCAGGATGTTGCCACGCTCGATGTTCTTGATGAACGAGGGAATCTGAATGTTCACGGGGCAGCCTTCCATACACGTGGGTTTGGCGCAGTCGAGGCAGCGCTTGGCTTCCAGCTGAGCCTGCTCCAGCGTGAGGCCTTGGTTGACCTCCTCGGTGCGGGTCGTGGCACGATAGACGGGATCGAGCTCCGGCATCTTCACGCGCTCAATCTGCGTACGCTCCTTCGCCTTCATGCTCTTACGGAGCTCTTCACGCCATGGAGCGTTGCGGTCGGTCAGCCCCCCTCCCTGCTCCCCCTCAAGGGGGAGAGCAGAATGATTCTGAGTGGAAGACATTTCTTGAGAGTGACCACTCTCCCCCTTGAGGGGGAGTGAGGAGGGGGTCTTCTGAATTGCCTCTTGTTCTTCCCCCTTAAACGCCGTCATCCTTGACAGCATCTCGTCGAAATCTACCTCGTGGCCGTCGAACTCGGGGCCATCGACGCATACGAACTTCGTCTTGCCGCCAACGGTGATGCGGCAGGCACCGCACATACCCGTGCCGTCCACCATGATGGTGTTCAGCGACACGTCGGTCGAGATGCCGTATTTCTTTGTCAGCAGACAGCAGAACTTCATCATGATGGCCGGGCCGATGGCGAACACCTTATTCACGGTCTCGCGCTGGATCACCTGCTCGATGCCCACGGTGACCACGCCCTTCTGGCCGTACGAGCCGTCGTCGGTCATGATGATGACTTCGTCGGAGTGCTTTCTGACTTCGTCCTCCAGAATGATCAAGTCCTTCGAACGACCTGCCAGCACGCTGATGACGCGGTTACCGGCAGCCTTCAGGGCCTTGATGATGGGGAGCATAGGCGCTACGCCTACGCCACCGCCGGCACACACCACGGTGCCGAAGTTCTCAATATGTGTAGCCTTGCCGAGGGGACCTACTACGTCGGTAATCTCATCGCCCACGTTCAGGTCGCAGAGCTTCGTGGAGCTCACGCCCACCTTCTGCACCACGAGGGTGATGGTGCCAGCCTGCACATCGGCATCGGCGATGGTCAACGGCATACGCTCACCCTTCTCGCCTACGCGCACGATGACGAAGTGTCCGGCACGACGAGCCTTGGCAATCAAGGGAGCCTCGACCACCAGCTTGAATACTTTCTCAGAAAACTGTTCCTTAGCAACAATCTTGTTCATGTGTTTTCGTGTTGATATGAATGTTTTTGATTCTTTAAAATGCGCGGCAAAATTACAAAAAAATAGCGAGACGCGTGCCATCTCTCCCCTTTTTTTAATAAATAAGGTGTATTTTGCTGCCTTCTCGCTAATCCCTTGCCGCAATACGATGCGTCCTTCCGCCTTGTCCCACTAATGGGACACGCCATAAGGCCTAGTCCTTCCGTCCATAAGGTCTAGTCCTTCCGTCGATAAGATATAGATCTTCCGTCCATAAGGCCTAGGTCTTTTCGTTGTTCCATCGCGACCGAACAACAAAAAGGCAGGCCTGTAGAAGCCTGCCTTTGCAATGATGATGGAAGTGTGGATTAGTCGATGAGGGCGAAGCCGGTGTAGGGCTGGAGGGCGGCGGGAATGCGGATGCCGGCCTCGGTCTGGTTGTTCTCCAGGAGGGCTGCGACGATGCGGGGAAGGGCGAGAGCGGAGCCGTTGAGGGTGTGGCAGAGCTCGGTCTTCTTGTCGGCAGCGCGACGGTAGCGGCACTTCAGGCGGTTGGCCTGGTAGGTGTCGAAGTTGCTGACGCTGGAGACTTCGAGCCAGCGCTTCTGGGCCTCGCTATAGACCTCGAAGTCATAGCAGATGGCGCTGGTGAAGCTCTGGTCGCCGCCGCAGAGGCGCAGGATGCGATAGGGGAGTTCCAGCTTCTGCAGCAGTCCCTCGACATGAGCGAGCATTTCCTTATGGCTCTCCTTGGAATGTTCGGGGGTGTCGATGCGGACGATCTCAATCTTGGAGAACTCGTGCAGACGGTTCAGACCACGCACGTCCTTGCCATAGCTGCCTGCTTCGCGACGGAAGCACTGGGTGTAGGCGCAGTTCTTGATGGGGAGGTCGCGCTCGTCGAGGATGACGTCGCGGTAGATATTCGTCACGGGCACCTCGGCGGTGGGTATGAGGTAGAAGTCATCGACCTCGGCGTGGTACATCTGTCCTTCTTTGTCAGGCAACTGGCCTGTACCGTAGCCGCTGGCGGCGTTGACAACCGTGGGAGGCATGATCTCCGTGTAGCCAGCCTTGTTGGCCTCGGCGAGGAAGAAGTTGATGAGGGCGCGCTGCAGCTGGGCTCCCTTGCCGATATATACGGGGAAGCCGGCACCGGTGATCTTCACACCCAGGTCGAAGTCGATGAGGTTGTATTTCTTGGCGAGTTCCCAGTGGGGCAGGGGAGCAACGTCCGTTGAGAGTTGAGGGTTGACGGTCCAGTTTCCAACGGTGTCTGTGCCATCGCACTCCTTGAGATTACTCTTTACCACCACATTATCCTCTGCGGCGATGCCTTCGGGGACTTCGTCGTAGGGAATGTTAGGAATTTGGCAGAGCTGCTCGGTGAGCTGGTGCTGGGCAGCGTCCATAGCGGCTTCGAGGTCCTTGGCCTTCTCCTTGAGGTCGGCGACGGCGGCCTTGGCCTGCTCGGCCTGGTCGCGGAGGCCCTGCTTCATGAGTGCGCCAATCTCGGCGGCCTTCTTCTTGCTCTCGGCGAGCAGGTTGTCGAGTTGCTGCTGTGCCTCTCGGCGCTTCTTATCGGTGGCCTGCACGGCGGCGATGGCCTCGGCAGCGCCCTGGAAATGTTTCTTCTCAAGACCGCGGATCACGCGCTCGGTCTCTTCGTTGATAAGCTTTAGAGTTAACATATAATCAATGAACGTTTTAGCGTTGAACGTTAAAGCAGAATGTTTGAAAGAAAATATCCCTCCCTTCCAGTCAGGAAGGAAGGGACGAGAAGTCTGTTGTTCTTGGAAATTGCGTTATGCCTCTGCAACGGGCTCTACGGATACCGTGCTGCGGTCGAGACGTCCCTTCTTGAAGGTGACGATGCCATCAGTGAGGGCATAAAGCGTGTGGTCGCTGCCCATGCCGACGTTCTTGCCGGGATAGTGCTGCGTGCCACGCTGGCGAACGATGACGTTGCCAGCAACGCACTGCTGACCACCAAAAATCTTCACACCGAGTCTTTGTGCTGCGGACTCGCGGCCGTTCTTAGAACTACCTACACCTTTTTTATGTGCCATGTTTTTTAGGGGTTTTAGTGGTTAAGCAATAACTTCTTTGATGTTCAACTCTGTGAACTGCTGACGGTGACCGTTCAACTTGCGGAAGCCCTTGCGGCGCTTCTTGTGGAAGACGAGCACCTTGTCGCCCTTAACCAGGGGTGAAACGACTTCGCAGACCACTTTAGCACCTTCTACCACGGGAGCACCCACGGTGATGGCGCCATCGTTGTCCACCAACAACACTCTCTCAAATTCAACAGTCTGCTGAGCCTCGGCACCCTGGATGTGGTACACGAAGAGCTTCTTGCCTGCTTCGGCCTTGAACTGCTGACCGTTAATCTCTACGATTGCGTACATGTTTGATATTAATGTATTTAACGGATTTCACCGGGAGGCGTGCGCCCTCGTGGCGCCGCTTGACTGAGCCCCGTCGGCATCTAAATCGGGCGCAAAGGTAGCGCTTTTCTGTGGAATGGCCAAAGGAAAGGCTTACTTTTTTTCGCCTTCGGGCAATAAAGATGGCGCAAAATGAAAAAACTTTCAACTTTAGCCTCTCAACTCTCAACTTTTTTGTACCTTTGCGCCCGCTTATAAAGAAATAGGTATATAAATAGACATGAATCTGTACATACGTTATTTTGACGATGAAGTCGTGGTGACCAGCGTTGAGGCAGCTTTGGACTTCATCCGCTCTATTGAGGATTTTAAGTACACCCCGCAGTTTGAGGCCGAGTTCCGCGAGTATGTGGAGGGCTCGATTCCCTTCCCGAAGAGATATAAGGTTCGTCCTCGCGTGTATTTCATTGTAATCAAGACCACCGCAGAGACGCTTGCCGAGTTCAAGGCCAACGGCAAGGGCGGCGAGGGCGCTGCCGAAGGCGACGACGCTCGTGAGCAGGAGGCCTATGCGCGCCCCAAGGATCTGATCCGTCAGCGCCTCACGGACGAGTGCCCCGGATGGTACGAGGGCATGGTGAGGTTCAAGCGCGTCATCGTGATTCCCGAGACGGGTAAGTACGACTATCAGGACACCACCTTCTCGGCGCTCGTGAAGGCCTATAGTGCACAGGACTGCTACAACCGCATTGTAGATTACCTGCGCTCGCGCGAGGATATCGATCCGCGCAGCCAGTTCCCCTCGGTGAAGGGCAAGAATTTCCAATACAGCTATATCGGGCTTAAACCTTTATCGGAGCTCAATGTCTAAACAGTAAGTCAAAAGTTCAACCAACAATACAATTATGAAACTGAAAAATCTTTTCATTGCCATCGGTTTGATGGTCGCAAGTGTTCCTGCAATGGCTCAGTATGAAGGCACCTCTTGGGAGGACCGCATCGGAACGGGTCAGGATAGTATCTATGCTCGTCAGAATCTGAGCATGTTCAACATGGCTATCAACCAGAATAATTTCGAGGAGGCTTACGAGGCTTGGAAGCCTGTCTTTGAGAAGGCTCCGTTCGCCAACCTCCGTATCTACACCGACGGTTCCTTCATGCTCCAGAGCCTGATCACCAAGGAAGCAGATGCCGCCAAGAAGAAGGCTTACTTCGATGAGCTCATGAACCTCTACGACCTGCGCCTGAAGAACCTGAAGGGCTTGAACAGCTTTGCCAAGTCCCATCTGCAGGCTACGGAAGGTGATGTGGTCTATCCGCAGGCTTACTGCTATGCCGTCTATGGCCCGCAGGCAGATCCTCAGGGCTACACCAATGACAAGGCCTACGAGCACTTTGCTAAGGCCAACAAACTGCTGGAAGAGCAGGGCGGCCGCGAGGTGAAGGGCTATATGCTCGACATCTTCTTCCGCATCAGCTTCGCTAAGTACCAGGCCGACAACAACGGCTTCCGCGAGCAGTTCCTGCAGGACTACTTGGACAGCAAGGAGATCTGCGAGAAGATGCTGCAGATGGCCAAGGACGAGCCCAACCCCGACAAGGCTCAGAAGATCGTTGCCGAGTACGACCAGCCGCTGAACAACATCGAAGGTATCTTTGCCCAGTCCAAGGCTGCTGACCGCGAGCAGATCATCGCTATCTTCACCCCGAAGGTGGAGGCCAACAAGGATAACCTCGCTTATCTGAAGAGCGCCCTGACGCTGATGGCCGCCAACGACTGCGACGATACGCCCGTTTATTACAAGGCTGCCGAATACGCATACAACATTGAGCCGACCTTCGAGTCTGCTATCGGTACGGCACAGAAGTACTACAAGGATGGCAAGACAGCTGAGAGCGTGAAGTACTATAACGATGCCATCGACCTCTGCAAGGACGATACTCAGAAGGGTAACATCGCACTGCGTGTGGCTGCCGCTATGCGTAAGGGTGGTGACTTCAAGAGCGCCTACGACTATCTGGACAAGGCTGTGCAGTACAACCCCGAACTCGAGGGTAAGTGCTTTATGCAGCGCGCCAATATCGCTACGAAGGAGAAGAACTACGCCCAGGCCAAGGCTTTCTGTGACAAGGCAGCAGCTGCTGACATCACGCTTGCCGGTCAGGCACAGCGCCTGAAGAGCAGCATTCAGACCGTGGAGGCTCACAACGCCGAGTATGCCCGTCAGAAGGCTGAGTACGACCGCCAGCAGGCTGAGCTGAAGGCTGAGGAAGACTTCTGGAAGGCAGGCAAGAAATAAATTAATAAATAGGTTCTCGTGGCAGAACGACAAATCAGATGGGGCTTCATCGGATGCGGTGAGGTCACTGAGAAAAAGAGTGGCCCGGCATTCAGTTTAGTGCCGGGTTCCTCTGTTGTAGCGGTGATGAGTCGCAACGCGGAGCGTGCCCGCAGCTACGCCGAGCGTCACAACATCCCGCGCTGGTACACCGATGCGCAGGCGTTGCTCGACGACCCCGAGGTGAATGCCGTCTATATCGCCACACCGCCATCGTCGCACGTGACGTATGCCATTATGGCGATGAAGAGCGGAAAGCCCGTGTATGTGGAGAAACCGCTTGCAGCGACCTATGACGAATGCATCCGCGTCAACCGTGTGTCGCGTGAGACGGGCGTGCCCTGCTTTGTGGCCTACTACCGCAGGTATCTTCCATACTTCCAGAAAGTCAAGGAGATTGTGGAGTCGGGACAGATCGGTAAGGTCGTGGGCGTGCAGATACGCTTCGCCGTGCCGCCGCGCGATCTGGACTACAACCGCAAGCAGCTGCCCTGGCGTGTCCAGCGTGATATTGCCGGCGGCGGCTATTTCTACGACCTGGCGCCACACCAGTTGGACCTGTTGCAGGAGATCTTCGGTCCGATCATGCGTGTCAGCGGTTTCTGCACGAACCGTGCCGGTCTCTACGAAAGCGAGGACACCGTCAGCGCCTCGTTCCAGTTCCTCGACGGGCTTCCCGGCAGCGGCACATGGTGCTTCTGCGCCCACGACTCTGCTCGCACAGACCGCATACAGATTATAGGAGACAGCGGGCAGATATGTTTCTCGGTATTTACGTATGAGCCGATTCATCTGCATACAGAACAGGGCGTGCAGGAGCTGGTGATTCCCAACCCTCCCCATGTCCAGATGCCGTTGATACAGCAGGTGGTGGAACACTTGCAGCATAAGAGCATCTGTCGTATGGACAGCGTCAGCGCCACCTCTGTGAACTGGGTGATGGATAAGATATTGGGTAAGTTGTGATATAAAGAGCGTCTGTGAGATGAGAGGGTTACGGCGATATGTCTTGTATGGCGTTGTGGTCAGTGCCATGAGTGCGATGGCTCAGCAGGTGATGCCTGTAGAGCTGGACACGCTCGTGCAACAATCTGACACCCTTCGCCGTGACACTCTTGCGCTCGACTCACTTCCATCCGACACGCTCAACCCGGCAGCATTGGCAGCTGTCGGTGGCCTTGCTGCGGAGCCGCTGGCGACTCCGAAGGTTAAGAAAACCTTCTTGGAGCGTCTGGGCGGTTTCGGACGTTTTATCAAGCGCGCTGTCGATGCCTTCAACGACATAGACTCCAACTATGTGGAGCCTATTCATTACAACTTCACGGCGATGGGGCAGATGACGACTAATTTCGAGCGTTATGTCGTCAGCTCTTCGGATTACGATGCAAAGCTCACGTTTGCTCAGTACCCTGATTTGCGTATTGGGCCGTACTTCGGTTGGCGTTGGCTTTTCTTCGGATATACCTATGACCTCACGAGTCTGGGCAAGACGCGCCACAAGCGTGGCGATAAGATAGAGTTCTCCCTATATTCGTCGGTGATAGGCGTGGATCTCATCTGGCGTCGCACAGGCTCCGACTTCTACCTGAAAAGTGTGAGTGGCTTGGGAGAAGAGGGAAAAGCGTATGAGGGCGAGACGTTTGATGACTATATCCGCACGAATATGATGGGAGTGAACATCTATTACGTCTTCAACCATCGTAAGTTCTCGCACCCGGCCATCTATTCCCAAAGCACCATCCAGCGACGCTCGGCAGGTTCCTGGCAGTTAGGGGCCAGCCTCACTTTTCATGATATTCATTTTGATTACGATGCGCTTCCGAAGTCCATGTTCAATGAACTGAATACCGAGAACCAGTATGCGTCATTGGAATTGGTGAAGTACTTCGATGCGAGCATCACCTTCGGCTATGCTTACAACTGGGTGTTCCATCGCGGTTGGTGCTTAGGCATCTCCCTCTTGCCGGCCATCGGCTATAAACGAGCCAGTACGCAGACGGCCGTGTTCGAGGAACCAGAAGGAACGGATGCTTCAGGGGAGGATCACCCCAGCTATTTCAGCGAGAAGATTGACGATATTTTCCGCAAGCGCGGCAATCTCAATTTCAATGTGACGGGTCGCTTGGGACTTATTTATAACACAGGCCGATGGTTCACGGGCCTGTTCGGCATCGTACACAATTACAACTACCGCCGTAATGATATCCGCTTCACGAATGTCTTTGGCACGGTGAACCTCTGCGGCGGTTTCTATTTCCAGAAAAGAAAGAACTGAGGCTTCTACTATAGAAGAACTAAGACTTCTTCAATCGTAGAAGTTCCATGACACGCCGAAATGAATGCTCAGCGGGTCGATGGGGTAGTGGGGAGCCCAGAAGGCGTTGCCGTTACCCTCGTTGACGTGTGTGACGTTGATGTAGCCACGCACACGTTTGATGGCGAAGTTGGCGTAGGCGTTGATGATGGGATAGTTGCCGATCTTCACACGGGGCTGCTCGGTGTCCTGAACGGCGTACTGCCCGATGAACGGTGAGTAGTCGGGGGCGTAATAGCTGGTGAAGTAGCGCATGTCAGCGCCGATTTCCACGCGCAGGACCTTGGCAATATGGAAGACGACGTAGGGATTGGTATATACCGATACGACGGGCAACGGCAGTACGTCGCCGTTCGTGGTGTGTTGCCAGGTCACCTCGTTGTCCCAGTGGAAGAAACCGAAATGCAGGTCTTGGCGGAGGCTGGCGCTGAGGATCTGTATGCTACCGCTTTGCTGGCGGACGGATACGTTGTGGGCATAGTTCTTGAACGTGCCGTCATCGGCGTAAACAGGTGTCAGTGTCGTTGCCAGATGCGTGTAGTTGGAGATGTTCTCCATGCCAAAGCGCAGGCTCGTGTGTGTGCGGTCCAGTGTCAGGCGACCTTCTACGCGTGTGTGCGTCTCGCGGCTGAGCGAATTGTCCCACCAGAGGCCCTCGCTGTGGAAATGGCGGTAGTAGAAGGGTGCCGTGAGGTTCTGGAACTTCACCAGCGCCTCCAGGCGGACGGTGTCCTTCCCCAGTCGGAAGTTGAGGTCACCATTGCCGTGGACATCTAAGTCGCCAGCCCTGGCTCCGATGGCCCAGAACTCAGCACCGACATTATAGTGGATCAGCGAGCCTTGCATCTTCGAGATCTCACCGCCCACGGTGATGTGATTCTCCTTGTAGGTCTCAAAGACGTTCTCATCGTCGGTGGTCTCGGTTGACAGGAGCTTGAAGCGTTCGAACTCGTGGGCTGCGAAGAGGGTGATACCCGCCTTGGCCCATTTGTTGAAGCCCTCGCGCAGTTGCAGGCCAAGGGTGTTCTTGATGCTGATGGCCCTTGTCTCGTCCTCGTAGTTGCCGTAGCTGGAACGGATGTATGGGTCGTGGTCGAAATAGTCGTCGGGGAGTGTCGAACGACTATAGTTCACGTGCATCAGCCGCTTGAAATGTGCTGTGTGCACAATGCTGGTGACAGGGATGAATTCACGTGGCGGTGTCTGCTCGATTTCCCATTGCAGGCGCAGGGAGTCAAGGGTGGCATGAAGGCGAAGGGTATCAGCCTTGATGGCGGCAACCAGACTGTCTGATTTCAAACGTGACAGGAGTTCGTCGTCCTTAGGAATCTGAGGCTTGAGGCTGTCAGGGACTTCCACATCCCTGTAAACGCCCATATTGTAGCGGTGTGTAAGAAAGACGGTCTGGTGGTCGTTGCGGTTCCAGAGGTTGGACAGCACTGTCGGAATGTCGGTGCTCTTGAAACTGCGGGGGAAGCTCTGCGGGTTGGTGATATAGTTGTCATCCTCGATACCGCCGTTCTCTGCCATCTTCATGTGCTCCCAAGCGGCCATCGCGTGAATGTCGTAGTGGTCGCTTTTGAAGTAACCGAAGAGGGTGGTGTTGAGTTCCGAATTAGCCTGATTATTATAGTACCCGCGCGCGTAGAGATAGTCAGCGCGGAAGCCGATACCGGCATTCTTGTTGATGTTCGTGGCGAAATAAGCCCTCAATCGGTCCTGACCGTTTTCCTTTGTGCCGCATTTGTGGTATTGCAGGTTGGTCAGCGGGCTCTTGGTGTTGGTGAACAATAGGTTACCGGGCTCGACATGGAAATAGTCATAAGGCTGGATAAACAAGAAGTCGCTCGCTTGCGCCCGGTCAAGGAAATGACGGGCCAAACGTGGGGAACCCAGGTTACCGAGAATATTGTATTCACCCCTGTAGCCATCGGTGCTGTTGAAGTTCTGGAAGAGATGGGGGAGGGTGTCGTTGTACACCTCGGGGTACTTCGTGCCCAGGCGCTCATCAATGCGCCATTGTTTGTATTCTGTAGGTACGAACCGCTCCACTTTCGAGGTATCGCGCCCCCAGGTGCTGCGCTTCAGACCTCGTGCGATGCTGTCGTTGGCCGTCATGCCACTGCCCATGGGATCACCAAAGGCGTCATCGCCATAGTCTTGAGCGAGAAGCCGCTGAGGTACGATGGCGATGACAAAGAGGGTGGCAATGAGGGCAACGAGGTGCTTCATGCTTAGTGTTTCAAAATGATATCCATGCCCATTCGGAGGGCAGCCTCATTGGCGGGAATGAGGTGGTGATGGCGCTCGGGGAGGGTCTTGTGCAGGCCCTTGATGACATTCTCCAGCGTCACAATGGGTCGCACTCTGAGCAGACCGCCCAGGACAATCATATTGAAGCCCTTGGGGTTGCCGCTCTCGGCAGCGGCGTCCATCGCGCTGATCTCATAGATGTTGATGTCAGTGCGCTGAGGCGGAATGGTGATACCGTAGCCGTCGTAGATGAGGGTGCCGCCGGGCTTGATCTTCGACTCGAATTTCTCCAGCGAAGGTTGGTTGAGGATGATGGCGGTGTCGTAGGTGCTGATAATGGGCGAGGAGATGCGCTCATCGCTGACGATGACCGTTACGTTAGCTGTACCGCCGCGCTGCTCGGGGCCGTAGGCAGGCATCCAGGACACCTCCTTGCCTTCCATGAGTGCGCTGTATGCAAGAATCTTACCCATTGACAGGACGCCCTGTCCGCCGAATCCTGCTATGATGATTTCTTCTGTCATTTGACTATACTTTAAACTTTAAACCTTAAACTTTAAACCGTCTTGAGATCGCCCACGTGGTAGAAGTCGAACATGTGTTCTTCCATCCATTCGTTGGCTTCCACGGGTGTCTTCTTCCAACCGGAGGAACAGGTGCTGACGATTTCCACGAGGCTGGAGCCGCGGCGGTTGATGCTGTTCTCAAAGGCCTGACGGATCGCACGCTTTGCCTTGCGGATAGCGGCCACGCTGTGCACGCTCTGGCGCGTCACATAGCAGGTGCCCTCCAGCTGAGCAGCAATCTCCGTGATCTTCAGGGGGTAGCCGTGCAGGTCGGCCTGACGGCCGTAGGGGCAGGTGGCAGTCTTCATGCCCATCAGCGTTGTGGGAGCCATCTGTCCGCCCGTCATGCCATAAATGGCATTGTTGATGAAGATGATGGCGATGTTCTCACCGCGGTTCAGGGCGTGAATGGTCTCTGCGGTGCCGATGCAGGCCAGGTCGCCGTCGCCCTGGTAGGTGAAGACGAGGTGGTCGGGCCACAGGCGCTTGATGGCCGTGGCGATGGCGGGTGCACGGCCGTGGGCGGCTTCCTGCCAGTCGATGTCGATATACTTGTATGCGAAGACGGCACAGCCCACGGGCGATACACCAACGGCCTTCTCCGTGGCTCCCATCTCCTCAATGACCTCGGCAATGAGCTTGTGAACTACACCGTGCGAGCAGCCCGGGCAGTAGT
>CAMKTN010000052.1 GCA_946415705.1 uncultured Prevotellaceae bacterium
CCCACGAACATCTCCACGAAGTCGGAACCCGACATCGAGAAGAAGGGCACGTCGGCCTCGCCTGCCACGGCCTTCGCCAACAGCGTCTTACCCGTTCCCGGAGGGCCTACAAGCAACGCGCCCTTGGGAATCTTACCGCCCAGGTCCGTGAACTTCTTGGGGTTCTTCAGGAACTCCACAATCTCCTGCACCTCCTGCTTGGCCGAAGCCTGACCTGCGACGTCCTTGAACGTCACCTTGGACTCGTTCTCGCCACCTTTCTCTACCAGTTGCGCGCGCGAGCGACCCACATTGAAGATGCCGCCCATGCCGCCGAAGCCACCGCCGCCGCTACCCATGCGTCGCATGATAAACATCCACACAAAGATGATCAGCAGCAAGGGGAACAGGTTCCAGAACACCTGCATGAAGGTATTGTCGGAGCGTTTGTAGCTCAGCTCACCCTTGAAGTTGCCAAGCTCCTGCTGCGCAGTCACGAACTCATCCAATTTGTCTGCCGACGGGAACTCCGCCTGCACGAAGGACTGCTTGCCAGCATCCTTCACTCCCTGTTTGAAGACATCACGATAGTGCTCGGGCTTGACATACATCTTCACCGTGCCTTCGTCCTTATTGGCTACAATCTTATTGGCATAGCCATTCTCGACATAGCTCTTAAAGACGGTGTAGGTCACATTCTTCGAGGCGCCAGCACTCCCGGGGAGCGCGTCGTCACCTACAAAGAAGAGATAACCCAGGGCCATGGCAATCACGACATATACCCACATGAAACTCATGCGCGGCTTCTTGTTGTTGCCATTCTTCTGATTATTGGGTTTGCCGCCAGTCCGCGGCTTCTTCTGCTCTGCCATTCTATTGAATGATGATTGATAATTGATGATTGATGAGAGTCTCCTAATCCAAATCGGGTATTTCCGTCAGTTCTGCGTCAGCCCACAAGTGTTCGAGGTCGTAGAACTCACGGAGCTCCGGCAGGAAGATATGCACGATGACGTCCGTATAGTCCATGGCCACCCATTGCGCGTTGCGCAAGCCATCGACGGCTGTGGGGCGCACACCGAGGTTCTTGCGGGCGAACTCAGCGATGCTCTCGGCCAGCGCCTGCACATGGGAGGGCGAGTTACCCGAGCAGATGACGAAGGCCTTGCAGATGGTGTCGTCCATTCCTGTGAAGTCGGCAATCACGATGTCGTGACCCTTCTTTTCTTGAATGCCGGCTTGGATTTGTTGAATCAGTTGTTCTGTCTGTAAATTCATTCGTAATGTGTTATTTGAGCTGCAAAGATAGGTCTTTTTCCCCGAATAAGAGGAAAAACTGCCCTTATTTTTGATTTTTTTAGGGAAAAGCTTGCACGTTTCACAAAAACAGCCTACCTTTGCACCCGCAAATCCGAAAGATTGGGCTATGGTGTAATGGTAACACTGCAGATTCTGGTCCTGCCTTTCCTGGTTCGAGTCCGGGTAGCCCAACACAAGAAATCCTTCCTGTCACCGCAGGAAGGATTTTTCGTTGGTACCCTAACGCACGAGCAGTTGTCGGATGAGACGTGCGGCGCGATGGGGGGCGCCGGGTTCGCCGAGACGGGCGGCGACATCTTCATAGCCGGCGAGCTGGGCGTCACGGTCCTCACCACCGGGGAGGATGCGGGCGAGGTGAGCGCGACAGGCAGCAACGGTCATCTGCTCGGCGACGAGTTCGGGGACGACTTCACGTCCCGCCACGAGGTTCACGAGTGAGATATAAGGTATCTTAATGACAAGCTTGCGGGCAAGGGAGGCGAGCTTACCGGCTTGCATGTAGTAGCAGACGACCTGCGGCACGCGGAACAACGCGGTCTCAAGGGTCGCCGTACCAGAGGTAACGAGGGCGGCGGTAGCCTGTGACAAGACGTCATAGGTGCGGTCATAAACAATCTGGACATCCACGGCCTTCCCTACCCCACGCTCGACAACATCGATATATTTCTGATATACCTCGTTTGTCATACCGGGAGCACCGGCTATGACCAGCCGATAGCGGTCTGTGAAGGGCAACGCGGCCTCTATCATACGAGGCAGGTTGTCGCGAATCTCCTGCAGACGGCTGCCAGCGAGGATTGCGATATAGGGAGCCCCCTCTAAATCTCCCCCAGGGGGGAGACTTGCGTGTGCGCCAACGAGTGTACTCTGATAGTTGGTCACTTCATCGACAGTGGGGTTTCCCACGTAATGAATAGGATAGCCGTGTTTCTTCTCAAAGAACTCGACTTCGAAAGGAAGGATGGAGAAGAGTTCATCCACGTCGCGCTTGACAGCCTTGATGCGCCACTCCTTCCAAGCCCATAGCTTCGGCGCGATATAGTAATAGACGGGGCAGATGCCGATGGAATGAACGTATTGGGCAATCTTCAGGTTGAACCCCGGGTAATCGACCAGGATGACCACATCGGGCTGCCACGCCACAATATCGTCCTTGCATTGCTGCATACCTTTTAATATCGTACGCGCGTGAAGGACGACAGCCACAAAACCCATAAAAGCCAGATCACGGTAATGACAAACGAGCGTCATTCCCTGAGCTGCCATGAGATCGCCGCCGAAGCCACGGAACTCGGCTTCCGGGTCTTCAGCTTTCAGGGCGGCGATGAGATGGGAGGCGTGGAGGTCGCCGCTGGCCTCACCGGCGATGAGATAGTATCTCATGGTTGAGGGTTTATGGTTTATGGTTGGAGCATAGCTCTGATGGTGGAAAGGGCTGCGTGGGCTGTCATGTCGATGGTGACGGGTACGATAGAGGCGTAGCCAGCACGGAGGGCGGCGAAGTCGGTATCGGGGGCCTCGGGCTCGAGGTCGGTGAACTGTCCTGTGAGCTGAAAGGAACGTTGCTCCGGGAACTCGGTGAGGGGCAGCCATTCGGCCGTCCATTGTCCACGGGCCTGACGGCATACGCGCCACCCACGGAACGAGGTAGCGGGGGGCAAGTTAATATTGAGACAGGTGTCCAGTGGCAAGCCCTGCTCGATGACGCGCTGACAAAGCTGCGCGATGGCGGCGAGGGTGTCCTCGGGAACGGGCACCTCCTCATAGCGCTCGCGGCGTGGCAGCCACAACGAGACACCCACCGAGGGAATACCCTTCATGCACCCTTCAAGTACGGCACCCATCGTACCGCTATAGTGGACGCTGATGCTGGCATTGTCGCCGTGGTTGATGCCGCTGAGGATGAGGTCGGGACGACGTGGAACGACCTGCTCCAAGGCCAGCTTCACACAATCCACGGGCGTGCCGCTGCAGGCACACAGACGTACGGAAGACGGGAAGCACAAAGCAGAAACATCAGGAACAGCAGCGCGGATACTAACAGGTGTGGCGCTGGAGATGGAGGCGGCAGCGCCGGAGCGTGCGCCGTCAGGAGCGACGACATAGACATCGCCCAACGCGGCCACAGCGCGCGCCAGCGCCTGTATGCCTGCGGCCTGATAGCCGTCGTCGTTAGTGATGAGGATGAGAGGCGTTTTCAATTGAAAATTGAGAATTGATAATTGAACTTTTGGAGCAGCGAGAGCAATTAAGCTTGCTTGAATTGCCGAGTCGTGACAAAAGTCAGCGAAGCTAAAATTGAGGGTTGAGGGTTATTCTACCGTCAGTTCCACTGCTGGGGTGTGGCCGGCGTATTCGGGGGCATAGAGGCAGCGGATGGTGGTGAGGCCGGAGGTGTAGCGGCCGGCACGGTCGATGTAGGCGCTCTCTTCGAGGACATAGGTACCCTTGGGCAGGTGGTCGAAGAAGTAGTCGGTGTGAGCATCACGCACGGCACGGTAGTAGCCGAGACCGCCCTGATATCGGTAGCCGGAGAGCTGCTCGGCAGGTTCTGCACAGGCGGCACGAGGCGCACGCAGGTTGACATACTCGTAGTCGCGGTCGGCGGTGATGACGTAACGTGTGGTGATGCGGTCACCCACCTTCGGCGTCGTAGTGGTCTGCTCACAGCGCACGGAGAGGCCCGTAGCCGCTGCGCTAGCATCGGTCATGGGGGTGAGGTAGGTGGCGAAGACGGCACCCCACGCCTCGCTGTCGGTGTTACGCTTCACGGTGATGCTCTTGGGTGCCTCGCCATCGGCGAACTGCGTCTTGATGAAACCGAGACCCGCAACAGCCTGGTCGGCATCCTTACGGGTGATAGCGACCTGACGCTGGGCGTAGTTCAAACAGATATCATCCTTCGCAGCGGCATTGATGGCCTCGCTGTTGCCCAGCAGCAACGCGTAGATGGCGTCTGCCGTGCAGATATTCGATTCCCACATCTGCGTGCGCTTCTGCTGCAGGAGCCAGCGACGCAGGCCTCGCAGCAGCTGCTGGTTGCCGGGTTCCATCACCTGCACCGCTTCCATCGCCGCCACATGATGAATCACCTTATGGCTGGTGGGATTGAAGCTGCCGCCGGCATAGTCGAAGAAGGTGCCGTGGTCGGCGGTTGTCGTCGTGTGTTCCAGCAGCGACTCGTAGTACAGGCGTGCCTCCTTCTTGCGGTTGGCGCCCTGCATGACAATGGCCGCCGTGGCGCGCTCCCAGTTGTTCATCCCGGCCACGCTACCCTTCATGTGATCAAGGAGGTATTTTACATCCTCCTTCTGGCTGGCGGTGAGCATCACGCCTGCGTGCTGCGTCACATATACATATTCAAGGTACATGAGCGATGCGGTGCTCACGGTCTGCCCCTTGCGCTCCCATTCCTTCATCTCCTTGATGTGCTTGGCTGTCTTCTGGGCGATGTAACTGACATTTTCCGTCAGCAGGTGGTTGACAATCGTCTGCACCTCTTCGGGCAGCGTCTGGAAGTTGTCGGTCATCGTGCGCAGACGCGTCAGCTCGGTGGCAATAATGCGCGTCATGACCTCGCTGCACGACATTCCGGGGAACCAGGAGTAGCCGCCCTCGGGATCCAGACGACGTTCCAGGCGTTGGGCAATGGATGTCAGCGTGTTCTCCTGGAGCGTGCTGTTGAAGAGCTGGATGAGACGTTCCTTGCGGTCGGCTTCGTTCTCAGCCTCGCGCAGCCAGGGTGTCTCGTCGAGGATGAGTTGTTTCAGTTCCTCGTCCTGCGCCAGACGGCTGGCCAGCGAGGGCTGTCCCTGGGCCTGCTCGCGCTTCCAGATCTCCACGAGGTCCTTCAACCGCGGCGTGGTGTTGGCGATATAGGTAGCGAGGGCCTGCGCCTGCAGGGAGGTGCTGAGGGAGATGATGTCATCGTACTTGGGTTCGATGAGCGAGGGCAGCGCCTGCAGGGCATACCAGATGGGATGTGTCGTGTATTCCACCGTCAGCCGGCGGTTGGTGGCCGTGGCGCTGTCGTGGTTAAAGAGCGAGGTGAGGTCGGTGGTGAAAGTGCCGAGGCTGTCTGCGCGAACCTCCACGCTCTCGGTGACATAGCTCTTATTGGGGAGGATAGGCAGATAGTGCTGCTCGCCATCGCTGAATGTCTTGCTGTCGGCTGTCAGACGCACGGCCACGACCGACTGGTCGCCCGAGGGCGTGTAGTCGAAGGTGAGGAGGCATTCGCCGTTGGCGGCAGCCGTGAAAGGCTTCTTCTGGCTCATGATGACCTGCTCCGTCTCGGGATCGAAGATCTCCAGCAGGGCGGTGCCGCTCATCTCCTTCTCCGTGAGGTTCTGAATGGTCGCCCGCACGCTGGCCTGGTCCTCAGCCCTCAGGAAGCGGGGCAGGAAGAGGCGCGCCATCATCTCCTTGCGGGCGATGGCCTCGGCCTCGAAGGTCGTGCTCATCATATCCTTGGTATGTGCGAGACCCAGCAGGCGCCATGTCGTCAGGCTCTCAGGCAACGTGAACGCGATGGTCACCTCGCCCTTGGCATTCGTCTGCAGGCGCGGCAGGAAGGCAGCCGTCTCGTTGAAGTTCGTGCGCACGGCAGGTGAAGCCGGTGCCACCTGCTGCCCACTCCCACTCTCTTCGGTCTCAACAGTCTCCTCGCCCATATCAGCGGCCTCTTTGGCCACCGCAGCCTCTGCCATGACAGGCTCTGGCATCGCGTCGTCCATGCCGCCCTTGGACATCATTGACATCAGCATGGGCGGTTCATTGCGCGAGCCCAGCATGCGTCGCCTGCCATAATAGCCGTAGCTGAAGCCGAGGCCGCTATACCACTCCTCGTCGAAATGGTCGTATTCCATCGCCTCGGCGTCGTATGTCTTCATGCGGAAAGAGAGGTCGTTGGAGGTGTGGAACGAGCTGTAGTAGTCTGTACCCTCCCACGGCAGTGACGTGATATTGTAGAACCGGCTCAGCACCAGATTCCAGGCGTGAGGCGTCAGGGCGTCCAACGAAGCATCGTACAGCGTGGCCATCGCCTGTGCCGAGGCGGGCGTGCCGTCGGGATTGCGCAGCAGCAACGTCCACGTCTCCTTATCGCCGGGATGCAGACGGTCGCGGAAGGTCTTCCACTCCCACCGCAAGGCACGGTCGGGCTGCACGAGGCGCAGCGTCTGGTTGTCTCGATACACCTTACCGCCCTTGACAAACACATAGTGGAACGTGGCACCGTCGCCATAGCTTTCTTGATAAGGAATCTCAATGACGCGGAGCTCGTCGGAGAGTTGGATAAGCTGTTCCTCCACCACGCGCTGATTGGCGACAATGGTGTAGTAGAACGCCACGTCGGTGTAGCTGCTGCCCACCTGTATGCGGGCTGCCTTGTCGGGGCCGAAAGTAGCGTCAGGGCAGTACAGCCAGTTGGGTGTCACCTTCGGCAGCTTGGTGTCGTCCATGCCGAAGATGATGAAATAGGCCGTTGTGCTGTCGGTATGCTCGCCCGCCGTGGCTTCCATGTAAAGCTCATACTGACCTGCCTCCAGCGCACGAAGGACCTCGGTGCCGAGGGTCAGCTGCTTGTCCTTGGAGGTAATCACGCCATTGCTGACAGCCACCTCGCTGGTGCGCTGCTCCTCGCTGGCTGGATAAAGGGTCCAGCGGATAGTTCCATCCGTGGGACGACCCGTTGAGGTGAGCAGCTCCATCGTGATGGGCTTCAGGTGCTCGCGCTCCTGCTGCGTCGGCACATCAGCCACAATGCGCAGGGGGCGCTTGCTCAACGGCACAGACATGCTGGCCTCGTGCGTCTCGCCGGCGATGCTGTTCACGGCCACGTTCAGCTCCACGTTCAGACCGCCCCAGAGGGCTTCCTCCGTGAGCTTCGTCAGCGGCACGCGGATGCTGAAGCAGCCGTTCTCGTCGGTGGCTATCGTGTCAATGGGCATCGCCTCGGAGTCGCGGGATGTGTTCCGGCTCCAGCTCCACCAATAAGGATATACGAACTGGTAGGTGCCCGTGACTCGTCCTTCGCGTATCGGCACACCATTGTAACCCATCGCCTTACCCGTCAGCGCGATGCTGTCGGCCGGCCATTGCATATCGGGAGCCTCATCCATCGTCACGTCAAACGTGGGGCGCTTATACTCCTCCACGCGGAATGACAAGGAGTTGCTGCATTTCTTTTCTGCCACATAGGCTGTCGCTGCGACGCGATAGTAGCCGGGCAGACCGCCCTGTGGGAGCATGAAGTCGGCACTGAACTTACCCATTTCATCGGTGAAGACCGATACCGTGCCCACTTCCTTGCCATTGGCATCACGCAGCGTCAGCTCCACAGTAGCCTTTTCCACCACGGTGGCATCCCAATGGTCCTGACGATAGACGATACCGCCCACCTGCATGTTCTGCCCCGGACGATAGATGGCCCGGTCGCCATAGAGACGCACGACCGTGAAGGGCTCCTCACGGTATTCCGACGATGACTTGGCGAAATATTGCTGGTTTGCATCCAGGTAGTCATCGTCACCATAGCTCACCTGCCGGTAGATGTAATAAGCCTTTGTCAGCTTGAACTCGTTGTTGTTCAGCGTAGCGCGTCCTTCCTTGTCCGTGGTGGCTGTGCCGAGGATATACTTCTCATCACGGTTATAGACGTAATACTCCACGGTGGCTCCCTCGATGGGCTGTCCGCTCTCGGCGTCCACGACGACGGTGCGCTGCTGGCCCAGTCCGTTCTGGCCCAGGGGCTGCAGGCGCGAGCAGATGAACGTGGAGTACGCTACCACCTGGGGCGTGAGGAGCTCCTGCTCCGCAGCCTCCCCGGTGATAACGAGGGCATAGCGACCGGGCTCGGGAGCCGTCCACGCGATGGTGTCGTTGCGCTCCTCCCACGGATGTGCCGTCGGCAGGTCGTAGGAGAACGTCCGGATGAGCGTTCCCTGCGCCCGCAGCTGCTTGATGACCGCTTCCGTGCCGCCGGACAGATCGCTCTTCTGGAAGGTCTTAGGCATCCGCAGCAGCTCGAAGGTCAGGCGTTTGGCATTCGTGGAACGCAGCGTCCACTCATACTCCTTACCCGGGTAGTAGATGGAGCGTCCCCACCAATGGATAGCGGGCTTCAGATAGCCGTTGAGGCGGTTGCGCACCTCGCCGATGCGCTCGTACTTGGGATAACGCCCGATGCACTCGCGGGCCAGCTCAATGGCCTCCTCCTTATACACCTTACCACACAGCTGCAGGTAAGCCTCAGCGCATACGGGCAGGTCGCCGTATTCCTTGATGAGGTCGCGCAGCAGGTCACTGTCGCGCTGTCCCCGCTGGAGCTGCACCCAGTCCAGGGACACCAGCAGCGACGCCTCGCGGTTGCCGATACGCTTGTACTCGGCCGCCACATCCTGTGCAAGCGAGGCCAACGTATGGCGCGTGTCCTTCCAGATGTCCTGGTCCTGCGCCTTGGCACGCTGCCAGAGGATGTGCAGGAGGTCGTGGTTGAAATACGCCGACTGCTCCTCCTGATCGATGAAGGGCAGCCAGTCCTTGCTACGGGCCTTCGCCAGCAGCGGCAGGTCCTGCATGGACAGCCGCCAGTTCTCCACGGAGGCGCTATCGTACTGCTCCTGTGTCCATTCTTTCATCTCAGCCGATGTCAGCTGCAGGTCGTGGGCCTGTGAACGACCCTTGTTCATCGCGTAGATCTCCG
Source organism: uncultured Prevotellaceae bacterium (assembly GCA_946415705.1). Classification (GTDB taxonomy): domain Bacteria; phylum Bacteroidota; class Bacteroidia; order Bacteroidales; family Bacteroidaceae; genus Physcousia. The sequence continues at coordinate 9,005 of CAMKTN010000052.1, forward strand.
CCAGCAGCGATGCATAGACGGCCTTCGCCTCCGCACGCGGTTCGTTGGCGCGCAGGGCTTCCAACTCCTGGATCTGCGTGAAGAAGCTGTCGGGCGCCCACTCCTGCTGCAACGCAGCCATCTTCAGACGCGCACTCAGCGCCTGCCCCGTGTGGCGGGCTTTGGTCGCCTTCTTCAGGATCTTCGCGGCAGCATCGTATGCCGACTTGGGTTTGCCGTCCTCCTCCATCTGCTCCACCTGCTTCCAAAGCTTATCATAGCTCTGGGCAAACGTAAAGAGAGGAAACATTGTCATAGCGAGTGAAAGAATGAATGATTTCATCGATTAAAGCTTATTTATCAATGGTTTCTACTCCCCTCGCCCTTTGGAGAGGGGGCGGGGGTGAGGCTTCTTATTTCTCGGGAATCTCAGCCAACAGCGTTGTCAGGAACGGCCAGAAGCGACCCACGCTGGGGATATTGCAACGCTCGTTAGGCGTGTGAGGCGAGCGCAGCGTAGGACCGAAGGAGATAAGGTCCATCTTGGGATACACCTCGCCTATCTTGCTGCATTCCAGACCGGCATGCACCACCTCCACCTTCGCGGGCTTCTCATACATTCGTTCGTAGAGGGCTGCCATCTGAGCGGCGATGGGCGAGTCGAAGTTGGGCTGCCAAGCACCATACTGACCGCTGTACTCCACCTTCATGCCAGCCATGCCGAAGACGCTCTCGAACATCTCCTGCTCATACTCCAGCTGACTGTCGCACGACGAGCGGGCCAGGATGAGCACCTCGGCCTTACCCTCGCCGATGCCGATGATGGCGAGGTTGGAACTGGTCTCCACGACGTGTGGGATGCTGGGAATATTGCGCAGCACACCGTCGTGGCAGGCCATGATAGCGCCAATCAGGTTGTCCTGCACTTCCACAGGCACCTGCATAGCGGGCAGCGCCGTGCGCTCCACGGTGATATCTACGCTGTCCTCCACACCGCGGAACTCGTCGGTGAACGTCTTCTGGCAGTAGTCGGCCAGGTCGCGCAGGTCCTCCTCGTTGTCGGCGGGGATGGTCAGCACCACCTCAGCCGTGCGAGGAATGGCATTGCGCATATTGCCGCCCTTCCACGTGGCCAGACGGGCATCGTCGTCGAGGATGGCCTGACGCACGAGACGTGCCATCAGTTTATTGGCATTCGCACGGTTTTGGTTAATCTCCAGACCGCTGTGGCCGCCCTTCAGACCGCTAATGGTCACCTTCACGGCGATGTCGTCCTTGTCCGTCTCCACCTCCTTATAACCCAGGGAAGCGGTGACGTTGATGCCACCGGCGCTGCCAATACAGAACTCGCCCTCGCTCTCGTGGTCGATATTCAGCAGGATGTCACCCTTCAGCGTGTCGGCGGCCAGGTGGTTCACACCCCACATACAGGTCTCCTCGTCGCTGGTGATGAGGGCCTCCAGCGGACCGTGCTGCAACGTATTGTCCTCGAAGACAGCCATGATGCAGGCCACGCCGATACCGTCGTCCGAGCCGAGCGTCGTGCCCTTGGCTTTCAGCCATTCGCCGTCGATCCAAGTCTCGATGGGGTCGGTCTCGAAGTTGTGTGTGCTCTCGTCGGTCTTCTGCGGCACCATGTCCATGTGTGCCTGCATCGTGCACAGCTTACGGTTCTCGAAGCCCGGTGTGGCAGGCTTGTGCATCACGATATTGCCGCCACCGTCCTGATAGGCGTCGATGCCGCGCTCCTTCGCCCAGTCGAGCAGGAACTGCTGAATCTTGTCAAGATGGCCACTCGGACGCGGCACCTGTGTCAGTTTGTAGAAGTTGCCGAATACGGCTTTCGGTTCTAAGTCTTGGATAGTCATGAGTTTATTGGTTTAAGAGTTTAAAAAGTTCAAGGGTTCAAAAGGGTCAATCTTTCAATGTTTCAATTTTCAATTCTCAATTCTCAATTCTCAATTTCCCTGTAAGCGTTAGCGCCAACAGCGCATAGATGCCAAGGACTGCGACGAGGGCCGTCTGCACCGTATGCACGATCAGCGCAAACAGCGCGCCTTCGTCGCCTGGCACGCCATACAGCATCAGCACCGTCTTCACGGCGAAATGCCAGGGGCCGGCACCATTAGGCGTAGGCACCAGCACGGCAAACGTGCCCACCACGAACGCCACCATCGCCACATCGGTACCCAAGCCCTCCGTGCTCTTGAAGCAGAAGAAGGTGAGGTAGAAATGCAGGAAGTAGCAGACCCAGATGGCCACGCTATATAGCAGGAACAGCGCCCGACCCTCCACCTGACGCACGGACAGCAAGCCCTCCGTCAGCTCCTGGAGCACGGCGCGCGTGCGTTTCATCAGTTCTATACGGCGCAGGAGATACACCCCCATGCCCACTATCAGCAGGATGCTGATGCCCGTCACCAGCCAGCCCGTCAGGGAGAAACGCCCTATGACAGCGCCGACGCTGACGCCCGTCTGCTCGAAGAACTGCAGGAAGACAGGTATCTGCAGCACGAAGACCAACACGGACAGCAGCGCGATCATCACCATATCGACGACGCGCTCCGTGACCACCGTGCCCAAGCCACGACTGAAGCTCACGCCGTCATAGCGTTTCAGTACACCGCAGCGCAGCACCTCGCCCACGCGCGGCACCACCAGCGAGCTGGCATAGCTCAGGAAGATGGCGTTGACGCTCGTATGCAGCCGCGGTCGCTCGCCCAGCGGGCGCAGCACCTGACGCCAGCGCAGCGCACGGAACACCTGTGCCAAGATGCCGAAGGGGAAGGACAGCCACATCCATGTCCAGTTCATCTCGCTGGTCATCGCCCGCTGGAGCGTGTCCCAGTCGAAACCCCTGTACATCCACCACAAGATAGCGCCGCCGATGATCAGCGGCAGCACAATCCTCAGTATCGAACGCAGATTCATCGGCATCAGCAAGCACTACACGTTATATGAAAAATCATTCCTTCGCAATTGTGCTGCAAAAATAGCGATTAATCCGATTCGCACAAAAGAAAATGCATAAAAAGTGCGAGGAACGACCGTTTTATGCCTTTAGCATCTCTTCCAGCAGCGGCTGGAGATGCCCGGGGGCAATGATGTGGTGGTTGCCGATGGGGTCTGTCAGGAAGTAGGTGGCTTGGCTGGGATCGGCAAGCTGGATGACCTGCTGCGTGCGGCAGAGGTCGGGCTCGGCTTGGTTCCTGACGAGTGTTCCTTCGCCGATGAAATGGCGCGAAAGGTCACCTGACACCTTGAACAGCGTGACGGCTCCCTCCTGCATATAGCCGCGGATACCGACGCCGATGCCGGACTCGAAATGCGTGTCGAACTCATAGCGCTGCACCATATCAAACGGGATGGTGCAATGGGCGAAGAGCAGCTGACCTGTTTCAGGGTCGATCGTCGCGGGGTTGGCCTGAAAGCCTGAGACACCCGTCAGCGCACGGACAATCATCATGGACAGCATAGCCGGCACATCACCCTCGCAACCAGCCACATAACCTTCGCTGTTCAGCTTCGCCAGCGCCAGACAGCCCGTGTTATGCACAGCCGTGAGCAGGTCGAAGCAACGCAAGGTGAAGCCGCTCAGTTCATATTTCCTGATCACGCCCTTCAGCGCCTCGTAGATACGGTTGGCACCAGGCAGCGCCTGTGCAATCCGCTGGTCGTCCGTGTGCTCCTGCGGCATCTCCTCCGCAGTCGCGGCGATGGCCGTCAGCAGCTCCGACATAGGGATCTCCACGAGCTCGATGCCCAACCGCTGGCGCACAGCATCGCGGTCGGCTGCGCTGGAGATGAGCCAGTCCGAAGGCTGACCGATGATGCCAAGCCTCTTGCCCGCCAGCTGCTGCCGCGCCTCTGCTACACGTGCCAGCACGCCGATGCGCCCAGTGATGTAAGCTTGACTGCCGTGCAGGATCTCACCCTGGATGCCCTGCTGGCGCAAGAACGAGAGGATCTCCAGCGATGCCGCCAGCGAGTTGCTCTTGCCCGAGGTGAGCAGGTAGAACGGCTGTCGCGTCTGCGCCATCAGCGTGGGCAGCAGCCGCTTGAAGATACCCTCCGTGCCACCCGTGCGCACATAAATCAAGCTCAGCCCCCGGCTCCCATAGTCCGTGTAGTCATTGCCACGAAACACATACTCCACCCCGAGTCCGCCTAAGAACTCTCGTGTCACAGCCCCCACGGCTCCCTCGTCGTGCAGCTCTGAAGTCAACGTATAAATTGCTATTCTCATTGATGTTCATTTATGTTTTGCGCTGCAAATATAGCGCGCATTTACCGAAGCAAGAAACTTTTTCACCCTTTTTCGCCTTTCGCACATTAAAAACACGAACCACACAACAACGCCCCGCTGCTCAAAGGAGTGGCGGGGCGCTGGCATTGGAATAGTGAGGGGGATTAGCGAATGAAGAGGAGTTCGCGGTACTTGGGCAGGGGCCAAAGGGCGTCATCGACGATGAGTTCGAGCTTGTCAATCTGGCGACGGATGACGTCGAACATCGGAGCGATGGTGTCGTGGTAGGCGATGGCCTTCTGGTGCTCGTCCTCGATCTTGTTGGCAACCTTGCGAGCGGCCACGAGTTCCTCCACCTTGGTCTCGATGGTGGCGGTGCGCTGTGCAATCTCCTCGATGAGCTTCAGGTTGCGAGCGTTGAGGGCGGCGGCTTTCTCGGCGGGGAAGGCGGCAGTCATGCGCTCCACGTTCTTCAGCAGGGCGCTCTGGTAGCTGGTGGCCACGGGGATGATGTGGTTCATGCTGAGGTCGCCGAGCACGCGGGCCTCGATCTGAATCTTCTTGGTGTAGGTCTCCCATTTCACCTCGTTGCGGGCCTCGAGTTCCTTCTTGGTCATCAC
>CAMKTN010000053.1 GCA_946415705.1 uncultured Prevotellaceae bacterium
GCAGACTCTCACGGTTGCCCAACTGACCAAACATCAGTGTCAGTAGCTGGTTCCAGCAGGTGAAGTGCTTGACATACTTGTCACCATGATACTTGCGAGCAAGATAGTTGAAGTGATTTCTATCAAGGAAATCTACCAACTGAGCGAAAACGTATTTTGAATGATTCATGCCGTCTGTTTATTATATAACGGCCAGAAATCAAAATCAAATCCGTTGACTCGAAAAATCTCTGCAACAAACTATATTTCAATCATTTCAAAGAACGCATAGCGATTTTTAGTGGACAGTAATGAATCCAATCATTGAATCATATGACTAATATTGATACAACGCGCCAGCCGAACCCCTCCATTACGGGAGGGGCAGGGGGAGGGGCCAAAATGAAGAATCTGATTATTAGAACGCTCACGGGCATCATTTTTATCGTTGTCATGATAGGCGGCATCCTGTATTCGCCGCTCACGACCGCCCTGCTGTTCGCCCTGATAACGGTGCTGTCGGCATGGGAGTTCACGGGTATCATGAACCGTCAGGAGGATGTGGAGCTGAACCGCTTCATCACCACCGTAGCGGCCCTGATGCTGTACCTCGGTTTCTTTGGCTACACGATGGCCATCAGCCCCACGCTGGCCTTCCTGCCGTGGTTGGTGAGCATGGTTTATCTGATGATTGCGGAGCTGTACCTGCAGCGTCAGCGTCCCATCGTCAACTGGGCCCTCACGATGATGGCGCAGTTCTACATCGCCTTGCCCTTCGGCCTGCTGTGTATCCTGCGTACAGGCAGTGATATGGAGCTCTACCAGCTGTTGCATGGCGACGGTGCCATCGCCGTGCTGGCCATCTTCGTGTTCCTCTGGTGCTCCGACACGGGTGCCTACTGCACCGGTTCCCTCATCGGCCGCCATAAGCTCTTCCCCCGTATCTCCCCCGCCAAGTCGTGGGAGGGCAGCTTGGGAGGTGCCGTCGCCGCCCTCGCAGCATCGCAGGTGTTCAGCTACTATGCACCCGTGTTTAATCCGTTGGAATGGGCGATTTTTGCGATTGTCGTCGTATTCTTCGGCACGTGGGGCGACCTCATCGAGAGCCTCCTGAAGCGCCAGATAGGCATCAAGGACAGTGGCAAAATCCTGCCCGGTCACGGCGGAATGCTCGACCGCTTCGACAGCAGCCTGCAGGCCATCCCCGCTGTCTTCATCTATCTCTGCACGCTTGCCATACTCTAAAGATATGTTAAAAGTGACCGCCGCCCGATAAACCTCCCTTTCGGGCGGCGGTCAATCTTTGAAAACGCGTCGCAAAATGAAACATCTCATTACCCCGTTATTACTTCTTCTCGTTTCCCTGACGGCTGCCGCCCAGAAAGGTACAGTGAGCGGCAAAATTGTAGATGCCACCGGCGAGGGCCTGCCCGGTGCCACCGTGGTCGTTATGCGGTTGGACAGTACACAGGTGACAGGTCAGCAGACCAAGGCCGACGGCTCCTTCAGCATCGGTTCCATCCAGATGGGCGACTACCTGCTGCGTGCCTCCTTCGTGGGCTTCAAGACCGTCTTCCGTCCGATCACGCTGACCAAGAAGAACCGTCAGTTACCCCTCGGCGAAATCACCCTCTATGAGAATGCCAAGCTCATGAAAGAGGCCGAGGTCACGGCACGCGCCTCACAGATGGAAGTGAAGGCCGACACCTTTATATATAACTCCGATGCCTTCCGCATCCCCGAGGGCTCCAACTTCGAGGCCCTGCTGAAGAAGTTCCCCGGCGCTGAGATTACCGAGGAGGGCACCATCAAGATCAACGGCAAGGAGGTGAAGAAGATCCTCGTCAACGAGAAAGAATTCTTCGGCGGCGATGCACAGATGACCCTCAAGAACCTGCCCGCGAAGATGGTCAGCAAGGTGAAGGCCTACGACCGCCAGAGCGACTACAGCCGCATGACCGGCATCGACGACGGCGAGGAGGAGACCGTCCTCGACCTCACCGTGAAGAAAGGCATGACGGAGGGCTGGAACCTCAATGTCGATGCGGCTGGCGGCACGCCCACCGATGCCACCCTCCGCAGCGACTACCCCTTCCTCTACTCCGGAAAACTCAACCTGACGCGCTTCACCGACAACCTGAACCTCGCCGTCATCGGTTCCATGAACAATGTCAACGACCGCGGCTTCGGCGGCTGGGGCGGTGCCGGCAGCGGCATCACCACCGTGGGGAATCCGGGCGCGAACTTCGCCTGGAACAATGGCAAGAAACAGAATGAACAGGGCCGCGTTGAGGTGGGCGGTAATGTGCGCTATCGCTACCAGAAGAGCGAGGGCGTGACGAAGTCCAACAGCGAGTCGTTCCTCACCAACGACGCCTCGCAGTTCGACAACAGCATCAGCAACAGCTTCAACCGCAGCAAGAATGTCAACGGTGACTTCCGCGTGGAGTGGCAGCCGGATTCGATGACCAACATCATCTTCCGTCCGGATTTCTCCTACAGCAACACCGACAACGAGAGCGAGAACCGCAGCGTCACGTTCAACAGCAGCCCTTACGAGGCCGGTATGAGCGACCCGCTCGCTGAATTCGATACGCGCAATGAGGACGGCACCCTCCGCTATCTGGACATCCTCGTCAACGACAACCACCGCCAGAGCCGGGGCGATGGCCATAGCTACAACCTCAACGGCTATCTGCAAGTCAACCGCCGCCTGTACAAACCCGGTCGCAACCTGACCCTCGATTTGGGCGGTTCTTTCGGAAAATCGAGCAGTGAGAACTACAGCCGCTCCCTCATCAACTACTATAAGAATACGCATACCCCGCAGACGTTCACGAACCAATATACCGACAGCCCGTCGGAGAACTGGAACTGGCGCGTGCGTGCCTCCTACACCGAACCGCTGTTCAAGGGCGCCAACCTGCAGGTTTCGTATCAGTTCCAGCGCCGCTACTCGGACGGTGACCGCAGCATGTACAGCGTGGACTCGCTGCTCACCAAGGAGGAATACAGCTATCTCTGGGGCGATATGACGCGCGACGAGATCATCCAGACCCTCGTCCTCGGCTACAAACCCAGCGATGAGCTCCTCGCCGGAATCCGCAATATCGAGAACTCGCAGTACGCCACCTACAACGAGTACAACCACGCCGCCAACGTCATGTTCCGCTACCAGATAGGGGACTTCCGCGTGAATGCCGGTGTGAGCTTCCAGCCGCAGACCACACATCTGGATTATAAGAAGCACTTGCTGGACACCACCGTCGTGCGCCACGTCTTCAACTGGGCCCCGCGCCTCGACCTCCGCTGGAAGATCTCCAACACCAGCCAGCTGCGTGCCCGCTATAACGGTCGCATGTCCCAGCCCTCGATCACGCAGCTCCTGGATATCAGCGACACCAGCGACCCGCTGAACATCACCCGCGGTAACCCGGAACTGGTGCCCTCGTGGACCAATCGCTTCAACATCTTCTACAACGACTATATCGTTGACCGCCAGATGGGCTGGTTCACGCGTCTGTACTTCAACAACACCCTCAACAGCATCTCCAACCGCACCATCTACAACCTCGAGACCGGTGGTCGCACGACACGTCCCGAGAACATCGACGGCAACTGGGATGCAGGCTTCTTCGGCAACTTCAACACCGCCCTCGGCCCCAAGAAATACTGGAACATCAACAACCGCTTCGATGTGAACTACAACAACCGCGTGGGCTATATGAGCGTAGATCACGCTTCCTCCGTGAAGGCCACCACCCGGCAGACCACCGTGGGTGACAACCTGCGCCTCAACTTCCGCTATGACTGGGGTGAGAATGGCTTCGGTATCGACCTCGGCGCCACTGGCGGCTTCAACTTCAGCCATGCCCGCAACGATGTGCGCGAGTCGGCAAACCTCGATACCTGGTTCTTCAACTATGGCGGTAACCTGCAGATCAATGCACCGTGGGGCATGAGCCTCGCCATGGATATCACGCAGGAGAGCCGTCGCGGCTATGAGGACGCGACGATGAACACTAACGAGCTCATCTGGAACGCACAGCTCTCACAGAGCTTCCTCAGGAACAAGGCGCTGACGCTCAGCGTGCAGTGGTACGACATCCTGCAACAGCGCAGCAACATCAGCCGTGCCCTCACGGCCACCCGCCGTAGCGACACATGGTCCAACGCCATCAACTCCTACGTGATGGTGCATGCCATCTTCAACTTCAACCTCCTCGGCAACAAGGAAGCCCGCCGCAGTGGCTTCGACGGTCCTCCCGAGGGAGGTCCTGGCGGAGAGCGTGGCGGTCGCGGTGAGCGTCCCAGCGGACCGCCTCCCGGAGGCTTCGGTGGCGGTAGGCGCGGTGGTTTTGGCGGGCCGAGGTAAGCCCGGTAAGCCCTCGGGAGAACCCGAGGGAACCTAACAGCCCCCCGCTACCCCCTCTTCTTACGGAAGAAATCTTGCATGAGCGCGGCACACTCGGCTTCGAGGATGCCGCGCTCCACTTGTGTCTTGGGGTGCAGCGCCTCGGGGGCATAGCGATGGTAGCCCCGCTTCTCGTCCGACGCCCCATACACCAGGCGTCCCAGCTGTGCCCACGCAATGGCGCCGGCACACATCACACACGGCTCCACCGTCACGTAGAGCGTGCAGTCCGTCAGGTACTTGCCGCCCAAGGCAGAGGCTGCCGCCGTGATGGCCTGCATCTCGGCATGGGCCGTGACATCCGTCAGGCGCTCCGTGAGGTTGTGGGCCTTGGCGATGACGCGCCCCTGGCTGACGACGACCGCCCCGATGGGTATCTCGTCCTCCTCCGCCGCATATTGCGCCTCCATCAGCGCCTGCCGCATATACTGCTCGTCCAGCTTCTTGCTTTCTTGCATCATGATATTTTTCCTATCGTAGGGGCTATCTTTCCTTGTGCCCATTCTGCGGGCAAAGGTACGCATTTCCCCACGAACCGCCATCATCTTTCCTCATTTTTTCACCGAGCGTGTATGATTTCGGATAAAGGATAAGACATGATGGCGCTCGCGTAGTGTGCCGAAGCGCAGAAGGACGCGTCCTTCTGCCCACAAGGACTAGACGTGTTCATCGTTCGGTCGCGACCGAACGACGAACACACCTATGTCTTCAAGCTATAAGACCTATGTCTTAAAGCTGTAAGACCTATATATTCAAACTATAAGACCTAGCTCTTCATACGCTCGCTTCAGCACACGAGCCCTTTCTCTTCCGCTCGTATGCTGATTTTTGTGCTCATGTTTTTTTGTTTTTGTGGGCCTGTTTCCGCGGCTTTTTCTTTGCTTTTTAATAAGAAATCGCGGTCGGAAGCCATAAAATGGGTAAAAGTGCCGTGAGTTCCGAGCAAAAATGCTTACCTTTGCAGCTCAATAGGCATCATTGACCATTGACAATTGATGATTGACCATTGATGAATGAGGATTGATGATGACAAATGATAAATGACAAATGACAAAAAGCAATATGGGAAAAATCATCGCATTAGCTAATCAGAAGGGAGGTGTGGGCAAGACGACCACGTCCATGAACCTGGCGGCATCGCTGGCGACACTGGAGAAGAAGGTGCTGCTCGTTGACGCTGACCCGCAGGCCAACGCCTCCAGCGGTCTGGGCATCGACATCAAGGAGGTGGAGACGAGCATCTACGACTGCCTCGTCAACGGCGTGGATGCCCGCGAGGCCATCTTCGAGACGGACGTCCCGGGTTTGGACCTCATCCCCAGCCACATAGACTTGGTAGGTGCAGAGATAGAGATGCTGAACCTGCCGCAGCGCGAGAAGGTCATGGCGCATCTGTTGCAGCCGCTGAAGCAGGACTACGACTTCATCCTCATCGACTGCTCGCCCTCGCTGGGTCTCATCACGGTGAATGCGCTGACGGCGGCGGACTCGGTCATCATCCCCGTGCAATGTGAGTACTTCGCGCTGGAGGGTATCTCCAAGCTGCTGAATACCATCAAGATTATCAAGACGAAGCTGAACCAGAAGCTGGCCATCGAGGGCTTCCTGCTGACGATGTACGACTCGCGCCTGCGTCTGGCGAACCAGATCAAGGACGAGGTGCGTCGCCACTTCCAGGAGCTGGTGTTCAAGACTGTCATCAACCGCAATGTGAAGCTTTCCGAGGCGCCCAGCCACGGCATCCCCGCCATCCTTTACGATGCCGATAGCACCGGTGCCCGCAACCACCTGGAGCTGGCGCAGGAGATTATTGAGAAGAATGAAAAATAGGAAATATGGCACCGCATAAGAAATTTCCGGCATTGGGCCGCGGCCTGGATGCCCTGATACAGACAGAAGAGGTGAAGACGGAGGGCTCGTCGAGCATCAACGAGATCGCCCTCACGCTGATTCACCCGAACCCGAAGCAGCCGCGTCGTGAGTTCGACGAGGAGGCGCTGGACGAGCTGGCCGACAGCATCCGCGAGATTGGCATCGTGCAGCCCATCACGCTGCGCCAGATGGAGGACGGCACCTACGAGATCATCGCCGGCGAGCGCCGCTGGCGTGCCTCGCAGCGGGCGGGTCTCACCACCATACCGGCCTATATCCGCACGGCCAACGATGAGCACGTCATGGAGATGGCGCTCATCGAGAACATACAGCGTCAGGACCTGAATGCCCTGGAGATTGCGCTGGCCTACCAGAATCTGCTGGAGCAGTACGGGCTCACGCAGGACCGCCTGAGTGAGCGCGTGGGCAAGAAGCGCGCCACGGTGACGAACTACCTGCGCCTGCTGAAGCTGCCCGCGCCGATACAGATGGCGCTGCAGAACCGCGATATAGACATGGGCCACGCGCGTGCAATCCTCTCCCTGGAGACCCCCGCCCAGCAGCTGAAGGTCTTCGCGCAGATCCAGAAGGAGCACCTCAGCGTGCGCAGGGTGGAAGAACTGGTGCGGAGCTTAGGAGAGGGTGAGACGGTGATGGTCGGCACCCGCCGTATGCGCCCGCAAAAGCCTCAGGTCAGCCACGACTACACGGAGCTGCGCCTGCGCCTCTCGGAGTGCTTCCGCACAAAGGTGCAGTTCACGTGCAGCGACCGCGGAAAAGGCAAGATCACCATCCCCTTTGCCAACGAAGAGGAGATGGAGCGCATCGTCAGCATCCTGGACCGCCTGAAGTCCCGCTAACCCCTAACCGCTAACCCCTAACCCCTAACCGCTAACCGTTAACCGCTCAACGATAACCGCTAACCGAAAAATGTCTGCACTCAAGTCCCATATCACGCGTATGGCAGTGGCGCTGGTGACGGCGATGCTGCTGCCGTGGTGTGCGGCGCTGGGTCAGGTGGTGAGCGATGATGAGTTCCCCATTACGCCCGACAGCATCCTGCTGCGGCGCGACAGCGTGGTGGTAGCGGCGGTGCCAGCGGACAGCGCAAGGATGGACAGCCTGACGCTCCTCTCGGATAGCTTGGTGACGGCCGCTTCGAAGGTGAAGGTGCGCAAGCCCTTCGTGCCCGATCCCATCCGTTCGCTGTGGCTCTCGCTGGTCTTCCCGGGGGCGGGACAGATCTACAATCGCAAGTACTGGAAGCTGCCCATCATCTATGGAGGCTTCCTGGGTTGCACCTACGCCTTGAGCTGGAACAACCAGATGCTGAGCGACTACTCGCAGGCCTATCTGGACATCATGGACAACGACCCCAACAGCAAGAGCTACGAGAAGATGCTGCCTATCGGCTACGACATCTCGGGGCGCGAGGAACAGTTCAAGGAAATCTTCAAGAACAAGAAGAACTACTACCGCAAGTACCGTGATATGAGCATCTTGGCCTTCGTCATCGTGTATGCCATCGCTGCCATTGACGCCTACGTGGATGCCGAGCTCTCGACGTTCGACATCAGCGAGGATCTGTCGATGCAGGTGGTGCCTGCCGTCCTGGCGCCCTGTGGGGCCGGACAGCAGATGTCGTCGATGCGGATGGGCGATATGGGCGCGGGTATGGCCTTGCGCCTGACCTTCTGAGGATGCTGACTGCGGGCAAGAGAGATAACATATTAAAGGCTAATCGTTATGGAAAAGGATGTGAAAAAGCAAGAGAGTGATGAGCAGATGGTGCAAGCCGCCTTCCAGCAGTTGTTGGACACTTATCTGGCGTCGCCCCATCGCAAGAAGGTGGACCTCATCACCAAGGCCTTCAACTTCGCGCGCAAGGCCCACGAGGGCGTGCGCCGTCTCTCGGGGGAACCCTATATCATGCACCCGCTGGCCGTGGCGCAGATCGTCTGCGGCGAGATAGGGTTGGGGAGTACCAGTATCTGCGCCGCCCTGCTTCATGATGTCGTGGAAGATACGGACTGGACGGTCGAAGACCTGGAGAATGTCTTTGGCCCCAAGATAGCGCAGATTGTGGATGGCCTGACGAAGATCTCGGGTGGCATCTTCGGTGACAAGGCGTCGGCACAGGCGGAGTCGTTCCGCAAGCTGCTGCTGACGATGAGCGACGACATCCGCGTCATCCTCATCAAGATTAGCGACCGCCTGCACAATATGCGCACGCTGGGCTCGCAGCCGCAGCATAAGCAGTACAAGATAGCGGGCGAGACATTGTATATCTACGCGCCGTTGGCCTACCGACTGGGGCTCAACCGCGTAAAGGAAGAGCTGGAGGAGCTGGGCTTCCGTTATGAGCAGCCCGAGGAGCACGACCGCATCTGCAAGATGATCGACGATGTGCGCCCGAGCCTGGAGGCCGCCTACGAGCAGTTCATCATTCCCATCCGTCAGGAGCTGGATGCCTTAGGCTTCAAATACGACATCAAGGCACGTATCAAGCGGCCTTACAGCGTGTGGATGAAGATGCAGAACAAGCACGTGAAGTTCGATGAAATCTACGATTTGCTCGCCGTGCGCATCGTCTTCGACCCGCGTCTGCCCAAGAAACGCAAGGTGAAGGGCAAGGAGGTGGAAATGGATGACGACTATGTGAAGAAGATAGAGAAATCCGACTGCCGGCATATCTATTCCGTCTGCACCAGCATCTACCGACCGCATCCCGCCCGCACACGCGACTGGCTGGACTACCCCAAGTCCAACGGCTATCAGGCGCTGCACACCACCCTGATGAAGCGCGATGAGGAGGATGACAAGACCGGCAAGAAAGGCCGCTGGATAGAGCTGCAGATACGCTCGCGCCGCATGGACGACATGGCCGAGCGCGGCTTTGCGGCCCACTGGAAATACAAGGAGGGCGCCAAGGACGACGAGGCCAAGGAGACGGAACTCGACAAATGGCTGCAGACCATCAAGGAGATTCTCGACGACCCTCAGCCCTCGGCCATGGACTTCCTCTCCACCATCAAACTCAACCTCTACGCCTCGGAGATCCTCGTCATCACGCCCAAGGGTGAGTTCAAGACGATGCCGGCCGACTGTACGGTGCTGGACTTTGCCTTCTCCATCCACACCTTCCTGGGCACGCATTGCATGGGCGCCAAGGTGAACCACGAACTCGTGCCCGTGGACTACAAGCTGCAGAGCGGCGACCAGGTGGAGATCCTCACCTCCAGCACGTTGCGCGTGCAGCCGGAATGGGTGCGTTTCACGACGACGGCCAAGGCACGTAACAAGGTGGAGGCCGTCCTGCGACGCATGAAACGCGAGCGGCAGAAGAAGGGCGAGGAGCTGATGGAGGAATGGTGTGCGCAGCATGATACGGAGATGACTAGCCAGCTGGTGGATGACCTCTGCCTCGTTCATCAGCGCGCGAGCCGCGAGGAGCTGTTCGAACAGATCGGTGCCGGCACCATTGTGCTCGACAACAAAGATGTGGAGGAGCTGCAGCGCCTGAAGCGGAAGGGCGGCAAGGGCTGGCGTAAGTTCATCCCCTTCCTGAGGTCTAACAAGAATGCTGTAACGCCCGCTGCGGAGGCACCTGCCGAGGAGGTGAAGATAGACCGCAAGAAGCCCGTAATCCTGAACGAGGAGAATATGTCGCGCTACACGATGTGTCCGCATTGTCATCCCATCCCCGGCGACCAGGTGCTGGGCTATCTCGACAGCCAGAACCGCGTCATCATCCACAAACTGAAGTGTCCCATCGCCGATAAGCTCAAGAGCAGCGATGGCAACCACATCCTGTCAGCCAAGTGGAATACGCATAAGCTGCTGGAATTCAAAACTATTATACATATCGAGGGCTTCGACCGCGTGGGTATCATCAAGAGCTTGGCGGACGTCGTTACGCAGCAGCTCAATGTCAACGTACACCGCTTGTGCATCGAGGCCCGCGGTGACCTCTTCGTCGGTGACATAGAACTCAGCGTCCACGACACGAGTGACGTGGAAACCATTATCAAGAATCTCAAGAAAATTGCAGGGGTCGTGGAGGTGACGCGCGTCTCCTAAGGCGCAGGCGTCGCCCACGGCAGCTTACACCAAAGCCTCTAATTCCTTGCGGATGGCCACCAGGTCGTTGCGCACGCTGGTGAGGCGCGCCAGCAGGTCGCCCGAACTCTTGGCACCCGAACGGTTGCGCTGGATGAGTTCGCGCGCGGAGGCCAGCTTCATGTTGCGGACCTTCACCAAGTCGTTCACCAGGCGTATTTCCTCGATGTCTTCCTTGGTATACATGCGCACATTGTTACCACCCTTCTTCGGACGGATGGTGGGGAATTCCTTTTCCCAGTAGCGCAGAAGCGATGCCGGCAGTTTGAACATCTCGCTGACTTCGGCAATAGAATAATACTGCTTCAAGTCCTTGTTCGTATTCAGTGCCATAATGTCTTTGGTTTTAATTCTGTGGGCAAAGGTACAAAAAACTCCTCAAAGAAGAAGCTTTTCGCGCGCTTTTTTCATCGCAACGTGTTTTTTGTCATGAATTTCATGGCTGCAGGGAACATTTTATAAAGGTTGGCGCGCGCGCGTGAACATTTTTTCATTTAGTTAGCACACGTCACGAATTCACCTCTGAAGTGTATGAAATTTTGAGGATTTTTGTCCTGCGAATCAAAATAAGTTGTATCTTTGTGGCGAAAAACTCTCAGCAGCTGAGAGAATTGAAAACGTAAAGTATGAATATGGCAAAACGTAGAGAAATAAGAAATAGCACAGCTGAGTTCCTGATTTTTCAGATCGAGGGAAAGGAACAAGGCGTAGAAGTGTACTATAAGGACAAAACAGTCTGGTGCACTCAGAAGGCAATGGGCATGTTATTCGATTGTACCTCAGACAATATCAGTGTACATCTACATAATATCTATGAAACCCAGGAACTGAAGACGGAGGCAACTACCGAGAAAATTTCGGTAGTTCGCCGCGAAGGTAACAGAGAAGTCAATCGTACACTTCAGTTCTACAATCTCGATGCTATCATCAGCGTAGGCTATCGCGTCAACTCAATCCGTGCCACGCAGTTCCGTCAATGGGCTACAAGTGTATTGCGTGAGTATGCCATTCGTGGCTATGTGCTCGACAGGAAGCGGATGGAAAATGGCACATTCCTCGACGAGGACTATTTCGAGCATCTGTTGGCAGAAATCAGGGAGATACGACTCTCTGAGCGCCGTTTCTATCAGAAGCTGACAGACATTTATGCTACAGCCATAGATTACAACTGTGACGCTCCTACCACGAAGATGTTCTTCAAGATGATGCAGAATAAGATGCACTATGCTGTGCATGGGCATACGGCTGCAGAACTGATTGTGGAGCGTGCAGATGCAGAGCAGGAGCACATGGGACTTACAACTTGGGAGAATGCACCAGATGGTAAGATTGTGAAGACAGATGTGTCGATAGCCAAGAACTATCTGAAGGAGATGGAACTGGCAGACATGGGACAACTTGTGAATGGTGTACTCGAACTGGCAGAACGTATGGCCAAACGGCATATCCCCATGACAATGGAGGACTGGGCCAAGCAGATTGATATCATCCTTGCAGCTGGTGGCAACGAGGTGCTCCAGACATCAGGGAATGTCACAGCAGAACAAGCTAAAGAACACGCCGAGACAGAATTTGAGAAGTATCGCATCATTCAAGACCGCTTGTTCCAAAGCGACTTCGACAAATTCTTAGGCGAATTACCCTTTATCGACGAAACTGAGACAAAATGATCATCGTGTCCAAACTGAAGGTGCAATCGTAATGCCCCTTCACCACATTCTCCTATGAAACGAAAAGGAGCGTCACCGCTCCTTTTTTCTTGTTTAACAAGCCTTATGAAAAGATTTTTGAGGATTTTTGTCGCGCGTATTAAAATAATTTGTAACTTTGTCGGCGAAAGGGCCACGATATTGGTTTTTCGAAGCCGATTCAACCTCAGCGGAGGGGCCTGATCAATCTTATTGGTAAACGATAGCATCAGCTATTTATTCAGAGACTCGTGAAACGTAGGAAATTTCACATTTGTGTTGCTCTTGAGTAAGTCAGCGGATGCCCGTGCGATAGCGCGGGCATGACTTATATCTTTGCAACACAGGTAATTCCTACGACCTCACGAGACAAGAGAAGCCACGTCTGCGCTTCTTTTGTGTCCTGAGGTCTCTTGGTATTACCTGTAAGCAAGCCTGAAGATATAGTCTGCATGCTCCAATGATTAATCGTGCGGTAACTATATGGAACTACCGAAACAGTTCGACAATATCACTCAGAGGGTTATCGATGACCTCAAAGAGATGTTGCGCCACGGCTCTAAGGTGTCGATGGCTGCTGCGTCTTTCTCCATCTATGCCTTTGAGGCTTTGCAGAAAGAACTGGAGCAGGTTGACGAACTGCGTTTCATATTCACCTCCCCAACCTTCAACAAGGAACGGGCGAAGAAGCAGAAGCGGGAGTTCTATATTCCCAAGCTGAATCGCGAGCGCACGCTGTATGGCTCGGACTTTGAGATCAAGTTGCGCAACAACCTCACGCAGCGCGCCATTGCCAAAGAATGTGCCGACTGGATTCGTCATAAGGTTCGCTTCAAGACGAATGTCTCGCAGATGCAGATGCCAGGCTTCCTGAATGTGAAGAACGAATACGGCCTCTTCACCTATATGCCCTTCAACGAGTTCACCACAACGGAGTTAGGCTGTGAACGCGGCAACAATATCTTCCAACTCATCCAACGTCTGCCCTCGCCAATCAGCGATGCTTACTTGAAGAACTTCAATGATTTCTGGCAGGACAAGTCGAACTTCTGCGATGTGACCGAAGCCATCATCGAGAACATCGAGAATGTCTATCGCGAGAATGCGCCGGACTTCATCTATTTCGTCACGCTCTACAACATCTTCAATGAGTTCTTAGAGGACATCAGCGAAGATGTGCTGCCGAATGAAGCCACGGGTTTCAAGTCCTCCCAGATTTGGAATAAACTCTACAACTTCCAGAAGGACGCAGCGCTGGCCATCATCAACAAGCTGGAGACCTACAACGGCTGCATCCTGGCGGACAGTGTGGGTCTCGGTAAGACATTCACCGCCCTTTCGGTCATCAAGTATTACGAGAACCGCAATAA
>CAMKTN010000054.1 GCA_946415705.1 uncultured Prevotellaceae bacterium
GAGGAGGTATGTGATTGGAATTCCTTTGTTCTTGTGGAACATTCTTAAAGAGAAGCTACAAGCATGACTTCGGATATAAGGTGTCCAATTTGATGTACCAAACTTCTGTGGGAGTTCACCCAGTGTAGGGGCTGGCACGGGGTCTGTAATTAGCAAACCCGATTTAAAAAACATGAGAAAAATAAATTTATTCCTATTTGTTATATTCTTGTGTGTACGTGTTACGGCACAGGAGTATAACGGGCTGACAGGTTTATTGCATGTGCCAAGTGCAGAGCCAGACTCATCGGGAACATTTCGTGGAGGTGTCGCGTTTTTACATCGAAAGTTCCTACCCGATAAGTATTACGGAACTTTCCACTCCTTCGGCTATTATGTAGCTCTCTCCCCATGGTCGTGGATTGAATTATCATACGCCTGTACACTTCTTCGGTATAAGATAAGAGGCGAAATGGCGACCAATGAAGACAGGCATGTAAATATGAAATTGCTACCGCTTCGTGAAGGGACGTGGTGGCCAGCCTTAGCCATCGGTATGGATGACATCGGTACGAGGTGGGGAGACCAGCCTGATACAGGAGGATATACGAACAACTATTTTCAGAACATCTACCTTGCAGCTTGCAAACACATAGATATCAAAGGCTATGAGCTCGGGGCTCATTTGTCATATCGCTATTATTCCTCGGATCAAAACAAGAATCGCGGAGGGTTAGCTGGCGGACTCACCTTGCGTCCCAGTTTCTATAAGCCGCTCCGTCTCATTGTGGAGTGGGATGGCGCTGGAGTTAATGCGGGGGTTGATGTCCTGCTCTGGCGTCATTTATTCATGCAGGCGGCTTTGATACATGGCACCGGTTTCATGGGCGGTGTAGCTTATCATTATAGGATACCTTATTAAAGGTGAGTTAAGCATCTTGATTATATTAACAATTAAAATTTATATCTTATGTCAGACAAAGTAAATTTTGATTTGGAAGACCTCGACGAACTGAAAGAACTTTTAGGTGACGAGAGGAAAGGAACAAACTTAAGCTTCCAGAAGGTGTTCTCACATCTTGTGCTCAACTGGCACTGGTATTTCATCTCGGTATTCATTTGCCTGTGCGGAGCATTTATCTATCTTCGTTATACCCCGCCAACCTATCAGGTGTCGGCCAGAATGTTGGTGAAGGATGATGAGAAGAAATCTTTTAGACCGTACAGACAGTTTCTCCCAAACATGGATGATTTCGGCATCATGAACAACTCCAGCGGTATTGACAATGAAGTGGAGATATTACAATCGCCGGTAACGGTGCATGATGCCGTGAAGCGCCTGAAGCTTTATACGGAGTATCGGCTTGACGGGCGCATCAGGAAACAGTTGATCTATCCCTACCAGCCTATCACCGTAGATATTGACCCAGTGTCGCTTGACTCGTTAGACTCCTACATGTTGGAGGGTGTCTATTCCATACAGGTAGCCATTACGAAGAAGGAGAAGAGCTATCATGCCGACATCTCGCTGTTCACCAACGGGAAAAAGTGGAGTGAGGAGTACAGCGAGGACTTTGATTCGCTTGGCACATCCATCAAGACAATATTCGGTACAATCTCCTTTACGAATAACCCCAAATACTCAAAAAACATAGAAGACTTTTGGGATAAAGAAGAGACGCTCCTTGTCACCATAAGCCCGCCCATGGTGGTTGCTCTCAAATATATGAGTAAGTTGAGCGTGGCACCATTATCGAGGGAAACCTCGATAGCTGACATCATAGTCAACGATGAGAACATCGTACGAGGCATCGATTTCATCAACACGCTTGTGCAATGCTATAATGACCAGGCCAATGATGACAAAAACGAGATAGCCAGGAAGACGGAGAAGTTCATCAATGAGCGCTTAGAGAAGATAGACAAAGAACTTGGAACGACGGAGAGTTCTTTAGAGAGCTACAAGCGGCGCAATGCAGTCACCAGAATCGATGCAGACGCAGCACAGTCACTGCAACTCTCGGCCCAATATTCGGGGCGTCTGGCTGATGTCAACACGCAGCTGCAGCTCCTTGACTATCTGAAACAATATGTGGAAAACCCAGACAACCGCTATAAACTGATTCCTGCCAATATCGGCATGGATGACAAGACCTCCATGCAGTTGATTGCCGATTACAATCAAGTGGTACAGGAACGCAACCGACTCATGCGAAATTCCAGCGAAGAGGCGCCCAAGATACAGGCGCTAACCATTACGCTTGAGAGCATGGAGGCATCCATCCGTCTTGCACTTAATCAAGCTTACCGTTCTGCTGAGCTTCAACGTCGTTCCATTCAGGGTCAGTATGCCAAATATCAGGAACGCATCGGTAGCACGCCGGAGCAGGAGCGTGTGCTCAATCAGATAGGCCGCCAGCAGGAAGTGCGTTCAGGACTCTATCTGTTGCTGCTACAAAAGCGCGAGGAAAATAGCATCTCTCTCGCAGCTACTGCTGACAAGGGAAAACTCATTGCCATGCCACTGAGCAGGGGACAGATTACTCCCAAAAGGGGCAAAATATACATGATGGCCTTCTTCCTTGGCCTGTTCATCCCGTTCATCATCTTGGTTCTCAAACAATTGCTGCGTTATCGCATAGAGGGCCGCGAGGACATCACCTCTCTCACCAAAGTGCCCATCGTGGCCGATGTGCCCGTGGCCAGCGAAAAGGTCAAGACCACTGCGGGCATTGTGGTACAGGCTGACAAGAACAACCAGATTGACGAGGTGTTCCGCTCGCTGCGCACCAATGTGCAGTTTATGATGAGGGAGAATGAAAAGTTGATACTTTTCACCTCTGGTACCTCTGGCGAAGGCAAGACGTTCCTCGCCGCCAACCTCGCAGTGTCGTTTGCACTGCTTGGCTTGAAGGTTGTCCTTGTCGGATGCGACATCCGCAAGCCTGCGCTTGGACGACTGTTTGGAACGTCAAACCAAAAACAGGGCCTCACCAACCTGCTCCGGACGGAGCATATCACAGCAGAGGACCTGCGCAAAGAGATTTGCAGCTCTGGAGTGAATCCCAATCTTGATCTCCTGTTGTCGGGACCTGTTCCTCCGAATCCTACGGAACTGTTGAGCAGGAAGAGCTTGAAGACCGTGCTCGACCTGCTGAGCGAGGAGTACGACTACGTCATCCTTGACACGGCTCCAGTAGGACTGGTCGCTGACACCTTGCAGTTGGCCAAATATACCAATGTAACTTGCTTCGTCTGCCGTGCAGATTATACGCCAAAGTCAAATGTCTCACTGCTCAATTCACTGACTCAGGAGCACAAACTTCCAAATGCCTGCGTAGTACTCAACGGAGTGGATATGTCGAAGAGGAAGTACGGCTATTATTATGGCTATGGTCGTTACGGCAAATACGGCTATGGTAAGTATGGCTACGGCAGCTATGGGAATTATGGTAACTATGCTGCCTCGCATTACGGTAACAAGGATGATAAGAGTATAAAGGTATAAAAAAGTATTTTTCTTATACCGAACTCACGTTAATATAGGCATTTTTCGCGAAAAAATCAAAGAAAGGTTTGGATTCCCGCCGGAAAAGGTATTATCTTTGTGCCATGATTAAACCATCAACTGTCATGAAAAAGATATTACTTCTCCTGGTCGCGGTGCTATACGCTGTGACGGGCTATGCCGAGACGAATCCGCGTCCGTTCACGATTCCTGCCATTCACGAGTGGAAGGGTGGAGTAGGACAGTTGGCCTTGACGGCTGACAGCCGCATCCTCTATGCCGATGCACGCCTGCGCCCTGCGGCGGAGCTGTTGGCACGCGACCTGCAAACGCTCACGGGACTCACGCTCACTGTGGCTGAAGGCCGCAAGGCGGCAGGGGCTGACATCCTCTTCTGCTATCGTCAGCAGAAGCGATGGGGCGCTGAGGGCTATACCATAGATATCAATAAGTGCGTGCGCGTGGAGGCCGTCGAACGTGGTGCCTTGCATGCTGCGCAGACATTGCTACAGATGGCACAACCCGCCGCCGGCGGAATGTACCATCTGCCGCAAGGTCGCATTGGCGACTGCCCCGACTATGCGCTGCGTGGACTCGTGATGGACTGCGGACGCAAGTACATCCCGCTGGACTACCTGCGCAGGCTGGTGAGGACGATGGCATACTATAAGATGAACTGCCTGGAGGTGCACCTCAACGACAATGGCTTCCCCGCCTATTTCCACGAGAACTGGGACGAGACCTACGCGGCGTTCCGCTTGGAGAGCACCCAGTTCCCGGGCCTCACGGCCGAGGATGGCAGCTACACGAAGGCCGAGTTCCGGCAGTTCATCCTCGACGCGGCTGCCTTGGGCGTGGAGATTATCCCTGAGATTGACGCGCCGGCCCACAGCCTCGCCTTCACGCACTACCGTCCGGAGCTCGGCAGTCAGGAGTTCGGCATGGATCATTTCGACCTCTCGAACCCTGCTGTGCTCCCCTTCATGGACAGCCTCTACGCCGAATATCTCACGGGGCCGGAGCCCGTCTTTGCCGGACCACGCGTGCATATCGGCACGGACGAATACAGCAATAAACGTCAGGAGACCGTGGAGCAGTTCCGCGCGTTCACAGCCCACCTCATACACACCGTGGAGGGCTACGGCAAGCAGGCCGTGCTGTGGGGGGCCCTGACACATGCGAAGGGCGAGACACCCGTGAAGGTGAAGGATGTACTGATGTTCGACTGGTACAACGGCTATGCGGAGCCCGACTCCATGCACGCTCTGGGCTACCAGCTCGTCAGTATTCCCGATGGGTTGACCTATATCGTACCCGCTGCGGGCTACTACTACGACTATCTCAACGTCCCCAATCTATATCGATCGTGGACACCTGCCGTCATCGGCGACAAGCGTTTTCCCGAGCGTGATCCGCAGATTGAGGGCGGTATGTTCGCCGTATGGAACGATATCATTGGCAACGGCATCGCCGTGGCAGATATCCACCACCGTCTGATGCCCGCCCTGCAGGTGATTGCCGAGAAGACATGGGCGGCGGACACTGTGCGGACGTGCGACGAATGGCTGCGCCTGGCCGCCACCATCGGCGAGGCTCCCGGTGTCAACGACCTCGGGCGCTATCCCGCTGGCATCGTCGTGGAGGCTGCCACCGTGGAACCCGCTTCCACGCGTGCCATCCCCTTCATCGGCTGGCCCTACCGCGTGAGCTTCGACATAGATACTTCTCCCCTCCCTAACAGGGGAGGGGCCGCTGAGTCTCGTGGCACCGCTCTCTTCCGCAGCCGCGATGCCGAGTTCTACCTTTCCGACCCCGTGACAGGCCGCCTCGGCTTCGTCCGTGATGGCTACCTCTTCACCTTCCGCCACGCCTTGAAGCCCGGCACGCACGAGCACATCGCCATCGAGGGCGACCACCGCGAGACGCGCCTCTATGTCAACGGCCGCCTCATGGAGACCCTTGGTCCTGACGTACGCCTGATGCCCCGCAACAAACCCTTCAAACAAGTCCGCACCCTTCAGTTCCCCCTCCAGCGTACCGACGCCACCCTCCGCAGCCGTGTCACCAACCTCCGCGTGGAGAGCCTGAAATAAAATCCCGTTAGGCCATGAGGTCGCTCATGATGGAGTCGGAGATCATGAGGGCGGATTCGGCGAGGCGGAGGCGGGGGCCTCTCCCCGGCCCTCCCCCGTGAGGGAGGGAGGATTCATCCAGGATGAGGCGATGCGCGTGGAGGTGGGGGGCGGCGTTGGCGAGGAGGGCGTCGAGGCGGGATTGGCCGAAGCGGGAGAGGAAGCGGGGGAGGTCGATGCCTTCGCGGGTGCGGAGGCCGCACATGACGGCTTCATTATGGAGGTCGGTTGTTGTGAGAGTTTCACAAGAGAAAGGAAGGGCTCCCTCCTGACCTCCCCGAGGGGAGGAGTAGAAGGACAGATATTTGTCAAGACTTGGGAGGTTGGCGCGACGGGTGCGGAGGCCGTCGTAGCTGTGGGCGCCGGGGCCGAAGCCGAGGTAGGGGATGCCGGTCCAGTAGCTGCTGTTATGGCGGGAGCGGAAGCCGGGGAGGGCGAAGTTGGAGATTTCGTAGTGCTCGAAGCCTGCTTGGCGGGCGCGTTGGCAGAGGAGCTGGTACATGGCGACGGACTCCTCGTCGGTGGCCTCGCGAAAGCGCCCCTCGTCGCGCCAGCGGGTGAGGAGCGTGCCCTCTTCGTAGCTGAGGGCATAGGCGGAGAGATGCTGGATGCCGAGGGAGAAGGCGGTGTCGAGGTCGTGCTCCCACTGTGCGAGGGTCTGGCCGGGGAGGCCGTAGATGAGGTCGATGCTGATGTTACGGATGCCTTCTTCCTGCAGGCGACGGACGGCTTGGATGGCGGTCTGGCTGTCGTGGCGGCGACGGATGAGGTGCAGGAGCTGGTCGTCGAAGGTTTGAATGCCGAGAGAGACCCTGTTGACTTCGCGCAGCCTGCTCCCCTCCATCACGGGAGGGGCTGGGGGTGGGTCTAAGTCATCGGGGTTCATCTCCAAGGTGACTTCAGCCCCGTCTTCAATGTCGTAGTTGGCATAGACGGCATCGAAGATCTGCTGCAGGAGAGTGGGGGAGAGCAGCGAGGGAGTGCCGCCACCTATATATATTGTGCGTACACGCGTGTGAGGGATTTCCTGACGGCGTGCTTCGATCTCGCGGCAGAGGGCCTGGACATAGCGTTGCATTTCCTCCTCGCGTGTGGTGGAAAAGAAGTCGCAATAGGCACATCGGGAGCGACAGAAGGGGATGTGTATGTAAAGACCTGCACTCATTTCGATGCAAAGTTACAACTTTTTCGCTAAAAAAGGTCAAAAGATGAGCGGAGTTTGAAGAATTATTGCTACCTTGCGCACGTTTTTGTGAAAAATGGGCCTCTGAGGCACCTCTAAAGGCTCAAAAAACGATACTTATAAACTCATAACTAAATACCTTTACCGTCTTATGAAGACTTATCAGACGAAAGAAATCAAGAACATTGCCTTGCTTGGCAGTGACGGGGCTGGTAAGACCACCCTCACCGAAGCGCTGCTCTACGAGAGCGGCATCATCTCGCGTCGCGGACGCATCACGCAGAAGAACACCGTCAGCGACTATCTGCCCGTGGAGCAGGAGTACGGCTACTCTGTCTTCGCCACCCCCTTCCATGTGGAGTGGAACAACAAGAAGCTGAACATCATTGACTGCCCGGGTTCCGATGACTTCGCCGGCGCAGCCCTCACGGCCATGGGCGTGACGGACACTACCGTCATCCTGCTCAACGGTGCCGCAGGCCCCGAGGTGGCTACACAGAACCACTTCCGCCTCACGGAGAAGATGCAGAAGCCTGTCATCTTCCTCGTCAACCGCCTGGATGAGGAGTTCGACTACGACCACCTGCTGGAACAGCTTCAGGGCATCTATGGCTCGAAGGTGGTGCCCGTGCAGTACCCCATCAAGACCGGTCCGGACTTCAACGCCGTCATCGACGTGCTGCTGATGAAGAAATACTCCTGGAAGCCCGAGGGTGGCGCGCCCATCATCGAGGACATCCCCGCCGACCAGATGGACAAGGCTATGGAGATGCACAAGGCACTCGTGGAGGCTGCCGCCGAGCACGACGAGACCTTGATGGAGAAGTTCTTCGAGACCGAGGAGCTCAGCGAGGACGAGATGCGCGACGGTATCCGTGCCGGACTGGCCAGCCGCGGTATGTTCCCGGTCTTCTGCGTCTGCGCAGGCAAGGACATGGGCGTGCGCCGTCTGATGGAGTTCCTGGGCAATGTCGTGCCCTTCGTAGATCAGATGCCCGCCGCTCACAACACGCGTGGCGAGGAGGTGAAGTGCGACGCCAACGGCCCCACAAGCCTCTACTTCTTCAAGACTGCCGTAGAGCCCCATATCGGTGAGGTTCAGTACTTCAAGGTGATGAGCGGTACCGTTCGCGAGGGCGACGACCTGACGAATGCCGACCGCGGCTCGAAGGAGCGCATCGCACAGCTCTTCGTCTGTGCAGGCGCCAATCGCACGAAGGTCAGCGAGCTCGTGGCTGGTGATATCGGCTGCAGCGTGAAGCTGAAGGACGTGAAGACCGGCAACACCCTGAATGGCAAGGACTGCGACAACCGCTTCGCCTTCATCAAGTACCCCGAGCCCAAGTACATCCGCGCTATCCGTGCCGCCAACGAGGCTGAGACGGAGAAGATGATGAATGTGCTGCAGCGCATGAGCCAGGAAGATCCCACATGGGTCGTTGAGCAGTCGAAGGAGCTGCGCCAGATCCTGGTGAAGGGTCAGGGTGAGTTCCACCTGCGCACGCTGAAATGGCGCATGGAGAACAACGATAAGATCCAGATTGTCTTCGACGAGCCCCGCATCCCCTACCGCGAGACCATCACGAAGGCTGCGCGCTCCGACTATCGCCACAAGAAGCAGTCCGGCGGTGCCGGTCAGTTCGGCGAGGTACATCTCATCATCGAGCCCTATGCCGACGGTCAGCCCGTCAGCGAGGTCTATCGCTTCGGTGGTCAGGAATTCCGCATCAACGCCAAGAGCGAGGAGGTCATCGACCTGGAGTGGGGCGGCAAGCTGGTGTTCATCAACAGCGTCGTCGGTGGTGCCATCGATGCACGCTTCATGCCCGCCATCCTGAAGGGTATCATGAGCAAGATGGAACAGGGCCCGCTCACAGGCTCCTATGCCCGCGACGTGCGCGTCATCGTCTATGACGGTAAGATGCACCCCGTGGACAGCAACGAGCTCTCCTTCATGCTCGCAGGCCGCAACGCCTTCAGCCAGGCCTTCAAGGAGGCTGGTCCGAAGCTGTTGGAACCCATCTACGATGTCGATGTCTTCGTGCCCGGCGATAAGATGGGCGACGTGATGAGCGACCTCCAGGGCCGTCGCGGCATGATTATGGGTATGACCTCAGAGAGCGGCTACGAGAAGCTTTCTGCCAAGGTGCCCTTGAAGGAGATGTCCAGCTACAGCACCTCTCTCAGCTCCATCACCGGCGGCCGCGCCAGCTTCGTCATGAAGTTCGCCAGCTACGAGCTCGTGCCTGCCGACGTGCAGCAGAAACTCCAGAAGGAATTCGAGGAGAGTCAGAAAGATCAAGATTAAACACGATAAAGAAAGCCCCGCCGATTGGCGGGGCTTCTTTATTGCTTTATTATCGTGCCTCTTGGAAGGTGATTTGGTAGAAGCAGGGATAGACGTTGCTGCTGGCGTCGCTCTGTCCCTGGGCGTGTGGGACGATGAGACGAACCTGGGAGATCTGTTCCTCCGAGGTCTGGCGACCGATGCGGATGTAGCTGAAGGGCATGAGCCAGCCCGCGGGTACGCTGGTGCTGCCGTAGCGGCGATACATGGCTCCGCCGCCGTTTTCGGTGTTGAAGGAGGCCGTGAAGGTGCCGTAGGAGTTGGAGATGTCGATGATGTCGGGCGTCGTGCTGTAGTAGAGCGTCTCGTTGCTGGTCTGCACGGTGTCGGCCATGATGTTGAACTCGGTGTAGCGGGCAATGACCTGCTTGCTCTCGCCGGACTCCAGGCGGTTGCCGACACCCTCGCGCCTTATCTGCATATAGACGCCGTTGCTGAACAGGACATATTCGTTCTTCTCCACATTCGTGGTGCAGCCCTGTTCCACGAACTGGTCGTCGCTGATGGTGTTGACGCGGCCCACGTAGATGAGGTCGTTGCCGTCGTGGTCGCGGATGGTGACGTCGCGGCTGATGAAATTGTTAATTGCATCGCGCTCCTTTTCCTTCAGCTCGGCATAGGTCAAGTCCTTCTTGCAGGACGTGGCGAGCAACGCGGCGGCAGCCATTATATATATAAGGTGTAGTTTCTTCATTGTTCTGTTTCTTTGTTTTTTTCAACCTTTCTATCAGATTTCGGCCGCAAAGGTAAGCATAATTTACGACTTACGATTTACAAAATGGCAAAATAATGTAAGAAAAAAGCAAAAAATGCTTGTCAATTCACGGAAAAGCAGTACCTTTGCAAGCCGATTATTATCAGGGAGCCCCTTAATGGGCTCACAATCTGCGTGTTAATAGCCTTTCTCATGGCCTGGGGAGGCGGTTAGTGAATCGCAGAGGAATAATGCGCGCCGGTGCGAGCCCGGCAAAGAGAAACAAATTAGTAGTAACAACAACAATTAACAAGAAAGAATGGACACTTTAAGTTACAAGACCATTTCTGCAAACAAGGTGACAGCCACGAAGGAGTGGGTCGTAGTGGATGCTACGGACCAGGTTCTCGGTCGCCTCGCCACGAAGGTAGCCAAGTTGCTGCGTGGCAAGTACAAACCCAATTTCACGCCCAACGTGGATTGCGGTGACAACGTCATCATCGTCAACGCTGACAAGATCCAGCTCACCGGTAAGAAGATGACCGACCGCGTTTATCTGCGTTACAGCATGTACCCCGGCGGTCAGAAGGCCAGCACGCCTGCTGACATCATCGCCAAGCCCAACGGCTACGACAAGCTCCTTCGCCGCGTCGTCAAGGGTATGCTCCCCAAGAACAAACTGGCCGCTCGCCTCATCACGAACCTCTACATCTACGAGGGTCCCGAGCACAAGCACGAGGCACAGAGCCCCAAGGCCATTGATATTAACCTCTACAAATAAACAGAAATGGCAGTAGTAAATGCATTAGGTCGCCGCAAGAGCGCCGTCGCCCGTGTTTATGTGACAGAGGGCACTGGTAAGATTACCATCAATAAGAAGGACCTCACGGAGTACTTCCCCAGCAGCATCCTTCAGTACGTTGTGAAGCAGCCCCTGAACCTGCTCGACGTCGCTGAGAAGTATGACATCAAGGTGAACCTCTTCGGTGGTGGCTACACCGGTCAGAGCCAGGCTCTCCGCCTCGCCATCGCACGCGCACTCGTTAAGATTAACGAAGAAGACAAGAAGGCCCTTCGCGCTGAAGGCTTCATGACCCGCGACTCCCGTGAGGTTGAGCGTAAGAAGCCCGGACAGCCCAAGGCACGTCGTCGCTTCCAGTTCAGCAAACGTTAATATATCGGCTCCAGTTTGCTGGGCTGCATAAATTGCGTTTAGTATCTAAATCGTGCGGACACCTGAGGTTTACCGCATGGTTGGTTAACAATTAACCCAAAAGAAAGTAAACAATTTATCTATTCAAACTATGTCAAGAACAAATTTCGACGCACTGCTTGAAGCTGGTTGCCACTTTGGTCACCTCAAGCGCAAGTGGAACCCCGCCATGGCTCCTTACATCTTCATGGAGAAGAATGGCATTCATATTATCGACCTCCACAAGACCGTCGTGAAGGTGGATGAAGCTGCTGAGGCTCTCAAGAACATCGCCAAGAGCGGCCGCAAGATCCTCTTCGTTGCTACTAAGAAACAGGCCAAGTCGGTCATTGCCGAGAAGGCAACGTCCATCAATATGCCGTATGTCATCGAGCGCTGGCCCGGTGGTATGCTCACCAACTTCGCCACCATCCGCAAGGCTGTGAAGAAGATGGCTAATATCGACAAGCTCACCGCTGACGGCACATACGCCAACCTCAGCAAGCGTGAGATCCTGCAGATCAGCCGCCAGCGCGCTAAGCTCGAGAAGAACCTCGGCTCTGTCGCTGACCTCACACGTCTGCCCGCTGCTCTCTTCGTCGTTGACGTGCTCAAGGAGCAGATTGCCGTTCGCGAGGCTAACCGTCTGGGCATCCCCGTGTTCGGTATTGTAGATACCAACTCTAGCCCTGACAACGTGGACTTCGTCATCCCCGCTAACGACGATGCCAGCAAGAGCGTTGAGGTGATCCTCGATGCATGCGTAGCTGCCATCGCTGAAGGTCTCGAGGAGCGCAAGGCTGAGCGCATCGACGCTGAGGCTGCTGCCGAGAAGGGCGAGAAGGGCAAGAAGGCTGCCAAGCAGAGCGCCCGCGTAGAGGAGGAAGAGGCAGAGGCTGAGGAAGCTCCCGCAGCTGAAGCTGAAGAGGCTCCCGCAGAGGCTTAAAGATTAGTTTAAAGTTTAAGGTTTAAAGTTTAATGTGTTAACAACGCATTGAGTTTATTCCTTAGACTTTAAACATTCTCATTAAACATTAATCATTAAACATTAAACTGCGGGCCAAGCCCGCGAAAGAATATGGCTGTATCAATCAAAGATATCCAGAAGCTGCGCGAGATGACTGGCGCAGGTCTGGCAGACTGCAAGAAGGCTCTCGAAGAGAGCAACGGCGAAATCGAACCCGCCATCGAGATCATCCGCAAGAAGGGTCAGGCTGTGGCTGCCAAGCGTAGCGACCGCGAGGCCTCCGAGGGTTGTGTACTCGTGAAGGTCGATGGCAACTTCGCCGCTATCATCGCCTTGAAGTGCGAGACCGACTTCGTGGCCAACAACGCCGACTTCGTGAAGCTGACTCAGGACATCCTCGACGCTGCTGTGGCTGCTCGCTGCAAGACCCTCGACGAGGTGAAGGCTCTGCCCATGGGTAAGGGTACTGTCGCCGACGCTGTCGTGGATCGCAGCGGTATCACCGGTGAGAAGATGGAGCTCGACGGTTACAACGTCGTCGAGGGCGAGTGCATTGCCGCCTACAACCACCAGAACAAGAACACCCTCTGCACGATGGTTGCTCTCAACAAGTGCGTAGAGGACGCTACCGTTGGCAAGAACGTTGCCATGCAGGTGGCCAGCGCAAGCCCCGTGGCTGTGGACGCTGCTTCCGTTCCCCAGGAGACCATCGACAGCGAGCTGCGCGTCGCTGTTGAGAAGACCAAGGAAGAGCAGATTGCCAAGGCTGTGGAGGCTGCTATCCGCAAGGCTGGCGTGAACCCCGCTCACGTTGACAGCGAGGACCACATCGAGAGCAATATGGCGAAGGGTTGGATTACCCCCGAGCAGGCTCAGATGGTTCGCGAGATCAAGGAGAAGGTGGCTGCTGAGAAGGCTGCTAACCTGCCCGAGCAGATGATTCAGAACATCGCTCAGGGTCGTCTGAAGAAGTTCTTCAAGGAAAACTGCCTGCTGGAGCAGGAGTTCATCTGGGACAAGAACATGACGGTCGCTCAGTATCTCCAGAGCGTGGACAAGGCTCTCACCGTGACTGCCTTCAAGCGCTTCACACTCCGTGCTGAATAATTAACAGTTGTGTATAAAAGAAGAGGATGTGCATCTGAAGTGAACCCCGAAAGTTAGACAAAAAACTTTCGGGGTTTATTATGCAAAAGA
>CAMKTN010000055.1 GCA_946415705.1 uncultured Prevotellaceae bacterium
ATATATATATATATAAATATATAAGTAGAAGTAATTTTTCACTATGATAACCCCTTTCCAACAACTGCCACGCTGCAACGCGCAACGCTCCCTCCTCCCCTATTTTCAGTCAACCTATTCCAGTACACGACACCACCCACGTAAGCGTGCAAGCACATTACAAAACCCTAATGGTACGCCGTAATGCCGTAATGCCGTGGACAATGCCTCAGTGGCACATTAGAGAAAAATGCTGGCTAATAGCGAAAAAGTGGAAGCTTTTCTTTGTCAATCCAGAAAGATATAGTACTTTTGCCATCGAAAGCAATTAAATGTATGACAAATTATGGCAACAACAACTATTCGTAAGCCAGCATCCTTTCGTCTGCGCAATGATCTGTTAGAAAGAATGAAACGGAACGCCGCACGCGAGAACCGTACTTTAAACAATTACGTGGAAAGTGTTCTTCTGGAGGTGGTCTATGCAGAGCCTAACGATGAAACCCGTGCTGCCATCAAGGAAGCAATGTCGGGCCAGAATCCTAACAAGGTGTATAGCAGCGTTGATGAAATGTTCAATGACATCCTGAACGAAGAATGAAGCAGCTACAGCCTACTACTCAGTACCGCAAGGACTTGAAGCGCTATAAGAACCAGCCATCGAAGTTGCAGGCGCTGGCAGAAGTCTTAGTGATGCTGAAAAACGAACGTCCCATTCCTGTAGAGTACAAGCCTCATATGCTTCATGGCGACTATAGAGGTTGCTTGGAATGTCATATTCAAGGCGATTTCCTGCTTATATGGTTTGACGACACCAGCGATGTCATCCAGTTGGTCCGTGTAGGCAGTCATAGCGAGCTCTTCGGATGAAGAGAAACGGAAAGACACCACTACTTTCCTCTTCCCTCTTCCCTCTTCCATCGTTCTGTCCCTACGGTGTTACGCCATTACGGCATTACGCCGTACCATTAGGATTTTGTATTATCGTACTCGTACTCATTCGCGTTGCGCGTTGCAGCGTTGCAGTTGCCAACAGAAGGTGATTTGCACGTTTGCACCATGTTTTGCACGCTTCTTGCACGCTATTATCTATTTGGATGAAAGTGAGTTACGGGCAAATAGTGCAAAAGTGCAAGAGAAAACGCAGTATTTTACGACAACAACGAATTAAACGAATAAGACGAATTATTTCACTCATTAGGTCTCTTCACAAGCATGGCCGCCAAAGTCTCGGCTTTCACCATGCTGCAGTATTTCAAACTTATCAATCATAGGCCCATCGGCTTTCCAGATGGTTTTAGTGCGTATTTTGCCGGCAAAATCATATAGACCTCCAAAGATATATGCGTGAATCTGTTGTAGGCACTCAACAGTTCCTGGTTTCATACTATCTAACAGACCACTCTCGATGAGCGTGTAGGCTTTCTTCTTGCTCTGTCCGTCGATGCTGTTGTCACTATAGGTAAACCAGTGGAGGAACGAACGGGCACGATTGTTGGGATAGTTTTCCGCTAGGGTCTGAACACAATCGCTGTCTAAGGCATCTGCAAAGCGCTGCTTGCCATCTGGTGCTTGGAATTTGAAGTCGTGAGTGACACTAACCAGTTGAATCGCGAAACTTACGAGTTGCGGGTGGAGGATTTGTAGAGGGTGAGATTGCGGTAGAAGGAGGACATGCTGTTGTAGCCGGAGCGGGTGGCAATCTCGCTCCTGGGGGCGGAGGGGTCCTGTTGCATCAGCTGCTCGGCGTAGGCAATGCGCTTACGGTTGATGTATTCCTTGAAGGTCATGTGTGCACAGCTGCTAAGTGCCTGCAGCAGATAGGTGCGGTTGGTGGCTAACAGCTTGGCAACGTCATTGAGGAGCAGGTCGTTTTGAAGGAAGATATGCTGTTCGTCCATCAAGGTCTCCAGACGCTCATAGATGAGGATGCTGGCGCTACTGGGGTCGTCAGCTATCTTTTCGTTGTCGTCGGTCTCTTTCACATGCTCTTCAGGAATGTCGCGCATGGAGAAGTTCTGCTGCATGCCAACCCACGACAGGGCGAAAATGAGTGCAGAGAATGCCACTGAAGGGAGCGCTAAGAAGATGTTATCGACAAACATCTGCTTGCCAATAAGGTTGACAATGGTGGAAAGCAGCGAGGTGACGATGAACAGTATGAGAATGGTGGGAATGGCCTTGATCTCACGGTTTTCCGTGTCGGCATACAGCTGTTGCACGATCTTGTTGAATCGTCGGATGCGACGGAATCCCAGGACAATGACAAAGACGACCTGTATGGCAAAGATGAAATGGCAGACAAGGTGTACCCATACCTGAACGAGCGACAAGCCGCTGAGGGATGAGTCGTAACTGTGGTAGAGGTTATTGGTGATGAAGGTTTTAATTTCTCCCGAATCCATCGCAATATATAGGCAACCTACCATCGCTCCGATGATGAACGGTGGAAGGAACACGAGCCAGAGGAATCGTTTCTGCTGCGAGAGCGGTGTGCGATCTGTAATCTCACTAATATATAATAGGAATAAGGGATATACCATCAGGTTCAGCGCCACATAGAAGGTGTCACTGTATGGCAAAAGGTCGTTGAAATGGTTGAAATAGATGAAATGGCAACCGTATAATAGCAGTGTAGCCATGGCCCAACGCAACAGCCAGCGTATGGCCTTATTCATACGCTGCCAGTAGGTAAGAGCCAGCTGAATGACCATCACTACACAGACCATCAGCGGCAGAGACGAAAATATTTCGTATGTCATAATAAGCGCAAAGGTATGCATTAAACTTCTAAGTGCCATGACTATGCCTGTTGTTTTGCAATTTTGGGAGTACTATTTTGCAATTTTGGGAGAATGTTTTGCAATAATGCATTCCCTAATAAGATAAACAGGGCTACCTTTGCAAACGAAAACCCATTTTACCAAACATTTTATACATTATGAAACAGTTTCTATTACGTTGCATGGTGTCACTAACCGTGATGCTACTGACCACCACTCTGTTAGCGCAGAAGCGCGTGGAGTATGGAGACAACTATTACGGCAAGGCCTGGTACATCCTTGACGAGGCCAAGGGCTATGCCACAATCACCTACAAGTTGAATGCTGCGGAAGACGGTCCGGAGGAAGGCTATTACATCGGTAACGTCAGAGCCGTTGACGGTATGCGTGAGATGGATGAAGAACAAGGCATCGACAAGTACTGGCCGGTGAGAGCCATTGGCGACCACGCCTACTGGTATGCGCCTTTTATGAACAGTCTGGAAATCCATTCCGGCATTCGCTACGCTGGCGACCAGCTGTTCAACAACACCGGCGTGACCAAGCTGGTCATTCAGGAAGGCAACTACGACTATGAAACTGGCCAGTATTTGCCGTTGTCACTGACCTACAACAGCGAAACGGGTAAGAACAGCTTCTCTGACGCCCCGCTGAACAGCCTGGTACTGGGTCGTAACCTGGACGTTCCCGCTGGCTGTAAGGTCTTTGGCGGTGTAACGACACTGACCGATGTCCGCATCAACGAGCGCGTGACGGAGCTGGCCGCAGGTATGTTTGCCAACTGCACGGGTCTGCAGACCATCCGCCTGCAGAGTGCGACACCCGTGGACTGCGACGCCAGCGTCTTCGAGGGTGTCAGCAAGAGCAACGTCTCGGTGCTGGTGCCGAAATTTTCGTACGAGACTTACAAGGCGCACCCTGTATGGGGCCAGTTTACCAAAATGCGTGAGATGACTGCGGAAGAGCAGTATGAGTTCACCATCTATGACAAAGGTAACCTGTCTGATGATACATGGCCGGACTTTTACGCCACCAATAACGATGGTGTGAAGATCTGGTACAGCTATAACAGCGAACGCCCTGGGTACGTGAGTGTTACCAGCGTTGCCGGACAGCAGAAAGGTAGCAGCTATGTCTATCATGTTCCTTACTACGAGAAGCGCTTGTTGATTCCTGAGACGGTGAAAGACCCTTATGGCGAGACCTATACCGTTAGCCGCATTCAGGCATGGGCCTTCGAGGCTGACCCCTATCTCGAAGAAGTGATTCTTCCTGAAACAATTGACACCATCGGTCTTCAGGCTTTCAGCGATTTGCAAAACCTGAAGCACCTCGATTTGCCCAACAGCGTAAGCTATATCGGACAGAACTGCTTTGCAGAATCAGGCCTTGAGGGCGAGTTTGTGATGCCTGCAGGCATTCAGGTGATAGAAAGTGCCACCTTCCGCAACACCCTTATCAACAAGCTGACGTTTGCTGAGGGCTCACGCCTCGACTCCATCAGTGACCAGGCCATCTTCTTCATGTTCGAACTGGAGGAACTGGAGCTTCCCACAGGACTGCGCGCCATTGCCTATGCGGGTATCTCGAGCTGTCCGTGGCTGAGGAAAGCCAACCTGCCCGAGGGCCTTGTCAAAATGGATCCGATGGTGTTCACCGGCTGCCCCATTGAAGAGCTGACGATTCCCAGCACGCTGGTAGAGATCGGTGAGGGCTTCCTGTCCACCGGTCACCAGATGATGGATGGCGACGGTTCCTCTCCGCTGCGCCATATCAGCGTTGCCGAGGGTAATCCCATCTACGACTCGCGCGAGGACTGCAATGCGGTCATCATCACAGCCACAAACACACTCTATATGGGCAAGGCTATCTCCAAGCTGCCCAGCTCCCTGGAGGTGATAGCCTCCAACAGCTACTCCGATCCTTGCATGAAGACGCTGACGCTGCCCGCTGGCATCAAGAAGATCGAGAGCTATGCCTTTGCCGATGCCTTCATGCAGCGTGGCGCCACGTTCAGCAAGATTGTCTCCAGCATCGAGGAGCCTGCCGGTGTGCTCGAAGAGAATGCCTTCATGAAGATCAACGACATGTGGGAAGAGTCTGAAGAGACCTACAACCAGGCTACGTTGTATGTGCCCGCAGGTACGAAAGCCAAATATATGGCAGATGCTGAATGGGGACGCTTCAAGAATATCGTCGAGGATAAGCCCGTAGCTGTGGAGGATGCCCAGCCCATGACCGAGGATACGAGTACCAGCTTTGCTGCTGCCACCGAACTCAGCGAGCAGACAGACCTGTCGGCCGTTGTCGTGGACAACCTCTTCATCACCCTGAGCACGCATAACGACGATGCTGAGAACAATGATGTCTATGACGCTGAGGAGCAGGCCATCGTCCTCAACTCTACAGTTGCCAACGAGGCGAAGATCGACTTCGTGGAGAGCTGCGATGCCGCCACTGACGCCGTCATGAACAACTTCAACGGTATCCTCTTTGAGGTTCCGGCTGGTAGTGGTATCGTCACTGTTACCTTCAAGACCCTCGGCAACCGTATGCTGGCTGTGAAGGTCGGTAACCAGCCCGCAAGCACCTTTAAGATGGCTACCAAGGATGAGATAGAGATTCCTTATGAAACACAAACAGATACCCATATATACATCTATTCTGTAGAAGATCTCACGGAGGAGGAGGCTGTCACCCGTGCTCAGGCCATGGCCTTTGCCACAGCCAAGATGCTGAAGAAGGATGTCGGTCTGAAGAACATGAAGAGCGTGGCCTTGAAGAAGGCTCTTGATGAGGATGAAGGGGTGAAGAACCAGACCCTCATCTACGGTGTCGGCTGGAAGACGACCGAGACAGGTATTGAGGCCGTCAGCGTGACGCCCGCAGCTGTATTCGACACCACGGCTCCTGTCTATAACCTCGCCGGCCAGCGCCTCAGCGCTCCCCGAAAGGGCATCATGATACAGGAAGGACGCAAAGTCGTGGTAAAGTAAAGTAATTGAATGAATGAAGAAGAGGTTGGCACGTGAGTGTCAACCTCTTCAGTTTTAATGGATGTCTGCGACAATGTATTCGGAGCGGGTGCCGATGCGGAACTTGCCGCCCCAGATGCCGAGGCCGCTGGAGACGTAGTAACGGGTGGCGCCACGCTGATGGGGACCGAAGGCACACTCGTAGAGGGCATCGGTAATCCATGAGGCGGGCCACAGCTGGCCGTGATGGGTATGGCCTGCGAGCTCGAAGTCGATGCCAGCGGCTTCAGCTTCTTCGAGGTGGTAGGGCTGGTGGTCGAGGAGGATGAGGTATTTGTCCTTGGGAATACCGGCCATGAGGGCGTCGAGGGGCTTGCGACGGGGACGCATACGGTCGTCGCGACCAATGATGACGAGGTCACCGACGGTGGCTACGCTGTCCTGAAGCAGATGGATGCCAGCTTCGCGGTAGAAGTCGAGGGCACCGGGGACACCGCTGATATACTCGTGGTTGCCGAGGCAGGCATAGACGGGTGCTGTGAGGCGGTGGAACTCGTCGGCCATGTGCTCTTCGAGCAGGGGACGCTGGCTGCGGTCGATGATATCGCCTGCGATGAGCACGAGGTCGGGATGCTCGGCATTGATGAGGTCTATCCATCGTGCGAGCTCGCTGCGACGGTTGTGGTAGCCAAGGTGCCAGTCGGAGGTCATTACGATGCGCAGGGGCCTGGCGAGGGTTTTAGAGGTCTGCAAGGGCAGCTCTACGCGTTCCTTATGTAAGTAATGGAAGTAGCCGTAGGTGAAGAGCACGGCGATGGTTCCGAGGACGGCCAACGTGCCACGCCAGCTGTCGTGGAGCAAAGTGACAGGCACGAGGTGGCAGAGACGCAGGACGTCCAGGAGGACGAAGAGCATGAAGAGGTAGAGCAGTATCATCAGCCACGACGTGCCGATATGGTAGATGACGGTGGAGACAGCCATGGGAAAGCGGTCCAGCAACGGCAGCACGGAGCAGACGAAAAGCGCAAAGGCTGCGGCCAGCGCCACGCTCATAACGACCTTCCCCCATACGGGCAGCGGCAGTAGCGCCCACAGGCGCCAGGTGACGTAAGCCTGCGCCAAAATGGGTACGAGGAGGATGAGGAGGAATAAGTATTTCATGCTTATTTGGGGTTCAAGAAGTTTAAGAGTTCAAGGGTTCAATTTTCAAGTTTCGGCATTGAAGTAGTCGTTGAGCTCTTGGATGGCAGAGCCTTGATTGTTAGGCAAATCCTTGATGATGAGTCCACGTTCCAAAAGAAGGATACGAGAGGAGATGTCGGAGACGAAGGAGAGGTTGTGCGAGGAGATGAGGACGGTGGTGCCGAGCTCGCGGTTCATGTCGGCAATCATGCGTGCCACGACAATCTGCGAGGAGGGGTCGAGGTAGTTGAAAGGCTCGTCGAGGAGCAGCACCTTGGGCCGTATCATCATGGCTCCGATGATACCAATCTTCTGGCGGTTGCCCTCGGAAAAGTCGCGCAGGTATTTCTTAGTGCCGAGGATCTCGTCGTGCATGAGCGGACGGAAGGTCTCCAGGCGTTCGTGGAGCGTCTCGTCGCTGATGCCATAGAGACGAGCGATGAAAGTGAAATACTCCTCGGGTGTGTAGAAGTCGATGAGGAAATGGCCGTCGATGAAGGAGCCTGTGTAGAGCTTCCAGTCGTCGGACTGCGAGACGTCCTTGTCGGCAGAGAGCACGTTGCCGTCGGTGGCTTTGATGAGGTCGAGGATGAGGCGCAGGAGCGTTGTCTTGCCAGCACCGTTGTTGCCGACGAGTCCCACAAGCTCGCCGCTCTTAATCGTGAGTTCACTGATGTCCAGGGCCGTCTTCTCGCCATAGACTTTTTTGAGATTTTCTATTTTAATTTCCATTGTTTCAAGTTTTAGGGGTCGCTACGCTCAAAATTAAAGCAAAAATTATATCTAAAATTAAAGCAAAAATAATCCTTATTCCGCCAGCCACTGTTCCATTCGCTCGTATCTGCGTTTGTGCCAGAGGCGGGCAATCCAACGGATATAGAGGGTGTGGAGGGCGAAGCCGAGAATGCCGAGCGCGGCGACGAGGGCGTGGGCCCAGAGCACAGGGAGGAAGAAGTAGGCGACGTAGTAGATGACAAGGGGGATGAACATGATGAAGGAGAAGACATTCAGCTGTTTGTTGCCACCTTGATAGTTGAAGAAGGCGGAGGCGAAGAGGTCCATGCGGCTGCTGAAGAGGCAACTCGCCATGAACGGCAAGATGAAGAAGCCGCAGGAGAAGAGCAGCGCAGCCAGCAGCGCCAGCGGCGACAAACCATTCCACAGCACGGCAGGGATCAGCAGGAGTGTCATGAGGCCGCAGAGTGCGCAGAAGAAGTAGTACTTGCGGCGCAGGATGCCCTCCACGGGCCACGGCTTTGTCCAGATGCCGGAGAAGAAGTTGGCCTCGATGCCCAGCACCCACTGCGCCAGGATAAGGCTGGGGAAGCCCACGGCGAAGACGAGCATCGGGTTGACTTTCAGACCGAGGTCCTGCTGCATCGTGTCGGCTGTCATCTGTTGCATATAGACGTTGAAAACGAAGAGGACAGCCATCACCAGGAAGCTGGTACGCAGGCGCTTACTGCGCAGCAGCTGCACCCATTCGATGCTCCATAGCGACACCTCGCCCAGCGAACGGGCCGTCGTGGCCACGGGCGCGTGCTCCTCCTCGTTGTGGTTCTTCATACGGGCAAAATAGCGATGCAATACGTAGCACAGGAGGCTGTTCAGCACTATGATGACGCCCGAGGCCACCACTGTGCCCCACTCCACCACATGAGGCCGCAGCGGCATCGAGGGATCGTCCTCTGCCAGCCCCAACACCACGAAAGCGAGGCCTCCAAGAACATAGAGCACGAAGACCCACACAAGATAGCCGAAGGCCAGCGGCAGCGTGTATTCATTGCCGGGTGCACGACGCCAGCAGTTCTGCACCAGCGCATTGGTGAGCGTGCAGGTGAAGGCCAGCACGAGGGTGAGCAGGCCCCAACCGACGCCAATGAACAGCGCCGCCACGAAGCCCACGCACAGCGGGAGCATCCATTGCATCGTACTCAGCTTCGTGTCGATGAGCACGAGCAGCGCCCAGTCGCTGGCGCTGACGGGTCGCGACCGCAGGTAGTCGTCCATCTCCACCGGTGAGCGACGCCAGAAGAGTTTCATGAACATATCGGCCGGAACGATGCTCACGGCCAGCAGCGGCACCAGCGCCACGATGGCAAACGGCAGCTCCTTCTCGGCCAGCTCCGAGGAGACAGCGGTGTAGAACGCCACTACCATCGTGACGAAGAGCACCGCAAAGTAGGCGGCGATGAAGACGTCCTTCCAGTGGAACGCACGCCGCTTCTGTGTCCACCACAGCCTTAAGAGTTCTTTAAATGCAATCATGATTTGCACGGCCTTTGGCCGTAGTTTAATGTTTAAGGTTTAAAGTTTAAGGAGTTTAAGGGGTTCAAGAGTTCAAGAGGTTTAAGAGTTTGACGCGGCAAAGGTAGCACTAATTTTTGTTCTATTTGGCCAATGAATCGTTAAAACCTCTTAAAGGCAATAAACCAACGGGGACGCGAGGGGTCTTTTTTGCTGAAAACACCGTACCTTTGTACGGTTTTAGCAGACCGCTTTACACATTATTAATTATTATGACAAAGAAAACCCTCTTCACGCTCTTCGCCTGGCTGCCGCTGACGGCTATGGCGCAGACGTGGACATTGCAACAATGCTTGGACTATGCTTCGGAGCACAATATCACGGTGCAGAAGAACCGTGTGTCGGAACTTGACGCTGCCGAAGTGCTGAAGCAACAGAAGGCCGCCCTCTTCCCCAGCCTCTCCTTCTCGATGAGTCAGAGCCTCGGCTACCGCCCCTTCCAGGAGGCGACGGTGATGGTGCAGAACGGCATGGCCACCAGCACCAATAACAAGCTCACGGAGAACGGCAGCTACGGCATCAACGCCAACTGGACCATCTGGGACGGCGGCGTGAACCGCAAAAACATCGAAGCACAGAAGGTGCAGACGGAACTGTCTGCCGTGCAGACGGAACAGAGCTTAAAGACCATTCAGGAGCAGATTGCACAGCTCTATGTGCAGGTCCTCTACACCACCGAGGCCAAGAAGGTCAACGAACAGATCTGCGCCACTGCCAAGCAGCAGCTGGAACGCGGACAAGAACGCCTGAAGGTGGGCGACCTGGCCAAGGCCGATGTGGCACAGCTGGAGGCGCAGTATGCCAGCGCGCAGTACGATGTCGTGAACACGCAGACGCAGATCGACAACTACAAGCGCCAGCTGAAAGCCCTCCTGCAGTTAGGCATCGAGGAACCCTTCGACGTGTCTGCAGACGAGATGGACGACAGCCGCGCCCTGGCACCCATCCCCGACAAGCAGGAGGTCTATGCGCAGGCGCTGAACTCGCGCCCCGAGATACGTGCTGCTGAGTTGCAGGCCGCCGCCAGCGACGTGCAGCTGAACATTGCCAAGCGCGGCTACTACCCCACCATCAGCATGAACGCCGGCATCGGCGACAGCCACTACAGCGCCTCCGATGACAGCTACGGCGAGC
The DNA here is from genome assembly GCA_946415705.1 of uncultured Prevotellaceae bacterium. GTDB lineage: Bacteria > Bacteroidota > Bacteroidia > Bacteroidales > Bacteroidaceae > Physcousia. The sequence goes on from CAMKTN010000055.1 coordinate 10,361, forward strand.
AGCTGAAGCGCAACCTCAACGGAAGCATCGGTCTGGGCGTGAGCGTGCCCATCTACGACCAGCGTCGCACGAAGACCGCCATCAACCGCGCCCGCATGGCGCAGACCACCGCAGCCCTCGACCTGCAGGACAAACGAACCAACCTCGGCTCTGCCATTGAGAACCTGTGGCTCAACGCCACCAGCGCACAGCAGCGCTTCATCAGCGCTGACGCCGCCGTGAAGAGTCAGGAGACGACCTATGAGCTGACCAACGAGCAGTTCAAGGAGGGCCTGCGGAATATCGTGGATCTGCTGCAGGCGCGCGACAATATGCTGCAAGCCCAGAATAACAAACTGCAGAGTAAATATATGACCATCCTCAACACCCAGCTCCTGAAGTTCTACGAAGGAGGAGCGATTGAAATGTAGATTATGAGACCCTCCCCCTGCCCTCCCTGTGAGGGAGGGAGCGTTTACCTTTCAAGATTAAAAATTATATGTATAACATCTTATAAAAGATTAATTATTTCATTATGAATATTTTCAATTTCACGAAACATTTTACTCCCTCCCTCACAGGGAGGGCGGGGGGAGGGTCCGTCATTCTCTTAGCGTTAGCTTTTACGGCTTGCGGCTCGAAGCCGAAGGCTGAATACGAAATGACCACGGTAGAGAAAGGTAATATCTCTACGAGCGTGACAGCTACGGGAACCATCGAGCCTGTCACGAGTGTGGAGGTGGGTACACAGGTCAGCGGTATCGTAGCAAAGATCTACGTGGATTACAATTCCGTGGTGAAGGCTGGACAGGTCATCGCCGAGCTTGACCGCACGAACCTCCTCAGCACCCTCGAGAGCCAGCGCGCCAACCTCACCAGTGCCGAGAGCGCCCTCGCCTATCAGAAATCCAACTTCGAGCGTTACAAAGCCCTCTACGACAAAGGCCTGATCAGCGCCAATGACTTCGAGCAGGCACGCCTCTCCTATGTCCAGGCGCAGCAGCAAGCTTCAACCGCCCGCCAGAGCGTGAAGCGCGCCGAGACTGACCTCGGCTACGCCACCATCACCTCGCCCATCAACGGCGTGGTGCTCTCCAAGGCTGTCGAGGAAGGTCAGACCGTGGCCGCCTCGTTCTCCACTCCTACCCTCTTCACCATCGCTCAGGACTTGACCGATATGCGCGTGATTGCCGATATCGACGAGGCTGACATCGGTGAGGTCAAGGAAGGCCAGCGCGTCACGTTCACCGTGGATGCCTTCCCCAATGACACTTTCCAGGGTCAGGTCACGCAGGTGCGCCAGCAGGCCACCACGGAGAGCAATGTCGTCACCTACGAAGTGGTCATCAGCGCTCCCAATGCCGACCTGAAGCTGAAGCCGGGGCTGACCGCCAACGTGACCATCTTCACGCTGGAGAAGAACGATGTCCTCACCGTCAGCGCCAAGGCCCTGCGCTTTGCGCCCAACGAGGCGCTCATCGCAGAGGACGAGACCATCGAGGGCTGCGAGGCTCCCCATAAGCTATGGGTGCGTCAGGGTAAGACCTTCAAGGCCATCCCCGTGGAGACGGGCGTCACCAATGGCACCATGACCGAGATAGTCTCAGGCATCGCTGCCGGCACGCAAGTGCTCGAAGATATGGAGTTCGGCGGTGCCGCGGAGGATGCTTCTGCCCAGCAGAACAAGAACCCGTTCATGCCCGGACCGCGTAATAACAATAAGAACCAGAAGAAGTAATGGAGAAGAAAGTCGTCATCGAGCTTCAGGATGTCCGTCGCGATTTCCAAGTAGGTAGCGAAACGGTGCACGCCCTGCGGGGTGTCTCGTTCAAGATCTACGAGGGCGAGTTCGTGACCATTATGGGCACCTCCGGTTCCGGCAAATCGACGCTCCTGAACCAGCTCGGCTGTCTGGACACGCCCACGAGCGGCGAATACCTGCTCGACGGCACCCCCGTGCGCTCCATGCGCCGTAGCCAGCGCGCCCGTCTGCGCAACCGCAAGATCGGTTTCGTGTTCCAGAACTACAACCTGCTGGCCAAGACCACGGCCATCGAGAATGTGGAGCTGCCGCTGATGTATAACAAGGAGTACAACGCCCGCCAGCGTCGCGAGGCTGCCATCGCAGCCCTCGAAGCGGTGGGACTGGGCGACCGTCTGGAGCATAAGAGCAACCAGATGTCGGGCGGTCAGATGCAGCGTGTAGCCATCGCACGCGCCTTGGTCAACAATCCTGCCGTCATCCTTGCGGACGAGGCCACGGGTAACCTGGACACGCGAACCAGCTTCGAGGTTCTTGTGCTGTTCCAGAAGCTCCATGCTGAAGGGCGCACCATCATCTTCGTGACCCACAACCCCGAGATTGCACAATATTCCTCACGCAACATCGTCCTGCGCGACGGCAAGATTCGCGAGGATGTCTATAACCAAAACATCCTCAGCGCCGCCGAGGCCCTCGCAGCCCTCCCTGCTCCACAGGATGACTAAATTGAGAATTGAAAATTGAAAATTGAGGCGGCCAGCCAATTGTCGATATAACGTTATAACGAAATAACGATATTACGAAGCCGCTAAACCCTTGAACCCTTGAAACGATAATGAGTTACATCAACCTCTTTAAGATAGCCTTCAAGGCCATCCTCGCCAACAAGGCACGCTCGTTCCTGTCGATGCTCGGCATCATCATTGGCGTGGGC
>CAMKTN010000056.1 GCA_946415705.1 uncultured Prevotellaceae bacterium
TCTTGGTAAAGAGGTTCACGTCGAAGACACGCTTTGTGCGGCGCTTAGAGTGCGATACGTTGTTACCGTGCATCGCTTTCTTTCCGGTGATTTGACAGATCTTAGACATGTTCTAATCTTTCCTTTTTGTAACTTTCAATATTACTTTCTTCCAAACAGCGCGCAAAGGTACTGCATTTTTTCGGATTACGCAAAGGTTTGAGCGAAAAAATCACTCCACGACGAGCGGAAAGTCATTTTTCAGTCGTTCCAGCAGCATTTGCAGGGCTGTAAGGGTGGCACGGGCGACATTTTCCTCGCGCCCGTCATCGCCTCGCAGCTCGCGCACGTCAATCTGTTCTTTCGTGCCAACAGCCACAAAGATAGTGCCCACGGGAGCCTCGGGTCCGCCGCCAGGACCGGCAAAGCCCGTGACGGCTACGCCATAGTGGGTTTGCAGATGCTCGATGGCACCTTCCGCCATCACGCGTGCCACGTCCTCGCTCACGGCGCCCTTCTCTTCTATGAGAGCGGAAGGCACGCCAAGGAGCTGCACTTTCAGGTCGTTGGAATAGGCCACGACCCCTCCACGGAAATAGTTGCTGGCGCCGGGGAGGGCTGCGATGGCGGACGAAACATTGCCGGCCGTGCAGCTCTCGGCAGTACTCACCGTCTGCCCTGAGCGCCATAGATACTCGCTGATCTCTCGCGATATTAACTTTGTCTGGATATTCATATTTTTTCAATTTTCAATTTTCAATTGTCCATTGTCCATTCTACTATAGGCCGGGGCTTCCATGGGGCAGAAGTCCTTATCGGCATACTTGAAGGCGCCAGTGATAGCAATCATGGCGGCGTTGTCGGTGGTGTAGCTGAATTTGGGGATATAGATGGCCCAGCCGTAGCGACGGGCATGGTCCTTGAAAGCCTCGCGCAGACCAGTGTTGGCACTGACGCCTCCGGCCACAGCCACGTGCTTGATCTTCAAATCCTTGGCCGCACGACGCAGCTTGTTCATGAGAATGTCCACGATGGTCTTCTCCAGCGATGCTGCCAGGTCCTCCTTGTGGTGCTCTATGAAATCAGGGTCGTCCTTCAGCCAGTCGCGCAGGTTATACAGGAATGAGGTCTTCAGGCCGCTGAAGCTGTAGTTGTAGCCCTCGATGGCAGGCTTGGCGAAGTGATAGGCATCGGGGTTGCCCTGCCGCGCCAGACGGTCGATGATGGGACCGCCGGGGTAGCCTAAGCCCATGACCTTGGAGCATTTGTCGATGGCCTCACCAGCGGCGTCGTCGATGGTCTGCCCGATAATCTGCATGTCGTTGTACGCCTTCACCAGCACAATCTGCGAATTGCCGCCGCTGACCAATAAACATAAGAACGGGAAAGGAGGCTGACCACCCTCCCCCTTGAGGGGGAGTGAGGAGGGGGTCTCCTTCTCCTTGATGAAATGCGCCAGCACGTGGCCTTGGAGGTGGTTCACCTCAATCATGGGGATGCCGAGTGAGGCAGCGAAACCCTTGGCAAAGCTGACACCCACGAGCAGGGAGCCCATCAGTCCGGGGCCACGCGTGAAGGCGATGGCCGAGAGTTCATCCTTCGCAACACCTGCCCGCTTCAACGCCTGATCCACCACGGGTACAATATTTTGTTGATGCGCGCGCGAGGCCAATTCGGGCACTACGCCGCCATACGCCTCATGCACCGCCTGCGATGCCGTCACGTTCGACAGCAGGTAACCATCCCTGATCACCGCCGCCGAAGTATCGTCGCAGCTACTTTCTATTCCTAATATAATGATTGGTTTATCCTTCATTGTCAATTGTCCATTTTCAATTTTCAATTGTCAATTGTCAATTATCTTAGTGTGTCAGCACCTCCACCCCATGTTCCGTCATCACGAAGGTGTGTTCCCATTGGGCGCTGGGCTGCTCGTCCTCGGTGACGACGGTCCAGCCGTCCTCCTCGTCGCAGAACACCTCATAGGTGCCCATATTAATCATAGGTTCGATAGTAAAGACCATGCCGGGCACGAGGAGCATGCCAGTGCCCTTGTGACCATAGTGATCCACATCGGGCTCTTCGTGGAACTCAAGGCCCACGCCGTGTCCTGCGAGGTCACGGACAACGCTGAAGCCGTTCTTGTGGGCGTGTTTCTGGATGGCATTGCCGATGTCGCCGACATAGACGTAGGGCTTGGAGCATACCTCCTCGCCAATCTTCAGACATTCCCACGCCACATCGACCAGCTTCTGCCATTTGGGTGCCGTCCTGCCGCCCACGACATACATGCGCGAGGCATCAGCGTAGTAGCCGTCGAGGATGGTGGTGCAATCTACGTTGATGATGTTGCCGTCCTCCAGCACCTCCCATTCGTTGGGAATGCCGTGGCAGACAACCTCGTTGACACTCGTGCAGCACGACCGCGGGAAGCCGTCGTAGCCGAGGCAGGCCGAGGTGGCGCCGTGGGCAGCGGTATATTCCGCCACCAAGTCGTCGATGTCCTGCGTGCACATGCCCGCGTGTATCTTGTCAGTGAGCATATCCAGGATGCCCGTGTTCACTACACCCGCCCGTCGGATGCCCTCAATCTGCTCGGGCGTCTTGATGAGCGAGCGTGTGGGCACCAGCTTGCCGCGCTCCTGCGCAGCAAGGATGATGCGGTCCATCTCGGTCAGTTCCTGACCCTTGATGATGGTCCACCTATTCTTCTTTTTTCCGTTCATGGCTGCAAAGGTACAAAAAAGTTGAGAGTTGAGGGTTGCGTGTCGGTAGTTTTTTGGAAAATACGGAACTATTTTGCCGAAAAGAGTCCTAAGCCCAACATGGTGAGTGCGCCGTTCAGTAGCAGGAGCTCGTAACCAAAATGGTAGCCGAAGGCGGCGGCCACGGACTGCGAAAGCAGATAACAGATGGCGGGCGCCGCCACACAGATGAAGGGGACCGCCCACTCGCGCGGCTGCCAGCGCTGCGGCACGAAGAGGCCATAGGCAAAGAGCCCGAGCAGCGGCCCGTAGGTGTAGGAGGCGATGACATAGACAGCATCGATGACGCTGGTGCTGTTCACAACGCGGAACAGGAGGATGAGCCCGAGGATGGCCGCCGTCACGGCGCCGTGCATCCACCGCCGCAGGCGCTCGTCGTCGGGGCGATGGCAGAGATCTACGCAGACGCAGGTCGTGAGTGCCGTGAGTGCGCTGTCGGCGCTGGAGAAAGCCGCCGCTGAGATGCCGAGGGCGAAGCACAGCGACGCCGCCTGCCCGAGGTAGCCGCCGGCACAGAGCATCGGCAGCAGGTCGTCACCCGACGCCGGGAGCGCGATGGCGTGGCGCGCAGCAAAGAGGTAGAGCAGGACACCCAGGGAGAGGAACAGCAGGTTGGCGGGCACGTAGAGGAGGCCGTTGACAATCATGTTCTTCTGCGATGCGCGCAGTGTGCGACAGGTCAGGTTCTTCTGCATCATATCCTGATCCAGCCCCGTCATCACCACGACGATGAACGCGCCGCTGATGAACTGCTTCCAGAAGTATTGGCGGCTGCTGATGTCGTCGAAGACGAAGATGCGGCTCATCTCGCTGCTGCGTATCTGCGCGATGGCATCGCCGACGCTCCACCCCTCCGTCGTGAGGACGGCACCCAGAATCAGCACCAATGCCAGCAGGAGCACCACCGTCTGCGCGCAGTCCGTCCACACGATGGTGCCGATGCCCCCACGGTGCGTGTAGAGCCAGATGAGGGCGAGTAGCAAGAGCGCCGCCACGGCAAAGGGAACGCCGAGGGCATCGAAGACGAGGCGCTGAAGGATGGCGCAGACCAGGTAAAGCCGCACGGCAGCGCCCAGCAGCTTCGACAGCAGGAAGAAGGAGGCTCCGGTGTGGTAGCTCGTGCGCCCGAAGCGCGTCTCCAGATAGGTGTAGATGCTGGTGAGTCGCAGGCGGTAATAGACAGGCAGTAGGATGAAGGCCACGAGGGCGTAGCCTGGGATGAATCCGAGGCACATCTGCAGGTAGGTCATGTCAGCTGCATGTACCATGCCGGGCACGCTGACGAAGGTGACGCCGCTCAAGCTGGCTCCCACCATACCGAAGGCGACGGCCCCCCACGGGGACCGCCGCTCACCTCTATAGAATGTGTCGTTGGTAGCTCGTCCTGCCGTCCATCGCGAGATGGCGAGCAGCAGTAAGAAGTAAGCCGCCAAGAGGATTCCCACGGCCATCGCCTACTCCAGCACCGAGAGTCCTCCGGTGTCCTCGTCGTCGTCCACCTTGACATCCGCCTCGGGCGCGTAGGTGGAGTAGAACGTATCGTCGTCGGTGGGCTGCACGTCCTCGTCGTCCTCGTCCTCGTCGCGGTCGTCGTCGCGATCTTCCAGTTCCTCGTCCTCGTCGGGCTGCACGCGGTTGCCGTCCTCGTCGTATTCGCTCTCCAGGAGGAGACGCAGCTTCGTGGCGGGTGCCTTCTTCTTGGCGAAGATAGCCTCAATCCATGTGCCCTTGGGAACTTCCAGCACTTCGAAGCCGTCGGCCACCTTGCGCTCCAGCGTTCCGCCGGCCATGTGCAGGCGTGTGGCGGGCAGCGTGGTGGTGCTGATTTCGAAGCCGCTCTCGATGATGTCCTTCATGGCCAGGGGTATGCTGTCCCATCCTCCGCCGAAGTTGCGGCTGATGAGCTCCAGGAGTGTGGCAGCTGTCACGTGGCGAATGTTCTCGTAGCTCAGGTCCGTGAGGCGCGAGATGTTGCGCTTGCGGATGGCCACGGTGCCTTTATTGAGGTTGGTGCGTGGGAACGTGGCCCAGTCACCGTTGGTGTATTTGGCGGTTTCGCGTTCGTCGCCGCTGTCAAAGTGCACGACCTCGAAGGCCAGACGGATGATGTTCAGGAGCTTCTCTTCGTAGGGCGGGAAGCTCTCGTCCTTCATCTCCTTTTCCCAGAGTTCCACGATCTCGTTGTCACTGACGGTCCACACGTTGTTGGCGTTCAGGTCAAGGATGGATTCCAACTGGCTTTCTGTTTGTTGTTTGCTCATTATTTGGGGTTTAAGGGTTTAAGAGTTCAAGGGGTTCAAGGGGTTTCCGTAAACTGTCGGATGCGCTGTTCCTCGTCGCGACGGCATATGAGGAGTGCGCCGTCCTTCTCGGCCACGATATAGCCATTGAGGCCCTGGATGATGACGCGCTTCTCCTGCATCGTATGCACAATGCAATCCGTGGAATCGTGCAACTCCACACGCGGGCCGATGGTCACGTTGCCGTTGGCATCCTTGTCGCTCTGCTCGTGCAGCGAACCCCATGTGCCGAGGTCGCTCCAGCCGAAGTCAGAGGGCATGACGAAGATCTCCTCGGCCTTCTCCATGACGGCGTAGTCGATGGAGATGCTGGGGCATTTGGGGAACTCGCGATTGATGGTCTCCTGCTCGTCAGGCGTGCCATAGACGGGCAGCAGGGGCTCGAAGATTTCCGAGATCTCGGGCGCATAGATGCGCAGGGCATTCACGATGGTGGCCACGCGGAAGAGGAAGATGCCGCTGTTCCAGAAGAAGTTCTTACGCTTGATATACTTCTGCGCCACGGCCAGCTCGGGCTTCTCGTGGAAGGCATCCACGCGATAGACCTCGCGGTTGCGGGAGCTGGAGACGCTCAGGTCGGCCTGGATATAGCCGTAGCCCGTTTCGGGGCGTGTAGGCTTCATGCCGAGGGTCACGATGCTGTCGGTCTCCTCCGTGAACTTGAGCGAGGACAGGATGACGCGCTTGAACTCTGTGGGGTTCATCACGACATGGTCCGAGGGCGACACCACGATGTTGGCCTGCGGGTTCTGCGCCTTGATGCGCCAAGCGGCATAGGCGATGCAGGGCGCGGTGTTGCGGCGGCAGGGTTCCTGCAGGATATGATCCTTGGGCACCTCGGGCAACTGCTCATGCACGATGTCGGCATAGCGCGCGCTGGTGACAATCCACACATTCGTTGCCGGACATACGTCGGCAAAGCGGTCCTTGGTCAGTTGAAGCAAAGAGCGACCGCAACCCAGCACGTCGATGAATTGCTTGGGGCAGTCTGCGGTGCTCATAGGCCAGAAGCGACTACCGATGCCGCCGGCCATGATAACAAGATGATTGTCTGCTCTCATAGTCTCTCTTATTACTTGGTGAATACTTATTTGATGTAGGATTTCCTACCGTTGATGATATACAATCCCTTGGTGGGGCGTGCTACGCGGCGACCCGTGAGGTCGTAGATCTCGCTGCGCTTCGGAGCCATGCCGTCCTGCGGCAGCGTGGCCACGCCCACGGCCGTCTCATAGCCCTCGCCGAAATAGACGCTCACGCTCTTGTCCGCGTTCTCGCAGATGCCGTGCAGGTCCTTATTCATAAAGCCCGCCTGCGTGAACACCGTCGCAGCCGGCGTGGAGTCCGCCGTGAGCGAGTCGTTGCGTTGCGCATCGCCGCTCGTGGGGACGAAGGGGTAGAGATTGCCCGCCCACGTGAGCATCAGGTCGGCGTTAGTGGCGCTCTTCACGCAGGTGCCGATATAGCGGTTGTTGGCGGCGATGATGGTCATGCGCTGGTGGTTCACCTCGGTATTCACTCTGTTGTTCGTCCATTTGCCGGCGTCGTAGTCCACGTGCGTCACCATCAGTCCGTGACCGAAACGGCAGATGCTCTCATCCCAGCCCACAGGCTGGCGGTTCTCAATGACATAGTATTCGTTGGCGTTCTCGGGGTTGACAATCTTGTAGCCCTTGCCGCCGGTGCCCAGCGGATCCAGCGTCAGCCAGCCAGCCTCCGTGAGCTCCTCGATTTGCAGCCAGCCCATGAACTCGCGCTCGTAGTTGGTCATCGGCGCCGGCGCGTAGCCGTTGTTGCCGTACTGCCCGTAGTCCATGATGCTCCACAGGTCCATACCGAAAGCTACGTAGTTGACATCGTAGAAGTCGGGCAGGCCCAGCGCGTGGTTCATCTCGTGACAGAGCACGCCGATACCGTCGGGCTTCGCGCCCACGATGACCCTCTGATTATTTATCGTCTGCCTGATGGGGCGGTTCTCGGCACCGCAGAGTGCGGAGTTGAAGGAAATGCCGTTCACCGAGATACCGATGCTTGTCCACTTAGGCCACAGCGTCGTGCTCGGACCGCCAGAGTTCTGGCCGCAACCGGCAAACACCAGAAACACCATATCCACGCGGTTCTTGCCGCGGTTGTTGAACTGCATCCAATCCACATCCGTGTAAGTATTCACAGCCTTGGTGATGGCCTCCTTGCAGTAGTCGTTGAACTTCGCGTCCCTCGAGGTTTCGCTATTGTCCTTGCCATAGTAGCCGATCTCGTGGTCCAGCGTCACAGAACCAATGATCACGAACTCAGGCGTGAACTGCCCGTCGCTCTGATCCGAGTAATAGTCGCGGATGGCGCCGTAGCTGCCGTGGTCCGTGTAGCGATGGCCGTCGCGCGTGCCGTTGCAGTAGAGGTCGTAGTAGGCGCACAGCTCCGCCTCCGTGGGTTTGACATGGAACACCGAGTCCTGGAAGTTCGTCAGGATGACGGGAATCTTCGGTGATCCCATCGCCGGCAGCGGCGCCGTAGCCTGCGAGCCCATGCGGCGTGCCGCAGCAGAACGTAGCTTGAGCGCAGCCCGGCGCATCTCCGTGGCCGACTCCTGCTTCAACACGAAGCCCTCTTCGGTCTCCACAATCACGCGGCCGTCAGCCGTCTCATACCACGAGGCATATTCGTCGCCACACAGCATTGCCTCCACCTGCGTGCCATCAATGAGGCGTAGCAGAAGAGTAATGCGTTCCGCAGGCGTGGCCCACAGGCCCGTCGCCATGCTCAAGAGCAGTATAAAAAAGTAGAATTTTCTCATATATGCATAAAATGGTGCGCAAAGGTACGGCTTTTTGCCCGCGTACGCAAGGAAAACACGTTAAAACTGCATTTTCGCCCCTCAAAACGCATTTTTCCTCCCCATCCCTCATCCCCCACCCGTAGATTTTTATTACTTTTGACCAATGAACAGCCCCTCCCCCGACCCCTCCCCTGTTAGGGCGGGGAGCCCAAGTCCTCTGGAGCTCAACAATGCCATCGCGCTGCCATTCGAGCGAAGCGAGGCACTCTCCCTAACAGGGGAGAGCGGGGAGAGAGGCCTCCTTGAACTCTTGAACCTCTTAAACTCTTAAACCCTATATGCTCGTCTATCCCAACGCCAAAATCAACCTCGGCCTCCACGTCACCGCCCGCCGACCCGACGGCTACCACAACCTCGAAACCGTTTTCTACCCTATCCCCCTCATGGACGCCCTTGAGGCCACCCAGTCCCACACCGGCGGCAGCTTCCGCCAGACCGGCAACGCCCTCGACTGCGCCCCCGCCGACAACCTCGTCATGCGCGCCCTGAAAGTCGTTGAAGCAACGCATCAACTACCACCGCTTGACATACACATCTTCAAGCACATACCCTCTGGCGCAGGCCTCGGTGGTGGCAGCAGCGACGCCGCCTTCATGATACGTCTCCTCAACGAGCAGTTCCAGCTCGGCATGAGCCCCTCGGAGATGCGCAAACTGGTGGCTCCTTTGGGTGCCGACTGCGCCTTCTTCATCGAGAACAGCCCCATGCTCGCCACCGGCATCGGCGACCAGCTCTCGCCCATCAGCGTCAACCTCAGCGGCTGGACCATCATCATCGTCAAGCCCGACATCCATGTCTCCACGCGCGATGCCTATGCCGGAATCACACCCCGCCAGCCCGCCGAGTCGCTGCCGGACATCCTCGCCCTCCCCGTAGAGCAATGGCAGGGTCGCCTCGTCAACGACTTTGAGCCCCACATCTTCGCCCTTCATCCCGAGATTGCCGCCATCCGCGACCGTCTCCTCGACCTCGGCGCCGTCTATGCCGCCATGAGCGGCAGCGGTTCCGCCCTCTTCGGCCTCCTCCGCACCCCCATCGACCACGCCGAAGAGAAGTTCGCCGACTGCTTCGTCCGCCAACGCCAACTCTAACAGCCCCACACGATGCCCGCAGCCATGCTGCGCTATGCCCGAAGCCGTGCGGTGCTATGCCCAGACCACCTACGTCTTCAAGCCAACACACCTACGTCTTCAGCCCAACACTCGTACGTCTTCAGCCCAACACTCGTACGTCTTCAGGCCAACACACCTACGTCTTCAGGCCATAAGCTCTATACCTTCAGGCCATATGTTCTATATCTTCCAGCGAGTCCCACTAATGGGACACACCGAAGCAGCACTTAGCATTTAAAAAAAGTTTTGCGAAAAACATTATGAGCCCTACGCAGCCTGCCATCCCTCTGCCATAGCCGCCTGCGTAGGCCTCATAATGTTTACAGCAAAAATAATGCTTCCCCTCCATGAAATCCACATGATTCTTCATGACACCTTCATAGTAATCCTATCCATCATGACATCTCAAAGTCTATGCAGGTTTCATGCAGGTTCTATGTAGGTTTAAAACCATGCAATCCACTAACCTTCAATCAATTAATGCCCAAATGATGAAGGTATGTATAATTCATCATCAGTAAGCTGCATCGCCTTGCACAGCAGGCTGCATCGCAGGTATAACGGAAGAATATGTTCCTCAATGCTTCGTACAGCTGTTGAGTTGAATATTTCTTGTACTGTCATAACTAGAATCATTAGGTGAGACAAAAAACAATGATGGCACAAAGTAATCAAAGACATCCGCCAACTGGTGGCAGAGGTCTGAGTAAAATACAATATTCCGTCAAATTATTATGCGATTGGGTCTAAACAGACATCTTTACGCCGACAGGTCTTGCAATGCTTACCCATCCATACCTCATCAAACTGATTCATTACTTGTTCCACAATCTGAGGCTCATCAGTCAGTATGCCAGCCTCGAAGTTGCGGGTCGTGGTTGCTTTCATTCCCAATCCAGCCCCCGTAAGGTTTGCACTACCCACATACACCTCCTTGCAGTCAAAGACCAGTATCTTGAAATGCACGCGAGGGCAAAGCACACGTTCCAATCGGTCAAACAGTACAGGGTACTTATCAAAGTCATCGCGGAAGTTCTGACCTGGTTCTTTTGCATGAATCAGCCGCACCTCCACTCCACGACGTATCAACTGCGCAATCAGTCCAAGTAGCGGCTTCACCTCACCATCAACCTCCACATAGACGTCTTTGATGTCTGCAGTACCAATCCACAAAGTGTGCTTCACAGATTTAATTCGTTCAAGCACCTCTTTGTAGTGAGCAGAGTTGGAAATGTAGTTTATCATTGCCTAGATTTAAAGCAACCCCATTTCTTTGGCACCATGGTATAAGGATATGAATCTTTCTACGCCCTTACTCGTGGTGCACCAGGCAATCCAATCGTTTTCGGAGTGGTATTGGGTAATACCGACCTTTTTGAGCAACGCTTCTATTTGCTCGTATAGTTTAGGCATTGTAGCCATTCTGAACGAGTCATATTGGAATCCCCAAAAAGGAAGATAATTCCCAGAAAGTTGACCATCCCAAACACCGAGCCATGCATTATTATTCAGTTGGACACCAAAGGAGTGATCATCGTGAGAAAGTTGAATCCCCAATTGTTGTTCAATCTGCTCCTTCCATTTTACAATCAGGTTATGAGAGATTTCTAATTGCATCTCATTCTTAAGACTTTCAATGGAACGAAGCAGTTCTTCCGTCTTGTCATATTGATTGGCAAGAGCTTCAATCTGTTCTTCTAAGGGTTTATCTTCTATTTTGAGTTCCTTCAATAGAAGATTTTTAATTTCAGTATTCATATTACGATCCGATTGTGTTATGTGAAATTTATTTTCAAGGAAATCAATATATTGATCTAATGCGCTGTAAATATGGGGCTCACCACTTATTGTTAATGTTCTTAGCCAGTTGGTAATATCATATTTGTATGATTGAACAGTATAGTGGCCTGTCCCAAGTTCTTCAAACACATTGTGCTCATTTTTCTCGTCACAGAGGGAATAATCCGAAGGAAGATTCCGATTTGTGGGGTTAAGATATACAACATATATCTGAGAAAGGGAATAACCATACTTCTCCATTCCTATCTCGTGAACATATCTGTATACTTGGTTTTTCTGCTCTTCTGCAGCATTAACCTTATTCTCAACAATGATAAATATGTCTTTACCCCTTAGTGCTACATCCACCCTGTCTGTTTCGGCTGTCACTTCCAAGTGCTCATGCTGTAACCCTAGGAAACAGTTTAAGAAAGAAGATTGGATGGCAGAATGCCTAAGCATATCTGCCAGCACCAAACTATGCCCGGTTTCTTTGAATCGTCCATGACATGCCGCTTCTATTACATTAAGATGAAAAGGCCGAAGTGACAGATGACGTTCAATAATCTCTGACACCAGACACCCATACTTAATGCTATTTTTGAAGCCATCAAGCTTATGCTGAAACAGATAATTTGAGAGTAAGATTGCTCCTTTCATGTTGGTTCATTTATAATTTAAGGGAGTATTTCTCTTGCAATCCATGCACAAGCTTCTGCATCTGCCAATGCGTGATGATGGTCTTCCAACTCATAACCACAGGCAGCAGCTACAGTCTGTAGTTGATGATTCTCCAAATCTGGAAGCACACGACGAGAGACGCATAGCGTGTCATAGAACTCATAATCGGGATAATCCATCTGATAGACGTGGAATACAGCCTTCAGGCATCCTTCATCAAATGGCTTATTATGGGCAACGAGCGGTAGCCCTTCTATCAGAGGTTCAATCTGCGCCCACACTTTTGGGAACACGGGGGCTTCCTCTGTGTCTTCTCTGGTCAGCCCATGAACCTGACTACACCAATAGTTGTAGTAGTTGGGTTCTGGCTGGATGAGTGAGTAGAACGAATCTACGATCTCACCATTTCTCACAATGACGAGACCCACAGAGCACACAGAACTACGCTCATTGTTAGCCGTTTCAAAATCTATGGCTGCAAAATCTTTCATTTTTGGTCATCTTTGTATTTATTCCACATTCTTTTAATCTTTCCGGCTATTTCCTTTCGGAGCCAAAGCGGTTCCAACACCTCAACATCCTCGCCGTTCCAAAGCAGTTCCTGCAGGAAATCATACTCTGGACGGATGTTGAGGGTAAAGATGCTATATTCCTCATTACGTTCTGTTTCCTCTTGTGATTCGTGGAGTCGCAAGTCACGGAAGTAGTTGGCTTTTCCTGCAGAAACCTTCAACTTAACAGGTTGAATCGTTATTGACTGCTCTGCGACTATGCCAAAGCAGCCATCAAAGAACTTCTCAGCAGTCCAGTCCTTTGGCATTTCGAAAGTCTCGTCAGTTGCATGAATGTGTTTGATGCGATCCAGGGCATAGACACGTGGCCCTTTCTCGTAATAATAAGGATAGGTGCTTCTGGCCACCAAGTACCACCGCTGTCTGAACAGTTTCACACAATATGGTTGAACATCGAAGTTGTTTTCCTCATCCTTCCAATAGCTGTGATAGGTCATATTAAGGATGTGGTTCTCCTTCATGGCCTCAATAATAGGCTGAAGGTAATCCTGTCCAGACGGCACATACTCTAGGATGATGCGGTCCTTGATGCTCTGGCTGTTGGCCAAGGCATTGCTCACGCAGAACGTGTTGTAGAGCCATGAGCGGAGTCCGTTCTTGCTGATGTCTTCCTCGTTTTCAATGTAGTAGCGGTATTCGCCACGGTTCTCGTTGACGATGTTGATGCCGAACATATCCCAGATGACATAACGCCAGTTGTCGAAGGTCCGCTTGGGAATGTCCACACCACGGCTGATGTCATCACGAAGCCAGAGCTCATTCAGTTCCTTGAATGAAATCTTCCGTCTGCGATAGATGGTTTCTATCACCCAGACGTATTTGCTTATCAGGCTTTGTCCTCTATCGTTGTCCATAATTCATTCAATTGTCCTGCAAA
>CAMKTN010000057.1 GCA_946415705.1 uncultured Prevotellaceae bacterium
ACCACGAAATCGGTGAAGCCTTCACTGAATTGTAGCCATGTGGGCACCTGTGCCACAAATTCCTGACGATTGAAGGTCAGATGACTGAAACCTGCATAAGTCATAAACAAACCCAACAGCAAACGGAAAAATGACTTTACGTACTTCATTATTCAATAGTTTTATTGTTGTTATTCTTCTACTTTAAATGCAGGGATGCCCACGATGGGAGCCACCATCTGAGCATAGAACGAACCGCAGCTATTGCCCACCAGAAGGTCTGGCTTCTCGCGGTCAATCAGTTCACGGATGAACTCAATGGCCTCTTTCGGGTGCATAGACTGGTCTGGTGTAAGCACCTCGGCACGATCCTTGAAAGATTCACGCAGCGCCAAGGCTGGAACGCACAGACCACTAGCAAAGAAGCCATGTAGGAATAGAATCTTCTTCATCCTAATACATCTTAGTCATGTGATAGCCCATCCGTTTCAACTGAACAGCAGCTCCGAAGAGATAGAGCTGATGCAGACAAGAGACGTAAGCATTGAAAGCCTCTTTTGTTCCTGGCTCTATGTTCTGGTGACGAAGTGCGTTGTTCACACGGGAAGCACATTCACCTACCAGTTTCTCCAAGGCATCATAGTCAGCCCCTTTCAGACGTAGGATTTCTTCACGGATATACTCATCCATGCAATCGTAACCGCGTTTGTCTCTCATGTATGAATAGAGATCTTCAATGTTACCATATATCTCCCATTCCTCATCCCAGAACTTAGCCACAGCCATACCAATATACATCACCCAGCCGAGGGACGTAGTAGGATAGGCGGTAAATTCACGAATGCCATCTGGGAGGTAGGATTGAGCTATCAGTTCCCACTTCTCTTCGACATCCTGACATTGGGGTAGCTTATCATCGACCTCATGCATACCTGTTAGGTACTTATGGAGGTCATTATGTATTATTTCGGTGAAGCTTTCGGCCATTTTCTTTATATTTTTCGTTAAATAGATTGCAAAAATAGAAGTTTCTGAGCAAATACGCCATTTTTAACGGTTCTTTTTGCTATTTTTGTACTCTCAAATATTGATTCCTAATGAAAATTAAGATTCAAACTACACTTGGCGACATTATTATACACCTTTATGGGACAACTTCTTGAAGTTGGCTCAGGAAGGGGAGCCATACGGGAAAGTGGGACACAGCCTCTGATGCGAAATGTATCTTTCTAACACTTTGTTAATAGAAGATCATAGCAAGTTCTTCATAGCATTATCCACTTGTTCATCATCGAATCTACTCAAATAGATCTGTGTTGTCTTAATATCTTGGTGTCCCAATGCCTGTGATATAATGCCGATGTTAACGCCAGATTTTTTGAGGACAGTGGCGAAAGAGTGACGATTTTCACGTCAACCAGCTCGTCAACCAGCCCACTTTACGAGAATGTAGCAGAAAACAAAAACAGCCGATAACCTTTAGATTATCAGCTGTTTTTCCATTGTCGGGATGACTAGATTCGAACTAGCGACCCCACGCCCCCCAGACGCGTACTCTAACCGGACTGAGCTACATCCCGAAAATGTGGCAAAACGGGGCAGAAATGCTTCTTTTTCCGAATTGCGGGTGCAAAGGTAGGCGTTTTTTTTGATACGTGCAAACTTTTTCATACTTTTGTGCCGAAAAAACCAAGATAAATATCATTGACATGAGTTTTCGTATCTCTAAACCTACACATCTGAACGTCGATCTGCGCCTGCCCGCCAGCAAGAGCATCAGCAACCGAGCACTGGTCCTGAACGCCCTGAGCGGCGGGATTCCGGGGCTGCTGAGGAACGTGTCGGACTGCGACGACACCACCGTGATGATGGAAGCGCTGTTCCTGCTGGAAATGGAGCGGCGCGAGGGGAGTGACTGCATGCTGCCACCTGTCGTGAACGTGAAAGCGGCTGGCACGGCGATGCGTTTCCTGACGGCGCTGCTGGCGGTGACGCCCGGCACGCATACCATCACGGGAACGGAGCGCATGCAACACCGTCCCATCGGCGTGCTGGTGGAGGCGTTGCGGAGCCTGGGGGCACAGATAGAATACGTCGGCGAGGAGGGATTCCCGCCCCTGCGCATCACAGGTACCGTTCTGCGAGGTGGCACGGTGGAGCTGGCGGGAGATATCAGCTCACAGTATATCTCGGCCCTGCTGATGATCGCGCCGAAGCTGCAGGAGGGGCTGACGCTCCGCTTGAAAGGCGAGATCGTGAGCCGCCCGTACATCGACATGACGCTGTCGATGATGAAAGAATTCGGTGCGAAGGAGCGATGGAGGGGAAAGAGCACTATTGCCGTGGAGCCGCAGCCCTATAGGCCAACGCCTTATATGGTAGAGGCGGACTGGAGTGCTGCGTCCTATTGGTTTGAACTGCTCCTGCTCAGCGACGAGCGCAACAACGTCTTCCAGCTCAAGGGACTCTTCAGTAAGAGCCTGCAGGGTGACAGCGCCGTGCAGGAGATGTTCAAGAAGCTGTCGGTGGACTCGTTCTGTATGCCTCCGATGACGGACGATGAGGAGCCGCGGGCGATGCTCATACGGCATGGCCGCCTACCCAAGCGCTTTGAATGGGACTTCACGAAGACGCCCGACTTGGCACAGACGCTGGTAGTGACCTGCGCCATGAAGGGCATCGCGTTCCGCTTCACGGGCCTCCAA
The DNA here is from genome assembly GCA_946415705.1 of uncultured Prevotellaceae bacterium. Lineage (GTDB taxonomy): Bacteria > Bacteroidota > Bacteroidia > Bacteroidales > Bacteroidaceae > Physcousia. The sequence goes on from CAMKTN010000057.1 coordinate 2,685, forward strand.
AGCCTCCGCATCAAGGAGACCGACCGCATCGCTGCGCTGCAGACGGAGCTGGCGAAGCTGGGCGTGCGCGTGGAGGTAGAAGGAGACAGCGTGATGCAATGGGCCGGACCGGAGGCACAGCCCGACGGCGAGATTCCCTACCTGCAACCACTGCCCGGCACCGCCATTGACACCTACGAGGACCACCGCATGGCGATGGCCTTTGCGCCTGCCGCCCTCGTGCTGGGTAGCATCGACATCAACAACCCCGAAGTGGTCACCAAGTCCTACCCCACGTTCTGGGAAGAGTTGGAGAAGGCGGGGGTGAAGATCAACAAGACCCTCCCCCCTGCCCCTCCCTTGCAGGGCGGGGAGTAGTCACAGAACAAGAACAGAATTATTATTCCATTTATGATAAAAGATATAAACCAACAGGCGAAGGATTCTACTCCCCTCCCTACAAGGGAGGGGCAGGGGGGAGGGTCTGTCGGGGGAGGGTCTTCTGAGGAAGGGTCTTCCTTCATCTGTTGTGGCCAGCATGCTGTCTGCGAGAAGGAGCTGCTGATGAAGGCGGCGTCAGCGCCCATCGATTATTTCGACGATGAGGAGCTGGACCGCTTCCAGGGCCGCAGTGCCGACAGCTACACGGAGGCCGAGGAAGAGGAGTTCCGCGAGGTGCTCTACACCACCTTGACGCACGAGGTGGGCGACTGGCTCCGCAGTCTGCAGCTGCGCGGCATTGAACTGCCCGAATCGCTCAGGGACGAAGCGCTGATGCTGACAACACAATAAAAACGGCCTTGGCAACGTTATAAAGAAAGAATGTATCGCGCGCGTACATATATGTTATACCTGCTCCTGTTGCTGACAACAGGATGCATTTTGTCGTGTTCCACCAAGAAGAACACGGCCCTCACGCGCTTCTACCACAGCACCACCGCCCATTACAACACCCTGTACAACGGCCGCGTGGCGTTTCTCGAGGGTGTCGAAGCTCAGGAGAAAGGCCATGTAGATAACTACACGGAACTGCTTCCCATGTACATCTCGGCCGACAAGAAGACGGCAGCGATGGGCAAGAGCAACTTCGAGACCGCCATCGAGAAAAGCCAGAAGGCCATCAAGAAACACAGCATCAAGCGCAAGCCCAAGAAGCCGTCGAGCCGCATGACGGACAAGCAGAAGGCCTACTTCAACCGCAAGGAGTTCAACCCCTACCTGCATCGCGCGTGGATGATGATGGCGGATGCGCAGTTCCAAACGGGCGATTTCATCGAGGCGGCAGCCAGCTACAACTACATCATACGCCTATATAGCGGACAGCCCGAGGTGGCCAGCGTGGCACGCGCCAAGCTCGCACGCTGCTATGTGCTGCTGGACTGGCCCTACGATGCAGAGGATGTCTTCAACAAGATCCGGCGCGACAGCATCACTGAGCGCGGCAAGCGCGAGACGACAGCCTCGCGGGCAGCCTACTACATCGCCACAGGGCAGATAAAGGAGGCCATAGAGCCCCTCACCGAAACCATCAAGCACACGCGCAGCAAGCTACAGCGCGCACGCCTCTACTACCTCCTGGGACAGCTCCACCAGCAGGCTGGCAACAAGGAGCAGGCATACAAGTCGCTGCGCAGCTGCACGCGCCTGAGCCCGCCCTACGAACTGGCCTTCAACGCCCGCATCCTGCAGACCGAGGCGATGGCCGACGGTCAGGGCAAGGCGATGATTCGCAAGCTACGCCGCATGGCCAAGAACCCCAACAACGCCAACTACCTCGACCGCATCTACTACGCCATCGGTAATATCCACCTGTCTAACCGCGACACGATGAACTGCATCTACGCCTGGCAGAAGGGCATCGAGGAGAGCACACAGAACGGCTTCGCCAAGGCCGTCGTGCTGCAGCATCTCGGCGAGCTCTACTGGGAGCGCGAGAACTACATCGATGCCACCGCGTGCTACAACGAGCTGGTGTCGCTGATGGACAAGGAGAACAAGGATTACAAGGAGGTGGAGCGACGCAGCAAGGTGCTCACCGAGGCGGAGCCGCACCTCTCGGCCGTGAAGCTGCAGGACAGCCTCCAGGCGCTGGCCAAACTGCCGGAGAAGGAATACCTGGCGGCCATCGACCGCGTCATCGCCGAACTCAAGAAGAAGGAAAAGGAACAAGAGAAGAAGGAGTTCGAGAAGGCCACCGGCGGCACGAGCACCACGGGAACTCCTACGACCACGACACCCACGAATCAGGCGGGTGCCGTACGCCGCGGCGGCCAGACGGCCACCTTCTATTTCTATAACGCACAAACGGTGCTCCAGGGTAAGCAGACCTTCCAACGCCGGTGGGGTAACCGCCCGAACGAAGACCTCTGGCGCATCAGCGACAAGCAAAGCATGGGTGGCAGCAATGGCGATGAAACGGGCTACAACTATGCGGCCGAGGACAGTCTGGCGGCCATGAACGGCGGATTGGGAGACATGGGAGAGATGGGCGACTACGACGAGGAGGAACAACGCCTCCAGGACTCGCTCGCCAACGACCCGCACCACCGCGAGTACTACCTCAAGCAGATACCTTTCACCGAAGACCAGCTGGCCGCCTCCAACCAATTGCTCCGCGACGGGCTCTACCACGGTGGCGTGCTGGAGATGGACAAGATAGGGAACTTCCCGCTGGCACGCAGGACGCTGAACCGCGTGGTGAAGGACTTCCCCGACTTCGAGCACATGGACGATGTCTATTACCACCTCTTCCTGCTGGCCATGCGCCGTGGCGATGAGGCGGACATGGACAACTACTTGACCATCCTGCGCGACTCGTTCCCCGAGAGCGAATACACCAAGACCATCACCAATCCCCGCTATCTGGAGCTGGCGCAGTTCGGCCGACATCTGGAGGATACGCTCTACGCCCAGACCTACGATGCCTACAAGCAAGGGCAGTACTGGGTGGTGGATGAGAACTTCAAGGAGAGCAGCACCGACTTCGAGGACGGCGCCCATCGGCCGAAGTTCCTGTTCATCCACGCCATGTCGCAGCTCTATACCGGTCATCGCGACTCGTTCCTCACGGAGTTGAAGCTCATCGTGGAGAAATACTCACAGAACGAGATTGCCGAGCTGGCGGCCGCCTTCGTGAAGGGCATTCAGGAAGGGCGCCTGCTGACCACCGACAAATGGGATGCCAGCAGCATCTGGAGCCGTCGCAGTGCCGTGGAAAGCGGCGATGAGACAGCCGCCGCCGACAGCCTCATCGCCGACCCGCTGGTGCCTTATGTCTTCGTGTTGGCCTACCCGACGGGTGAGCTGGACGAGGACCAGCTGCTGTTCGAGGTGGCACGCTTCAACTTCACCTCCTTCATGGCCCGCAACTTCGACATCGAAATCGTGCCCGCAGGCACCATCAGCCAGCTGCGCGTCACGGGCTTCCAGACCTACGACGAGGTACACGCCTACGCCCAACAGCTCTATGGCAATGCGCACATGCGTGAACGCCTGGAGGGCATCCGCGCCATCCTCATCAGCGAGGCCAACCTGAAGCTCCTCGGCACGCGCTACAGCTACGAAGACTACGCGGAGTTCTTCGATGCCGAGCTGTCGCCGCTCGAAGTGCCCGAAGACCTGATCCTCGACGAACCCACCGATATGCCCAAGGACATCGACGATGTGCCCATCGGCCAGGAGAACGGCAACCAACAGGCCGAAGAGGAAGAGGAAGAAGAAGAGGAGGAAGAAGAAGCCGATGACGATGAGGATTGGATGTACTAAGACCCACCCCCAGCAGACCCACCCCCCAACCCCTCCCGTGAGGGAGGGGAGAGCCTGCGGAGAGGGGGAGTCGAAATAACGGAATAACGAGATAACGGAATAACGGAATAACGAGATAACGAAATAACAAGATAACGGAATAACGAAATAACGAAATAACGAAGAATCTTATGTCCAATAAAACTACATCGCGCCAGCCTCTCCCCTCCCTCACGGGAGGGGGCGGGGGTGGGTCCGTAGCTTCTTTACTTTGGATCGACGATGAGATAGAGCTGCTGAAGGCTCATATCCTCTTTCTGGAAAAGAAAGGCTACGCGGTCGATACCGTCACCAACGGCTTCGATGCCCTCGACCGTTGCCGCGAGAAGACCTACGACCTCATCCTCCTCGATGAGAACATGCCCGGCCTCAGCGGACTCGAGACACTGCAGCGCATCAAGGAGGTGACGCCCACGACACCCGTGGTGATGGTCACCAAGAGCGAGGAGGAGAACATCATGGATCAGGCCATCGGCAGTAAGATTGCCGACTACCTCATCAAACCCGTGAACCCCACGCAGATCCTGCTGTCGCTGAAGAAGAATATCCACCAGCGCGAGATTGTCACGGAACAGACGCAGACCGCCTACCAGCAGGACTTCGGTAAGATGGGTATGCTCATCGATGACGCACGCAACATAGAGGACTGGATAGAAGTCTATCGCCGCCTTGTGGCATGGGAGCTGCAGCTCTCTGAAACCGACAGCGGCATGAAGGAGATGCTGGCCATGCAGAAGCAGGAGGCCAACCGCCTTTTTGCCCGTTTCATCGAGAAAAACTACCTCGATTGGATCAACGATGCCGAGACGCCCGGTCGCCCGCCCGTCATGAGCCCCGACATCTTCAAGCGGCGCGTCTTCCCCCTCCTGGACAGCGGCGAGAAGGTGTTCCTCATCGTCATCGATAACTTCCGCTACGACCAGTGGCGCATCCTCATGAACGAGATTGCCGACCTCTTCCATATCGACGAGAGCCTCTACTGCTCCATCCTGCCCACGGCCACGCAGTATGCGCGCAACGCCATCTTCTCGGGCCTGATGCCAAACATCATCGCCGAGATGTTCCCCGACCTGTGGGTCGATGAGGACAGCGAGGAGGGCAAGAACCTCAACGAGGCACCCCTCATACAGACGCTCTTCAAGCGCTACCGCCGCCAGCACACCTTCACCTATAACAAGATCAACGACTCCGCAGCTGCCGAGCGCCTCGTGCAGAAGTTGCCGCAGATGGAGAAATATGATGTCAACGTGTGCGTCCTCAACTTCATCGACATGCTCAGCCACGCCCGCACCGAGAGCCGTATGGTTCGCGAGTTGGCCAGCAACGAGGCCGCCTACCGCAGCATCACCCTCAGCTGGTTCCGCCACAGCGCCGTGGCAGACCTGTTCCGCGCCCTCGCCAACTCGGACTACCACATCATCCTTACCACCGACCACGGTAGCATCCGATGCCAGAACCCCGTGCGCGTTAAAGGCGACAAGAACACCAACACCAACCTGCGCTACAAGCTCGGCAAGAACCTGGACTATAACCCCAAGGAAGTCTTCGAGATCACCAATCCCCAACGCGCACTCCTCCCCTCCCCCAACCTATCCACACGCTACATCTTCGCCCGTGGCGACAGCTTCTTCGCCTACCCCAACAACTACAACTACTACGTCTCCTACTACCGCGACACCTTCCAGCACGGCGGTATCTCCATGGAAGAGATGCTCATCCCCCTGGTGGAACTCACGCCCAGGAAGAGAGGGTGATTTTGGCGGCCAAAACAAGGTCGTTATAACGAAATAACGTAATAACGTTATAACGAGGCCGCCTGAAACCTGATTAGAGATTAAAGATTAAAGATTAATGAAATATAACCCCTTCATCACCTTCACGGAGGATGGGCTGGACTCCGCAGCCCGCGAGTTCTACCGTGAATTTGGCGACCACCGCGTCATCGCCTTTTACGGCGGTATGGGTGCCGGCAAGACCACCTTCATCGCAGCCCTCTGCCGCGAGATGGGCGTCACCGAACCCGTCACCTCGCCCACCTTCGCCATCGTCAACGAATATGCCTCCTCAGAGCCCGCCAGCCCTGAAGAGGCAAAGATTTTCCACTTCGACTTCTATCGCATTAAGCGCATCGAGGAAGCCTACGACATGGGCTTCGAGGACTACCTCTACAGCGGCCACCCCTGCTTCATCGAATGGCCTGAGCTCATCGAGGAACTCCTCCCCGAGGACACCCTCCGCGTGCGCATCGCCGCCGATCCCGACGGCACACGCACCATCTCCATCGACGCTTATTTCTGGTCGTAGGCGTGCTTCGGGTAATCGACCGTGTAGTGTAGGCCGCGACTCTCCTTGCGCTCGATAGCCTGACGGGTGATGAGATAGCCGACATTGACCATGTTGCGGAGCTCGCAGATGTCCTTGGAGGCTTTCACGCGTTTGAAGAGCTCCTCCGTCTCCTCATAGATGATGTCCAGACGCGTCCAGGCGCGATGCAGGCGCAGGTCGCTGCGGACGATGCCGACGTAGTTGGACATAATCTGTCCCACCTCCTTCATGTCCTGTGCGATGAGCACCTTCTCCTCGTTCGTCATCGTGCCCTCGTCGTTCCATTCCGGCACCTGATCGTTGAAGGAATAGTTGTCGATGTTCGCGATGGAGTGCTCAGCAGCCTTGTCGGCATACACCACAGCCTCTATCAGCGAGTTGCTGGCCAGGCGGTTGCCGCCGTGCAGACCCGTGCAGGAACACTCGCCGACAGCGTAGAGGCGATGGATGGTACTCTCGCCGTTCAGATCCACCTTGATGCCGCCACACATATAATGCGCGCAGGGCACCACGGGAATATACTGCTTCGTGATGTCAATGCCGATGCTGAGGCACTTGGCGTAGATATTGGGGAAGTGGTGCTTCGTCTCCTCGGGATCTTTATGGGTGACGTCCAGGCACACATGGTCGATGCCGTGGATCTTCATCTCCTTGTCGATGGCGCGTGCCACGATGTCACGGGGCGCCAGCGAGAGGCGCTTGTCATACTTCTGCATGAACTCCTCGCCGTTGGGCAGGCGCAGGATGCCACCATAGCCACGCATCGCCTCCGTGATGAGGTAGGCGGGGTGCGTCTCGGCGGGGTTGTAGAGCGCCGTGGGGTGGAACTGCACGAACTCCATGTCCTTGACGATGCCCTTGGCGCGATAGACCATCGCGATGCCGTCGCCCGTGGCGATGTTGGGATTCGTGGTGGTGGCATAGACAGCCCCCGTGCCGCCGGTGGCCATCAGCGTGACGCGCGACAGGAACGTGTCAATCTTCTGTGTGTCGGGGTCGAGGACGTATGCGCCGTAGCACTCGATGTCATTCATGTGGCGGTTCACCTCGCGCCCCAGATGGTGCTGCGTGATGATCTCCACGGCGAAATGGTTCTCCAGCACCGTGATACGCTTGTTGCGGCGCACGGCACGGATAAGTCCTTGCTGGATCTCGTGGCCCGTGTCATCGGCGTGGTGCAGGATGCGGAACTCGCTGTGGCCACCCTCGCGGTGCAGGTCGAACTCGCCGTCCTCGTTCTTGTCGAAGTTCACGCCCCATTTCACCAAGTCAGCGATACCCTTGGGCGCGTTCCTCACCACCTGCTCCACAGCTGCGGGGTCGCTGATGAAGTCGCCGGCCACCATCGTGTCCTGGATATGCTTCTCGAAGTTATCCACTTTCAGGTTCGTGACACTCGCCACGCCACCCTGCGCCTTGTCCGTATTAGCCTCATCAATCGTTGTCTTACAGATGAGCGCCACCTTGCCTTTTCCACTCTGCGCCACCTTGAGCGCATAACTCATCCCAGCTACACCCGAGCCGATAATGAGAAAGTCGAATTTACGAATCATCGTTAGTTAAAGAGATTTATGTGCCGCAAAAGTACACATAATTTTCTTACGAGCCTCCTTTTCCCCCAGAAAAATGATGCTCTCACCCCATTAATCCCTCCCCAAGGGTGCATTTTTGTGAAAAAGAGATAAAAACGGATGATTATTGATGTTCCGTGCCGTTTTCTGCTGGAATTGTTATAAATTTGCAGCAAAATAACCACTTCCTATGTCGAACACCATCACACCACTGCTGGCCGCATTGCGCGAGCAAAAAGCGATGAAGCTAAAGGGCAGCATCTATCACAGGACGCAGATAGACCTGACCTACAACTCGAACCACATCGAGGGTAGCCGTCTGACGCATGACCAGACGCGCCATATTTTTGAGACGAACACCATTGGCGTGACTTCAGACGAAAGCATCAATGTGAACGATATCGTGGAGACGGTAAACCACTTCCGCTGCATCGACCTGATTATCGACCGAGCCGAAGAACCCCTCTCGGAAGAACTGGTCAAGACGCTACACGGCATCCTGAAGACAGGAACCTCGGACAGTCGCAAGGACTGGTTTGCCGTAGGCGACTATAAGCGTCTGCCCAACGAGGTGGGTGGCGAACAGACTTGCGAGCCGGAGCTGGTGCACGACAGTATGCAACGGCTCATTGCGGGCTATGAAGCAAAGGGCGAGCATACACTGGAGGACATCCTCGACTTTCATGTCCGTTTCGAGAAGATCCATCCGTTCCAGGACGGCAACGGTCGTGTGGGGCGACTCGTGATGTTCAAGGAGTGTTTGCGTAGCGGCGTCGTGCCATTCATCATTACCGACGAACTGAAGCTGTTCTACTATCGCGGCCTGCACGAATGGGGTCACATCGATGGCTATCTGACCGACACCTGCCTGACAGCCCAGGACCAGTATAAAGCGGCCCTCGACTATTTCCGGATAGAGTATGCGTGAAAGAAACATCACCATTCCCGCTGGCGGGATGTATCAGAAATGGCTTTTACTTCGTTTGGGCTCGAAAAGTGAGGGGTAGGCAATAGAATTGATGTGTTTTCGTCAGATTTTTCGCTTTTTAACACGGTTCTTTGATTATTCTTTGTAACTTTGCCACAATTATTTACGTATAACAAAATATAGTTATATCCGTATGAAGAATATTATTGAAATACCAAAAGCTCAAGTTGTTATGGCTTTTGTAGCTACATGTATTGAGGCTACGGCACGACTTCTGAACGTTTCCTATAAAGACGTATATCAGCGGATGAAGAAAGTGGGAATAATTGAACACTATATCATTCCCCACTATGAGGTTCTTCATAGTGAAAGCCGTGAAAATATCGCAGAAGGTATGGTTGAATGTCTTAACAACTGGGAGGAGGAGAAATGATAGTATATCATGGCGGAACAGAGATAGTAGATCATCCCGACTGCAAATGCGGGCGTCGGAATCTTGATTTCGGCCAAGGTTTCTACGTAACCGATATTCGCAAACAAGCGGAAGACTGGGCTAAATTAATGGCTGACCGCAGAAAGAAGATACCCATTCTCAACAGGTATTGTCTAAATCGTGATGCAATCATAGCAGAGAAACGCTGTAAGTTATTCAAGGCTTACGACGAAGATTGGCTGGAGTTCATTGTTGCCAGCCGGCAAGGTCACCCCGTTGCAAAAGCCTTTGACTATATAGAAGGTGGCGTGGCAAACGACCGCGTTGTTGATACCGTTAACCTCTACATGGCGGGGCTGATGGACAAGGCTACGGCTCTTCGTCGTTTGTCAGAGCACCAGCCAAACAACCAGATGTGCCTACTGGATCAAGAAATAGCGGACAAATATCTGATTTTCGATGGAACAGAAGAATTGTAATGATCCCGTCAAGTCTCCAATCATTCAGGAGATTATCATGAGCAACCGCATTGGCGCCATCTCTGTAGAGTTGGCCAAACGGCTCAAAATTGAGCCAGTGAAAGCATTGCAGATGTTCTATGAGAGCAAAACCTGTGAGGATTTGCACGACAAGTCAACAGGTTTATATCTTTACGGTGACCTCTATGTGGCTGACGAGTTTATGAGAGAGAAAGAATTATTATGAGTGTACGGCATATATTAGTCATATCATGCGATAAGGACAGTGCGGCCCTCGACTATTTCCGGATAGAGTATGCATGAAAGCGTAGACATAAGACGGACTGTTGTATCGTCTAAACTCAGTCCCTCAGAAAGCCAAAAAGACAGATAGAAGAGTACAAGAAATCACAAGAAGATGACCCGATAAAAGTCACTTCTGACCCGATAAAATCATTCGCTGACCCGATAAAATCATTCGCTGACCCGATAAAA
>CAMKTN010000058.1 GCA_946415705.1 uncultured Prevotellaceae bacterium
ACCATTGACTCCACAGCCCCTTAGGAGTCCTCCCCCTAACAGGGGGGAGTTAGAGAGGGGCCTCCCTTTATGAAAGAAAGTACAAAGAAAACACTGAAGCGGATTGGTGAGATTGTGATCACGATTCTCACGGCGCTGCTTACGACCATTGGAGCACACGCGGCCATCCATTAGGCCCCCTGTGGTCCCCCAAGGGGGACAATGGAAAATTGAAAATGGAAAATTGAAAATGGAAAATTGAAAATTGGCGTTGCGCGTTGCAGCGTTGCAGTTGAAAATTGAAGTAACCGCCCTACGTAGTGAAGCGTGGGGCGGTCTCTTTTATAGTGGCAATGGTATAAAAGAAAAGGAAGGTTGTCTCACGACAACCTACCTTTCATTAACCTTAAATCTAATACCATGAAAAACACAGTGCAAAGGTATGCATTATTTTTATAACTTACAACGTGTTAGGACAATTTTATGTTGAAGTATTACATATTTTAACTAAAATAGCCTGTTTTTGAAAGCCTCTTTAACTTATTCAACGAATAAAACGAGTCCCTTCAGGTATTCTCCCTCGGGATGATAGATGTTGATGGGATGGTCGGCAGGCTGGTGGAGCTGATGGAGGATGCGCACGCGACGGCCGCTCTGTGCCGCAGCCGTGAACACGGCCATGCGGAACTGGTCTTTGTTGACGGCCTGTGAACAGGAGAAGGTGAAGAGGATGCCGCCGGGGCGTATCTTCTCGAAGGCGCGCAGGTTCAGGCGCGTGTAGCCCTTGAGGGCATTGCGCAGGGCGTCCTTGTGCTTGGCGAAGGCGGGCGGGTCGAGGATGATGAGGTCGTAGGCGCCGTCGTCCATCTGCTGCAGGAAGCGGAAGGCATCCTCGGCGAAGGCCTGGTGGCGCGTGTCGCCGGGGAAGTTGAGCTCGATGTTGGCATTCACGAGATCCACGGCCTTGGCCGAGCTATCGACGGAGTGCACCTTACGGGCACCGCCACGCATGGCATAGACGGAGAAGCCGCCCGTGTAGCAGAACATATTCAGCACGTCGCGCCCACGCGAGTAGGCTTCGAGGAGGCTGCGGTTGTCGCGCTGATCCACGAAGAAGCCCGTCTTCTGGCCACGCAGCCAGTCGATATGGAACTTGAGACCGTTCTCAACGGCTACGTCATCGGCGTCGCCACCGACGAGGAAACCATTCTCCTGGCCCAAGTCGGCCTTGAAGGGGAGCGTCGTCTCGCTCTTATAATAAATATGGTGTACGGTGGGACTCATCACGCGCTGCAGGGCCTCGGCAATCTGCTGGCGGCAGCAGTGCATGCCCACGCTATGTGCCTGCACGACGGCCGTCTGGCCATAGACATCGATGACCAGCCCGGGCAGGTGGTCGCCTTCGCCGTGGACGAGGCGGTAGGTGCTGTTGTGGGGATTGTCGGCCACGCCGATGGCCTTGCGCACTTCGAGGGCTGCTGCGAGGCGACGCTGCCAGAAGGCGATGTCGATGGGTTCATCATCGAAGGTGAGCACGCGCACGGCAATGGAGCCTATCTGCCAATGACCTGTGGCGAGATAGTCGCCGTCGGCACTGAGGACACGCGCCAGGGCGCCTTCCTCCTGCTGTCCTTCGATATGGTGTATGGCGCCTGAGAAGATCCAGGGGTGGAAACGCCGCAGCGATTCTTCCTTACCGCGCTTGAGAGTAATGGTCATTTGAGAATTGAGAATTGAGAATTGAAAATTGAGAATTGAAAATTGCCTTGAACCCTTGAACTTTTGAACTCTTAAAACTATTCAGCATTAACTAACTGATAATCTTTTGTTGAGAAAAGATGGTTAATCTCATCGTATAACCGCAGGCAGGCCCATGCATCGGTGGCGGCATAGCGTTTCTGGGGCTCGGTCAGCACGTCGGCATCCCAGTTCGAGAGGCGCTGTGCCTTGGAGATTTTCTGGTGGAAGAGATTGGCATAAAGCTTCTGAAGGCTCATGTCCTCGATGCCGAGCTTACGGACATAATCCTGCAGTTCCAGGTACTTGCCAGGCTCGAAGTCCTGGCGTCGCCGCAGCTGCGCCCAGTCATCGTGCAGCGAGAGCCCTACCTTCTGCACGGAGGTGTCGGCGAGCAGTCTCACCACGCAGTCCGGCAGGCCGATGCGCACCAGACGGAAGAGGAAACAGGTGTCGGGCGTGGAGACCTGCAGCAGCGAGACGGGGTTCATGCCGCCGGGCTTGAAATTGGGGCGCGTCTCGGTGTCGATGCCCAGGCGTGGGGCTCTCAGAAGGTAATCGACAGCACGGCGCGCCTCGCCGATGCTTTGAATGACGATGATGCGTCCCTCAAACTGCACCTTCGGGAGTGCCGAAATGGCCGATTTATCGTAGTGAGAATAGATAGTTTTCACGAAAGTATGCGCTTCAGGGGGCAAAATTACTGCTTTTTGGAAAAAAATGAGATGTTTTTGATGAAAAGTTACGAAATATTCACTACTTTTGTGCCAAAATAAGGAATAGAAAGAAATATGACTCAACAAACGAAGACTTCCCCGACGCGCACTCGCGCGCCTAAGCGACCTGCGCGCAAGCCCGCTGGTAAAGGCGCTGGCAATGGCGACACGCTCCACGTAGGCACAGCCCTCCGCGGCGACAAGGACGAGCCCCTCAACCGCACGGAGGCCGTGCGCATCTTCTTCGGCGTGGTGATGCTGGCCGTCGCTGCCTTCACACTCCTCAGCTTTGTGTCCCACCTGCTCACCGGCGGCGAGGACCAGAAGGTGCTGCAAGGCGGCTACGTAGGCCAGGCCAAGAACTGGGCCGGGTATATGGGCGCGTGGTGGAGCGACTACTGGATGACGAGGAACTTCGGTCTGGGTGCCTTCTTCATCCCCGTGTTCCTCTTCGCAGCCTCGCTGAAGCTCACGGGAGCCTACTATGTGCGCCTGTGGAAGTGGTTCGTCAACTGCACCGTGCTGCTCTGCTGGATCAGCGTGGCGGCAGCCTTCTTCCTCACGGACATCTTTGCCGATAACACGGCCATCAGCTACATCAGCCCGGGCGGTTACCACGGCATGCGCATCGTGGACATCCTTGAGGGCATCATGGGCCCTGTAGGCACATTTATCTTGCTGTTCCTCACGCTGTTGGCCTATCTCTGCTATCTCAGCGCTGAGACCATCCGCATTATCCGCCGCCTGCTGCACCCCCAGCAGTTCGCCCGCGAGTTGCAGGAGCGCTACCCAGTGCTCAGCAGCATCGTGAACTTCTGCCGTCGCACAGCAGCCCGCTTCCGCAAGGAGAGCGAGACGACCGCCACGGAGGAGGAGCACACGGCAACGGTCATTGACATGCCCATCCCAGATGACATACCCGTGGCACCAGTGGCCAACCCCGTCAAAGAGCCCGTGAAGACGGAAATCGAGCTGACGATAGACCCGCCCACGCAGGAGGATACACCCGCTAAGCCGAAGGCCAAACCCGCAGCCACTGGCAGCAGCGACATACCGCTGGAGATAGAGCAGACGCAGGACGAGGACATCGCCGACGCAGAGCGCGTGGCGGCCCTCGAGCCCTATGACCCGAAGCTCGATCTGGAGAACTACCGCTACCCCACCCTCGACCTGCTGAAGCACTACGACATCGACCTACATGCCAGCATCGACATGGAGGAGCAGAACAAGAACAAGGACCAGATCATCTACGTCCTGCGCACCTTCGGCGTCGAGATATCCAGCATCAAGGCCACCGTGGGCCCGACCATCACGCTCTACGAGATCACGCCGGCCCCTGGCGTGCGCATCTCCAAGATTCGCAACCTGGAGGATGACATCGCCCTCTCGCTCTCGGCACTCGGCATCCGCATCATCGCGCCCATCCCCGGCAAGGGAACCATCGGTATCGAGGTGCCTAACGCCAAGCCGCAGATCGTGTCGATGGAGAGCATCCTCAACAGCAAGAAATTCCAGGAGACGACGATGGAGCTGCCGATGGCGCTGGGCAAGACCATCACCAACGAGGTCTTCATGGCTGACTTGACCAAGATGCCGCACCTGCTCGTGGCTGGTGCTACTGGTCAAGGTAAATCCGTAGGCCTCAACGCCATCATCACCTCACTGCTCTACAAGAAGCACCCCGCCGAGCTGAAGTTCGTGATGGTTGATCCCAAGAAGGTGGAGTTCCCCATCTACACGCCCATTGTGAACCACTTCCTGGCACAGATCGAGGACGACACGGAGGACGAGCCCATCATCACCGACGTGCAGAAGGTCATCAACACGCTGAAGAGCCTGTGTGTGGAAATGGACACGCGCTACGACCTGCTGAAGAAGGCACGCGCCCGTAACATCAAGGAATACAACGAGAAGTTCCGCAACCGCCAGCTGAACCCCGAACACGGACATAAGTTCCTGCCGTACATCGTGGTCATCATCGACGAGTTCGGCGACCTCATCATGACAGCCGGCAAGGAGATAGAGCTGCCCATCGCCCGCATCGCACAGCTGGCACGTGCCGTGGGCATCCACATGATCATCGCCACACAGCGCCCGACGACCAACATCATCACGGGTACCATCAAAGCCAACTTCCCTGCACGTATCGCCTTCAAGGTCAGTGCCATGATCGACTCGCGCACGATTCTCGACCGCCCGGGTGCCAACCAGCTCATCGGCAAGGGTGATATGCTCTTCCTGGCCGGCTCAGAGCCTGTGCGTCTGCAGTGCGCCTTCGTAGATACGCCCGAGGTGGAGCGCATCGCCAATTTCATTGCCTGCCAGCAGAGCTACTCAGGCCCCTTCGCCCTGCCACGTCCACCTATGGAGGACACGGGTGGCGGCGCTGCCGACGTGGATATGAACCATCTCGACCCGATGTTCGCCGACGCTGCACGCCTCATCGTCAGCTCGCAGCAAGGCTCCACGAGCATGATACAGCGTAAGTTCTCCATCGGCTACAACCGTGCCGGAAGACTGATGGACCAGCTGGAACACGCAGGCGTCGTAGGTCCTGCACAGGGTGCCAAGCCGCGCGACGTGCTCATCCAGGACGAGGCCTCGCTGGAGTTCCTGCTCAACGACCTCGGTTAAACCTTTTCCCTCACACCTTGTCTAATAAAAGAAATTATTTCATCCGACATGCATAAAATCATCTTCACCATCCTCCTGTCGGCACTCACGCTGAACGTCAGCGCTCAGAGTGCCCGCAAAGTCCTCGACAACACAGCAGCCCGCATGACCAAGTCGGGCGGCGTGAAGGCACAGTTCAAAGCCACGCAGTTCAGCGGCACCACACCACAGAGCGAGACGACTGGCACCATGCTCATGAACGGCAGCAGCTTCCAAATGGTCACCGACGAGCTCACGACCTGGTTCGACGGCAAGACACAATGGACGATGATGAAGAACAGCAGCGAGGTTAACATCTCGGAACCCGATGAGGACGACCTGGCAGGCATGAACCCCGCCATGCTCGTGGGCCTCTACAAACGCGGCTTCAACTGTCGGATGACGAAATCGACGCTCCGTGGCCGTGCCACCTATGTCGTACACCTGTGGCCGAAGCACAAAGGCAGCGAGTTCAGCGACATCTACGTGGATATCGACCAGGCAAACTACAACCCGCTCTGCATTCGAGCCAAGCACGAGGGCGACTGGGTGCGGCTGTCCATCCTCTCTTTCCAAAACGGCCTCGTCCTCGAACCCTCCACCTTCACCTTCCCCAAGAAGGACTATCCCAATGTGGAGGTGATTGATTTGAGATAAAAAAGCCCCCGAGCCCCCTAAAGGGGAGCGTAGGGAATGAAACTTGAACCCTTTGAACCCTTTGAACCCATAAACCCATAAACCCCTTCCACTGCCCCTCTCCCAAGTCTCCCCTCGGGGAGATTTAGAGGGGGCCACCTAAACCCTTGAACAATAATGAATCACACAAAACTTCTGATTCTCGGCAGCGGGCCCGCAGGCTACACTGCCGCCATCTATGCAGGCCGCTCAGGCCTCACACCTGTGTTATATGAGGGTCTCCAACCTGGCGGCCAGCTCACCACGACCACCGAAGTGGAGAACTTCCCCGGCTTCCCCGAAGGCATCGATGCCAACGAACTCATGGACAACATGCGCCAGCAGGCCGAACGCTTCGGCTGCCAGTTCGTGCCGAATATGGCGGTGAAGGCCGACCTCAGCAAAGCCCCCTACCACCTGTGGTTCGACGACGGCACGGAGGCCACCTGCGACAGCCTGATCATCGCCACGGGCGCCTCGGCCAAGTATCTGGGCCTGGCCGACGAAGAGAAATACCGTGGTCAGGGTGTCTCGGCCTGTGCCACCTGCGACGGCTTCTTCTACCGCAAGAAGACGGTAGCCGTGGTGGGCGGTGGTGACACTGCCTGCGAAGAAGCATCGTATCTCGCCGGGCTCGCCGCAAAGGTCTATCTCATTGTGCGCAAGCCCTATCTGCGTGCTACACAGATTATGCAGGAGCGCGTGCTGAACAACCCGAAAATTGAAGTGCTCTTCGAACACAACACCGTGGGCCTCTTCGGCGAGAACGGCGTAGAAGGTGCACATGTCGTCTATCGCAAGGGCGAAGCTGACGAGCGCCGCTATGACATCGCCATTGACGGTTTCTTCCTGGCCATCGGCCATCGTCCGAACTCAGAGCTCTTCCGCGAGTGGGTGAAGACCGACGAAACGGGTTATATCCTCACCGAAGGCGACTCCCCTCGCACAGGCATCCCCGGCGTCTTCGCCGCAGGTGATGTGGCCGACCCGCACTACCGCCAAGGTGTCGTGGCAGCCGCCTCTGGCGCCAAGGCTGCCATCGAGGCAGAGCGCTATCTGGCAACTCTTTAGGGAGAGTCCTACACTCAACACAAAATAATCATGAAACATCTTTGCTCTTTCCTACTTTTGGGATTGGTGGCTCTATGCGCCTCTGCCCAACCTGACTTCGGGCAGGCCCAATTGCTCAACGACGGCTGGCGTTTTCAGCAGACCACAGCGCTCGACAGCACCATTGCCGCACCCTCCTTCGATGATGCGCGATGGCGACAGGTGTTGTTGCCGCACGATTGGAGCGTAGGGCAACCGATGTCCCCCGACTGCGGCTCCTGTCAGGGCTACCTACCAGGAGGCATGGGATGGTATCGTCGCGCATTGAGCGTCACAGCCGCAGAGCTGGCCGAGGGGCGCAAATTGTACATCTATTTCGAGGGCGTCTATAACCGTTCGACCGTCTATATCAACGGCCATCGCCTCGGCTATCGCCCCAGCGGCTTCGCCTCGTTCCTCTACGAGCTTACGCCTTATCTCCATGTAGGCGATGACAATGTGATTGCCGTACATGTAGATCATTCCAGGCAGAACGACTCGCGATGGTACACGGGTTCCGGCATCTACCGTCCCGTGTGGCTCGTAAGTGCTCCTGCCACCCATCTCAAGCTTTGGGGCACCTCGTGGAAAGTGAAGAGCCTGACGGACAAGAAGGCTGTGGTGGAAGTGAAAATAGAAGGCCCGGACTCTCCCCCCGCCCTCCCTATAAGGGAGGGAGCAGTCACATCTCAAGATAAGACATCTTCAAGAACCATCAAAATTGAAATTATAGATGCTGACGGGAATGTCATAGCCAGCAGCAAAAGTAACCACTCCCTCCCTTATAGGGAGGGCGGGGGGAGAGTCTGTTCTTTCTCCATCCCCTCCCCTCACCTCTGGACCCTCTCCTCCCCATACCTATATAAGATACGCGCGCGCCTGCTCGCGAGCGGCAAGGAGGTAGATCGTTCGGAAGTGCCGTTAGGGCTGCGCACGCTCACCTTCTCACCCGACAAAGGCTTTGCGCTCAACGGAGAATGGATGAAGGTGAAAGGTATTTGCCTGCATGATGATGCCGGCGTGCTGGGCACGGCCGTACCCACGGACGTGTGGAAGCGACGCCTCATCAACCTGAAGCAGTTGGGCGTCAATGCCATCCGCATGAGCCATAACCCACACGCCCCTGCGCTCTACGCGCTCTGCGACACGCTGGGCCTGCTCGTCATGGACGAAGCCAGCGACGAATGGGAGTTCCCCAAGCGCAAATGGCTGAAGGGCTGGAACCAAGGCACACCCGGATTCGAAGGCACCTATGACTACTTCGAGGAATGGATAGACCGTGATGTGGCTGACATGGTGCGTCGCGATCGCTGCCACCCCAGCATCTTCCTCTGGAGCATCGGCAATGAAGTCGATTATCCCAACGATCCCTACTCACATCCCGTCCTCAACGGCAACGGCAGCGACTTCACGCAACCAGCCTATGGCGGCTACAAACCCGACCAGCCCAACGCCGAGCGCATCGGCATCATCGCTCAGCGACTGGCCAAGGTCGTGCGTGGCATCGATGACTCACGTGCCGTCACAGGTGCCCTCGCCGGCGTCGTCATGAGCAACGAGACAGCCTACCCCGAGGCCGTAGATGTCGTGGGTTACAACTACACCGAGAGCCGCTATACCACGGACCATCAACGCTATCCACAGCGCGTCATCTACGGCAGCGAGAACCGCCATGACCTCCCTGCCTGGAAAGCCGTACGCGACAACGAGCACATTTTCGGACAGTTCCTGTGGACGGGTATCGACTATCTGGGCGAGAGCGGACCGTGGCCTGCACGAGGATCTTCAGCCGGACTCCTTGACCTGGCTGGCAATATCAAACCAATCGGACACTATCGCGCAGCCCTCTGGGCAGAGCAGCCGGTCTGCTACATCGGCACCTATCCCCTCCCCCGTCGCCAACGCGGCCAAGGTCAACGTGCACGCGTCACGCCGTATGCCTCGGCAATCTGGAATTATGAACAGGGACAACGGGTGCGCGTCGTTTGCTACACCAATGCGCCAACGGCCAAGCTCTATCTCAACGACCAACCCATCGGCGGGGAGCCCACCCGTGATGCCGCTACAGACATCCTCTACTGGGACATCGACTACGCCCCAGGAACGCTGCGCTGCGAGGTAGATGGTGCCAATGCCGCCATCACCACCTGTGGACGTCCCTACGCCCTGCGCGCTACCATCGACAAGACCACGCTTTCCCATCCTGACGAAGTGGCGCATGTCACCATCGAAGTCGTGGATGATGAGGGACGACTCGTGCCTTTGGCCGACAATGATATCACCTGCTACATTCAAGGGCCAGCACGTTTGTTGGGACTGGAGAATGGCGACATCAATGATACGAGCAACAAGACCGATCATCACTGCCGCGCCTACGGCGGCCGCCTACTGGCTTATATCACACCCACTCCGCCACAAAGCTCAACGGCACGGAGCTTCACCACACAAGAAGCGACCATCCGCTTCACATCACCACTCTTAGAGAGTACAACAATGACCCTCAGCCTTCGCTGAAGGTCATTGTTTTTCTTTGGAATAACGTTTGATGAGATTATAGGCACCATAGAGCCCGTACTCACCAGCCTGCGAGAGGTCGGAGAGGCCACGCTGCACCTGACCGTCAAGAATGGAGGCGAGGCCGCGATTGTAGTAAGCATCGGGGAGACGCGGGTCAATGTTCAGGGCACGGCTATAGGCATCATAGGCACTCTTGTAGTCCTGCAGTGCCATGTATATGTTACCCATATTGTACCAGGCATAAGCAAAGGTGGGCTCGAGCGCTACGACGCGCTGTAGCTCTGTCAACGCACGGTTATAACCAATTTGCGTGGTCATGACCGAGGCTTCACTGCTCTGCGCCTCCATCTGGCGACAGTGTACCTGTGCCTGCAAGAAGGGTATCACGGCATCCTTCGCATCGAGAATCGCAGCGCTGTCGAGGTCGGCAGAAGCAGCCTCGAAGTCACGCACATGATAGTACGACAAGGCACGCGCGATGTAAAGAATCGTCATATGACGTGAGCTGGATTCCAACAGCGTCGTAAGACGTGTGATGACAGCAAAATGCATCTTCAGGGCATCGCTGTCCAACGAGGCCTCGGTATTGGTTAAATAAACGGGAAGTCCCCACTTGGCACGACCGTTCAACTGTTCCAATAAGCGGTGGAAGGGAATATAACGGTTCGTGGGACTGACGATGCGATGATGGCTGAGCACAAAGATGGGCTGCGGCATCAGATCGACGCGGTGATCCTGCACCTTACCACGGTAAACACTTGAATACTCGCGTTCTGGTTCGTTGGTATCTGCCTCCACGAGACTGGAGTAATCGTTGATATCGCGTTGACTCTGTTTACGAGTCTTAGCGGGCTGATGCTTGATGCCAGCCTTGGCATCGAGACGGGATTTCAGCACGCGGAATTCATCGCGCTCGGCACCGTAGGTGTCACCTATCTTCCGACGGATGGCTGCACGCTGTTGATAACCGACAAGGAAGTCAGGATATTCACTGAGCACCTGTGAGATGTCTCGGATAGCACCACGATAGTCACCCGTCTGGTCTAACAGCAGAGCACGGTTGAACAGGGCTATCATATTATCAGGCTCCACGGAGAGGACATAGTTGAAATCCTCGATAGCAGCGTTGTCTTCGCCCACCTGTGCACGCAACAGACCACGATTGAAATGACCGAGATAGTTGCGAGGATCTATGTCCAGAGCCTGGTCGTAGTCGGCCATAGCGCCACGCAAGTTGTTCTGATGGAAACGAGCGAGGGCACGGTTGATGAAGTTGCCGGCGATGCGAGGGCGTTGGAGGATGGCCTTGTCAATCTCGCTCTCGGCCTGGGCATACTCGCCACGTTGTAAGCTGATCATGGAACGCATCGTCCATGCTTGGGCATCGAACGCATCAAGGACAAGTGCCGAGTCAACGAGAGCGAGGCCGCGGACGGTATCGTTCTGTTGAATGGCCACCTGCGCCTTCATTGTAAGGTTCTCTGACTCACGAGGCCAATAGCGTATCATCTGGTCAAGGGCAGAGTCGGCGCGAGCATAGTCCTTTCGCTCGAAATAACAGAGCACGAGATTATGCCAGCTGGGCTTGTTCTTGGGCTCCATGTCGATGACTTTGAGATAGTCGGCAATGGCACCCTCGTAGTCCTGCATGTTGACGCGACAGAGGCCTCGCAGCTGATAGGTGTCAGAGACATAAGGGTTACGCTCGATGCTCTCAGAGCAGTCCTGCTCGGCACCCGTGAAGTCCTCGAGATAGAACTTGGCGAGGCCACGGAAGAAATAAGGCTCGTGAAGATAAGGTTTGGCCGCGATGACCATGTTGAAGCGCTGGATACTAAGCACATAATCCTCGTAGTAGAGCGCATTGCGACCCATCATCATCACACGGTCGGTGTTGATCTGGGCAAACAGGAAAGATGGGAGGAATAATAAAAGAAGCAGACCCAACCCCCTGCCCCTCCCTTGTAAGGAGGGGAGTAAAATGTTGGCAAGGTTTAATTTTCTCATCATGTATGGTAGCTACTCCCCTCCTTACAAGGGAGGGGCAGGGGGG
>CAMKTN010000059.1 GCA_946415705.1 uncultured Prevotellaceae bacterium
AGCCTTTTTCTTTCCCCATCAAACATCCATTTAAGCATGAAAAGTTTTGTCGGGTAATTGAAAAGGGCTATCTTTGCAGCGCATTTACGCGAAAAGACCAAAGAAACGAACGAACTAAATCACATATTCGATGAAACATCTTAGATTTATTGTGCTTTCACTGTTGGCACTTCTGAGCAGTGCCACGCTGCAAGCGGCCATCACCATCACTGAGAACACCAAAGCTTACACGCTGAAGACACAGCGCGGCATTATTGGCACGCAGGACGGGTATCTCACCTGCACGGCCAACACCAACTTCACCAATCAAGGTAAGTTCGCCTTTATCAGCTACGAAGGCAACAAGTATCTCTACAGCGTCAACGACAAGAAGTTCACCTGTCGCGAAGCTACTGCCTACGACGCCCGCAATGGAGGTTGGCATAACGTGCTGATGTCCAACAATCCCATTGAGCCCATAACGGTGACAAATGGCAACAAGTTTACAGATTACCCATACTCCATCACATCGGAAGGAAAGACCTTCAACACTTACGTCAACACACAGAAAGGCATCTGCTTAAGCGGATGGACGACTTACGATGCGGGCAACCAGTTTGCTGTTTCGGATCCTGTGGACTTCGACCCGGCGGAAGCTTTGGCCACCCTCGAAACCTTCTTCCATAGCGGCATTGAAGTGACCTTTCGCGTTAAAGACGTGAACGGCAAGTTGCTGGAAGAGCAGAAGCTTAGCGGCATCGAAGGCGAGACAATCAGAAGCGTTCCTACAACCTTTGTCAAGCATGCCTATACCCTCTACTCCATCGACACACCTGTCACTGTAGAGAAAGACAAGGAGAACCTCGTTGAGGTGGAAGCCGTCTTCCAGATGCCATTCACCACATCACCCGACATCAACGATGCGCATTGGTACAACCTGTCATTGCGGAATGGCGAAGATTTCTGTAATGCCAACCCGGGCTACTATTGCAACGACAACCCATCGGCAGACGAACTCATGAGCGAGGCTTACCAATGGGCCTTCCAGGGCGACCCCTACGACGGCATCGTGGTCTATAACCGTTCGAACACAGCACAGACACTGCGCAAAAGCGGCGAGCTTGTGGTTCTCGGCGACGGCACCTACAAGTGGAACCTCGCAGAGCATGCCAACGGCTTCCTGCTCGCAGCCCCCGAGGATGGGCGCTTCATCAACGTCTATCACAGCTCAGACAAACATCTCAGTTTCTGGAACAATGCCACCGACGCCAACAGCATCTTCTCGATCAACGAGGTCGGCATCCTCAGCACCGTGAAACTGGAATCATCGGCCAAGGCGCGCCTGCAGCTCTTCCCCGCCTCTGCTGAGCAGGCCAAGGGTCGCGCCATGCTCGTCATCCCCGGTGGAGGCTACGCCTATGTCGCCGGTAGCAGCGAGGGCTCCGACTGGGCTCCCATGCTCAACGAGCTGGGCTACACCGTTGCCGTGCTGACCTACACCACTCCTCCCACAGCCCCGGATATGCCCCTCAAGGATGGCAAGGCTGCCATGAAGTACCTGCGTGACAACGCTGAGCTCCTCGGCATCAGCCCCGCACAGATCGGTGTCATGGGCTTCAGCGCCGGCGGCCATCTGGCCAGCACCATCGCCACCCACACCACAGGCGACGAGCGCCCCGCCTTCCAGATTCTCTTCTACCCCGTCATCACGATGGACGCCTCTTACACCCACCAAGGCTCCCGCGACAACCTGCTGGGCACGAACCCCTCACAGGCATTGGTTGACCTCTACAGCAACGAGAAGCAGGTGACCGCCGAGACGCCGCGCGCCTACCTCTGTTGGGGCACCGGTGACCGCACCGTGCCGCAGGCCAACAGCCTCAACTACATCACAGCCCTCGAGAATGCCAATGTGCCCGTGCACACACTACCCCTCAACGTCGCTAACCACGGCTATGGCTTCAAGACCGACTTCGCCTATCACACACAGATTGTCAGCGACCTGACAACATGGCTCCAGAGTCTCGAGCCTATCCTGGATGCCATCGAAGCCCCCAATGCCCTGACATCGGCCCTGTCCGAGAAGGTGACCTACTACAATCTCATCGGCCAGCGCGTGGAGCGTCCGCAACACGGCCTCTTCGTCACCAAAGGAAAGACAATCATCGCAAAGTAACCGTCCACACGTCAGCAAGAACGTCACTGCACCAGCAAAATGATGCGCAAAACGAAGAAAATGCGTAAAAAGGTTGGTGGTTTCGCAAAAAGTGCGTTACTTTGCGGTCGGAAATAACAAAACATTGTCATGAAGCTCAACAACGCATACGTCTATTCCTATTATTACTTTACCCAGACAAGGTGAAGCGGGAAGACGCGTGCAGAAGTGAAGACATTACTACATGTTCAACTACTAAACAAACAGATAACGAATCCCGCTTCCCACAAGGAGCGGGATTTCCTTTTGATTATGGAACACTACACATCCACACAATTCCGCCCGGCCGACCGCCTCGCCAGCGTTCAGGAGTACTACTTCTCACGCAAGCTCAAGGAGGTGGCCCGCCTGAATGCTGAGGGAATGAACATCATCTCCCTGGCCATCGGCAGCCCCGACATGCCGCCCTCGGAACACACCATCGAGGTGCTCTGCCAGGAGGCCCGCAAGGCCAATGCCCACGGCTACCAACCCACCATCGGCACGCCCGAGCTGCGCACAGCAATGGCCACGTTCTATCAGCGGTGGTATGGTGTCACCCTCGACCCTGCCACCGAGATTCAGCCCCTCATCGGTTCCAAGGAAGGCATCCTGCACGCCACGCTGGCCTTCGTGAATCCGGGTGACACGGTGCTCGTCCCCAATCCGGGCTACCCCACCTACACCTCACTCTCGCGACTGCTGGGTGCCGAGGTTGTGAGCTACGACCTCACCGAGGCTAACGGCTGGCAGCCCGACTTCGAACAGCTTGAACAAATGGACCTCAGCCGCGTCAAGCTGATGTGGACAAATTATCCCCACATGCCGACCGGTGCACCTGCGCGCCGCGAGACCTACGAGCGGCTGGTGCAGTTCGCCCAGCGCCACGGCATCGTCATCGTCAACGACAACCCCTATTCCTTTATACTAAACGAGGGCGAGCACCTCTCCATCCTCCAGATTCCCGGTGCCAAGGACTGCTGCATCGAATTCAATTCGCTCTCCAAGAGCCATAACATGCCAGGCTGGCGTGTGGCCATGCTCTGCTCGAACGCACAGTTCATACAATGGATCCTGAAGGTGAAGACCAACGTCGAGAACGGCACCTTCCGCGCCATCCAGCTCGCCGCCGCTGACGCGCTCACGAACACCTCCGAGGAGTGGCACCGCGAGATGAACATACGCACCTACGCCCGTCGCCGCGCCATCGCAGAGGAGATCATGACGACGCTCGGCTGCACCTTCGACCCCACACAGACCGGTATGTTCCTCTGGGGCCGCATCCCAGATAGCTATGCCCATGTCGAGGACCTCACTGAGCGAGTGCTTCACGAGGCCCGCGTCTTCATTACCCCCGGCTTCATCTTCGGCACCAATGGCGAGCGATATATCCGCATCTCCCTCTGCGCCAAGGAAGAACAGATGCGCGAAGCCCTGTCACGCATTCGCGAGCAGTTTAAACCTTAATCTTTAAACCTTAAACATTAAACTTTAAACCTTAAACCATAACATATATGGACTTAGAAATCACTCCCCTCGCCCTTCCGGGCATCGAAGCGAAACGCCCCATGGTCATCGCCGGCCCCTGCTCGGCCGAGACTGAAGAGCAAGTTCTTGAAACCGCAAAGCAGCTGTCCAACAACGGCGTGAAGATCTTCCGCGCCGGTGTGTGGAAACCGCGCACAAAGCCCGGCGGCTTCGAGGGCGTAGGCATTGAGGCACTGCCCTGGTTGCAGCGCGTGAAAGCCGAGACAGGCATGCTTCTGGCCACAGAGGTGGCCACGCCCAAGCACGTCGAGGCAGCCCTCGCCGCAGGCATAGACATCCTGTGGATTGGTGCCCGCACCACCGCCAACCCGTTCTCCGTACAATCCATCGCCGATGCCCTCAAGGGCACCGATGTTCCCGTGCTGGTAAAGAACCCCGTGAACCCTGACATCGAGCTGTGGACAGGTGCCCTCCTGCGCATCAACAGCGCTGGCATCACACGCCTCGGCGCCATCCACCGCGGCTTCTCCAGCGTCGATAGCAAGCTCTATCGCAACCCGCCCATGTGGCACATACCCATCGAGCTGAAGCGTCGCTTCCCCAGCCTGCCCATCCTCTGCGATCCCAGTCACATGGGCGGCCGCCGCGACCTCATCGCCCCGTTGTCGCAGCAAGCCATGGACCTCGGCTTCGAGGGACTGATGGTGGAGAGCCACTGCAACCCCGACTGCGCATGGAGCGATGCCAAGCAGCAGGTGCTGCCCGAGGTGCTGGATTTCATCCTCGACCGCCTCGTCGTGCGCGAGGAGATGGAGGTCACCGAGAGCATCACACAGCTGCGCAAGCAGATCGACGAGCTCGACAACCAGCTCATGGACTTGCTCACCAAGCGTATGCGTGTCAGCCGCGAGATAGCGGAGTACAAGAAGCTGCACAACATGACCGTCGTGCAGACCACCCGCTACAGCGAGATCCTCGACAAGCGCGGGGCCCAGGGCGTCCTCTGCGGTATGAATCCCGAATTTGTCCGCACCGTCTATGAAGCCATCCACAGCGAAAGCGTCCGCCAACAAATAGAAATCATGAATAAATGAAAGACCCCCTCCTCACTCCCCCTCAAGGGGGAGGGTGGTCACTACTGAGAATAGAGACTTCTTATGTCAGACTATCGAACAGCATCTCCAGACAGATATGTGCTTTTGAAAGCATTTGCTCACGAGAACAGGAAAAATGCAACACTCGCTGAACAGGTGTTATGGAAACACTTAGAAAGGAAACAATTAGGTGTAAAATTTCTAAGGCAACACATCATTGGTGATTATATCGTTGATTTTGTTTCTAGAGAACAAGGCCTTGTGATAGAAGTCGATGGCGGCTATCATGCAGAAAGACAACAGCAGGAACGAGATGAACTCCGAGAGCAAGATCTCGATAAGATGGGATTTCATGTTATGAGATTCACGAATGAAGAAGTCATGTTCGATATAGACTCTGTTATCAATCAGATTGAAAATTATTTAACCCTTTAACCAATGCCCCTAAACTCCTCTCTGCCTCTCAAGTACATTCCACTCTCCCCCTTGAGGGGGAGCGGGGAGGGGGTCTGATTATGAGAATCTTGATATTAGGTGCCGGCAAGATGGGGTCGTTCTTCACCGACCTGCTCAGCTTCGACCACGAAGTGGCCGTCTATGACAACGACCCGCAACGCCTGCGCTTCCTCTACAACACACAGCGCTTCACCTCGCTCGACGAGGTCGATGCCTTCAACCCCGAGTTCGTCATCAACGCCGTATCGCTGAAATATACGCTGCAGGTCTTCGATGAACTGCTGCCGCACATCGGCAAGGACTGCGTCCTCAGCGACATCAGCAGCGTCAAGACCGGTTTCCGCGAGTACTACGAGAGCACCGGCCACCGCTATGCCTCCTCGCACCCCATGTTCGGTCCCACCTTCGCCAACCTTGGGCAGCTCTCCAGCGAGAACGCCATCCTCATCAACGAGGGCGACTACATGGGTCGCATCTTCTTCCGCGACCTCTACACGCGCCTCGGCCTCAACCTGAAGGAGCTCTCCTTTGCCGAGCACGACGAGACGATGTCCTACTCCCTCTCCATCCCCTTCGTCTCCACCTTCGTCTTCTCGGCCGTGATGAAGCACCAGGACACCCCGGGAACCACCTTCAAGCGCCACATGACCATCGCCCGCGGCGTGCTCTCCGAGGACGACACCCTCCTGCGCGAAATCCTCTTCAACCCCCACACGAAGCCCAAGGTGGAGATGATCCGTTCCGAGCTCAAGGAACTCATCCAGATCATCGACGACCGCGACGAGGACGCCATGAAGGCCTATCTCACCAAGATACGCGCCAACATCGCAAGCTAAACCAAATGAAGGGACTCCGTTAGTTGAGTCCCCTCATGCTTAATGATATCCTGTTGCGCCGCCGGTCCACTTCCGTGATGCGGACGCGCACATGCTGGTGCAGCTTCACGACATCCGTGGGATGGCTCACATACTTGTTCGCCAGCTGCGAGATGTGTACGAGCCCGTCCTGATGCACGCCGATATCCACGAACGCGCCGAAGTTAGTGATGTTCGTGACGATGCCCGGCAACTCCATGCCCTCCACAAGGTCGTCGATGCTGGCCACGCGGCTGTCGAACTCAAACGCCTCGATGGCCGTTCGCGGGTCGCGCCCGGGCTTCTCCAGCTCCTTCATGATGTCCGTCAGCGTGGGCACGCCCACCTCGGCACTCACATACCTATTGATATCTACGCGTGCGCGACGCTCCTTGTCGGCGATGAGGTCCGCCACCGTACAGCCTTGGTCTTTCGCCATCTGCTCCACCAGCGCATAACGCTCGGGGTGTACGGCGCTGTTGTCCAGCGGGTTCTTGGCACCGCTGATGCGTAGGAAGCCTGCACACTGCTCGAAGGCGGCAGCTCCCAGGCGCGGCACCTTCTTCAGCTGCGCGCGACTCGTGAAGGCACCGTTGTCGCGACGGTAATCCACAATGTTCTTGGCCAGTGCCGGGCCAAGACCGCTGACATAGGTCAGCAGATGCACCGAGGCCGTGTTCAGGTTCACGCCCACGGAATTCACGCAGCTCTCCACCGTCTGGTCCAGACTCTTCTTCAGCTTGCCTTGGTCCACATCGTGCTGGTACTGCCCTACCCCGATGCTCTTCGGGTCGATCTTCACCAGCTCTGCCAGCGGATCCATCAGGCGGCGGCCGATGCTGACGGCGCCACGCACCGTGACGTCCTCGTCGGGGAACTCCTCACGCGCCACCTTCGAGGCCGAATAGACCGAAGCGCCGTCCTCGGAGACTACGAACAAGCTGGGCCGCGCGTCGCGCGCACCGGTTTGTTCTACCACCATCTCTATAAACCCCTTCGTCTCGCGGCTGGCAGTGCCGTTGCCGATGGCGATGGCTTCCACCTTGTATTTCCTGATCATCTCCGCCACAGCCTCAGCCGCCTCAGCAGGCTTGCGCACAGGAGGATGCGGGAAGATGGCCTCGTGGTGCAGCAGGTTCCCCTGCGCGTCCAGGCAGACCACCTTGCAGCCCGTGCGGAAACCCGGGTCGATGCCCATCACGCGCTTTTGGCCCAGCGGCGCGCCCAGCAGCAGCTGGCGCAGGTTCTCGGCAAAGACGCGGATGGCCTCCTCGTCGGCCCGCTCCTTGCTCGCCGCTGCGAACTCATTCTCGATCGATGGACAGAGCAACCGCTTGTAACCATCGGCAACCGCCTCATCTATAATCCTCGCGCAGCTACCCCCCTCCCTCACGGGAGGGGTTTGGGGGTGGGTCTTCCACTTCTGTTGCAACCTCTCCACCATCTCCTCATCGTCCACCGTGATGCTCACGCGCAGGATGCCTTCGGCCTCGCCGCGGCGCATGGCCAGCAGGCGGTGGCTGGAGCAACGCTTCAGCGGCTCGCTCCAGTCGAAGTAGTCCGAGAACTTCGCCGCCTCCTCGGTGTCCGCTTTCGCCTTCACCACCTTCGAGGTGATGACCGCCGTGCGACGGAAACAGCCGCGCACCGTCTGGCGCGAGCGTTCGTCCTCGCTCACCATCTCCGCGATGATGTCCTGCGCACCCTTCAGCGCCGCTGCCGTATCAGGGACATCAGCGTTGACGAAGCGGCGGGCTGCCGCCTCGGGATCAGCCCCACGCTGCCGCAGGAGTAGCATGGCCAGCGGCTCCAGACCCTGCTCGCGCGCCACCTGTGCACGCGTCCGTCGCTTCGGCTTGTAGGGCAGATAGATGTCCTCCAGCTCCGTGGCATCCCAGCAGTCCGCGATGCGCTGCTCCAGTTCGGGCGTCATCTTCTCCAGCTCCGTGATCGTCTTCGTGATCGTCTCCTTGCGCTTCTGGATCTCCTTCAGGCGCTCGTTCTGCTCGCTGATAGCAGCAATCTGCACCTCATCCAGCGCACCCGTGTGTTCCTTTCTGTATCGGGCAATGAACGGTATCGTGGCACCGCCATCCAGCAGCGCCAGCGTCCCCGCCACCTGTTTCTCGCGCAGTCCCAGGCGCTCAGCAATCAATTTCGTGAACATAATCCTTTTGTCTTTATGCCTATCGGCAATATCTTACATCTTTTTCCGGTTGCAAAGATAGCACTTCTGTCTGACTTTTCACCCTCGCAACCCACTTTTCCGCATTTTTCAGCGCGCTTCCGTGTTTTTCCGCACAAAATCCCTTGCCCGAATCAGATTAATCGCTACTTTTGCACTCAGAAACCAAGCAATACCACTATGCAAGCAGCAACCTTGACCCCGACCCAGCAACATTTGCTCAAGCTGTTCTCCTTTAATAATAGCGAGAGTTATGCGCGTGAGATTCAGATGGTCCTTACTCAGCAATTCCAAGCCAGACTTGACGCAGAGGCCAACCGCCTGTGGGACGAGGGTATCCTTGATCAGGAGCGTCTTGATGCCATTCGACACGAAGACTTACACGCCAAGAACTGACCTCGCAAAAGTCTCAATCATCAATCTTGACACAATGATGAGATACTTATAAACCCGCCATTGCAACGAGGGCAAGCACATCGCACACCGCACGGAGCATTCATAAAGAAATTCACAAGCGGATGATAATTTCATTCGCTTTTATTTTGCTGTTCTTTGTTTTAGTCGATGTATAGTGCTTTCTTGATAAGTGGCTCCAGTTCCTCGGCATCGGTGGAAGTGGAGAGGATGGTGCCGTCGCGGTCGATGAGGAACATGGCACCGCCACCATTACCCACGCCATTCAGCTCCCAGATGCGGTTCTCATCGTTCAGCTCCAACAGCGATGGCCACGGGTAGCCGTCGCGCTCCATTGCTTTCTGCATAGACTCGGCCTTTTGCTCACGGGCGATGGCAATGATGGTGAAGCCTTTGTCCTTATACTTCTCATAGACGGGAATCATGTCCTTGCTGTGCTTGCGACAAGGGCCGCACCACGAAGCCCAAAGATTGATAAGGGCTACATTGCCTTTCGTGAGGGTGGAAATGGGAACGAGCTGGCCGTCCACGTTCCGCACGGTATAATCTATGTACGGTTTGCCAGGTTGGAGGCGAAGGGCAGCCAGAGCCATGGCAATCTGCTGATGAATGGGATGGCCTTTGTACAGATTGCAAAGCTTCGCCTCATAGAGCGAGAGCATCTGCTCGTGCGGCTCAGGGTCGAAGTTGGCAAAGACATTCGCCTGATTGAGCGTCTGTATTGCCGTCAACACGTCGTAATATGCCCACAGCATGGGATGCTCCGTGTAATACCCGACACGGAACGGACGCACTCCCTTGGCAATACTGTCCCGCCGCTGCCACAACGCCCATCCTTCGTCGTTGTAGCCTTTGCGCTCGTCGTCATAATAAGCGCGCAGCACGTTTCTGACGCTGTCAATGTATTCCTGCGGCAGAATGTCGGCATCGCTACTCTTCAATGTCTGGTATGCAGAGATGAAATCAAGCTTGAAGTATTTTTCCTTATTAGTTTCCAACTCGCGGTCCAGCTCATCGACAACATTCCAGAAACGAACGTCCTCGATGCTGTCCAAGACATGATGCAGCAAGCCCTCCTCGCCCGTACTCCTAACCTTCGGAGCCTTGTCTTCATACATTTCAATCCACACCGTTCCGTTCTCAGCGAGGAATCTGGCTGTGAACCATGAACCCTCGTCTATCTGTCGGGGGAGTTTGACTTCATACATTTCGATGTGGTCAGTTTCGATATCGCACTCAAAATGTCCGTTCACAGCCTTGTAGTGCAGCGATGGATCGTCATTAACACGCAAGTCCATTCCATCCTTGCAGACGACCACATCATCGCCATACTTGTCTGTCATTATCTTTCCCTCAACGTGGCACTTCACCTGCGCCTGCCCCGCTATTGCGATGAAGGCAAGCAGGATGGTGATGATTTGCTTGTGCATATTTTATTTCTCCTTAAAGATTTCTGTAAGTTTATTCTCTATCTCTTCTCCGCGCAACCCACGAGCAAGAATGGTGCCGTCGGGGGCAAAGAGGATGATTTGAGGGATAGCATCGAAACCATAGGCGGAAGCCGCGATTTGCTGGCTATTGAGGATTTGCGGATAGGGGATTCCGTCGTCCTTAATGGCTTTGAGGGTGGCCTCGGGCATATCGTTCACAGCCACGCCGAGAACGGTGAAGCCCTTGTCTTTATACTTGTTATAAGCGGTAATGAGGTTGGGAATCTCTGCACGACAAGGACCGCACCATGAGGCCCAAAAGTCCACAAGCACGTACTTGCCGCGCCCCACAT
>CAMKTN010000060.1 GCA_946415705.1 uncultured Prevotellaceae bacterium
GTCATCTGCGACGCCAAGGAAGACAAGCCCGAAATGCCGATGGGCGGTGCTCCCGGCATGGGTGGCATGATGTAATAAGCCATCGACCTCTCTACTCCCATCACCTATCTGCCAGGAGTAGGCCCACAGAGGGCGAAACTACTGGACGCGGAACTGGGTATCACCACGTTCCGCGACCTTCTTTACTTCTTCCCCTATAAGCATATCGACCGTACTCGGCTGTATTACATACACGAGCTTACGGCCGATATGCCTTTTGTACAGGTGCGCGGCGAGTTCCTCAGCTTCGAGGAGGAGGGCCACGGCCGCAAGCGCCGCCTCATCGCCCATTTCACCGACGGGCGCGGCATCCTGGACCTCATCTGGTTCCAGGCGGGGACGTTCAAATGGATCAAGAAGAACTACGTCATTGGCAAGCCCTATATCGTCTTCGGGCGACCCTATGTCTTCAACGGCCGCCTTAACATCCCGCACCCCGACATTGACCCCGCCGACAGCCTCCAGCTCGGCACCATGGGTCTGCAGCCCTACTACACCACCACGGAGCGCATGAAGAAAAGCGGCCTCAACAGCCGTTGCATCGAGCGCTTCACGAAGACGCTGTTCGAGAAGCTCTCCTCCTCGCCGTTTGGCGGTGTGGAAACCCTCCCCGCCAGCATCATCCAAGAGCTGAACCTCATTCCCCTCTGGCAGTCCCTGCACGACCTGCACTACCCTCCCTCCGTGGAGGCCCTGCGGCGTGCCACCTACCGCCAGAAGTACGAGGAGCTCTTCTTCATCCAGCTCGGCATCCTGCGCTTCGCCCGTCAGCGTCAGCAGCAGGTCGCAGGTCATGTCTTCGCGCATGTCGGCGAGCGCTTCAACACCTTCTATCACGACTACCTGCCCTTCGAGCTCACCAACGCCCAGAAGCGCGTCATCAAGGAGATGCGCCGCGATATGGGCAGCGGCAAGCAGATGAACCGCCTCCTGCAGGGCGATGTAGGCTCGGGCAAGACCCTCGTGGCGCTGATGACGATGCTCATCGCCCTCGACAACGGCTACCAGGCCTGTCTGATGGCGCCCACTGAGATCCTCGCTGAGCAGCACTACGCCACCTTCCGCGAGTTCCTGAAGGACATGCCCGTCCGCGTGGAGCTCCTCACGGGTTCCGTCAAGGGAAAGCGCCGCCGCGGCCCTATATTAGAAGGTACGCGCGCGGGCGAGGTCGATATCCTCATCGGCACCCATGCCGTGCTGGAGGATACCGTCGCCTTCCAGCGCCTCGGCCTCGTGGTCATCGACGAACAGCACCGCTTCGGCGTGGCACAGCGTGCAAAGCTGTGGCACAAGCCCGCCGCTGAGGGGCCCGTGCCACATGTCCTTGTCATGACCGCCACGCCCATTCCGCGCACGCTCGCCATGACCGTCTATGGCGACCTCGACGTCAGCGTCATCGATGAG
Source organism: uncultured Prevotellaceae bacterium (assembly GCA_946415705.1). Classification (GTDB taxonomy): domain Bacteria; phylum Bacteroidota; class Bacteroidia; order Bacteroidales; family Bacteroidaceae; genus Physcousia. The sequence goes on from CAMKTN010000060.1 coordinate 1,444, forward strand.
CTGCCGCCGGGTCGTAAGCCCATTGAGACGCGCCATTTCTGGGAGGAGCGCACCGAGAGCCTCTACCGCGGTATTCGCACGGAGATCTCTAAGGGCCGACAAGTTTATGTCGTCTATCCCCTCATCAAAGAGAGTGAGAAGATGGACATCCAGGATTTGGAGAACGGCTATGCAGACCTCTGCACCGCCTTCCCCGACCTGCGCATCTCCAAGGTACATGGTAAGATGAGCGCTGCCGACAAGGACGCTGAGATGGACCGTTTCGTGCGTGGCGAGACACAGATCCTCGTGGCCACCACCGTGATAGAAGTCGGCGTCAACGTACCCAATGCCAGCGTGATGGTCATTCAAAATGCCGAGCGCTTCGGCCTGGCACAGCTGCACCAGCTACGCGGCCGCGTAGGTCGCGGTGCTGAGCAGAGCTATTGCATCCTCGTCACGAAATACAACCTCTCCGAAGATACCAAGAAACGCATACAGGTGATGTGCGACACCACCGACGGCTTTGAGATTGCCGAAGCCGACCTGAAGTTCCGCGGCCCGGGCGACCTCGAAGGTACGCAGCAGAGCGGCCTCGCCTTCGACCTGCATATCGCCAACCTCGCGCGCGACGGACAGCTCGTGCAGCTCGCCCGCGACACCGCCAACCATATCCTCGATATCGACCCCACACAATCCCTGCCGGAGCACGCCGCCATGTGGCAGCGCCTCCGTGACCTCGGCAAATCCTCCTACGACTGGAGTAGCATCAGCTAATTATCGGATAAGCACCTTACGACCGTTGTGGAGGTATATGCCTCGTGTTAAGTGCTGCTTATCTATCTGACGGCCCATCAGGTCATACCAAGAATCATCATCGGGCAGGCGATTGAAGCGTTGCCCGGAGATGCCGTCAATACCATCTTTCTGATAGACACGCACATAGTCGAAACGGGTCTCGTAAGTGTGACGCGTGTCGGCGGCCTTTGCCCATGAGCCGTTGCCTACGCTCTGGTTGAGGATGAGATAAAATGGATGTGTGAAAGGCCATTGCCCTTGTGCGAGCATGTCCTCATCAGCGCTTCGAGCATAAGAGCCTACGATGTTGCCATCCACTGTGAAGATGAGAACGTTCTCAAACCATTCTACCCCATAAACATGCCACTGCGCGATATTCACTCTTTCGGAGAAGGAGCTTTTAGGGTCGTTCTTATGGCCTAGGTCGTAACTCCAATGGCTATGTATGGTGTGAAAGGCTGTATTCTGAGCATCGACAGATTCAAAAATATCGATTTCACCGGCATTTGGCCATGTGCCGCACGGGGGCTGCGGCATCATCCACGCGGCAGGGAAACTGCCGGCATAAGGATCCACCTGCAGGCGTACTTCGACTTTACCATAGGTGAAAGAGAAGAGACCTTGCGTCTCGATAGCTCCCGTAAGCATGGGAATGTTATCGGAGCTTGTGTCGGGGTTGGGAATGGCGCGACAGACAAGATTTCCTCCCTGTATGAAAGCCACATCAGGCGAATCGCTAATCCATCTGTTCCATACAGAGCTACGTCGTGTGCTGACACGCCATTTCTCGGGATTAGGGCGACTGCCATCAGGTAAATCAAACTCATCGCAGAATATGAGTTGGTAGCCATCGTCTCCTGAGCCATCAGTGATGCGAAGGAGTATATCGACAATGACTCCGCCATTCTTGATGATGGAGTTGGCTTCATCTACACGCCCCGCAGGGTCGCAGTCATTCCAGTCTATCTTCCAACGCATCATGTAAAATCCAGGATTGATGTCATTTGGAATGGTAAATGATGGCGGCTGCACGTTAGAGAGATTTTCGAGACTCTCACCGACACTATTATATTTTCCATCGGCTAAATCCATGCCGGCGAAGCAGACGAGTTCGTTGTCACGCTCCAACTGTCCCTGCGGCCCAGGTGTCTGTACATCAAATTGGCCGTTCTGGTTCCAATCGATATAGATATATGTCTGCATCCAGGACCCTGTGTAAGTTACGGAGGGCGTGATGGTTTGACCTGCTTGCGCACCGAACATATTGGGGGTTAAATCCACGTACATACGAGTAGGGTCAGAGATTGATATGGTATTGCCGTTTAAGCTAAGAGCTGTCAGCCTGCGAGTGGCGTGGGTGCGGGCTGTACTGCGGTCGAAATTAACCACGTAAGAGTCTGTTGTAGGCAATTCTTGAGCCGCTGCAGTCAAGGTGATCAAAGCGAGAAGAGAGAACAGGTATTTCATATCAGCTTTCATTATTCCGTCGCAAAAATATCTCTTTTCCTCCATTCTAACAAATAAAACAATGTCTTTTTGCAGGCTATCACAAAAAAGTTTTATCAGAAATGGATATATTATACAATAAATGAAACCCTGAACGCCACCTTCAGTCCGTTCAGCGTTTACCAAGCAAATTTACCTGATGATTACCTTCCTGTTGTTAACGATATACACACCCTTCGACGGATTATTTGCGCGGCGCCCGTCTATGGAGTAAACAGAATCGTCGCTTGCCACGTTGATTGTTAATTTATGTATGTAACCGTATACTTCTGGGATTCGGTGCCTGGGGCAGGGTTTTCGCCAGGGGTGAAGAGGCCTTCGATGCGCACCTCACCATCGATGTATGCGGCGGGGATGGAGTACTCATGCGTTTCTCTGTCGAACGCTGAGGCGGGAATCGTGATAGACTTGTATTGGCGGTTTTCACGCACATATTCGGGGCCGTCGAGGTTGTAGCCGTGGGTGATGACGGCACCCGTGTAGGTAAAGTCTGGAGCTGACTCCATCTTGATCTTGAATGCCTGTCCGAAGGGGATGCGCTTTTCGCTGAGCACGGTACCGTCATCGGCTAGCACGTCGCCGTTGAGGTAGGTGTAGCTTACCAGTTCGCTGCCGGCAGCGGGCTTGTTCTCTTCGATGGCGGGCTTGAACTGTCCGTCGTTGTCCCAATCGACATAGGCATAGCCGCTCATCCAATTTCCCGTGTACGACATCTTGATGCTGACGCTGCTGCCCGGGCGTGCCGTGACGGTCGCCGTTTCTGTTTGGTTGCTATATACTTTCGTCTTGTTAACGCTGACGCTTTTCGCTGTTTCGCCCGATATGGTGAAGCGTGCGTTATTGAGTGAGCGGTCTGTGCGTGTGGGCTTCTGCTCAGCATCGAAGTTCACAGGGTAGAACGATGTCACGATGCGCGGCTTGGGATTGTCGTTGATCTCGATCTCGTCGAAGTATGCTACGAAGTCGCTTGTGCGGAGGTGTGGCGAGGCGAGGTCGGGAACGAACACAAGGCTGTGAATGTCCACGTATTCATTCGTGCTGATGGGGAACACGAGGTCTGTCCATGAGCCGTCGTTGAGCGTGCTACTGGACGCTTCCCAGAACTGTTCTGTTTCGGGGCTCTGCTCCTTCCAGTCGCGACGTTTGCCGAGACCTATCACCATGATGTTTGCTGTTTCGCCCTGTGGTTTCAGCACCATCACGTGGACGTAGCGTGTGGCAGTAGTCATGTGCAGCGGGTCAGCGAGGTCGATGCGCGCGCCGAACGTGTTGCTGCCGAAGCGCGAACGTTGCACGGCCAGCACCTTCTCGCTGGGATTGGGCTGGATGTCCAAATCCTCATTGACGGATTTGTCGGGGTTGTCCGTGATGCCTACATAGCGCTCAGGGGAGAGGATGGCCCCCGTCCGGAATGGCGACTGCTCCCAGGTGTCGTAAACCCCAAGACGGCTAAATCCTTCGCCTGTTTCAAAGTCTATTGTCTGTGCCGAGGCAGGCAGCTGGGCGGCAAGTGCCGCCATTGCCATATATTTTTTTAAGCCTTTCATAATTCAGAAAATATTGAGTTCGTGGGGTTAGAAAACAGAGAGGGTATGCAGCGTCGGGCAACCTCTTGCATCGTCGATGGTAATGCGCAGGTACTTTGCCTTCGCAGCCGTATAGGAAGATGTGCTTCCGCCAAGGGGAACGATGCGCTTGTAGCCGATGGTTGTCGTGGAACCGGAGGCCTGCTTCGTCCATGTGGCGCCGTCGAGGCTGGTCTCGATGGTGAAGTTTTTCACGCGCTGGCCCAATTTGATGTATTCCATCAGCATGACGTAGTAGAGTGACTGTTCCTCCTCCCATTCCAGCGTGATGCTGGCCGAGAGGTCGCCGTCGTTGGTCGCCCAGTAGGTGTCCTTGTCGCCGTCCGTCACATTGCTGATGTCAAAGTTGCGAGCGGCTCCCGCTGCACGTGTCAGCGAGGCTTCGATATGGGTGGCTGTCTTGGCTTTGTCGTTCGTCAGTCGGTTGTTGATGAGTGTGCCGAGTTGTTCCAGAACCGTCACGTCCGCCGAGGGCAGTTCGCCGCTCTGGTCAGGCGGGAAGTTCAGGATGAGCGTGGCGTTGCGACCTACCGTTTCCAAATAGATCTTGAAGAGCTCGGTGGCCGACTTGGGGCTTTCGCCGCTATGCCAGAACCAGCCCTTGTTGGTGGCCTTGGCATCGCTCTCGCCAGCCTTCCACTTCCAGGCGTACATGTTTCCGCTTTCGCCCCAGCCCATAGACCAGTTCGTCTCGCCAGCCCATCCGGCCTCGTTACCAATCCAGCGGGCTTCGTCGCCCACGCCCCACATCACGCAGTTCGGAGCGATGGCGTGCACGGTGTCACGCAAGTTGGGGACATCGTAGTAGGTAGCGGCATCCTTGATGGTGCGCGTGGTGTTGGCGCCGCCGTAGTAGCCGGCATGGTCGCCACCCGTGGCACCGTCGAACCACATCTCGAACTGGTCGCTGCCGTATTGTGCCAGCTCCAGGCACTGCGGCAGGAACACCTTGTTCAAGTAGTCGCTCGTGCCGTCGCCCCAGTACTTGCTGTTCAGATCCCAAGGAGATACATAGAAGCCGTACTTCATGCCGAGGTCGCGTGCCGCAGCGGCGAAGGCCTCGGGAATGTTCGTGTTGCGGCCGTTGTCGTTGCCCGCGTTCACCACGCTGTGCGTCGTGGTAACTGTCGGCCATAGGCAGAAACCGTCGTGGTGTTTGACCACCGCGATGCCGCCCTTCATGCCAGCCGCCTTGACAGCTGTGAGCCATTGCCGCGGGTTGGGCACCTTTGTAGGCGCGAATTTCGACTCGGCCTCTCCGCCATTTCCCCATTCCGAGTTGGTGAAGGTGTTTATGCCGAAGTGGAAGAACGCATAGAATTCCGTCTCCTGCCACAGCAGCTGGCGTTCGCTCGGAACGGGATGCACGGGTGCAGGCTCGTTGTCGGCAATGCTGTAGGACTCGCTGACAGGCACAAACTGCTCAGAGGAGCGTGGCTGGCCATAGCCCACCGTACATATGCACAGCAGGGCGAGAATGAATAGAATCCTTTTCTGTCCCATTATTCTTTGTTGTTTAATCTTTTATTATTGTAAATGTTTCTTGTTTGTGAGTGCAAACTTACACATTATTTTTTACGCGCACAAAAATCTCTGCATTTTTCGAGACAGGGCATCAAAAAGCCTTTCCGAAGGGTGTCGGCGGTGCGGCTTCCATCCCCATAATTCGGTATTTTCTTGCAATAAATGAGGCGATGAATTGGCCGTTTAGGAATAAAGGCGTACTTTTGCAGCAGAAAAAAGAAGAATAGCATGAAACTATCGGAACTACGGACGGGTGAGAAGGCGGTCATCGTGAAGGTGAGCGGCCACGGCGGCTTCCGCAAGCGCATCATTGAGATGGGCTTCGTTACGGGGCAACCTGTGGAGGTGCTCCTCAACGCGCCGCTGCAAGACCCGGTGAAATACAAGCTGATGGGCTACGAGGTCAGCCTCCGGCACGACGAGGCGAAGTTGATAGAGGTAAAGCCTCACCCCCTAACCCCCTCTCCCGTGGGCGAGGGGGAAGCCTACGGCGGGGAGGGGAGTAATTACCTTCAAGACAATGGGGGTAAGTCGCTTACTGCTGCAACGACCTCAGCGGACGCCTACTCAAATGATACTACTCCCCTCCTTACAAGGGAGGGGCTGGGGGGTGGGTCTGCCATTTCCGTCGCCCTCATCGGTAACCCGAACTGCGGCAAGACATCGCTGTTCAACTACGCCAGCGGGGCACATGCCCGTGTGGGTAATTATTCGGGCGTCACCGTGGATGCGACGACGGCGACGGCGGAGCAGGAGGGCTATACCTTCCATCTGACGGACCTGCCCGGTACGTACTCGCTGTCCTGCTACTCACCCGAGGAGCTGTATGTGCGCAAGCACCTGCAGGAGGAACACCCGGATGTCATCATCAATGTCGTGGATGCCTCAAACCTGGAGCGCAACCTGTACCTGACGACACAGCTGGTGGATATGAACCTGCGGGTGGTGTGTGCGCTGAACATGTACGACGAGCTGGAGCGCCGCGGCGACCATCTGAATATCCAGACACTCTCCACGCTCTTCGGTGTGCCGATGGTCCCGACATCGTTCAAGACGGGACGCGGCGTGCGAGAGCTGCTGCACACGGTCATCGAGGTCTTCGAGGGCACGAACGCGCAGATGCGACATATCCATATCAACTACGGTCACGAGATTGAGGACGGCATCACGCATATCCAGCAGTTCCTGAAGGCCGACGAGCACCTGAGCACGCAGTACTCCACGCGCTATCTGGCGCTGAAGCTGCTGGAGCATGACGCGGAGATGATTCACTTCGTCGAGGGTCACGTAGAGAGCGAGCACCGCAGCGAGGACCGCAAGCGGCTGATGGCGGCACGCGACTACGCCGGAGCCCGCGTGATGGAAGAGACGGGCGTGGATTCCGAGACGGCCATCATGGACGCCAAGTACGGTTTCATCCACGGCGCGCTGGCCGAGGCGGAGTACCGCACAGGCACGAAGAAAGACACCTACAAGACCACGCACCGCATCGATGCGCTGCTGTCGAACAAATACTTGGGGTTCCCCATCTTCTTCCTCATCCTCTACGTGATGTTCCAGACAACCTTCGCGCTGGGGCAGTACCCGATGGATTGGATTGAGGCGGGCGTGGCGTGGCTCGGCGAGTGGATTGGTGCCACGATGTCCGAGGGGCCGCTGCGGTCGATGCTGGTGGATGGTGTCATCGGCGGCGTAGGCAGCGTCATCGTGTTCCTACCGCAGATCCTGATTCTCTACTGCTTCATCTCGTTCATGGAAGACTCAGGCTATATGGCGCGTGCCGCTTTCATCATGGACAAGCTGATGCACCGCATGGGCCTGCACGGCAAGTCGTTCATTCCGCTGGTCATGGGCTTCGGCTGTAACGTACCTGCGGTGATGGCCACACGTACCATCGAGAGCCGCCGCTCGCGACTGATCACGATGATGATCCTTCCTTTTATGTCGTGCTCCGCGCGCCTGCCTATCTATATCATGATTGTCGGCACGTTCTTCGCGGCGCAGTGGCGCAGCACGGTGCTCGTGTCGCTCTACGCCATCGGTATTCTCGTGGCTGCGTTGGTGTCGCGCCTCTTCGCGCGTTTCATCATCAAGGGCGAGGACACGCCTTTCGTGATGGAGCTCCCACCCTACCGCTGGCCGACGGCCAAGGCCATCGGGCGTCACACGTGGGAGAAAGGCAAGGAGTACCTGAAGAAGATGGGCGGCATTATCCTCGTCGCCAGCATCATTGTCTGGGCACTGAGCTACTTCGGGCCGTCCCAGTCTTCGGCGGTAGATACAGCTGACAACATGGAGGTCTCTTACCTCGGTCGTGCCGGAAAGGCCATCTCCCCCGTCTTCGCGCCCCAGCATTTCAACTGGAAGCTGGACGTGAGCCTCATCGCAGGCGTAGGCGCCAAGGAGATTGTCGCCAGCACGATGGGCGTGCTTTACTCGGGTGATGACAGCTTCGGCGAGGACGAAGCGTTCGCCGAGGACAACGCCAAATACACCCGTCTGCACCAGCAGATGGCGGCCGACGGCGTCACGCCCCTCATCGCCTTCGCCTACCTCCTCTTCGTGCTCCTCTATTTCCCCTGCCTGGCCACCATCGTAGCCATCAAGAACGAAACGTCCTCGTGGCGCTGGGCGCTCTGTGCAGCCTGCTACACCACCGTCCTCGCCTGGATTGTCTCAGCGGCGGTCGTGCAAATAGGGCTCCTATTCTAAGTGAGAATGCAACTCGCCATCGTCATCCTCATTCTCTTGGCTTGCGTGGCCTACACCGCCCGCCGCCTGTGGAGCCGCTTCACTCGGAAGCGGCCCTGCGACTGCGGTTGCGAACATGATGACGATGTGCGTTGCGCAGGCTGTCCACTCGCTGACAGCTGCCACACAAAAAAAGAATGGTAATCTTGCGCACGCAAGATTACCATTCCTTTTCTTAGTCGCTTAGTGTCCGAACCTCAGTTGGTCGCCGTCGGCATCCACGCGGATGGGATGGTCGCGGTTGACGGTGCCGGCGAGGATGGCCTTGGAGAGGTCGTTGAGGAGCAGGCGCTGGATGGCGCGCTTCACGGGACGGGCACCAAATTCGGGGTCGTAGCCCTCGCGCGTCAGCAGGTCGATGGCGGCGTCGGTGAGCGTAAGCGTGATGCCATTCTGGCTGAGCATCTTCTGCACGGAGGCGACTTGCAGCTGTACGACCTGGCGGATCTCAGCCTGCGTCAGCGGCTCGAACATGATGGTCTCGTCGATACGGTTCAGGAACTCAGGGCGGATAGTGCGCTTGAGATGTTCCATCACCGTGCGCTTGGTTTCCTCAATGACGGCCTCGCGGTTCTTGGCGGGAAGGGAGCCATCGGCGAATGATTCGCCGGGCACACTGCCGTTAGTGGGACTGTCAAGTTTCGAGAACTGCTCGCGGATATACTCACTTCCCAAATTCGAGGTGAGGATGATGATGGTGTTCTTGAAGTTGACGGTGCGGCCTTTGTTGTCGGT
>CAMKTN010000061.1 GCA_946415705.1 uncultured Prevotellaceae bacterium
ATATGTGCAACTTTTTTAGCATAAATGTTTTATAGAATTAATTCATCCAATAGGTTTAAACTATAATAGCATGACACTTATTGAAAAAATCATCGCACGCGCGCAGGCCAACCCGCAGCGCATCGTGCTCCCCGAAGCCGAAGAGGAGCGCACGCTCATCGCGGCTGACAAGGCTTTGGCCGACAAGCTGGCCGACATCATCCTCATCGGTAACCCCGAGAAGGTACATGCATTGGCAAAGCAGCACGGCCTCACACACATCGACGAGGCTACGCTCATCGATCCCGAGAACTACGAGCGCAGCGAGGAGCTGGCTCAGCTGCTCTGCGAACTGCGTAAGAGCAAGGGCATGACCATCGAGCAGGCTCGCACCCTCGTGAAGAACCCGCTCTATCTGGGTTGTATGATCATCAAGACCGAGGGTGCCGACGGTCAGATCTCCGGTGCGCTCTCGACCACGGGTGAGACCCTGCGTCCTGCCCTGCAGATCATCAAGTGCACGCCGGGCATCACCTGCGTCAGTGGCGCGATGCTCCTCATCACCGACAAGCCCGAATACGGCGAGGACGGAGTGCTCGTGGTGGGCGACGTGGCCGTGACACCGATGCCCGATGCCGACCAACTTGCGCAGATTGCCGTCTGCACCGCGCAGACCGCCAAGAGCGTTGCTGGCTTCGACGATCCCCGTGTGGCCATGCTGAGCTTCAGCACCAAGGGCTCTGCCAAGCATGAAGTGGTTGATAAGGTTATTGAGGCAACACGTCTGGCCAAGGAGCGTTGTCCCGAACTGAAAGTGGATGGCGAGTTGCAGGCCGATGCCGCCCTCGTACCCAGCGTGGGCGAGAAGAAGGCTCCCGGCAGCGCTATCGCCGGCCACGCCAACGTCCTCGTCTATCCGAACCTCGAGGTTGGTAACATCAGCTACAAGCTCGTGCAGCGCCTCGCCGGTGCCATCGCCATCGGTCCCATCCTCCAGGGTATCGCCCGTCCCGTCAACGACCTGAGCCGCGGCTGCTCCGTAGAAGATATCTATTACTTAATCGCTATAACCGCCTGTCAGGCAATGGATGCAAAATGAAAATCTTAGTTCTTAACTGCGGAAGCAGCAGTATAAAATACGCATTGTACAACATGGATGACCAGAGCGTCATCGCAAGTGGTGGTATTGAGAAAATCGGTTTGCCCGATTCCTTCATCAAGGTGAAAGCCAAAGGGCAGAAGGACCAGTTTAATGTCTCAGTGCCCGAGCACACAGCCGGTGTGCAGGTAATCTTCAAGGTGCTCACCGAGGGTAACCTCGCAGTCCTCAACGACCTCCATGAGATCGATGCCGTAGGCCACCGCATGGTGCATGGCGGCGAGCGCTTCTCGCAGAGCGTAATCCTCACCCCCGAGGTGATGGAACAGTTTGCTGCCTGCAACGACCTCGCACCCCTCCACAACCCCGCTAACATCAAGGGCGTCAATGCCGTCAAGGCCCTGCTGCCCGACCTGCCCCAGGTCGGCGTCTTCGACACCGCCTTCCACCAGACGATGCCCGACTACGCCTACATGTACGCCCTGCCTTACGAGCTCTACAAGAAGCACGGCGTGCGCCGCTATGGCTTCCACGGCACCAGCCACCGCTACGTCTCGCAGCGCGTGCTGGAGTTCCTGGGTATGCCCAAGGAGGGTTCAAAGATCATCACCTGCCACATCGGCGGCGGTGCCTCCATCGCAGCTGTCAAGGAGGGTAAGGTGGTCGATACCTCGATGGGTCTTACGCCCCTCGAAGGCCTGATGATGGGCACGCGCTCCGGCGACATCGATGCCGGCGCCGTCACCTTCCTGATGGACAAGCTCGGTCTCGACACCAAGGGCATCTCCAACCTCTTGAACAAACAGAGCGGTCTGCTCGGCGTCAGCGAAGGCCGCAGCGACTTCCGCGACATCCTCGCCGGCATCGCCGAGGGCAACGACCTCGCCCGTCTGGCCAAGGAGATGTACACCTATCGCATCAAGAAGTACATCGGCAGCTATGCCGCCGCTATGGGAGGCGTCGATGTCATCCTCTTCACCGCCGGTGCCGGTGAGAACCAGTACGAGGTTCGCGAAGGTGCCACTCGCGGTCTGGAATTCCTCGGCGTGGAGCTCGACGATGCCAAGAACCGCGCCTGCCGCGCCACCGAGGCCATCATCTCCAAGGATTCCTCGCGCGTCAAGGTCTGCGTTATCCCCACCGACGAAGAGCTGATGATCGCCCTCGACACCCTCGCCCTGGTGAAGTAACCCGTTAACAACCCTCTTTCCTACCGAAAGACGAATAATGAAACGTCCCCGCTGCTCAACAAAGTAGCGGGGACGCTTTGTGCTGAATCAACACATCAAACTTACATGGTATCAGCATCGGGGAAATCAAGAACTCTTGGAATATCCTATTTAGGCTGAGTGGGCTTTATGGGCTGAGTGGGCTTGTTTTCTCGAGTGACGGTTTGCCCATTAACCCCATTGGACCCATATTGCCCATTTCCTCCATTGGACCCATTATACCCATGCCCCTCGTATGGAATCTTCCCATAGGCTCCATTCTTCTTCTGCCAGGCCTTCCGCGCCTGATACATCTCCTCCTTGATGCCGCCCTTCTCAAGAAAGTCTCGCTTCTTCCACTCAATGAGACCACGGATGAGGATGTCGCATTGGTGAATGAGTGTGATGGCGATGTTGGCGATGGTCTCGTCAGAACGCTCCTTGATCTTCTCTCGGAAAATGGCAGAGTCAAGATGAGCTTTGCAGAACGCACGGGTCTGCACGCAACGTGGGTCATCATACGCCCATTGCTCCAGCCCTCTCACGCGCAGATAGTCCTCGTAGTCCAGCAACAGTTCATGCAGCGATGCCCTATTCACATTCGTCAACTTCAGTTCCATTTCGCGCGAAGTGATGCCGTCGATGTTTCCTTCCGCCAGGTTCTGCTTGCCCGAACGTGCCGCTTGCACCATCTGGTCAATGGTGCGGTCGCCCGCCTTCAGGAACGTATTGGCAAAATAGTACGTCACGTCGTAGATGCATTCCGCCTTCTGAAACGCCTTCAACGTCCGGTAGTTGTTATCTTGCCGTAGGAAATCTTTATCTTCGTCCATGATTGCCTGAAATGCCGTTTACTTCACCAGCACTTTCTTATCGTTTTATGCTTATAATGTTCGTTCTTCGCCTGCAAAGATACGAATTATAATCAGAAAAGAAGCAGCGAAGAGCGAAAAATGAGGGAAACGAGAGAAAAATAAATGATGCATGTCTTTTCGGAGGCATGCATCATTTATTTTGCCTAAATTCTCTTAAAAACATCGGCAAAGTGAAGCATGTATCCCTGATTATTCGTAATTTTGTCCTCGTCTAAAAAAGGATAGTATATGAAAAAGATTATCAGTACAACAAAGGCACCTGCTGCCATCGGGCCGTATAGTCAGGCCGTCAAGGTGGGAAATCTCATTTATACCTCCGGGCAGCTGCCTATCGATGCTGCCACGGGTAGTTTCCCTGAGGGTGGCATCAAAGAACAGACGCGTCAGTCGCTGACCAACGTGAAGGCCATTCTGGAAGAGGCTGGAGTAAGTATGGCGAATGTGGTAAAGACAACGGTGTTCATGGCGGACATGAATGATTTTGCCGACATGAATAGCGTCTATGCGGAGTTCTTCGCTGAGCCCTATCCCGCTCGTTCTGCGGTGGCGGTCAAGACGCTTCCTAAGGGCGCATTGGTGGAGATTGAAGTGGTGGCGGAGGCGTAAGGGCTGCATCCTGAAGGACTAAGCCGGCGAGGGTGAAGCCGAAGATGGCGGTGATGTGGACGAGGCTGCCGTTGCCTCTGTCGTCGGGGTCGATGGGCTTTTTGTTCTCTAAGAGCTCGTCGCTATAGACGCATTGGAACTTACGCTGGGGGAACAGCTTCTCCTTCTTGAACTTGTTGCGCAGGGCACGCGCCAGCGGGTCGCCTTTCACCTTCCAGAACTCGGTGACCTGGATGCGTGTGGGGTCGAGTTTCAGGGCGGCGCCCATCGAGGAGAAGAACCTGGCTTTCGTGCGGCAGGCCATGAGAATCAGCAGCGCCTTGTCCTTCAGCGAGTCGATGGCATCGATGATATAGTCGTAGCTGTCGAGGTGGAATTCCTCAGCCGTCTCCTGCGAGAAGATTTTTTGCAATGCTGTGATTTCTGCTGACGGGTTGATCGTGAGCAGCCGCTCCTTCATGGCTTCCACCTTCACCTGTCCCACGGTCGTTGTGGTGGCCATCAGCTGGCGGTTGATGTTGGTGATGCTGACGCGGTCGCTATCGACAATCGTCAGTTGTCGGATGCCGCTGCGCACCAGCGCCTCTGCGCACCATGACCCTACGCCGCCCACGCCAAAAAGAATAACCCGCTGCCGGGCTATCTGCTCCATCGCCTCGTCGCCCAGCAGCCGTTCTGCACGCTTGAATATTGCTTGTTGTTCTGCCATCTTTTTCCTTTTTTCGGAGGCAAAGTTACAATTAATATCATTTATTTTTCTCTTTTTCCTGTATTTTTCTCTTTTCTTTTCTTCTTTTTATGATGATAAGTCGTATATTTGCCGCAGAAGTGATTGATTTCCTAATAATTATGAGCTTATGAGAAAAGTTCTTTTGCTTTTGATGGCACTGGTGCTGCCGATGGTGGCAAGTGCGTCTTCGGAACTTGTTTCCGGCCAATGCGGCGAGAATGCCACCTTTGTCCTCGACCGTTATGGCACGCTGACCATTTCCGGTACGGGTGCGATGTCCGATTTTACGAGTAACACACAACCGTGGAAAGATTTCCGTTCGCAAATCACGAATGTGGTTGTAGCGGAAGGTGTGACGAGTATTGGCGAATATGCCTTATATGGATGCCACTGCCTGTCGCTCACCATCAGTAGTACGGTTACGAGCATCGGCTCGCATGCATTCTATAATTGCCAGCAACTGTGCACCATCACGTGCGAAGCCACCGATTTAACCTCAACGGGTTCTGACATTTTCCGTAATGTACCTCAGGACAACATCGTGCTGTATGTGCCGGCGTCGTTGCTGGAGACTTATAAGGCAGCATCGTGGTGCTATGGTTTCTTCCGAATCATATCGATAGAAGAGCCTGACGTGATTGCTGGCTACTGCGGTGATCCGCTGGCCTATGAACTCTCCACCGATGGCACGCTGTACATTCACGGTGCCACTTCGTCGTATGATTACACCCTTGAGACGCAGCCGTGGGCGGACTATCGTGACCAGATCAAGCGCATCGAAATCTCGTCTCATGTCTATTCGTTGGGAGCCAATTTGTTCAACAGCTGCACTGCGCTCGAGACTGTTGTCTGTCCAGTTTCCGTTCGCAATGTACTGGGTATGGCCACGGGCACGTTCGACAATGTTCCGTTAAGTTCTGCCACGCTCTATGTGCCGGAACCGTCACTGGATAATTATAAGGCTGACGACGTTTGGAATGACTTTGGAACGATATGGCCTATTGGCGACGCGCCTTCAACGTCCTTCCAGGGCGCCAAGCGAGTCTTTGGAGAGAGCTTGCTGCAGTCGTATTATGACGGGAGTAAAACTTTCATGTTTCACTACGATGACAATGGGTATGTCACTCAAGTTGATTGTGAGAAGAGTGGCAAAACCACATCTTCTACCATTACCTACGGTGATGAAATTCTGGTCTATAGGGGCACTTCCCAGATTGGGACTGCAACTTTGAACGATCGAGGGTTTATCAGACGTATGAATAGTAGCGAGGGGGCTGTAGAGTTTAGATATAACGAAGATGATCAAATTGTCGAGGTTGATTTTGGAAACGGTGATGTGGTTTACCTGACCTACACGAACGGCAACGTCACTCAAGTGACGAACAATGATAAGGTTATAAACTTTTATTACGAGACTGAAACTCAGGGCAAGATAGAGAATACTGCCCAAATCATGGAGTTTGAACGTATCTTCGGCATTGATATGGACGATATCGAGCCATTTTACTTCGCCGGTGCTTTGGGTAAAGCGACTACTCATTTACCTTTATCCAGCTCTACGGGAGAGTCTATCGTTAAGGTTACATGGACGTTAGACTCTCAAGGACGTGCTACTAAGGCTGTGAACACTGACGGCAAGACACTCCGATGGGATTGGGGTGAAGGTGGTGACACACCTTCAACTGCCTTCCAAGGTGCCAAGCACGTCTTCGGAGACAATCTATTGCAGACGCGCAGCGACGGACGACTGTATACTTACACCTATGACGACAATGGATTCCTCACCAATATAGAGCGTAAGACCAGCGAGGGCTCCGTGGACAAGGTTTTCAACGTCACCTACGGCGATCAAATCACTTTCACCTACTCGAGTTCCACTTATGTCATCACTCTGAACGAACGTGGCTTCGTGAAAAGCTGCGACTATCTGAATGATAATGAGCACGCAGAGTTCCGTTACAACGATGACGACCAACTCATTTATGTTGACTGGGATGGCCATGTCACTAATATCACATATACCGACGGCAACATCACCCGTGTGGTAGATGGTGGTAATGTCTATGACTTTAGTTACGAAACCGCAACCCAGGGAAAAATAGAGAACAAAGCCCACATCATGGAGTTTGATGGAATCTATCAAGTCGATTTGGATTATTTCAGTTTACTTTATTATGGCGGCTTCCTGGGTAAGGCAACCACACACCTGCCTTTGTCCGTAACTACGAGCGGAATGACTATATCATGCACTTGGACGCTGGACAGCAAGGGGTATGGCGTACACGTTGACGGCGGCGACAAGGGGTCGCTCTCTTGGGGCTGGACAAACGGCGGCGAGCCCACTCCTGGTCCTGATCCCGAACCGAGTGTTTTGCTCTCGGGAGAGTGCGGCGACAATCTGCACTATGAATTGTCTAGCGACTATGTCCTCACCATTACAGGCTATGGTGATATGTATGATTATAAATATGGAAATGTTCCATGGGGGAATTATGCTCTGCAGCCAACAAAAGTTGTTCTGCCGGATGGATTAACAAAAATCGGAAATGCCGCATTCGCGTATTGCAGTAAGCTTACTTCAATCACTATACCTAATGGCGTGAAGAGTATTGGTAATTCCAGTTTCGCGGGTACTTCTATTACTTCTCTGGTTCTTCCTAATAGCGTAACGAGTATCGGCTTTTTGGCTTTTTCCATTTGCGAGAAACTGGAATCTGTGACTTTGGGCACGAACTTGAAAACGATTTCTTATGATGCATTCTCTTTTTGTACCAGCCTAAAAGCCATTACAATTCCGAGTTCTGTTACGGAGATTAGCGATTTGGGCCTTATCGATGGTTGTTCTGCTCTTGAGTCGATAACTGTGGAAGCAGGCAACACCGTATATGACAGCCGAAACAATTGTAATGCAATTATTGAAACAGCTTCCAACACGCTAATCGCTGGATGTCAGAACACATTGATCCCTAACGATGTAACGAGCATAAGCTGGGGCGCGTTTTGTGGACAAACAAATCTGACGTCCATCGTAATCCCTGCAAACGTAAAGAATATAGAACCCGGTGTTTTTTTAGGATGTACGTCTCTCCAAACCGTCACTTCCATGGCAGAAACTTTGCCGACGATGGGGGTAAATGTCTTCGAAGAAGTTCCTCTCGCTTCTGCCACACTCTATGTTCCTGCCTCTGCCCTTGAAGCCTACAAGGCAGCAGATCAGTGGAAAGAGTTTGGAACGATACTGCCTATCGGCGACACGCCCACTCCTGGTCCTGATCCCGAACCCACCGCTCTGCTCACGGGCAAATGTGGTGATAATGTGAACTTTGTGCTCTCTGGCGACTATGTCCTCAAGCTTAGCGGTACGGGCCCGATGTACGACTATCAGGTTAATTCACAGCCCTGGAACCTCTACAATGCTCAGATTGTCGCTATTGAGATAGGCGAGGGCATCACGGGCATCGGTGAGAACGCGTTCTACGGCTGCAAGGAAGTCTCGACGATTACCGTTCCGATGAGCGTAACAACAGTTGGCAGCAATGCGTTCTACGGTTGTCTGCTGCGATCTGTTGTTGCCCTGCAGACAGATCCGCAGAACTATCATTCCGCCTTCTCCAACCTTACTTATATACACGCTCTGCTCTATGTGCCTCAAAGCACGTATTGGGACTATGTCTATATCGGCGAGTGGGGCACCTTTGTGCATATCAAGGAATACGCCACGACTGCTCAAACCCGACGCGCATACATGTTGGCTGATAAGACTGGTACTATATATACTGTGTTCAACGACGACAGCGGAGCGTTGGAGGACGTTGACGTGGAAGACGGTATCAGCGAAGACCAGCTCGCTAACAACTGGGTTGTGGAGGCGTACGGAACTCGTCAGTCACTACTGAATCTCGGAGCGGACAAATATGCCCGTATTGACGAAAACGGACAGATGAGTCTCAGCGACACGCCGCAGGCAATAGACATCGTCCTCAAGAATGGCGTGGCAGATATCAATGGACGTCAGATGATGTTGATCCTCAATGAGGATGAGCTCGTCACGAAGGTCGTGAATGCTCGCTACGCAGTTCCCACTTCCGAAGTGGACGGCGATGCTATGTATGACCTCTCCGGACGCCGTCTGACAAAGATGCCTTCCTCAGGCGTCTATATCAAGAGCGGAAAGAAGTATATCGTAAAATAAAGTTGTACGTTAAAAACAGTAAGCATGATGAAACAGGTTCACATACTGAGGCAGTTTTGTATGACTGTTCTCTTACTGTCCGTGACGGCATTCGCCTCGGCGTATGACTTCGAGGTGGGGGGCATCTACTATAACATCCTTTCCGGCGGCAACAGCGTCGGCGTGACTTCCGGTGACAACAAATATTCCGGCAGCGTCACGATTCCCTCTTCCGTTACCAACAACGGCACCACTTACAGCGTCACCGGCATCGCCGAGCGAGCCTTTGCGGGCTGCGCAGACCTCACCGCCGTCGTGATTCCGTCCAGCGTGACAGACATCGGCTCCTATGCCTTTGAGCGTTGCGGCGGTCTGACGGAGCTGGTAATACCTGATGGCGTTGAGAGTATATCGGAGTATGC
>CAMKTN010000062.1 GCA_946415705.1 uncultured Prevotellaceae bacterium
CCCATGGCGTTGGTGGAGAGGAAGTAGGCGTTGCCGTAGCCGCCGGTGGCGATGACGACAGCGTTGGCGCTGAAGCGCTCCAGCTTACCTGTGACGAGGTTCTTGGCGATGATACCGCGGGCGCGGCCATCCACGATGACAACATCTTCCATCTCATAACGGGTGAAGAGCTTCACCTTGCCGGCCTGCACCTGAGCGCTCAACGAAGAGTAAGCGCCGAGCAGCAACTGCTGACCGGTCTGACCCTTGGCATAGAAGGTGCGGCTGACCTGAGCACCACCGAAGGAGCGGTTGGCCAACATGCCGCCGTATTCACGTGCGAAGGGAACGCCCTGTGCCACGCACTGGTCGATGATATTGTTAGACACCTCAGCCAGACGATAGACGTTGGCCTCACGAGCGCGGTAGTCGCCACCCTTCACGGTGTCGTAGAACAGGCGATAGACCGAGTCGCCATCGTTCTGGTAGTTCTTGGCTGCATTGATACCGCCCTGTGCGGCGATGGAGTGAGCGCGACGGGGGCTGTCTTGGATGCAGAAGTTAAGGACGTTGAAGCCCATCTCACCGAGGGAGGCGGCAGCGCTGGCACCGGCCAGACCCGTACCCACCACGATGACGTCGAGCTTGAGTTTGTTCTTCGGGTTCACCAGGCGCTGATGTGCCTTGTAGTTGGTCCATTTCTCAGCAACGGGCCCCTCGGGAATCTTGGAATCTATTTTCTTCATAATTTATAAGACCCACCTCCCTGCCCCTCCCTTGTAGGGAGGGGAGTAGAATGTATCTGACTCATCAGGGGGTCATTAGGGCTATTCTTTAATGTTAATAATAAAACCTATTCTTGAAAAGGTGACCACTCCCTCCCTACAAGGGAGGGTGAGGGGAGAGTCAACCAAAAATGGCGAACTTGAGGACCACCACAGCAAACATCAGGATGACGATGGTGGACCAGATGAAGCCGATGCACTGCCAGCGGTTGTGCCAGATCTTGCCGCTCCAGCCCAGCGTCTGGATAGCGCTCCAGAAACCATGGTTCATGTGGAACCAGATGGCACAGAACCAAATCAGATACAGCAGGGAGTAGATGGGAGCACCGGGCTGATCGTGGAATGTCCAGACAATCCAAGCATAGCCGTCGGTGGGAGAGATGGGGTTGCTCATGGCAGCCACGGGGTCTGAGAGCTCTGCCCACATCATGTTGTACCAGAAGTGCCAGAGGTGGAGGCACAGGCCCAAGCAGATGATGCAGCCCAGCAGGAACATGTTCTGGCTGTACCACTCCACCTTTTCAGGCTTGTCGGTCACGGCATAGGCATCTGTGCCGCGAGCCCTTTTGTTCTGGATGGTCAGGATGATGGCAAAGACAAAGTGCAGTACCATCAAGGCTGCCAAGCCGAGAGTTGCCACAACAGCGTACCAGTTCGCGCCGAGGAACTCACAAATCATGTTGTAGCCCTCAGCGCTGAAGAGCGTTACGACGTTCATACAAGCATGAAACGTCAGGAAGAGAATCAGCGCGAGCCCGGTCACGGACATCACTACTTTTCTTCCGATAGAAGAATCAATTAACCACATAAAAAGTAATTTTTTAGATATTTGAATGATGAAAAGATGCTGCAAAAGTAGGTTATTTTAGTGAGCCCGCAAAGGAAAACGCCTCTTTTTATGGTATAAAAGGCGTGAAAAGAGGCTATCGCTGTGGGTCGTCGTACTGAATCTGCAATTCTTCGAGCTTATGATGCAGCTGTTGCTGCAGTTTTTCCATTCCCGGCTGACCATAGAGATTGTGCATCTCATGCGGGTCGTTCTGCAGGTCGAAGAGTTCCCATGCGTTGACGTCGTGGCCATAGAAATGGATGAGCTTGTAGCGGTCGGTGCGGATGCCGTAGTGGCGGCGCACATTGTGCTCAGCAGGATATTCGTAGTAGTGGTAGTAGATGGCATCGCGCCACTTCTTGATGGCGGCTTTGTCCTTCTTCGTGGCAGTCTTGCCTTTCAGCAGGGGCAGCAGCGACACGCCTTGGATGTCATCGGGAATAGGTGCTCCGGCGATGTCGAGGAAGGTGGGTGCATAATCGATATTTTGCACCATTTCATCGATGTCACCACGGCGCTCATAGCCTTTCGGCAGACGCATCACGAGCGGTGTGGAGAGACTCTCCTCGTACATGAAGCGCTTGTCGAACCAGCCATGTTCACCCATGTAGAAGCCTTGGTCGGAGGTATAGACCACGAGCGTGTTGTCCAGCAGTCCCTTCTCTTCGAGGTAGTCGAGCACGCGCCCCACTTCCTGGTCCAGCGAGTGTACCACCTTGGCGTAGTCACGCATATAGCGTTGATACTTCCATTCCAGCAGCTCCGCATCGCGACTGCCCTCGACACTGCTCTGCGCCTGACGGGGCAGGAAGTTGTAGTCCTTGCCCCACTTCTCGTAGAAGTCGCGGGACAGAGGTACATAAAAAGCATCGTACTGTTCGCGCTCGGCGGGCGAGAGGCGCCCGATCATGCCTTGATAGGAGCGCGACAGGCGGGTGCGAGGTGTCTCCTCGTCGCTCACGAACATCTTGGTGTCATAGACGATGTCCATGTCCTTGCCAATCTCCATCTCTGTCTTGCCGGCGGCTTCGCGGGTGGCGTAGTCGTCGTGGAATTCAGGTGGCAGGGCAAAGGTCTTGTCCTCATACAGGCGCAGGTCCTCCAGTGCCGGCAGCCAGGCGCGGTGGCAGGCTTTGTGGTGCACGAAAAGCGCAAAAGGCTTGCTCGAAGCCCCCCGGCGGGGGGCTTCGAGCCATTCAATGGCTTTGTCGGTGATGATGCGTGTGACGTAGCCGCTGTCGGCAGAGCGTGTGCCGTCCATGTGGATGAATGTGGGGTTGTAGTAGTCGCCCTGTGCCGGCAGTATCTCCCAATGGTCGAACCCTGTGGGTGTACTCACGAGGTGCCATTTGCCGATGAGGCAGGTCTCGTAGCCGGCCGCCTGCAGCAGCTTCGGCATCGTCTGCTGGGAACCGTCGAAGATGCCGTGCTCGTTGTTTGTGAACCCGTTCTTATGAGAATGCTTGCCCGTCAGCATGCATGCTCGGGAAGGGCCACTCAGGGAGTTGGCCACATAGCTGTGTGTGAAGCGTACGCCATCGCGGGCGATGCGGTCCAGGTTGGGCGTCTCCACATAACGGGTGTCATAGCACGACATCATCTGCGCCGTGTGGTCATCTGTCATGATATAGACGATGTTGGGACGTAATCCCTGCGCGTTGGCCACCAGCGCGGCCAACGACGCAGGGATAAGAGCGAGTTCTTTTCTCATTTACTTAACCATCGAATAGACGACATCCATGATCTTCTTGCCGATCTCGTCGGCAGCCTCCATGGTGGCAGCTTCGGAATATACGCGGATGATGGGTTCGGTGTTCGACTTGCGCAGATGTACCCACTTGTCGGGGAAGTCGATCTTCACGCCGTCGATGTCGTTGACCTCTTCGTTCTTGTAGAGCTCCTTCACCTTCTTGAGGATGGCATCCACGTCGGTGTCGGGGGTGAGGTCGATGCGGTTCTTGGCGATGCAGTAGGGAGGATAGGTGGCGCGCAGCTCGCTGGTCTTCATGCCCTTCTTAGCCAGATAGGTGAGGATGAGGGCGATGCCCACGAGGGCGTCGCGGCCGTAGTGTGCGGCGGGATAGATGACGCCGCCGTTGCCTTCGCCGCCGATGACGGCGTTGGTGGCCTTCATCTTCGTGACCACATTCACTTCGCCCACGGCAGCAGCGTTGTACTCGCAGCCGTATTTGCGCGTCACGTCGCGCAGAGCACGTGTTGAAGAGAGGTTCGAGACGGTGTTACCGGGCGTGTGCTGCAAGATGTAGTCGGCCACGGTGACCAGCGTGTATTCCTCGCCGTACATCGTGCCGTCCTCGCAGAACAGTGCCAGACGATCGACATCGGGATCAACGACGAAGGCGATGTCGTAGCCGCCCTTCTGCATCAGCGCCTTGATGTCGCCGAGGTTCTTCTCCAGCGGCTCGGGGTTGTGCTGGAAGTCGCCGGTGGGCTCGCCGTAGAGGCAAGTGACGGTCTTCACGCCCAGCTGCTCCAGCAGCTTCGGCAGGATGACGCCGCCCACGCTGTTCACGGTGTCGAGGGCTACGCGGAAGCCAGCCTTCTTGATGGCCTCGACATCCACGAGGGCGAGGTTCTTCACAAGGTCGATGTGCTTCTGGTCGTACGTGTTGTCCTCGCGGTACTTGCCCAGATGATCGACATCGGCATACTCGAAGTCCTCGGCAGCGGCGATGCGCAGCACCTCGGCGCCCTCGGCAGCATTCAGGAACTCGCCGTCGCTGTTCAGCAGCTTCAGAGCGTTCCACTGACGCGGGTTGTGGGAAGCGGTGAGGATGATACCGCCGCACGCCTTCTCCATCGTCACTGCCAGCTCGGTGGTCGGGGTGGTGGCAAGGCCGATGTTCACGACATCGAAACCCATGCCCATGAGGGTGCCGCAGACGACATTCTTCACCATCTCGCCGGAGATGCGGGCGTCGCGACCCACGACAATCTTGTTAGTGCCGATCTTGTCGGTCTTACGGATGAGGGTGGCATACGCCGAAACGAATTTCACAATGTCCAGGGGATTCAGTGTGTCACCTGCACGGCCTCCGATGGTACCACGGATGCCGGAAATAGATTTGATAAGCGTCATATATTAAAAGTTTAAAGTTTAAGGTTTAAAGTTTAAAGATGATTACGGTTTAAAGTTTAAAGTGGGTTTTCGGGGACAAAGATAAGGAAAAAAGGTTCGGTTGACACACAATAAGGGCATTATTTTGATGGAAACATTAAAAAAAGACGAAAAAAACGTGTAAACTATGACACACATCTCCAAAATTCATTACCTTTGTCCCAATAAACACGCTCAAACGATGCTAAACGCTCTTCGCACGCGTACATTTTTATTTCTCATCAGCCTGTGTGTGCCTCTGTTGATGACGGCGCAGACTGCTGCGCCGCCCACCACGATTGAGGGGTGGGCTGACCGGCTCGCGCGCTTCGGCAAGGGCCTCCCGCAGGAGAAGGTGTTCGTGCACATGGACAACACCTGCTATTTCCTCGGGGACACGATATGGTACAGCGTCTTCACACGTCGCACCGACAAAGGCACCCCCTCGAATGTGAGCCGTGTGCTGTATGTGGAACTCCTGAACCAGGACGGCTTCCTCGTGGAGCGCCAGCTCGTGGAGATGAAGAACGGCCGCGGACACGGTAACTTCGCGCTGGCCAACACGCTCTATGGTGGTTTCTATGAGCTGAGGGCTTACACGCGGTGGCAGTTGAACTGGGGCCTTACGGAGAAAGAACACACCTCCTTTGCAGAGGATTGGTTCTTCAACAACCGGATGGCCAAGGAGTTTTACCGCGACTACGAAAAGCTCTATTCCCGTGTGTTCCCCGTCTATGACAAGCCCGAGGAACCGGGCGATTTCTACCACAATATGACGACACGTCCGCTGCGCCGCTATTTCAAGAGCGGTGCTGCGCAGCCACAGCCGCAACTGTCCTTCTATCCCGAAGGCGGGCATCTGGTGGCCGGCGTGCCGTGTCGCGTGGCCTTTGAGGCGGCCACCGAGGCTGGCGAGGCGTTGGAGGGAACGTTGGAAATATTGAAAAAAGGAAATATTGAAACATTGAAAGACGCTCAAGGCCAGGACGCCCAGTCTGTTGCTGCTGTCAGTCGTGGTCGTGGCGCTTTCCTCTTCACGCCCGCGGCCGACCAGCGCTACACGGCACGCTTCACCAGCAAGGAT
The DNA here is from genome assembly GCA_946415705.1 of uncultured Prevotellaceae bacterium. Classification (GTDB taxonomy): domain Bacteria; phylum Bacteroidota; class Bacteroidia; order Bacteroidales; family Bacteroidaceae; genus Physcousia. The sequence goes on from CAMKTN010000062.1 coordinate 5,796, forward strand.
GGGAAGACCGTGGAGGCCGAGATCAAGGATGCCGAAGCCGATGGTGTGGCACTATCGGTGCAACGCCAGGGCGATGAATGGCTCATCTCCGTGGCAGCTCAGGGCTTAGCCGCTCAGAAAGCGCTGGGGCTGACCGTCATGCACGAAGGGCATGTCATCTTGTTTGAAGACATCAAAAGCCCTGCTGCTCAAATACATTATACTCCCCTCTCTACAAGAGAGGGGCATGGGGGTGAGTCTGGCGTCCATCAAGCCACGGTCTTCGATGCCGACGGCCGCGTATGGGCCGACCGCCTCTTCTTTGTCACCAAGCCCGAGATGCTGCAACCATCCCTTGCTGTCAGTGGCGTGAAGGAACAGTACGCCCCCTACGAACGAGTGAACCTAACCGTTGCGTGCCCTGCGATGCCATCGCAGAGTGTCTCCCTCGCCGTCCGCGATGCCGCTACGGAAGACTATACCTACGACACTGGCAATATCCTCACGGAGATGCTCCTGTCCTCCGAGGTGAAAGGCTTCATCCCGGATGCCGCCTACTTCTTCAAGGCCGACGACGAGGAGCACCGCACAGCCCTTGACCTGCTGATGATGACACAGGGCTGGCGCCGCTTCGACTGGCATGCGATGGCCACGCCTGGTGCCTTCGCCCTCACAGAGCCTGCGGAGACACAGACGCAGATCCTGCGCGGCGAGGTGCTGAACTATGCGGCCAGCATCCTACAGGACGAGCAGGCAGCCCTCGACTTCAGCTGCCCGACGCCCTTCAACATGGAGAAGCAGTTGGAGCACCATACAGACTATCAAGATTTCCGCGACAAGCTGCAGCAGGTGACGCAAGATGACCTCTCCACAGAAGACAAGTATGCGGGCATGGGGCAGAGCGAGGTCCTGGAAACCATCATCGCGGAGAGCTATGCCCGTGAGTCCAACTTCCCGCCCGGCAGCTACCGCATGCGCAGCAACATCGCCACCTCCCGCTTCAATGCCAAGGAGCGTCCGTTGGGCAAGGAGGTGCGCGTGCATGCTGAATTCACACAGCCAGGCAGCGAGAGCATCTTGGGAGATATGGAGACGAGCAACGGCAGCTTCACCATCCCTTCGCCCCATTTCAACGGCTTCTGCGTCTTCTTCCTCGCCGCCAGCGACACCACGAAATGGAAACCCAAGAAACCGCATACATGGGTGGTGATGGACGAGAGCGAGGATGCGGAGTTCTATGTGCGCATGCACTGGCCATACCCCCATTTCACGCAACCCTACAGCTACTACCAGATGGCCTACCGCCAGCCGCCCTCCGACTCGCCTCAGGCCTCGCAAGTCTCGCTCTTCAACCCCAAGACTTTCGAGACGGACATGCAGACGGTCACCGTTCATGCCAGCAAAAGCGGCATGCGTAAGCTGGATCTCTCAAAGCCCGCCTTCAGCGTGGATGCCTACGAGGCGTACAACGCTGCCTGCGATGCCGGCCTCATGTCTGGTTGCTACCGTGGGCGCTTCCATTTCCTTAATAGTATCGCGCGCCTGTACGCGGGAGACATGCAGACGAACAATGCCTACCTCTTGGAAGCCCGTTATGATGGCGCCAACCTCTCGCGCAATATCACCCCCAACCAGGTGAACCGTTACAACAAGCTTACCTACCTGAACCGCGTCAACCTCTACACGGACTACAACCCGCGCACAGGCGGCGATCCGCGCGCCAAGGAGGATGAGGTGGAACGCCTGGCCGTTGACCTGCGGCAGATGAGCGACGAGGGCCAGCGCGTCACCTATCGCGACCGTCGCTATATCCTGCAGGGCTTCAACGAGCCCGATGACTTCTACCATCCCAACTACCAGCTGGCCCCTGATGCTACGGCACCGAAGGACTACCGCCGCACACTCTACTGGAACCCGGACCTCCAGCTCGATGCCAGCGGCGCTGCAACCGTCTCCTTCTACACCGGCAGCAAGGCGACCTCCATCGTGGTCGATGCCAACGGCCAGGCCGCTGACGGCACCCTCATCACCAGCCCATAAAGACCCACCCCCCAACCCCTCCCGTGATGGAGGGGAGAGCCTGCGGAAGGAAATAATACATTGAAAAAAACAAATAAATAACCCTTAACTACTTATGAACGAAAAACTTCTTTCCATCGTTGACCAGTTCGCCACCAGTGGCGTGGTCGCAGAAATCAAGCCCCTTGGTGAGGGCCTTATCAATGACACCCTGTTGGTGAAAACCGCCCAGACCGAAGCACCCAACTACGTGCTGCAGCGCGTGAACACCAATGTGTTCCCCGATGTGGACATGCTGATGAACAATATCCGCGCCGTCACGGGACATATCCGCCAGAAGCTGGCCGCCCGCGGCGAGACGGACATCGACCGCAAGGTGCTCACCTTCGTGCCCTTGAAGAACGACCCCGGCAAGCTCTACACCGTCGTTGACGGCGAGCCCTGGCGCCTGATGGTGTTCATCAACGACGCCATCACCAAGCAGGCCGTGAACCCTGAATCCAGCGAGGCTGCCGGCGAGGCCTTCGGCGACTTCCAGGCCATGCTGGCTGACATCCCCGTGCCCCTGGGCGAGACCATCAAGGACTTCCACAATATGGAGTTCCGCCTGCAACAGCTCAAGGACGTGATTGCCGTGGATCCCGCAGGCCGTGTCGCCAGCGTGCAGCCCATCATCGACGAGCTCTTGAGCTATGCCGACGAGATGACCGCTGCCGAGCGCCTCGGTCGCGAGGGTAAGCTGCCCAAGCGCATCTGCCACTGCGACACGAAGGTCAACAACATGATGTTCGATAAGAACGACAATGTACTCTGTGTCATCGACCTCGACACCGTGATGCCCAACTTCATCTTCTCCGACTACG
>CAMKTN010000063.1 GCA_946415705.1 uncultured Prevotellaceae bacterium
ATAAAAAATGCAAAAAATAAAGCCGAAAGATGCATATTCTTACTATAAAAGATGTGATTTTGAAAGATTTGTCGTACCTTTGTCGAATGTTAACAGTAAACGGTAAACAAGACGTTACACCGTTTTGCATCAAGTAGTTTAAATAGTAAATAGTTTAATAGTATAAGATTCGATTATGGGAAAAGTAGCATTGATTACCGGTATTACCGGACAGGACGGTAGCTTTCTTGCCGAGTTCTTGATTGAGAAAGGTTATGAAGTTCATGGCATTCTGCGTCGCAGCTCCAGTTTCAATACGGGTCGTATTGAGCATCTTTACTTGGATGAGTGGGTGCGCGATATGAAAAAGAAGCGTCTGGTGAATCTCCATTGGGGCGATATGACCGACTCTTCATCGCTCATCAGGATCATCTCTGAGATTAAGCCCGACGAGATTTACAACCTGGCCGCACAGAGCCACGTGAAGGTTTCGTTTGATGTGCCGGAGTTTACGGCAGATGCCGATGCGATGGGCGTCCTCCGTCTGCTGGAGGCTGTGCGCATAGCCGGACTGGCTTCGACGTGTAGGATTTATCAGGCCTCGACTTCTGAACTCTTCGGTCTGGTGCAGGAGGTTCCGCAGAAGGAGACCACTCCTTTCTATCCCCGTAGCCCGTATGGCGTAGCCAAGATGTATGGCTTCTGGATTATGAAGAACTACCGTGAGAGCTACAATATGTATTGCTGCAACGGCATCCTCTTCAACCATGAGAGTGAACGCCGTGGTGAAACCTTTGTGACCCGTAAGATCACGTTGGCTGCTGCACGAATTGCTCAGGGGTTCCAGGACAAGCTGTATCTAGGTAATATGAACGCCCTCCGTGACTGGGGTTATGCCAAGGACTATGTGGAGTGTATGTGGCTCATCCTGCAACAGGAGAAACCGGATGACTACGTAGTGGCTACAGGCCAGTACCATACCGTACGTGAATTCTGCACCCTGGCATTCAAAGAGGCTGGCATTGAACTCCGCTGGGAAGGCGAAGGGGTTGACGAGAAGGGAATCGTAAAGAGTATTGACCCTCAACTCTCAACGCTCAACGCTCAACTCTCAGTCGGAGATGTCGTTGTGGAAGTGGATCCCAAATACTTCCGTCCAGCTGAGGTTGAACAGCTCCTTGGAGACCCCACAAAGGCCAAGAGTGTGCTGGGCTGGAACCCGCAGAAGACCAGTTTCGAGGAATTGGTGCGTATTATGGTGCAGCATGACATGAAGAAAGTGAAGAAACTGTACATCCGCGAACACTTAGACGACTAATAAATAGGTCAAGAATTATATCATGCTTGATAAGAGTTCTAAGATTTACGTAGCTGGACATAATGGCCTTGTAGGTTCGGCCATTTGGAATAATCTGAAGTCCCGTGGTTATGAGAACCTCGTGGGTCGGAGTCACAAAGAGCTTGATCTGACAGACCAATACGCAGTCAAGAAGTTCTTCGATGAAGAACAGCCTGACGCTGTGGTCTTGGCGGCTGCCTTTGTGGGCGGCATCATGGCCAATATGTTGTACCGCGCTGACTTCATCATGATGAACATGAAGATCCAGTGCAACGTCATCAGCGAGGCCTACGCACATGGTGTCAAGAAGCTCCTGTTCCTGGGATCAACCTGCATATACCCCAAGAATGCCCCTCAACCCATGAAAGAGGACTGCTTGCTGACAAGTCCGCTTGAATACACCAACGAGGAGTATGCCATCGCGAAGATAGCAGGTCTGAAGATGTGCGAGAGCTATAACCTGCAGTACGGTACGAACTACATCGCCGTGATGCCCACGAACCTCTATGGCCCCAATGACAACTTCCACTTGGAGAACAGCCACGTGATGCCCGCCATGATGCGCAAGGTGTATCTGGCCAAGCTGATACATGATGGAGCATGGGATAAGATTGCCATTGACCTCAACAAGCGTCCTGTGGAAGGCGTCACCGGCGAGGGGCTAACGAACAAGAATCTCACTAATGACACGAATAATGCGGAGGATAAAAAATCGTGCAATTCGTGTTCAGAAGAAAAGAGCAATTCGTGTTCAAAGAATAGAGAAAAAGTATTATCTGTGTTATCCAAATACGGCATAGAGAATAATAAGGTGGTGCTGTGGGGTACCGGAAAACCATTACGTGAGTTCCTGTGGTCTGAGGACATGGCCGATGCTTCCGTGCATGTGCTGTTAAATGTGGACTTCAAGGATGTGATAGGCATTGAGAAGTACTCCAGTGTTCATTTTGGCGCTTCGACGGATGGGGCTGTAGATCGCAACCATTCTACCGGCCGTGGAGGTTATATCCCCAGCCTTGGCGAAATACGCAACTGCCATATCAATGTAGGCACAGGTAAAGAACTTACCATTCGTGAGCTGAGTGAACTGGTGGTGAAGGCTGTTGGCTTTGAGGGCGAAGTTGTCTTTGATGCCAGCAAACCTGACGGCACCATGCGTAAGCTCATCGACGTGAGCAAGCTGCACAGCCTTGGCTGGACGCACAAAGTGGAAATAGAGGAAGGAGTCAACAGACTCTTTACTTGGTACAAGCAGAGCTTAGAGCAACATGAATCATAAACAAAGAGACTTATGAAAGATTTGAAGGGAACAAAGACCGAGCAGAACCTCAAGGAGGCTTTTGCGGGTGAGAGTATGGCAAGGAACAAGTACACGTATTTTGCGTCACGTGCCAAGAAGGATGGATTTGTGCAGATTGCATCTATCTTTGAAGAGACGGCAGCCAACGAGAAGGAGCACGCCAAGATGTGGTATAAGTACCTGAATGGCGGTAGCGTGAGTGACACGAAGGCGAACTTGGAGGATGCTGCCAATGGCGAGAACTTCGAGTGGACGGACATGTATGCCCGTATGGCTAAGGAGGCTCGCGAGGAGGGCTTCGAAGAGATTGCTGAGAAGTTCGAGCTGGTCGGTGCTATCGAGAAGCACCACGAGGAGCGTTATCGCAAGTTACTGAAGAACATCGAGGATGCCGTGGTGTTCTCTCGCGAGGGCGATGTCATCTGGCAGTGCGCTAACTGCGGCCATATCGTCATCGGCAAGAAAGCGCCTGAGGTGTGTCCCACCTGCGACCATCCGCAGAGCTACTTCCAGATTAAAGCGGAAAACTATTGAGAATCATCGTAGCGATTGATTCGTTCAAGGGGTGTCTGACATCGGCAGAGGCCAACCAGGCAGCCAGTGAGGGGATTCTTGCGAGGACGCCTGATGCAGAGGTCATGCAGGTGCCTGTAAGTGATGGTGGTGAGGGGTGGCTTGAGGCTTTCCATGCAGCGATGGGTGGCGACTTGGTGGAGGTCAATGTGAAAGACCCGCTGATGCGGCCCATCGTGGCCCCGTATCTTTTGCACGGTGATACGGCGGTGATTGAAATCGCCAAGGCCAGTGGATTGATGCTGCTTTCGCCGGAAGAGCGCAATCCGATGGTGACCACGAGTTACGGCACGGGCCAGTTGGTGACGGATGCCGTAAGAAGAGGTTGCAAACACATCATCGTAGGGCTTGGTGGCAGCGCCACAAGCGACTGCGGCATAGGAATGCTGAGAGCAATTATTGATGCATTTTCCAAGCATGGCAATTTGGACGATGTGCGTGAACTAGATGATGTACGCTTTACGATAGCAATCGATGTCACCAATCCGCTATGTGGCGAAAATGGGGCAGCACATGTATTCGCTCCACAAAAAGGGGCGACACCAGATATGGTTCTTTCCCTTGATGCTCGCGCCAAACGCTTTGCGGAGGCCTCTGCAAAGCACATGGGCCGCGACTGCCAAAACATGCTTGGGGCTGGTGCTGCAGGCGGTTTGGGCTACGCTTTCCTGCAATACATGAATGCCGAGTGTCGCTCAGGCATCGACCTCCTGCTGGATACTATCCATTTCGATGACCTATTACACGATGCTGACCTTGTCATCACAGGCGAAGGCTCAGCTGACCGTCAGACCCTTATGGGCAAGCTCCCTTTCGGCATACTTAAACGCGCCCAACACCATCACGTCCCCGTTATGCTCATAGCCGGTCGCATAGCCGACGATCAACTCCTTCTCGAAGCAGGCTTCTCTCGCGTCGCTTGCATCAATCCTCCCAACTTACCCCTCGAAATCGCCCTGCAACCCTCAACTGCGAAGGAGAATATCAGAAGGATGGTCATGGAACGTTACATCGAGAATTGAGAAAATGACAGCCAAGGAAATCATTGTTTATATGGAGTCGCTGCGGAATGAGGAGCAGCGGCGAGTGCTCATGAGGTTCTTTAAGACGGGACTAGGTGAGTATGGCGAGGGCGATGAGTTCCTGGGGCTGAAAGTGCCACAAACAAGGGAAGTCGTCAAAAACGTGTGGAAGGACTTTCCTTTGGGTGAAGTACCTGAACTGCTGATGAATCGATGGCATGAGGTGAGGCTCTGCGGACTGCTGATTCTGGTGGCAAGGTTTGAGAAATTAGCCACGAAGCGACTCGAAAATGATGAAGCCGCTATCTGTGGGCGTGATGAAATCCTGACGCTCTATCTACAATATGCTGAGCAGGCAAACAACTGGGATCTCGTAGATTTATCCGTTCATAAGATTCTTGGGCATTGGTTGTTGATACCGACAAACCTTGGTGACAGGGACTATAAGATAAAGGTATTAGACGACCTCGCCCAAAGTACCTGCCTTTGGAAACAGCGCATGAGTATGGTTTGTACGTGGAAGACGTCGCAGATGGGTGACCCGTCATGGTGCTTGCGCTATGCTGAGATACATCTGCATCATCCGCACGACCTAATGCATAAGGCTGTGGGGTGGATGCTGCGGGAGATGGGCAAACGCTGTTCTATGGATTTACTGCGAGATTTCCTTCGTCAGCATGCTCACGAGATGCCTCGCACCATGCTACGCTATGCCATCGAAAAGATGTCGGAAGCAGAGCGAAAGGAATGGATGATTAGATAAAAAATGCAAAAAAAGAGCTGAGTGAGGCTTATTCGTACATTAAAAAGAGGTGGGTTAGAAAGAATTGTCGTACCTTTGTCGAAAGTAAATAGTAAACGGTAAACAAATATGGTAAAGATTGGGACGCCGCTGACGAAGGTGGCAAAGAAGGCTCTGCTGTGCGGGTCTGGTGAGCTGGGAAAAGAGGTGGCTATCGAGCTGCAACGCTATGGTGTGGAGGTGATAGCCCTCGATAGGTATGAGAACGCACCCGCCATGCAGGTAGCGCATCGTAGCTATGTGCTTTCCATGCTGGACGGTGCACGGCTGCGTGAGATCATTGAGAAAGAGAAGCCGGACTTGATTATCCCCGAGGTGGAGGCAATAGCAACACCGACACTCGTGGAGCTAGAGAAGGAGGGCTTCAACGTGATTCCCACGGCCAATGCCACGTTCCTGACCATGAACCGCAAGGGTATCCGCCAGCTGGCACATGAGAAGCTGGGGCTGCCGACATCCAACTATCGTTTTGCAGCTACACGTGAGGAGTTTGATGCAGCCATCCGCGAGGTGGGTACGCCCTGTGTGGTGAAGCCCATCATGAGCTCGTCGGGGCATGGTCAGAGTGTCTGCAAACGTCCCGAGGATGCTGACGCGTCCTGGACAATCGCCCAGGAGGGCGGTCGTGCCGGTGGCGGTGAGGTCATTGTGGAGGGCTTCGTCAAGTTCGACTATGAGATCACGCTGCTCACCGTGCGCCACTGTGGTGGTACGACCTTCCTCAATCCCATCGGGCATCATCAGGTGGATGGCGACTACCGTGAATCATGGCAGGCACAGCCCATGAGTGACAAGGCGCTGGCACAGGCACAGGATATCGCCAAGAAGATAACGGATGCCTTGGGCGGCTATGGTATCTTCGGCGTGGAGATGTTCGTGTGCGGTGACGACGTGCTGTTCAGCGAGGTGTCACCCCGTCCGCACGATACGGGTATGGTGACGATGATCTCGCAGGATCTGTCCGAGTTCGCGTTGCATGCCCGTGCCGTGCTGGGTTTGCCTATCCCAAAGGTGAACTTCTATGGTCCCAGTGCCTCCAAGGCCATCGTGGTGGAAGGCGATACGACGATGGTAGAGTTTGAGAACCTGGACGAGGTGCTGTCAGAGCCCGATGTGCAGATCCGCCTCTTCGGCAAGCCCTTCATTCAAGGGCACCGCCGCATGGGCGTACTCCTGGCACGTGATGAGAGCGTGGAGAAGGCGCTTGAGAAAGTGGAACGGGCTTATGCGAAACTGATAGTCAAGGTCCTGTAAACCAGCTCTGACGTCCTGATGGCTAACCATAATGACTTTGGCAAATGGGGTGAGGATGTAGCTGTGAACTACCTCCAAGAAAATGGCTTCGAGATACTGGCACGGAACTGGCGGCACGAGCACAAGGAGATTGACATCATCGCCCAGCGGGAGGGAAAGCTGTATTTCGTGGAGGTGAAGACACGCCACGGCGAGGCTTGGAATGCCGAGGAAGCCATCACGGCAAAGAAAAGAGCGCTCATGTGGCGTGCGATGATGGCTTGGAAACTGCAGCACCCGTCTCCCATGCCTGTCCGCTATTCTGCTATCGCCGTCGTTGTTCACAGTCCGTTAGAAGCGCCGGAAATCCGTTGGCATGAGGACTTGTGGAACCTGTAAAGGGTTCAAGAGTTCAAGAGTTTAAGAGTTCAAAAAGTTCAAGAGTTTAAGAAGTTTAAGAGTATAATGGCAAACAAAAAGGTCTTTGTAAGTGGTTGTTATGACCTGCTACATAGCGGGCATGTGGAGTTCTTCCGTCAGGCGGCAGCCTATGGCGATTTGTATGTGGGCATTGGCAGTGATGCCACCATCCTGCATTACAAGCACCATAAGACGTTGTACCCCGAGCAGGAGCGCCTGTTCATGGTCAAGAGCATCCGTTATGTGAAGGATGCATTCATCAACCCGGGGGACGGTATCATGGATTTCATTCCCACGGTAGAGGCCATCCAGCCAGATATCTTTGTGGTGAACGCAGACGGCAGCAACGAGGAGAAACGTCGCTTCTGCGAGGAGCGCGGCATCCAATATGTAGTGCTGCAGCGTACACCCGCGGAGGGTATGACGGCACGTTCGTCCACCGACCTGAAGACTGCGACCTGTGAGATCCCCACGCGTTTGGACTTGGCCGGCACGTGGATCGACCAACCGTATGTGAGCCAGTACGCTCCCGGTTGGGCCATCACCATCTCCTTGAAACCGACATTTGAGGTGCGCGAGCGCTGTGGCCTGAGCACCAGCACGCGTAATATGATCAAGAAGATATGGCCTTATCAACTTCCCAATATGGAGCCGGAAATGCTGGCGAAGCTGGTGTTCTGTTTCGAGAACGACCCTGAGCGTTCCGATGGTATCATTAGCGGCGCGCAGGACTCGATAGGTATCTGTGTCCCGGGGCTATGCCGCCATTATTACAACAATCGTTTCTGGCCGGAGAAGATTGAAACCTGTTACGATGAATCGGTTTTGAGCTGGTTAGAGGCACACCTTATAATGATTCCAATGGAACCACGTCAGCCTGGTTGTAGTGTGGTGGAAGGGAAGGATATCACAGAATCCAAGGTGAAGGCCTTGGCCAAGGCGGCAGATGACTGCTGGAATGCTATCATGGCAAAAGACCTGAAGGCCTTTGCACAAGCATATCAGGCTTCGTTTGAGGCACAGGTGGCCATGTTCCCGGCCATGATTCAGGGTTGTGTACAGAGCTATATCGATGCATACAAAGATAAAGTCCTTGCTTGGAAGATGCCGGGTGCAGGTGGCGGTGGCTATCTGGCCTGTGTCGTGGAGGATGCAGAACGCTTCTGTCTGGAACATCAGGAGGCGATACCCTTGACCATCCGTCGCCATTCGTCGCGGTCGTGAGCGTAGCCGGAGGCATCGTAGGGCTGTGAAGCCATGACGATGCAGGCTGTGCCGGGGGCGAAATGACGGAGCTCACACCAGACACCGGCGGAGATGAGGATGCCCTCGTTGGGACGGTTCATTTGCAGCGTGCAGCAGCGTTCGCCATCATCCACTTCAATCTCAAAGCTTCCCGTGACGGGGAAGAGGGCCTCGTGGCATGTCCAGTGGGCGTGGGCACCGCGCATCTGTCCTTCGGGGACATCAGTAATCCAAAACACGCGTTCCACTTTGAAAGGGATGTCCTTCCCGCCTTCCAAGAAGGAGAGCGCCCCTCGTTCATCCACATTTTGAGGCAGTTGGATGCGTTGCACACCACGGGGTAGTATTTCGTCGTTCATGTTCATTTCTGTAATTTTGGTGCAAAGATATATTTTTCCCTTGACTTTTCTTGCATAATTCGTAAAAAACATCTACCTTTGCACCGCATTTCCGAAAAGGGATGTTTTTTGACATAAAGATTGGAAGTTTGGGTGAGTGGCTGAAACCACCAGTTTGCTAAACTGACGTACGGGTTACCGTACCGGGGGTTCGAATCCCCCAGCTTCCGCTCTTGGCGCTTTCGTCTAGCGGCTAGGACACATGCCTCTCACGCATGGAACACGG
>CAMKTN010000064.1 GCA_946415705.1 uncultured Prevotellaceae bacterium
GTGCGCTCGGGGATCGTGAACTGACTGCGCAGCTCTGCCGCCGCAGCCAAGAAGCTACTGATGCCAGGTGTGATATGATAGCGCATACCCTCTTTGTCGAAGAACGCCATCTGCTCCTGAATAGCGCCGAAGATGCAGGGGTCACCCGTGTGCAGACGCACGATGAAATGCCCTTTGTCGTAGTGCTCCTTCATCAGCGCGCATTGCTCTTCGAGATTCATGTCCGCCGAGCTGCGCACGACAGCCCCTGGCTTATGGCACTCCGTCAACGCCTTCGGCACCAATGAACCCGCATACAGAATCAGGTCCGCCCGCTCCAGCATTTTCCGTCCTCTGACACTCACCAAGTCCGGATCGCCAGGCCCAGCCCCAACGATCTCGATAAACCCATCCTGAAGGTTTTTACTCCCCTCCTTACAAGGGAGGGGCTGGGGGGTGGGTCTTCTCTTTATCGCCAGCGCCGCCGTCCAGTTCTTACCCTTCATCTTAGGCACAATCAGCTCACCGCCGCCGGAACCCAGGATGGCCGCCGCCTCGCACACGCTGGGCGTGCCCACATGCTTCGCCACCGTCGCGCTGGGATTCGGCACCTCCACCGCAGCTAACTGCTCCGCCGTGAAGAACTCCACCTCGATGTCCTTTTCCTCCAGCACTTGGATGAAAGGCTCGTCGCGCTTCACATCGATGGTGCAATAGCGCACCGCACAAGGCAGCACGCCACGCTCCGTGAGCGCATGGCTCATCTGGTCGTAGATCTCCTCATAGTCCTCTGGATGGTGTGCCAGGCCGAAGCCCATCACCCCCACAAAAGGAATATAATGTACGCACATGAGGCCCTCGGGCGCCGTGCGCTCGTAGGGCGATACGATAATCAGCAACTTGTATTTCCGTGGGTCAGCCTCACTGATATCGTTGATGAAGGTGACGTGTTCGGGCTTCGTCGCCTCCAGATAGTCTGTACCTTCATCGTGGGCCTCGATGAGTAGCGCCGTAGGCTCGCGGTTAACGAAAGCAAAAATGCTTTCGTTCATCTCATAGGGGAACCCCACGAGACCCCAACCGTAGCGCTCGGCCAAGGTGTCTAACGCCCACAGACCCGCGTTGTCGCTCTGTGTGGTGATGACCTCGTGAGCGTCCAACAAGCCCGCTATCTCGTGCGTCAGCGCGTTGGCGCCGCCCACATGACCAGAGAGCACAGACACTACGTTATTGCCCAGACTGTCTATGCACACCACCGCGGGATCCGTGTGCTTGTCCTCGATATACGGCGCTATCGTCCGCACACAGATGCCCAACGCACCAATGAACACAAAGGCATCGTAGTCATCCCATTGCGCACCAACTTCTGCACGTGCAATCAGCGTTGCATGAAGTTCACGTGTGAGGCTGTCGGCAATCTCCTTACCCGCCTCACTAACCTGAATAATCGCTATTTTTTGCATTTTAGTATTGTTATCGGGTGATGCTCGTCGAGCAGGATGCGCATGGGCGGTTCCTGTCGGAGTCCGAGCTCTTCGCAAACCTCATTCCACAGCTTCTGACTGTCTGTGGTGACCTTGGGCGCCACGACGCTATTCATCACGATCACACCGCCCGGTGCCAGCACCTCGCAGACCTTCGCCATGATCTCCTTCAGTTTCCCCCCATGTCCTCCAATAAACACCGCATCCGGTCTCCCCTCGCCCACGGGAGAGGGGTCGGGGGTGAGGCAGAAATCCCCTATATGCACATTAATTTCTGGAGCCCCAAATCTTCTTGCATTCTCCTTGATAATCGCCTCGCACTCCGGACGTATCTCAAACGCCTCGATGTGCAGATGCGGAAACAGCAGGCGCGCCTCTATGCTGACACTCCCCGTGCATGCCCCGATGTCCCAGAAGACATGGCGCTTGGGCAGCTCCAACGCTTGCAACGTCAACAGCCGTATCGGCATCTTCGTGATCATCTTCTCGCGCCCGTCCAGCAGGGCGAAGGACGACTCAGGAATGCCGAATGACCTCGAGCGCTCGACGGACGAACCGTCGAGAACTAGGCAGTTCGGCATTGCGAAAGACTTCTCGGCAGCCTCTTCCAACGTCAATGAAGTAATGCGCTCCTCCTGCGGATTCCCCAGGTGCTCGCCGACGTGCATCGTATAATCCGTGTAGCCGTACTCCAGCATCCGCTGCGCGATGGCGGCGGGCGTGTGCTCCTTGTCCGTGAGGACGCCTATCTTCGGAGCCCGCTCTATCAGCGCGCGGTCGAACTCCTGCCACGGGCGACCCGTCAGCGAGACAATCCTCATATCGTGATACGGCATCACCAGCTTATGCGCCAGCATCTGCAGCGAGTTGAACGTAGGGAACACCTGTATCTCCGCCTCGGGGAACTCACGCCGCAGCGTGTTGGCAAGCCCAAAGAACAGCGGGTCACCGGAAGCAAAGATGACTAAGGCTCCTCCCCTGTTAGGGAGGGGAGAGCGGAACTTCTCAAATACTTTTTCCAATGGCACGGTGATGTCTATCCACTCCGCCCCCTCGGGCAGCAATGGTGCCACAATCTCGTGGTGGCGCTTGCCACCCGAGAACACCTTTCCGCCCTTGATAATCTCCCTCACCTCAGGCGGAAACCACGGCTGCGGAGCATCCGTAATTCCTATGACGATGAAGAGGTCCCGAATAACTTGCTTATTTTTTGTCCAGCTCTTCATATACGGAGTGCTGGCTTTTGTATTCGGGCACAATGGCTTTCATCTTGCGAACGGTAGCCATGTTGTCAAACTGTAGGCTGATGTTCACGAGGTCATCGATATCCTGGCACACCTGCGCGTAGTCGTACTCACGCACCTGCGCAATCTTAATCTTCTTATTGAACGTGGGCTTGGTGATCTCGGCATCGTTGAGGACCTCCTCGTAGAGCTTCTCGCCATCGCGCAGACCGGTGAACTCCACCTTCACGTGGGTGGCGCCACTTAGGCGGATCATGCGGCGTGCCAGCTCGGCAATCTTCACAGGCTGACCCATGTCAAAGACGAAGATCTCACCACCCTTACCCATCGTGCCAGCTTCGAGCACCAGTTTACAAGCCTCTGGGATGAGCATGAAATAACGGATGATGTCGGGGTGCGTGACCGTCACGGGGCCGCCGTTCTTGATTTGCTCGCGGAAGAGCGGTATCACGGAGCCGTTGGAGCCCAGGACATTGCCAAAGCGCGTAGTCACGAACTGGGTCATGCCTGTCTGACCCTGTGCCTCCAGAAGCTTGTTTTGGCGGTCGAGGGACTGCACGTAGATCTCACAGATACGCTTGCTGCAGCCCATCACATTCGTGGGGTTCACGGCCTTGTCGGTAGATACCATCACGAACTTCTTCACACCGTACTTCACGGCCAGGTCAGCAATGATGCGTGTGCCCTGGACATTATTCAGCACAGCCTCGCTGGGGTTGTCCTCCATCATCGGCACATGCTTGTAGGCGGCAGCGTGGAAGACATACTGCGGACGATAGGTCTTGAGGATGTTCTCCATGCGGGCGGCATTGGTGATGCTGGTGACGATGGTGATGGCGTCCAGCTCGGGGTATTCGCGCTTGAGCATTAGGCGCACATCGTGCTGTGGGGTCTCGGCTTCATCGACAAGGATCAGGCGCTCGGGGCCGAACTTGGCAATCTGGCGCACCATCTCGGAACCGATACTGCCAGCAGATCCGGTAATCAGAATCTTGGCATTGGTGAGCAGGCGTGCCACCGCGTCCAGGTTGAGCTCTATCTCTTCGCGCGGCAGCAGGTCTTCGATATCCACCTCTTTGAGCTGGGAGGCGTTGATGTCGCTGTGTCCATCCCATTTCTGAGCTACATCATAATTATATATAGCAATGCCCTCGTCCAAGAGTCTGTTAACGAAGTCCTGATTGTGGAACAGGTCGTCGCGCTTCAGCGGCGATACCATAAGCGCCTTGATGCCTTTCGACTTCATGAACGGCACCAGGTTCTCATCGTTGGGATAGACTTCCACACCCTGCAGGACATGACCTACCATATCGTTCTCATCGCTCACGAAGCCTTGCAGCTTAAAGCGCACAGGCACCTGCATACGAATGCCCTTGGCCAGCGCGATGCCGCCTTCACGCACGCCGTAGATAAAAACACGACGTACGTTGTTGTCCTCCAGCACCTTCTCGAACAGGAGCTTCATCATCACACGGGCACTCACCATGATGATGGTAGCCATCAGGAAGATGAAAATCAGTTCCTTGGAACGGATGGGAACGAAGACTTTGTCAAACGAGAAGAACCAACGGGCAACGACGATACAGGTAATACCAACAAAGTTGGCAATACCGATGCGATAGATGTCGGCAAACGATGAATAGCGCAACACACCCGAATAGGTGCGCATCAGACGGAAGCCAAACAGGAAGAAAACCAAATATACGCACAGCGTACCCAGCGTGGGCCAAAAGTTGTTGAGCGTAGTAATCACGCCATCGTCCAAAGCCACCACGACAATTCCCGACATCAGGATCACCATACAGTCAAACAATAGCACGCACCAATAGGGCAATGCCTGACGCGAGAAATACCAACCCGCTATCTTTTTAATAATCGCGTCCAATTTCCCCATGTATGTATATACATTTTTTGAAGTTTACTCTATTTGTTATGCAAAAGTAGCCGTTTCTTTTTGCACACACAAATAAAAATGAAAAAAAATATCAAATACCACAAAATTATTTAAACAGTAACGGTTTTTCAGGCATAATTATGTACCTTTGTGCCATGAAACAAGCATTCATTCTCGCGGCCGGTCTTGGCACGCGTCTCAAACCTCTTACCGACACGATGCCCAAGGCCCTGGTGCCTGTGGCAGGTCAGCCCTTACTTTATCATGTCATTCAACGCCTGAAGGCTGCGGGCTTCGAGCGTATCGTCATCAACGTGCATCATTTTGGCGAGCAGATTATTGATTATCTGGCAGCTAACAACGGCTTCGGCCTTGATGTGCGCGTGAGCGACGAGCGCGGTTTGCTCTTAGACACCGGCGGCGGCATTCGCAAGGCGGCTCCGTTCTTCGAGAGCGACAGCCCCGTCTTCATCCACAATGTCGATATTCTTTCCGACCTGGACATCGATGCCCTCTACGCTGCTTATGAGCAGGTCGGCGATGTAGATGCCGCCCTCGTGGTGTCGCAGCGTCATTCTCCGCGGCAGCTGCAGTTCGAACCCACCACCCACCGCTTGATTGGCTGGCAGAACACACAGACGGGCGATCAGCGCGGTCAGCTGGGGCTCCCCCTCGCCTTCGCCGGCATTCACTTGATCTCCCCTCGTCTCTTCCCGCTGATGGAGGACTACCCCGAGAAGTTCTCGATTATCACCTTCTACCTGAACATCTGCGGCACTCACAACCTCGTAGGCTTCGAGCAGCCCCATTTCCGCTTCATGGATGCCGGAAAGCTCGACACACTCGCCACGGCGGAGGAGTTTTTGAAAGCAATTAAATAGGAAGTTATATATGCAAAAAATCATCATTCTGGATTTCGGTTCCCAGACGACACAGCTCATCGGTCGCCGTGTGCGCGAGCTGGACACGTTCTGCGAGATCCTGCCCTACAACAAGTTCCCACAGGACGACCCCGACGTCATCGGCGTCATCCTCAGCGGCTCGCCCTTCTCGGTCTATGACCCGGAGGCTTTCAAGATCGACCTCGCACAGATTCGGGGACGCTACCCCATCCTTGGCATCTGCTATGGTGCGCAGTTCATGAGCCACACCTTAGGCGGTCGCGTGGAACCTGCTCCCTCACGCGAATATGGCCGTCAGCATCTCACCACCATCGACCTCGACAACCCGCTGTTCAAGGGCTTCGATCTCGGTTCGCAGGTGTGGATGAGCCATGGCGACACCATCACCGCCATCCCCGAAGGCTTCCAGTGCATCGCCTCCACAGAGTCTGTGAAGTATGCAGCTTATTGCGCTACCCCCACAGCCCACGGTTGTGGGCTGTGGGGCGTACAGTTCCACCCCGAGGTCTTCCACAGCGTGCAGGGTTCCCTGCTCCTGAAGAACTTCGTGGTTGACATCTGCGGCAGCACACAGAGCTGGAGCGCGGCCTCGTTCGTAGATACGACCGTGACGGAGCTGAAGGCGCAGCTGGGCAACGACCGCGTCATCCTGGGACTCTCCGGAGGTGTCGATAGCAGCGTGGCCGCCGTGCTCATCAGCCGTGCCATCGGCGACCGCCTCACCTGCATCTTCGTGGATCACGGTATGCTCCGCAAGAACGAGTTCACGCAGGTGATGGAGGATTACAAATGCTTGGGGCTCAACGTGATTGGCGTGGATGCCAGCGAGAAGTTCTTTGCCGACCTGGCAGGCGTCACTGACCCCGAACAGAAGCGTAAGATCATCGGTCGCGACTTCATCGAAGTCTTCAATGCCGAGGCCAAGAAGATTACGGATGCTCGCTGGCTGGGACAGGGCACCATCTACCCCGACCGCATCGAATCGCTCAACATCACGGGCAAGGTCATCAAGAGCCACCACAACGTGGGCGGTCTGCCCAAGGAGATGCACCTGCAGCTGTGCGAGCCCCTGAAATGGCTGTTCAAGGATGAGGTGCGTCGCGTGGGCCGTCAGCTGGGAATGCCCGAGCATCTCATCTCGCGCCACCCCTTCCCCGGTCCGGGTCTGGCTGTGCGCATCTTGGGCGATATCACGCCCGAGAAGGTGCAGATTCTCCAGAATGCCGACGACATCTTTATCCGCGGCTTGCGCGAATATGTGTGCGAGGACGGCGAGACATTATATAATAAGGTGTGGCAGGCTGGTGCCATCCTGCTCTCCACCGTCCGCAGCGTGGGCGTGATGGGAGACGAACGCACCTACGAGCATCCCGTGGCCCTGCGCGCCGTCACCTCCACCGACGCCATGACCGCCGACTGGGCACATCTGCCTTACGACTTCATGGCACGTGTCTCCACCGACATCATCAACCAGGTCCGTGGCGTCAACCGCGTCTGCTACGACATCTCCTCCAAGCCACCAGCCACCATTGAATGGGAATAAGCCTGCTGTCTTATGAATTATAATGAGCGGAACAGGCATGACCGGGATGCGCTGATTCATTTCGAGAGCGAGAGCCATACCTACACGTTCCAGGGGCAGGTCTTCAAGTCTGTGACCACCGTGGTAGAAGAATGCTTCGAACAATTCGACGCAGACTATTGGGCTGCCCGTAAGGCGCCAGGCATGGGCATGACCCCTGAGGCGCTCAAGGAGCTGTGGGAACGCAAGGGTGAAGAGGCGCGCACGCTGGGCACCATGATGCACGAGAAGATCGAGCGCTACTACCTGGGGCTGCCCAACGCCACCGACGAGACCTATCAGCTGTTCACGCAGTTTACACAATACTACCAGCTGTCGCCCTACAGGACAGAATGGGCCATCTTCGACGAGGACAGCCGAGTGGCCGGCACGCTGGACTTCCTGAACTGCCAGGATGGCGTCTTCACCATCTACGACTGGAAACGCAGCAACAAACTCGTTGTCGATGGTCAGCCCGCCTGCGAGAGCCCCTGGGGCAAGCGCGCCCTTGCGCCCATCGCACACATCCCCGACACCACCTACTGGCACTACGCCCTGCAGGTGAGTATGTACCGGTATATCCTCGAAAAGAACTATGCCATCAAGGCTTCCGCCTCGCGCCTCGCCGTCTTCCATCCCGACAACCGACGCCCCTATGTGCTGGAAGTCCCCTATCTACGCGACGAGGTCATCGCTGTCCTGAACAGTCGGTGACCTCGCCGTAT
>CAMKTN010000065.1 GCA_946415705.1 uncultured Prevotellaceae bacterium
TCAATCTCCGAAGAATACACCACGTCATAAGTCAGGTTCTCGGCCATAGCACGTAGCTTGCTGTCAAAGCCCAACGAACTCAGCCTCCCGTTTAGCAAGCCCTGCATACGGAATACTTTCTCCTGAAGGAGTGACACTTGGGACGTGTCCCAACGAAAGTCCGTCCAATTGTCTCTTTCGTGTATATACATAACGCATTCCTACTTTGTGCGACAAAATATTATATATAACGCCGCAAATTCTGCGGCAAAATACGAAATTATTGCCGAATAGCCAAACAAATCTGCAAATTATTGCATATTATGCGACGTTTTTGTCTCCAAAACGTCAAAAGCATTCTTGGATATACAAAAAGAAACCTGCCCAAACGGACAGGTCTCTTTTATTATATCAGAGAGTTAAATTACTCCTCGACTGCAGCCTGCGCGGCGGCGAGGCGGGCGATGGGCACGCGGAAGGGTGAGCAGCTGGCGTAGTTGAGGCCAATCTTAGCGCAGAACTTCACGGAGCTGGGTTCGCCGCCGTGCTCGCCGCAGATGCCGCAGCGGAGGGTGGGACGTACGTTGCGACCCTTCTCGACAGCCATCTTCACGAGCTGGCCGACACCGTTCTGGTCGAGAACCTGGAAGGGGTCAACCTTCAGGATCTTCTTGTCGAGGTATGCGGGCAGGAAGCTGGCGATGTCATCGCGGCTGTAGCCGAAGGTCATCTGTGTCAGGTCGTTGGTACCGAAGGAGAAGTACTCAGCCTCGGTGGCAATGCGGTCGGCGGTGAGGGCAGCACGAGGAATCTCAATCATCGTACCAATCTCGAAGTCAACCTTCACGCCGTACTCCTCGAAGACCTCTTCAGCGACCTTCTGGATGATGGCCTTCTGCTGCTTGAGCTCGTAGAGGATACCGATGAGGGGCACCATGATTTCGGGCTTGGGATCGAAGCCTTCCTTCTTCAGCTCGCAGGCGGCGCTGAGGATAGCGCGTGTCTGCATAGCGGTGATCTCGGGGAAGGTGATACCCAGACGGCAACCGCGGTGGCCGAGCATCGGGTTGTTCTCGGCGAGAGAAGCCACGCGGCGCTGGATGGTCTCCAGGCTCACGCCCATCTCCTTGGCCATCGTCTCCTGACCGGCGAGATCGTGGGGCACGAACTCATGGAGAGGGGGATCGAGCAGGCGAATGTTCACGGGCAGACCGTCCATAGCCTTCAGGATGCCCTTGAAGTCAGCCTTCTGGTAGGGGAGGAGCTTGGCCAGAGCCTTCTCGCGACCCTCGGCGCTGTCGGCCAGGATCATCTGGCGCATGGCCACGATCTTCTGGTCGTCGAAGAACATGTGCTCTGTACGTGTCAGACCGATACCCTTGGCACCGAACTCACGAGCCACCTGAGCGTCGTGGGGCGTGTCGGCATTGGTGCGCACCTGCAGCTTGGTGTACTTGTCGCAGAGGTCCATGAGCTCCTTGAAGTCGCCGCTGAGCTCAGCAGCCTTCGTGGGAACTTCGCCTGCATACACCTGACCGGTGGTACCGTTGATGGAGATGTAGTCGCCTTCCTTATAGACCACGCCGTCGATTTCCACGGTCTTGGCCTTGTAGTCAACATTGAGGGCACCTACGCCGGAGACGCAGCACTTACCCATACCGCGAGCCACCACGGCAGCGTGAGAGGTCATACCGCCGCGTGCGGTGAGGATACCTTCAGCAGCGCTCATGCCGGCGAGGTCCTCGGGAGAGGTCTCGATGCGGACGAGGACCACCTTGTGGCCGTCAGCGTGCCAAGCCTGAGCATCGTCGGCGAAGAATACGATCTGGCCACAGCCTGCACCCGGAGATGCGGGCAGACCCTGAGCAATCACCTTGGCCTGTGAGAGCGCCTTCTTGTCGAAGACGGGGTGCAGCAGTTCGTCGAGCTTCTGGGGCTCGCAGCGCATGATGGCGGTCTTCTCGTCGATCTTGCCCTCGTGGAGCAGGTCGATGGCGATCTTCACCATGGCGGCACCTGTGCGCTTGCCGTTACGGGTCTGCAGGAACCACAGCTTGCCCTCCTGAACGGTGAACTCCATGTCCTGCATGTCGCGGTAGTGCTCTTCGAGCTTGTTCTGAATGCCGTCGAGTTCCTTGTAGATCTCGGGCATGGCTTCCTCCATGGAGGGGTACTTGGCCACGCGCTCAGCCTCGCTGATGCCAGCGCGCTCAGCCCAGCGCTGTGAGCCGATCTTGGTGATCTGCTGCGGAGTGCGGATACCGGCCACCACGTCCTCGCCCTGTGCGTTGACAAGGTACTCGCCGTTGAACAGGTTCTCGCCGTTGGCGGCATCGCGGCTGAAGCAGACACCCGTAGCGGAGGTCTCGCCCATGTTACCGAACACCATAGCCATCACGCTGACAGCCGTACCCCACTCGTCGGGGATTCCTTCCATCTTACGATAGAGGATGGCGCGCTCGTTCATCCAGCTGCGGAACACAGCGCAGATAGCGCCCCAGAGCTGCTCGATGGGATCGTTGGGGAAGTCCTTGCCGGTGCGCTCCTTGATGGCGGCCTTGAACAATGTCACGAGCTTCTTCAGCTCATCCACGCTCAGGTCCTTGTCGAGCTTGATGCCGCGCTCGGCCTTCACCTTCTCGATGATCTCCTCGAACGGGTCGATATCAGTCTTGTTGGCGGGCTTCAGTTCGAGCACCACGTCGCCGTACATCTGCACAAAGCGGCGGTAGCTGTCATACACGAAGTGGGGGTTGTTGGTCTTCTTGGCCATGCCCTCGGCAACCTCGTCGTTCAGACCCAGGTTGAGGATGGTGTCCATCATACCAGGCATGGAAGCGCGGGCGCCGGAACGTACGCTGACGAGCAGCGGGTTCTGAGCGTCGCCGAACTTGGAGTTCATCAGCTTCTCGATGTGGGCTACGGCAGCCATCACGTCGTCGTTCAGCAGCTCCATGATCTTCTCCTGACCCACCTCGTAGTACTCGTTGCACACGTCGGTGGTGATGGTGAAGCCCGGAGGAACGGGAACGCCAATGAGGTTCATCTCGGCCAGGTTAGCACCCTTGCCACCCAGTTGCTCGCGCATCTGCGCGTTACCTTCAGCTTGTCCGTTGCCGAAGGTGTAAACACGTTTTTGACTCATTCGTTAGTGTTATTAATAGATGAATAATGTGGTTTTTTGGGTTTCTAGTGCGCAAAAGTAACTCTTTTTTTGCTCACTGCCAAAAGAAATGCGCAAAACCTTTCGTGAAAAGTGTAAAATAGTTCGTACCTTTGCACGCAGAAACAAAAATAGGCTATAATAGCGCGATAGAATTATGAGCAGAAAACGCAAACCGCTTCCGCTTCTTGAAGGTGTAACCATCGAGGCCGTGGCCGCTGAGGGTAAGGCTTTGGTGAGGGTCGATGACATGGTCGTCTTTGTGCCGTTTGCCATCCCCGGAGATGTGGTGGATATCCAGATTACGAAAAAGAAACACAGCTATGCCGAGGGCGAGGTCGTGCGACTCGTGCAACCCTCACCCGACCGCATCGAGCCTTTCTGCCCGCACTTCGGCGTGTGCGGCGGCTGCAAATGGCAGATGCTGCCCTATGAGCTGCAGCTGAAGGCCAAGCAGCAACAGGTGATGGATGCCCTCACGCGCATCGGCAAGGTTGAGCTGCCAGCTTGTACGCCCATCCTCGGTTCAGCCAAGACGCAGGAATACCGCAACAAACTGGAGTTCGGTTTCTGCAATAAGCGCTGGCTCACGAAGGAGCAGATCGCCTCGGGCGTGCAGTTCGAGCGGCAGGAGAGTGTGGGCTACCACGCCAACGGCACCTTCGATAAAATTCTGCCCATCGAGGAGTGCCATCTGATGGCGCCCATTAACGACCGTCTGCGCCTCGCCATCCGCGACTACGCCTATGAGCACGGCCTCACGTTCTTCGATCCCCGCGAGCATACGGGCCTGCTGCGCGGCATGATGATTCGCCTCGCCAACACGGGCGGATTGATGCTGCTCATCCAGTTCTGTATCTTCACCGAAGAGGAGCAACGGCAAGCTGAAGCTTTGCTGCAATATATCGGCGATAACTTTCTGGAAATTACCTCGTTGTTATACGTCAATAATCAGAAGTACAACGACACCTTCGGCGACCTTCCCGTCACCGTCTTCAAGGGTGAAGACCATGTCTTCCTGCAGATGGAAGACCTCCGTTTCAAGGTCGGTCCCAAGAGCTTCTACCAGACCAATACCGAGCAGGCCTACGAGCTGTATAAAGTGGCGAGAGACTTCGCATTCAGACCCACCCCCAACCCCTCCCGTGATGGAGGGGAGAAGGCTAGCGCAGAGTTGGCAAGCGGAAACGCAAGTCTCCCCTCACGGGGAGATTTAGAGGGGTCTTTAGTTTACGACCTCTACACCGGCACGGGAACCATCGCGAATTTCGTGGCCAAGAAAGCCAGGCAGGTCATTGGCATCGAGTACGTACCCGAGGCCATTGAGGATGCGAAGATTAATTCAGAGATCAACGGCATCACCAACACGAAGTTCTTTGCCGGCGACATGAAGGACATCCTCACCGAGGACTTCATCGCTGAGCACGGCCGTCCGGACATCATCATCACCGACCCGCCACGCGCCGGCATGCACGCTGATGTCGTCGCCGTCATCCTCAAGGCTGCTCCCCAGCGCATCGTCTATGTCAGCTGCAATCCCGCTACACAAGCGCGTGACCTTGCGCTGTTGGACACAGACTACAAGGTCACGCGGATTCAGCCGGTAGATATGTTCCCTCACACGCAGCACGTGGAGAATGTGGTGCTGCTGGAGCGTCGGTAATTACTGAGCAAATACGTTATCGATGCCAGGAGCCTCCAGCTTCAGGGAGTCGGCTTGGGCTGCTGCGATGGAGTCGTTGCGGGCACGGATTTCGCGACGCAACGCCTCGTCGCGGGCCGTGTAAGCCTCGGTGATGAAGTCGCCCGCCTCATGCGCGTTAATATAAGAGGTATAGGCTGCCGACGTACCGTCAGCATCCGCCTGGCGCCATTCGAGCGTATCGATGCGGTGCAGGGCCATGGAGCGGCGCGCCGATGTGGGATACTTGTCGATGAATGCCTGTACCAAATCGGCCTGTGTCGTGATCGAAGCAGCCTTCCATGCCGTCTCCTCTTCGCGAAGCTCCTCCAGACGGGCCTGTACGTCAGCAATATGCTGGCTCTTGGGATAGCGCATGATGAAGTCCTCGTAGCTTTGGGGATCATTGCAGGACTGCAGCAGGACGTATGCCCGCTCGGCAGCCGCACTCTCGCCAGTCTTCATCTGCCATACAATCAGACCGATGATGGCCATCAACGCCACGATGATAATCGTCAGCATCCACCCTCCCCTACTCTTGCGTGGCGCTGGGGATGGCGCTGCCTCCTGCGTAGGCGCAGACATGGTGGCGGGCAACCCTTTGGTAGGCTCTTGGGGCGTCTCTTCCGAGGGCTCCTCCGTGGGCTCTACGGGCTCTGCAGGCTGCGAGGGTTCTGCGGGTGCAGTCTCAACGACAAAATGCGTGTGGCAATGTGGACATTCCTCCACATCCATCAGGACGATGGTGTTACAGGTCGGGCAGCGCTTCAGGTTGCCAGCAATGGTAACGCCACATTGAGGGCAGGCCTGTGCCTTGGTGGACACATCATGGCCGCATTCGGGACATTTGATTAGACTCATGAGATGAATCGTTCGTTAGTACAATATTTCGTGAATTGTTCTCTTTTCGAGTGCAAAGGTATATGAAATATTGCACTTTCTGCAAAAAAAATCGAAAAAAATTTGCAATATCATAAATAATCTCTACCTTTGCACCGCTTTTCCAAGCAAATGGGGCATTAGCTCATCTGGCTAGAGCGTTTGACTGGCAGTCAAGAGGTGGCGAGTTCGAGTCTCGCATGCTCCACAAATCCGCAAGCAAAACCCGCTGAAATTCAGCGGGTTTCTTGTTTTTCTATGATTATGTTATGGGGTCAGCAGATTGATAGTCCATGTCATCTTACAGCTTATAATTCACCCACTTCTGGGCAAGCTTGGTCAGTTCCTTCGGATATTCGTTGTCTAAGAAAAAAGCATCTGTGGTGTTTGAAAAGCGGTGAGGGCGCTTGCGCGCCACTCACCTAACAATTTTCAATTATCAATTGTCAATTGTCAATTCTTCTGGAATGAGGTGGCGATTAGTCGCCATCCTCATCAGAAGTGTCGTCGCCCCAGCTGGCGCTGTCCTCACCCTTCTTCTGGGCCTTCTTCGCAGCCGCCTGCGCCTTGCGGGTCGTGGTGTACTCGAAGTCGAAGTCCTCGCGCTTGAAGTCGAGGCCCGCGCCGAGCTCGTAGTTCACGTTCACCTGCTTGATGTTGTCCTCCGTGAACATCTCCATGGCCGTGAGGGGGTTACCTTCGGCGTCGCGGCCGGACAGCGTGCCCTCGCTGGTGATGGAGGGCGTGAAGCGGCCCAGATCGCCCAACTCGATGGCATTGCCTTCCGTGATAGCCTCCTTCACGCAGTGGCACATGTCGGTGATGATACCCAGGATGGTGCCCTCGGTGTAGATGCTGTTGTGGTTGGCCATGTGCTTGGCGAGCGCGCGGATATCGAGCACGCCGTTGAGCTGCAGGCTGGCGTACGCCTTCTGAGGCTCTTCAGGATGGAAGGGATTCTTGCGCATAGCAAGAGAGTACTTAAGAGTGTTTTTCATGGTTTTGTAAAGTTTAAGGTTTAAGGTTTAAAGTTTAAGGAGAGCCCCTTTTCCCGTTCTCCCCTTCTAGCTACCCTCTCCCACGGGAGAGGGGCTGGGGGTGAGGCTTGCCTCGCTTCGCTCGAATGCTGGCGCCTTGCATCGTTACGTTGCGTCCCGGATAGGCTCACGGCGGGGGGATGGTTTCCGTGTCTTTCCGATTTTTTCCGTGTATTTCCGTTTTGTGTGTCTTTCTTTGATTTCCATTGCAAAGGTAGTGAAAATCTGCGACATACGCAAACATTTCCCTCATTATTTTCATCCCTTTTCGCAACTTTTTTCGCCCTCCTTTTCCCGCCTTCCGCCGCCTCTAGTTTTTGCCTCATTTTCCCCCTCTCCGAAGGACTAGTCCCTACAGCCATAAGGATTAGTCCTTACGGCCGTAAGGACTTGACCTTACGACAGGAAGGTCTACAGGTGGAAAACGGGGTGGCGTGGCGAGGGTGGAAAGTAGGAAAGTAGGAAAGTGGACATGAGCATGTTTTGGAGGCAGCAAGCGGACTTTAGGTGTAGAAGTTTTTTAATTTTTAGTATTTATACATTATATATATTACGATATTATAGATTCTATTCTTACGAATCTTCTCTCTTTTTTTCTGCTCCCGAAAGCCTTCATGTCCACTTTCCTACTTTCTTACTTTACTACTTTGTGTTTTGTTCATGAAAAAACAACCATAAAATTTTGTGATGTGAGCAAAGAATTGTAATTTTGCGGGCGTAATACAGAAAAATCGTATAGCAATGCCTACCATAACAAGGAAAATAGAATTGAAGCTATGTACTGAAGGACTTTCTGACGAAGAGCGGAAAGCCCAGCGTGGATTGCTGTACCATATCAATGACAACCTGTACAAAGCGGCTAACAACATCTCGTCGAAGCTGTATTTGGATGAGCATGTCTCATCGATGGTGCGGCTGAAGCATGATGAGTATCTATCATTGTTGAATGAATTTGAGAAAGCCAAGAAGAAGGGTGACGATGAACTAATCGGAGAGTTGAGTAATAGGGTCGCTGCGGCAGA
>CAMKTN010000066.1 GCA_946415705.1 uncultured Prevotellaceae bacterium
AGAAATAGCGGCTTGCCCTACCAACTATAGTTACTCCCCTACCAACTATAGTTACCCGCCCTACCAACTATAGTTACTTGCCAAACCAACTATAGTTTCCTTTATCAGCCATTCCGTCTGTCACCGTCCCCAGCATAGGAGTTTTGCTGGGGACGTTATTTGCCCGCCCAACTATAGTTCCTTTATCAGCATTCCGTCCGTCACCGTCCCCAGCATAGAAGTTTTGCTGGAAACGATTGATAAGATGTGTTTTTCTGTAACATCTTGCCTTTCGCCTACGTTCAGCCACCACGGTGCATGGCACTTAGAATCAGATCGTATCCTTTGTCGACCCAAGGGGCATCAAAGGAAACATCAGGATCTTTCGGCCGTTACATCTGCATCTTTTGCTTGACGACCCAAGGGGCGTCAAAGGGAAGACCATGGACTGCTTTTCTGCCGCAAAGGGAGTCATGGTTTTCTGGACGGCCAAATTTTTCGGTCATTTCTTGCTGCATACTTCCGTGAATCTCCTTATCTCCTTCACATTTCCTTTGCCATCTCCTTCGTCATCTCCTTATCTCCTTCGCATCTCCTTCACCATCTCCTTCAACTTATTCGCTTTTCTGTCAGACCATTATCCCTGTTTTGAAGGAGATGAGGACATTTTTTGGAAAAATAAACTTTTCATAGACCCAAGAGCGTAGCGCGCAGGGGACCGATGGGTCGGATGGGTCGGCACTTTTTCAAGATTTCACGCACACGTGCGCAGGAACTTTTTTTTCGATGCAAAATTAGAGTTCACGTACGCGCACACAGGAACTTTCGAAAAATCGCCGCCCCATCCGACCCATCCAAATCATACAAGGCCTGGAAATCCGAGCGGGCACTCTCAGATTATCGACTCAAAAGTGGGTGGAATGAACCGCTCCGACTGGGTGGACATGCTCCATTTTCGCCATGCCGTACAACACGATGGCGAGAAAAGCTGCGATTTATCCCACACCTTTTCAGTCCCCAAAATGCAGAACAAGCAAGCTCCGCTTTACTGCTTCTTTCGGATGCGCTTGGTTTGTTCGATGGCTCCAGTGGGGCAGACCAGCCGGCAAAGGTGGCAACCGACACACTTGGTGCCGACGATGCGGGGCTGGCGAGTCTCGTGGTCGAAGCTGATAGCTTGGTGACCGCCATCCATGCAAGAGGTGTAGCAGCGTCCGCAACCGATGCAACGCTCACGATTGATCTTGGGATAGACGATGGTCTCGCGGTCGAGGTCAGAGGGGAGAACGAAATTGGGCAGTTGCTCACCTACGAGCGTCTGCAACTGCGCGATGCCGCGCGATGCCATATAATGCTGCAACCCCAGCACCAGGTCATCGATGATGCGATAGCCGTATTCCATCACGGCTGTGCAGACCTGCACGCAGCTGCATCCCAACTGGATAAACTCCAGCGCGTCGCGCCACGTCTCGATGCCGCCGATGCCGCTCAGCCCGACATCTTTCATGATCTTCTCTGAGGCCATCTCGTAGATGAACCGGAGGGCGATGGGCTTGACGGCACGTCCAGAATAGCCTGATATGGTCTGCTTCTCACTGACGGCGGCCTTTGGCGACATGGTGATGCTCTTGATGGTGTTGATGCTGGAGATGGCATCGGCTCCGCCGAAATAGGCGGACATGGCGGGCTGGATGATCTGTGTGATGTTGGGTGTCATCTTGGCAATGACGGGAATCTTGACACATCGCTTGACGTAGGATGTGTAGATGGCAACCAGTTCTGGGTTCTGCCCGACGTCGCTGCCCATGCCTGTCAGCCTCATCTGCGGGCATGAGAAGTTCAGTTCCACAGCGTCCACGCCAGCGGCCTCGGCCATCTTGGCCAACTCTATCCATTGTTCCTCGGTTTGTCCCATGATAGATGCCACGACGACCTTGGAGGGATAGTCCAGCTTCAGCCGGCGCAGGATGTCGAAGTCCATATCGACGGGGTTCTCGCTGAGCTGCTCCATGTTGCGGAATCCGGAGAACGAGGGACCGTTCTTCACGGCATCGAAGCGGGGTGACACCTCCCGGATCTCCTGCATGCAGATGGTCTTGTAGAAAACGCCTGCCCAACCGGAATCGAAGGCACGAGCCACCATCTCGTAGTTGGTGCATACGGCGGAGGAGGCCAGGAAGAAGGGGTTCTCGCAGTGCTTGCCACAGAAGTCGATGGCGAGGGACGGCAGGTTCGGACAAGCGGCATCCTCGGCGGCGGGCACGGAACGGAGCAATTCTGCAATCCTGATAGGACGGTCGTAGTGGATGCAAGCAGCCTCGGCTTGCTTTAACTCCTGATCGGTACAATCTGCGACCCAACGTGCTGCCAACGACTCGTTGCCGAAGCGGATGGCACGGATGGCACGGGCGGGGTCGCCGTTCTTGCAGACTTGGCTGCAGGGAGCATCGGCACAGAGCAGACAGCGCGCAGCCTCTTCATGAATGTGTATCATAACGTTAGCGGTTTGTGTGGTTATAGCAGAAAGTTAGTTATGGAGCTGATAGATCTCGGTCCACCGTTTTTTTGAGGGCATCAGACTGCTGAATCTTTTGGTGGGACGCTGCAAAGATAGGCACAAATCGCTTTCCTCCCAAATTTTTGGGGAGAAAAGTGAGAAATGGGCGGAAAGAAGACTAAAAAGATTCTCTGCAGGAAACATAGCGAAGGATTCGAGCGGCCTCCGAAATCATTTTATGCACTGATTTCGCATGGCTTTGCGGGTTGTCACCACCCCACTGGGGGCAAGTGGGAATTTGTGGGCTTCAGATGCCTGAGAAACCCATACAGAGCAGCTGGTTTTCTGCCAAAAGAGTATCAAAAAGCTTCATTACATAGAATATTTTTCCCGAGAGGGGTGAGTTTCTCGGATTTTATGCTTACCTTTGCCACGTCAAAGAAGATTTTACTTGTCATGAAATCCAGCACTTGGGTAGGTGAATCTTCCGTCATGGCATCATCCTGACCGGCTTTTCAGCCGTCCAGGGTCTATAATATAAAATGTATCAAACTGACGCGTTCATGATTCATCGGTTTCTCATTCTCCTGTCCGTACTCCTCTCTTATGCCACGATAACCAAGGCTCAGGACAGCTGTCGGACGGAAATCACCTGCGACCTCAGCACGGAGGCAGCTGTCGGCAGCGGCGACTTCACAGCCTATCAGCTGGTCACGAATCGCCACCACGTGCTTTCGACCCGCTCCAACACGGCCTACTTACGAGGGGCTGTCAACATCCGCCACGCCTTCACGGACGACCTATCGCTCTCCGGATGCGTCGATGCCATCGGCTCCATCCATGCCGACCACAAGTTTTATCTGCAGCAGTGCTATGCCAACCTCTCCTTCAAGAAATTCTTCCTTGAATTTGGCGCGCGGGAACATGCTGCGGTGGTGCGCAACGACTTGCTCTCAATAGGCTCGTTCACCAAGGGCACCAATGCCAAGCCCTTCGCCCAGTTGCATATCGGCACCAACGGTTTCTGGGACGTCCCTTTCACCAGGAAGTGGATTCAGGTGGATTTCGACGGCGGCTACGGACGTTTCTTAGATGGTAATTATCGCGAAGATGCCTTCTACCGGGGTGAAACGCCAAACGGTAATTTGAACAGTTATTATGCCACAGGCATCTATATGCACCAGAAACATCTGTACATCCGCACGAATCCCGAAAAGCGGTTCTTTGCCATGGTGGGTATCGAACACATGGCACAGTTTGGCGGGACGAAGTACATGTACGTCAGGAACGCCGACGGCACACTGTCCCTTCAGTCCAAATCGAAGGCCGTGGACCTGAAAAATATATGGGGCGTCTTCCTCTGCCGCGGCGACAAGAACTATTTCGAGAACGGCTCACCGGAAGACTGGGTTTACGGCAACCACGTGGGTGTCATGACGGCTCAGATCGGATGGAACATCAACAGTAACCATCAGGTGCAGGCTTACCTCGACAACCCCTTCGAGGACGGTTCCGGCATCCGGAAGGGCAACGGCTGGGACGGTCTCTGGGGACTGGAATATAAGAACCGTTCGGAGGGGCGTCAGTATGTGCGCGGAGTCGTAGCCGAATATTTCCAGAGCACCAATCAGTCTGGTCCCCTGCATTGGGACGGCAACGACTATCCTGAGCCGATGCGCAGCCAGATTACAGACTTTGTCGTGGGCAACGACAATTACTACAACAACAGTTGCTACAACAGTTACACGCACTACGGCATGACACCCGGCATCGCACTGATCACTTCACCTATATATAATAAGGACGGCTTCACCCAATTCCGCGACAACCGCGTCAGGGCATGGCACCTGGGGGTCAACGGTGAAGTCACCGGACGCCTGAGCTATCTCGTCAAAGGCTCCTACCGGGAAGGCAAGGGAACCTATTTCATGCCATTGCCGAAGAAACAGCATTCGCTGGATGTCATGATTCAGGGCAACTACAGCCTGGGACCCTGGCAGTTCAGCGCTGCCTTCGCCTTCGACAAGGGTAACATCTACGGCGATTGCTATACGTTCAACATCAAAATTGGCTATCATGGCAAGATTCTGTAAATACATCGTTCTCCTGGCATCCGCCGTCTTCCTTCTCACCTCCTGCCAGGAAGGGGGCGAGGCCGGCAGCCTGTTCGGTCAGTGGCGGCTGATGGATGCCGACGGCAAATATGTCAGTTTCTCAGGCTCTGTCTGCCTGTTCCGGAATGCCGGAAGAAGAGAGGTGAACGGGCAGTTCCGGCACTCCGGCGACAGCCTTTTCATCCAGTGCGTCTCTGTCAGGCAAGACCCAGCAGACACCCTCCTCGTGGAAAACGATTTCGGCTTCAGCCCATTTACCGACATACGGCTGAAAATTGACCGGCTGGATGGCGACAATCTGGTGGTGAGCAGGGGCGACCGGAAATGGAGTTTCTACCTCTACTGACAACGCAGCCACATGGCAACGGACAGCTCCTCTTTCCGGCATCTCTTCCGTTCGCGGGAAGCCCGTTTACACGTATTTCAGTGGCAATTTAGGGTCAAAAAATGCGGACTTCACACATTTTAGCACAATTCTTGCACAGCTTTCGTTCTTTTGACCTACATTTGCCCCGGTTTTCGCCACAATGGCGAATCCGTCGAGATAGTAAACGAATAGTTTTATCAACCATTTAAAAAAGAAAAAGCAAAATGAAAAAGATTATGACCCTCGTGATTGCAGCAGCTGCAATCAGCCTCGCATCATGCGGCGGCAAGACCAATTCCAACACAGCTGAACTCGACAGCCTCACCACCGAGACCGTGGCCGAGGAGGAAGTCGCTCCCGCAGAGCAGGCAGGCCAGGTGGTTGCTCTTCTGCAGGAGCAGATCAAGAACGCCGACCCCGAGCAGATCAAGGCTATCGGCGCTCAGGTGGCCGAGAAGGTGGCCGAGTTCCTCGCCAAGGGCGATGAGGCTGCTGCCAAGACTTACACCGAGACCATCAACAAGTTCATCGCCGAGAATGCAGAGAAGCTGAAGGCCATCGGTGCCAGCACCACCATCAGCGAGGCTCTCTCCAACGTAGAGAACCTGCCCTCCAGCCTGCTGGAGGCTGCTACGAGCGCTGCCAATGGCGTGGCTGTTACTGCTACCGAGCAGGCCGAGGCTGCACAGCAGGCCGTGGACGCTGCCAAGGCTGCCGTGGAGGCTGCTCCCGAAGCTGTCAAGGAAGCTGCAAAGGAAGCTGTAGATGCTGCCAAGGCTAAGGGCGAAGAGGCTGCCGCTGCTGCCCAGCAGAAAGCCCAGGAGCAGGCCAACAAGGCTATTGACGACGCTGCTGCCGCTGCCAAGAAGAAACTCGGTCTCTAATCTCTATTGAAAGGATACTGCACTATGGCTAACAACAACGAACAACAGAAACAAGGGCAGGTTCAGGTGAACATGACCCCGGAAGTGGAGAAGGGCGTTTACTCCAACCTGGCTATCATGGGGTTTACACCCACCGAATTCATCATGGACTTTGTTTTCCATCACCCTGGAATGCCCCGTGCCAATGTGCAGAGCCGTGTGGTGATGTCCCCTGTGCAGGCCAAACGCCTCATGCGCCTGCTGGAGCAGAATATGGCCAACTACGAGAAGAGTTTTGGCGCCATCAAGCTCCCTGAGGATTCTTCACCGACGCAAAACGGACCCATCTCCCCCTTCAAGATTAACTGATCGGGAATGACCATCCAAAGTACAGCCGCCTGCGCAATCTCGTGCAGGCGGCTGTTTTGCGTCAGACAGGCGGCTGGTCAGAGCCATGCAGGCGCCTGTAAGACGCGGAGCAGCTACCGGCAAAAAAGGGGGCAAAAGGCCTCGCGCGCGTACCTTATTATATATAAGGGGCTGAAGAGTTAGCACAGGAGCATGGGTAAAGGACCGGTGGATGAAGCGTTCATGTCCTTTGCCCAAAGGACAATAATACGCTGATGAGTGCTTTTTTGAGACGTTAATTCTGTTAAATCATCTTAAAAAATAAAGAAAATGCAGTGATTTTGCACCTCCGAGGCGATTTTGAGACCCTCGGAGCATTGTACTTTGCAGATTTTTATGTACTTTTGCAGCCCGAATGGGCATAGTATGCCCGTTTGCAACGTATTAAGATACAAAAATATACAATATATAATAACAAAAAAAACAAAAAAACTATGCCAACAATCCAACAACTCGTGCGGAAAGGCCGCAAGGTGCTTGTGGACAAGAGCAAGAGCCCCGCGCTGGACAACTGTCCCCAGCGTCGTGGTGTTTGCGTTCGCGTGTACACAACCACTCCTAAGAAGCCTAACTCCGCCATGCGTAAGGTAGCGCGTGTGCGCCTTACGAACACGAAAGAAGTCAACAGCTACATCCCCGGAGAGGGTCACAACCTGCAGGAGCACAGCATCGTGCTGGTCCGCGGCGGCCGTGTAAAGGATCTCCCCGGTGTACGTTACCACATCGTCCGCGGCACTCTGGACACCGCCGGCGTGGCCAATCGCACTCAGCGCCGTTCGAAGTACGGTGCCAAGCGCCCGAAGGCTGCTAAGAAGTAAGCTATTCAGAACAAAGAACAAACAGTTTTGTGTTGTAGAAACGCGGTTGAGTAAATGCTGCAGAGCTCCTCGGGACGAGGACAGCGGCGTTGAAGAACAGACGAATACAGCCAAACAAATTTAAAATCACACAAAACAATGCGTAAAGCAAAACCAAAGAAAAGACAAGTCCTTCCCGATCCCGTATTCGGCGACGTGAAGGTGTCGAAGTTCGTCAACCACTTGATGTATGACGGCAAGAAGAGCATCTCCTATCGTATTTTCTACGATGCACTGGAGATCGTGAAGAACAAGATGCAGGCTGAGGAGAAGACTCCCCTCGAGATTTGGAAGGAAGCTCTCCAGAAGGTCACTCCCCAAGTTGAGGTCAAGAGCCGCCGTATCGGTGGCGCTACGTTCCAGGTGCCGACGGAAATCCGTCCCAGCCGTAAGGAAAGCGTCAGCATGAAGAATATGATCGCATTCGCACGCAAGCGTGGCGGCAAGACTATGGCCGACAAGCTCGCTGCTGAGATCATGGATGCCTACAATGAGCAGGGTGGTGCCTTCAAGCGTAAGGAGGATATGCACCGTATGGCAGAGGCTAACCG
>CAMKTN010000067.1 GCA_946415705.1 uncultured Prevotellaceae bacterium
TCGCACTCTAAGCGCCGCACAAAGCGTGTCTTCGACGTGAACCTCTTTACCAAGAAGTTCTACTGGGTCGAGGAAGACTGCTGGATCAGCCTGAATATCTCGGCTGCCGGTCTGCGCTTGATTAACAAGATTGGTCTCGATGCCGCTATCAAGCGTGCTGCTGAAAAGGGCTACCTTCAGTGAGCAGAGCCATCTGAGTCGTTAACATTCAAAACGTAGTAAATCATGGCAAAGAAAGCTAAAGGCAATAGAGTACAGGTGATTCTCGAATGCACGGAAATGAAGGAGAGCGGCCTCCCCGGCACCTCCCGCTACATCACCACGAAGAACAGAAAGAACACCCCTGAGCGCCTCGAGTTGAAGAAGTATAATCCGATACTCAAGCGCATGACGGTTCACAAGGAAATCAAATAAAAACTGAAGCAACATGGCAAAGAAAACAGTCGCAACCCTGCAAACGGGTAAGACCGATGGCCGTAGCTACACAAAGGTCATCAAGATGGTGAAGAACGAAAAAGGTTCTTACTCCTTCGATGAGAAGATGGTCCCCAACGAGGCCGTCCAAGATTTCTTCAAGAACTAATTCAGGCATTCTTCAGGACTAATCTTCACAGCAAAGTAGCAACTTTCAATAACGCACAAGAAGAAGGCGTGACCCTCGAGGCCACGCCTTCTTTGTTTTTGATGTGTAGGTTCCTACTTCTTGTACTGCACGGCGGCCTGCTCGATGGGCAAACTCTGCTTGTAGTTCTCGATGTAGCGGTTGAAACCCTCGACATCTTCCTTGGTGGGAGCCACCTCGACACCTGTGTTGCCTGCGAAGACAACCTGGTCGAGATAGTCGGGGAGCGTGAGACCCTTGGCGTTGTTCACCATGAAGCCGGCCAGCAGGGCGATACCCCATGCGCCGCCTTCGCCTGCGGTCTCCATCACGGAGATGGGCGAGTTGAGGGCGGCAGCCAGCATGCGCTGACCCACCTTCGGCGTCGTGAAGTAGCCGCCGTGACCCATAATGCGATCCACCTGCACCTTCTCCTCGTTAAACAGGATGTCGTTGCCGATCTTCAGCACGCCGATGGCGCCGTAGAGCTGAGCACGCATGAAGTTGGCGAGGGTGAACTTATCGTTGGCAGAGCGCACGAACAGGGGACGACCGTCCATGAGACCCGTGACGGGCTCACCCGAGATGTAGTTGTAGGCCATCAGACCGCCGCAGTCGGCATCGCCCGTGAGCGCTACGTTGAAGAGGGTGGAGTAGAGGTCCATGGTGCTCTGCTTCACGCCGAGCAGCTCCTGGTACTCCTTGAACATCTTCACCCACGCGTTGATCTCGCTGGTGCAGTTGTTGCAATGCACCATGGCCACGAGGCTGCCGTCGGGCGTTGTCACCATGTCGAGCACCTCGTAGGGCTTCGTGAGCGGCTTCTCCAGCACAATCATGGAGAACGAGCTGGTGCCGGCGCTGACGTTACCTGTGCGCTGGCGCACGGCGTTCGTAGCTACCATACCAGTGCCTGCGTCGCCCTCGGGAGGACATACGGGGATGCCTGCCTTCAGATGGCCGCTGACGTCGAGTTTCTGGGCACCTTCGGGGGTCAGGAAGCCTGCGTTCTCACCAGCCACGAGCACCTTGGGCAGGATGTCCAACAGCTTCCAGGAGAAGCCGCGGGGCTCGATGAGCTTGTCGAACTTGGTCACCATCGTGGCATCGTAGGTCTTCGTGAAGGGATCTACGGGGATCATACCGCTGGCATCGCCCACGCCCAGCACCTTCTGACCCGTCACCTGCCAGTGAACATAGCCGGCCAGGGTGGTCAGGAACTTGATGTCACCCACGTGCTCCTCGTTGTCGAGGATGGCTTCGTACAAGTGGCTGATGCTCCAGCGAAGGGGAATGTTGTAGTTGAAGAGCTCGCTCAGCTCAGCGGCAGCCTTGCCCGTGTTGGTGTTGCGCCATGTGCGGAAAGGCACCATGATCTCGCCCTTGCTGTTGAAAGGCATGTAGCCGTGCATCATAGCCGAGAAACCGATGGCGGCAAGGGCCTCGATCTCGCAGTCGTACTCCTTCAGCACATTCT
The DNA here is from genome assembly GCA_946415705.1 of uncultured Prevotellaceae bacterium. Lineage (GTDB taxonomy): Bacteria > Bacteroidota > Bacteroidia > Bacteroidales > Bacteroidaceae > Physcousia. The sequence continues at coordinate 2,079 of CAMKTN010000067.1, forward strand.
TGCGTAGGTCAGCGTAGCAGTCCTGCAGACCGTACCAGATAGCCTCTGTGCTGTAGGTCCACAGCCCATCTACGAGCTGGTTCTCCCATGTGTGGGAACCCTGTGCGATAGGCTTGTTCTCAGGGTCGATGAGCACAGCCTTAATGCGGGTCGAGCCAAACTCGATACCGAGAATGGCGCGACCACTTTCTATAATCTGTTTTGCTGTCATTTTTTAATTATTAATTGTCAAATCAAAAGTCATTGTTTCCTCAAAAGTTGATTTTTCGTGAGTTGATCTCCAATTCTCCTCACTCCATTCTGCTGGAGAAAGAATTCTATTACCACATGATATGCTTTTGATGAAATCCCATAAAGGTTTGTGTGGTGGAATAGAAGCACTCATTTCCACAAATTCTACTTTGAGATGTCCGTGACTATGAAGAGTGAAGACTGTGTCGTATATTCCGATGCGACGATTATCATTATCTTCATAAATGTCATATAAATCCGAGGGAATTAAATCGTTAAATGTAATGGTTATAGTACTATCTGAAGTATTATTTATAGTATAAATAGCAGCTGCCCCTGGATCACACGCGGTTAACAATAGAACAGCAGTTAGGCAAATGAGGGTAAGAATATAATTCTTCATTATTTGAAAAAGGGAACAGAGTATCAGAGGTTTCAATCCCTTGTTACTCTGTTCCCTTAAAAAGAAATTACTTCAACGCTTTATTAAACATGTAGTAAACCTCGTTGTTGCGGAGGGTCTGCTTGAAGTCGGCGATGTTGGTCTGCTTGTTGATCTTGACATACTCGATGCCGCAGATCTCAGCGAAGTCCTCCCAGTACTCTTCGTTGATGTCATAGGAGAAGGCGCTGTGGTGTGTGCCGCCAGCGAGAATCCATGCAGCAGCACCGATTTCGAAGGTGGGCTGGGGAATCCAAAGTGCGCTGGCTACAGGCAGTTTGGGCATGGGCTTCGGCTCGATGCACTCAACCTCCTGAGAGATGAGGCGGAAGCGGTTGCCGAGATCCACAACGGTAGCCTTCAGACCGGCACCGGTCTTGGAGGTGAACACGAGGCGGGCGGTCTGCTGCTTGCGGATACCGATGCCGAGGAAGTGTACTTCGAGCTTAGGCTTGTCCTCGACAGCGATAAGGGGACATACCTCGAGCATGTGGCTCTGCAGGCAGGAGCTGCGGTCGCCGGCGAAGTTGAGGGTGTAGTCCTCGAGGAAGGAGCAGCCGGTGGGCATGCCCTGCTGGATGACCCAGAGGGTGCGATAGAGGCAGGCAGTCTTCCAGTCGCCTTCGGCACCGAAACCATAGCCTTCAGCCATCAGACGCTGGCTGGCGAGGCCGGGGATCTGGTCGAAGCCGCAGAAGTTGGGATCGTCGATGTCGGCATCGCCGAGGTCGTCGAAGTTGGTGGTGAAGGCTGTAGCGCCCTCATCCTTCAGCACGCGGCGCAGTGCAATCTCAGCCTTGGCAGCGTTGTGTACTTTCTCCCAATATACTTTCTCACCGCTCTCGTCGATCTTGATGGTGTAAAGCTTCTTGTACTCCTCAACGAGTGCGTCGGCTTCTGCATCGGTGACCTTCTTGTAGTAGTCCATGAGGCTGCTGACGGGGTAGTAGTCAACATGGTAGCCCAGACGCTGCTCGAACTCTACGCGGTCGCCATCGGTGACAGCCACGTTGTTCATGTTCATACCGAACATGAGGCAGCGTACGTTGTGTGCATCAGCAACGCCGGCAGCAACGCGAGCCCACACGGCAATCTGCTTCTGTGCCTTCTCATCCTTCCAGTAGCCGCAAACGACCTTGCGAGCTACACGCATGCGGGTGCAGATGTGTCCGAACTCGATGTCGCCGTGAGCGCTCTGGTTGAGGTTCATGAAGTCCATGTCAATCTCACCCCAAGGAATCTCGGCGTTGTACTGTGAGTGGAAGTGCAGGAGAGGCTTCTGCAGTTGCTGCAAGCCCTTGATCCACATCTTAGCGGGCGAGAAGGTGTGCATCCATGTGATGATACCTACGCACTTCTCGTCGTTGTTGGCAGCCAGCATGACCTGCTCCACTTCCTTGGAGCTGTTGGCTGTGCCCTTATAGACAATCTTCACGGGGATGTTGCCGCTCTTATTGAGGCCTTCAACCATTTCCTTGGAGTGAGCGTCAACAGCTACGACGGCGTCACCTCCGTAGAGCAACTGTGCACCAGTTACCCACCAAATCTCAAAGTTTTCAAACATTTCTTAAGGCCCCCCTCTTATCCCCCCAAAGGGGGAAGACCAATAGGGGCAATGGGTCTATAGTTAGTAAATAAGATTTTGTTACTTCTTCTTCTGGCCGTAATAGGCATTGGGACCATGCTTACGCATGTAGTGCTTCTCGATGAGGAGCGGGTTCATAGTGAGCTCGGGGTTCACGCTGAAGGCGATGAAGGCCATCTTGGCGCATTGCTCCATGACCTTTGCGTTATACACGGCATTGTCGGGAGAGGTACCCCAGGAGAACGGACCGTGGTTCTTCACGAGGACGGCGGGCGTGTGGTCGGGGTTGATCTTGCGAATGTTCAGGATCTCATCCACGATGACATTACCTGTCTCCAACTCGTACTGACCCTTCACCTCAGCCTCCGTCATATCACGTGTGCAGGGGATGTTCTGGTAGAAGTAGTCGGCGTGCGTTGTGCCGATGTTGGGAATGTCGCGGCCTGCCTGTGCGAAGGCGGTGGCATAGGTGCTGTGCGTGTGAACGACACCTTGGATGTTGGGGAAGGCCTTATATAATACAAGGTGTGTGGGGGTGTCGCTGCTGGGATTGAGGTCGCCCTCGACCACCTTGCCGCTTTCGAGATCCACGACAACCATGTCAGAGGCTTTCATCTCGTCGTAGCTGACGCCGCTGGGTTTGATGACTACGAGGCCCTTCTCACGGTCGATGCCGGAGACGTTACCCCACGTGAAGATGACGAGGCCCTGCTTGACGAGGTCAAGGTTGGCCTTGAATACTTTCTGTTTGAGTTCTTCTAACATGTTATTGTTTAGTTTAAAGTTTAAGGTTTAAAGTTTAAAGTATATGGTTGAGGGCTCAGAGTTTGAATATCTTCACCTCGTCAAAGGCACGTTCATTGAAGCGATAGAGGATTGCTCCACGCTTGGAGGTCTTGCGGTCGATTTCTTCCGTCTTCTCGATAAACGGCATCTCGTTGATGCGTTTGCGGAAGTTGCGCTTGTCGATGCTGTCGCCCAGGATGGCCTCGTAGAGCTGCTGCAGCTGCGTGAGTGTGAACAGCGGCGGCAACAGATGGAAACCGATGGGGCGTGAGGACACCAGTGTGCGCAGGCACAGCAGCGCCTTTCGTACCATCTCCTGATGGTCGAAGAGGAGAGGGGGAAGGTTCTCTAAATCTTCCCAATAAGCAGCGTTCTGATAGTTGAGGTCGCTACTGACCTTGTCGATATCTACTAATGCAAAATACGCGATGGATACTACTCGGTTTCCGGAATCACGATGTACGGAACCGAAGGCGCCTACCTGCCGCATATACAGGTCGTGAAGGCCTGTCAGCGAACGCAGTACGCGCTTGGCGGCGTCGTCGATATCTTCATCTCGATTGACAAAACCGCCCATGAGCGACCATTCGCCCTGTCGGGGCTCGAAGGGACGCTTCTGTAAAAGAACCTTCAGTTGGCCCTTATTGAACCCGAAGATAATGCAGTCAACAGCCACATGGAATTTCGGGTATTGCTGATAGAACGTAGTGCTCATTCTTGTGTTAGAAGTGTGTCTCATTGATAATATATTAAGGAATCGTATGAGAAAAGGGTAGGGAGTGGAGAGGGGTTGCTCCCCACTCCCCGCTTATGAGTGTAATTACCAGAAATACCAGTAGAAGCAAGCGCACATGCCGATGACGATGAGCGAGCCGATAATGTCAAAGGCGCCCCAGCTCTCCTTGATGCTCTTCTTGAAGTCGCCAGTGAAGGTGATGGCATCAATCTGTGCGGCTGTGGGCTTGGGCGTTACCATGGACACCACGTAGATGAACACGAAGAGGAACACCAGCAGCCAGCACTCGAAGACGAGCCAGTTGGTCTGCCAGAACCAAGCCGTAGCATCCCAGAAGGCACCATCCATCGTGGCGCGACCGGTGTCGGTGATGACGTTGGTCACGAGGCGCAGCATACCGATGAGGAAGCCGAAGATGAGGGTGTACTCACCAGCCTTCGGGGTGACTTTCTTAGAGAGAATACCGCAGGCGAAGATGACCACCATGGCGGGGGCCAGCAGCGACTGGATGCCCTGGAGATAGTTGTAGAGGGTGTCCATGCTCATCATAACGGGCAGCCATGCGAAGCCAAGGACGACGACCACGACGGTGGCGATGCGGCCAACGAGGACGTAGTGAGCCTCGCTCATGCCCTTCTTCAGGGGCTTGTAGAAATCCTCCGTGAAGAGCGTGGCGCAGCTGTTGAAGAAGGCTGCAAGGGAAGCCACGAGGGCGCAGATGAAGCCGATGGTCACGATGCCCTTGATACCTGCGGGCAGGACGTTCTGCACCATGATGGCGAAGGCGGCATCAGTCTCATCCAGTTCGATGGCACCCTTCTGTGCCAGGGCGGCAGCAATCATGCCGGGGATGAGGAACATGAAGCAGGGCAGCACCTTGAAGAAGCCGGCAGCGATGGTGCCGCGGCGTGCGCGCTTCATCACCTCTGCGTTGTCCTCGCCAGGAACCTGACCCAGGACACGCTGCACGATGTGCTGGTCGGTGCACCAGTACCAGAAACCGATGATTGAAGCACCGAGGAATACCACAAAGCCCGGGTATTCCTGGTACATCCCATCTCCCTCTTCCCAGTGGAACATGTGCGTCGTGCCGTAGCCATTGTTGAGCTGCGAGCAGTAGTCCATCATGCTCGTCCAACCTTCAGCGATGCTACCGCCGCCGAGGGTGGCCAGGCCGAGGAACAGGACGAGGAAGGAACCGATGATGAGGATAGGTGTCTGGATGGTGGAGAGCGTCATCACACCCTTCATGCCGCCGAAGACGGTGAAGACGGTGGTGATGAGAATCAGGCCGATGGCGCCAACCCAGAAGTTCAGGCCCCAGAGGTACTTGAAGAAGATACCACCCGTCAGCGCCGTCACGCTGACCTTCGTCAGGATATAGGCTACAAGGGTAATGATGCTAAGCCATGAACCTGTGCGCTGTGTGTAGCGGAACTTCAGGAAGTCGGGCATCGTGATGATCTTGCCCAT
>CAMKTN010000068.1 GCA_946415705.1 uncultured Prevotellaceae bacterium
CTCTGTGTCATCGACCTCGACACCGTGATGCCCAACTTCATCTTCTCCGACTACGGTGACTTCCTCCGCACCGCCGCCAACTTCACCGCCGAGGACGATCCCGACCTCTCCAAGGTGGGCTTCAACATGGAGATCTTCAAGGCCTTCACGCGTGGCTACCTGCGTTCCGCCAAGAGCTTCCTCACGCCGCTGGAGAAGGAGATGCTGCCTTACGCCGCCACGCTCTTCCCCTACATGCAGGCCGTACGCTTCCTATGGGACTACATCAGCGGCGACAAGTACTGGAAATGTAAGTATCCCGAGCATAACCTCGACCGTGTCAAGAACCAGCTCACCCTTTTCAAGAGTGCCTATGCACTGAAGGATGAGATGGCCCGTTTCATCGCGGAACAGTAAACAGTTAGGATAAAAAACAACCATTGAAAGCGGGAAAAGCGTATGCTTTTTCCGCTTTTTCTTGCCTTGTGATGAACACCTTATCAGAAAAAGTCGTACCTTTGCACCCGCATTTACGAAAGGGGCCGCTTGCAGTCCCCCTTAAATTGTAAACTTTAAACTCGTAGCTTTAACTTTAAAACTCAAAAAGATATGGTGAAAAAAATGAATGATACTTCCATCTTGGGAGTCTTCAGACGCAATGTCAGCGCCAGTGCCTTACTCATAGGAGCCACCATCCTGGCTCTTGTCTTAGCCAACCTTCCGGCCACCAAAGACTTTTACGCTTCTTTATGGCAGCAACCTGTATCCCTAAGCATCGGCAGTTTCAATGTCTTCAGCCATGGCGGTCACGCCATGACGCTGATGGACTTCATCAATGATTTCCTGATGTTCTTTTTCTTCCTGAGTGTAGGTCTGGAAATCAAACGTGAGGTTCTCTGCGGTGAACTCAGCAGCCGTCAGAAAGCAATGCTTCCTATCATCGGCGCTTGCGGTGGTATGTTGATGCCAGTCATCGTCTTCTTCCTTGTCTGCTACGGTCACCCCCTGATGGAGCGTGGCTGTGCCATCCCGATGGCTACGGATATCGCCTTCTCCCTTGGCGTGCTCTCTATGTTTGGGAAGCGCGTGCCGTTGGGCTTGAAAATCTTCCTGGCAGCCCTTGCCGTTGCCGATGACCTCGGCGGCATCATCGTCATCGCGCTGTTCTACAGCGAAGGCCTCGCGTGGAAGTACCTCTTAGGCGCAGCCGTCGTCGTCTGCATCCTGCTGTGGGGCAACCGTCGCGATATGCGTCTGAAGCAGTTCTACATGTTCTTCGGCTTCATCCTGTGGTATATGGTGCTCAACTCCGGCATCCACGCTACCATTGCCGGCGTGGTGCTGGCATTCTGCATACCTGCCAACCTCACGCGCGGCACACGTTATTATATGGAATATATACGCGAGGAACTAAAACACTATCCCGATATCGAATTCAGCGAGGCTGACCGCACTAAACCTATGGTCGTCGATAAGCAGGACATCCAGCTGCTGCGTCGCATCGAGACTGCTTCCGACTATCTCATCTCACCGCTGCAGGACATTGAGGACTACCTCACACTGCCCATCAACCGCATGGTTATCCCCGTCTTTGCCTTTGCCAATGCAGGTGTCAACTTTGACGGCATGAGCTTCATGAGCCTCTTCGACGGCGTAGCCCTCGGTGTGTTCCTCGGCCTCCTCATCGGCAAGTTCACAGGTGTGCTGAGTTTCTCATGGCTCAGCATCAAGCTTGGTATCTGTCAGATGCCTGCAGGTGGCAACTGGAAGTCCTTTGCCAGCGTCTGCATGATTTGCGGCATCGGCTTCACGGTGAGCATGTTCATCGCCGCCCTGAGCTATCCCGCCCACCTTGGCGCAGAAGCCGCTGAGATGCTCAACGAAGCCAAGCTCGGCATCCTCTGTGGCACCCTCGCCTCCGCCCTCGTCGGTTCCCTGATGCTCAGCCAGACGCTGCCCAAAGGCACAGCCGCAGGCAACGAGTAACTCCACCGAGCTGGATGAATGACCGCCGTCTCATCAAAGACTAAAGCACACGAAACCTCATCACAGCAGAAGGCCACCCCATCGGTGGCCTTCATTCGTATGCGCTCTATGGAAAACGTGCGGTCATTCATTCAGCTCGTCGATGTGGGCGAGGGTTTGGAGGCGCCGCATGGCGGCGGCATCGTCCTTGGGACAGATCATGAGGACGCCGCCTTCCTCGGTGACGACGAAGTCCTTGAGACCGCTGATGGCGGCGAGGTGCCCTGAGGGCAGGCGCACGATGTTGCCCTCGGCATTATCGAAGAGGGCTTCGCTGTGGACGGTGACATTGCCGCGGCCGTCAGTCTTTACGTCGGAGGGAGGATGTGGGGTGTTGATCTGCGGCGCGTGGAGGGCATCGGTGGCGATGCCTTGCCATGTGCCCAGGTCGGCCCATCCGAAGCGGCACTTCTGTACGTAGCTGTGGCCGGTATGCTCCAGCACGGCATGCTCCATCGACAGATTGGGCAGCACGGGGTAGGTGGCAAGTGAGGGATACACATCCTGATACTCGGGCACGTGCTTGATGATATTGTTGAGCATGTAGTGGGCACCGAAGACGAAGAGGCCTGTGTTCCACAGGAACTCACCGCTCTCCATGAACATCTGGGCGAAGTGTTCGTCGGGTTTCTCCGTGAACGTCTTGACATGGTAGATGCGCTGTTCTTCCTCGATGGATTCGCCCATTTGCACATAGCCGTAGCCCGTCTCGGGTCGGGTCGGGGGCACGCCCATGTTGATGACGCCGTTGTGGTGCTCCATCGTTTGAAGGGCATGCAGGAGGTCGTTGTCGAACTGGTCGTCGCCGTAGATGACCTGATCCGAGGGGGACAGGACGATGCACGCCTCGGGACAGCGGCGCAGGATAACCGTCGTGGCCCATGTCACAGGTGCGAGGGTGCCGCGGCGCACGGGCTCCTCGAGGATCTGCTCGCGGGGCAGCTGTGGCAGCTGCTCCTGCAGAATCGGCGTATAGGACTGCAGCGTGCTGACAAAGATGTTTTCGGGACGGATGAAGCGAGCAAAGCGGTCGTAGGTCTGCTGGATCAGCGTGCGCCCGGTGCCTGCAAAGTCCATGAATTGTTTGGGGAAGTGCTCGCGGCTGGCGGGCCACAGACGGCTTCCGATGCCTCCGGCTAAGATGAGGCAGTAGTGTTTCTCTGAAGGGTTGTTCATATAGTAAGTTAGTAGCTTAGAGGACGATGCCGTCGAGCATGGACAGGTACTCCTCAATGGCGTTTTGTATTTCGGGGATACGGATGTATTCGTCGGCGGTGTGGCTGCGGGCGCTGTCGCCGGGACCCATCTTCAGCGAAGGCCATGACATCAGCGCTTGGTCGGAGAGTGTCGGCGACCCGAAGGTGCGGCGTTGCTCTCCGTTCAGGGTCGCTCCCAGTGCCAGCGCGCGCTGCACCAGCGGGTGCTGTTCGTTGATGGAGGATGAGTTGAGGCGGAAGGAGCGTGCCGTCACCTCGCTCTTTACGTGCGCGCGCACCTGTTCATATATATCTTGGTTGGTGTAGCACTCGTTGGAGCGCACATCCACCGTGAACGTACAGCTGTCGGGCACCACGTTATGCTGGGTGCCGGCCTGCACGATGGTGACACTCATCTTCACGGGTCCCAGCAGCGGTGAGCTCTCGGGGAAACGGTAGCTGCGGAACCATTCGATGTCCTGCATCGCGTGGTAGATGGCGTTGTCGCCTTCGTCGCGCGCGGCATGACCTGCCTTGCCGTGGGCCGTGCAGTCCAGCACCATCAGGCCTTTCTCGGCGATGGCGGGCTGCATCTTCGTGGGCTCGCCCACGAGGGCTACGCTGATGGGTGGCAGCTGCTTCAGGGCACGTGAGGCGCCGTCGCGCCCCGACACCTCCTCCTCGGCGGAGGCCAGGAAGATGAAATTGCAGCGCTGCGGGCGCGTCACCAACACACGGAATACCTGCAGCAATGCCACCAGCGAGGCGCCGTCGTCGTTGCTGCCGAGACCATAGAGGCGGTCGCCCTCCAGCGTCGGCGTGAAGGGGTCGCGCTGCCAGGCGCTCACGGGCTTCACCGTGTCGATATGTGCGTTGAGCAGCAGGGTGGGGCGCCCGGCGTCGTAGTCGCGGGCGATGCACCACAGGTTGTGGCCGTCGCGCTGTAGCGAGAACCATTCGCGCCCATCGGCATCGCATTGCCGCTGCGCGATGAAATCGTGCAGCACGTCTGCCGCCGCACCTTCGTCGCGGCTGGTGCGCGGCGTGGCGATGAGTTGTCGCAGGAGTGCAACGGCTTCGTCGGTCAGGGATGAGGGGTCGCTCATGGTGGTTTTTGCGTCTTGCAGCGGCAAAGGTAATGAAAAATTCTTTTATCATGTCATAAAAGCGTTGTTTTTTCAGGAAAAGTGACACTTCATGAGCCAAAAAGGAAAAAACTTACACCTTTTCACACAAAACTCTCCACTTTCAACTCTAAACTCTCAACTTTTCACTACCTTTGTCCCATCTTTTCTGTCAAATGCTATCGCTTATGTTGAATCAGGCTTCTCTTTCCGTGCTCATTCACGAGCAGGCCAAGGTCTATGGCGACCGCGTGGCGCTGAGCTATCGCGACTATGCCACAGCCACGTGGCGCACTATCTCATGGAACGAATTCTCCAAGCGCGTGTCGCTGGTGTCCAATGCGCTGTTGAAGATGGGCGTGGGCGTGCAGGAGAACATCGCCGTCTTCTCGCAGAACAAGCCCGAGAGCGTCTGTGTGGACTTCGGCACCTATGGCATCCGTGCCGTGAGTATCCCCTTCTATGCCACCAGCAGCGAGGCGCAGATTCAATATATGATCAAGGATGCCGCCATCCGCTTCGTTTTCGTGGGCGAGCAGTATCAGTACGATACCGCTTTCCGCGTCCTCAAGATGTGCCCTACGCTGGAGCGCCTCATCATCTTCGACCGTGCGGTGCAGAAGAACCCGCAGGATCAGGTGTCGCTCTACTTCGACGAGTTCCTGCAGCAGGGCGAGGGCTTCCCCTTTGCCGACGAGGTGGCAGCGCGTGCCGCCAGCGTGCAGCCTGACGACCTGGTGAACATCCTCTATACCAGCGGCACCACGGGTGTCTCCAAGGGCGTCACCCTCACCTATCGCATGTATGCCGCCGCCATCCCGGCCAACGACCACATCATGCACCTCTCGGAAAAGGATGTCATCATGTGCTTCCTGCCCTTCACCCATGTCTTCGAGCGCGCCTGGAGCTACTGGTGCCTGAGTCGTGGCGCGCAGCTCGCCATCAACCTCAAGCCGCAGGACATCCTGATGACGCTGCGCGAGGTACACCCCACCTGCATGGCCGCCGTGCCGCGCTTCTGGGAGAAGGTGTATGCGGGCGTGCAGGAGAAGATTGCCACCAGCAGTGCCATGCAGCGTAAGCTGATGCTGGATGCGCTGGCGATAGGAAAGAAATACAATGTCGATTACAAGATGCGGGGCATCATCCCGCCGCTGCAGCTGAAGCTGCGCTATGCCTTCTACGAGAAGACCATCATATCCCTCCTCAAGAAGACGCTCGGCCTGGAGAACGCCCACTTCTTCCCCACAGCAGGTGCTGCCATCCCGCGTGAGGTGGAGGAATTCGTGCACTCCTGCGGTATCAATATGACCGCCGGCTACGGCCTCACCGAGACCACCGCCACCGTCAGCTGCGACTGGCATGACTCCCCCGTCAGCATCGGCTCCGTAGGTCGCGTCCTCGCCGGCATCGAGATTAGCTTCGGCGAGAACAACGAGATCCTCCTCAAGGGCGACACCATCACTAAGAGCTATTACCGTAAGGCTGAGATGACGGCACAGGCCATCGACAAGGATGGCTGGTTCCACACCGGCGACAGCGGCTACATTAAGAACGGCGAGCTCTTCCTCACCGACCGCATCAAAGACCTCTTCAAGACCAGCAACGGTAAGTATATCTCTCCGCAGGCCCTGGAATCCAAGTTCGTGGTGGATAGATACATCGATGAAATCGCGATTATTGCCGATGAGCGTAAGTTCGTCTCCGCCCTCGTCATCCCGGACTACAGCCTTCTGGAGAAATGGGCCGAAGACAACGCCATCGCCTTCGAGTCGCGCGAGCAGCTCTGCGCCAATCCGTTGGTGGTGAAGATGATGCTGGACCGCATCTCCATGCTGCAACAGGAGTTCGCCCAATACGAGCAGGTGAAGCGCATCACCCTCCTGCCGGAACCCTTCTCGATGGAGAAGGGCGAGCTCACCAACACCCTGAAGATGCGCCGCCCCGTCATCGCCAAGAACTACAAAGAACTGATAGATGCTATGTATGAGGATTAAAGATTAAGGATTAAAGATTAGAGATTAGAGATTAAAGATTAAGGATTAAGGATTAAAGATTAAAGATTAAGGATTAAAGATTAAGGATCATTCATCAATCATAAATCATCATTCATCAATAATACGTGATCACCCAAGAACAGTTAAAAGAAACCCAGGAGCGCGTGGAGGCGCTCTGTAAATACCTCGATATTCCCCGCAAGCAGATGGAATATGAAGAGGAGCAGCTTCGCACCCAAGCCCCCGACTTCTGGGAGGATGCCAAGCGTGCCGAGGAGCAGATGAAGAAAGTCAAGGGCCTTGAGAAATGGATCAAGGGCTATGCCGAGGTAAACACCCTTGCAGAGGAACTTGCCACCGCCTTTGAATTCTATAAGGAAGACCTTGTCACCGAACAGGAGGTGGACGAACTATATGCCAAAACCATCGATTCCATCGAAGTCCTGGAGCTGCGTAATATGCTGCAGCGCGAGGAGGACTCGATGGATGCCGTCCTCAAGATCAACTCCGGTGCCGGTGGCACCGAGGCGCAGGACTGGGCGCAGATGCTGATGCGTATGTATATGCGGTGGGCCGAGCAGAACGGCTACAAATGTGTCGTTAGCAACCTCCTCGAAGCCGACGATGCCGGCATCAAGTCATGCACCCTTGAGATTATGGGCGACTACGCCTACGGCTACCTCAAGGGTGAGAACGGCGTGCACCGCCTCGTGCGTGTGTCGCCCTACAATGCCCAGGGCAAGCGCATGACCAGCTTCGCCTCTGTCTTCGTCACACCCCTCGTGGATGACTCCATCGAGGTGAACATCGAGCAGGCCCGCATCTCATGGGACACCTTCCGCAGCAGCGGTGCCGGCGGTCAGAACGTGAACAAGGTGGAGTCCGGCGTACGTCTGCGCTATCAATATAAAGACCCCTACACGGGTGAGGAGGAAGAGATTCTCATCGAGAACACCGAGACGCGCGACCAGCCCAAGAACAAGGAGAACGCC
>CAMKTN010000069.1 GCA_946415705.1 uncultured Prevotellaceae bacterium
AGCTTGCCTTCGTGCATGACCGTGAGACCCAGCGGCTGCTCAGCAGCCTTTCCCGCCGCAGCGATGTCGAAGCGCCAGTCGCCTGTGAGGCTGTCGCGATGCACCTGCAGGCTGACGCCCTCGGCCTTCACGTTCGTGATCGTTTGGGACACAGACCCCTCTAAATCTCCCCGTGAGGGGAGACTTTCTTGTCCTCGAGAAGTCTGTGCGCCAGCCAACTCCCCTCCCTCACGGGAGGGGCCGGGGGTGGGTCTAAACACCGCTTCGTACTTCGTTCCCTCCTGTGGCGTGAAGGTGAAGGTGCCGCGACCTCGGTTCTCGGTTCTCACGCTGAGGAGTTCGTAGCCCTTACCGCTTTTCACTTTCAGCACCAGCGTTCCATCGCGCACCTCACCCTCGCTGGTCGCCGCCTCAAAGGCAACGCGACAAGGCACTCCGGCCACGAGGTTGCCGCCCTCGGGGAACAGCGAGAGGCGCAGCTCGGCGGGCTTCGGTGCACTCTTGAAATAGCGGCGCAGCGGGCGCAGGGTCATGTCCTTGTAGAAATCACCCGGCTGTCGGGGCTTGTCATAGACGGGGAAGACGCGTGAGTAGAGCTTCTCGTAGTCGCGGAAGAAGTCCTTGGCCATCGCCTTGTTATAGAACCAGTACTCCGAGTACCATGCGTGGAAGTGTTCCGTCTGTCCCCAGTTGAGTTGCCAGCGCGTGTAGGCGCGCAGCTCGAAGTAGCCGGAGTAGAGCGTGTCGGGCAGTGCGAAGAAGCCGTGACCGCGCCCGTCCTTCATCTCGATGAGCTTGCGCTCCACGAGGTAGCCGTCGTGGTTCCATAGTTCGGCATAGAGGACGCGGCTCATGCGGCTGGGCGTGTCGGTGTTGGTCTTGCGCAGGTAAGCCGCGAACCAGATGGTGTCGCCCAGGAAATAGCCGGTATTGTCCATGTGGACATAGACCTTCTCCTGCGGGATGGCCGCGCCGAAGCGCTCCAGTCGGTCGGCCAGACGCTGCAGCGGGGGCAGCGAAGCCTGGTAGTTGGCGACACTGTCGAGGCGTGACTGATAGAGATCCACGGTACCCTGAGCGATGGCCTGCTCCTCAGCGGTGCGCTTGATGACCTCGTTGTTAGCCCAGAAGGTGCTGTCATAGCCCGCTTCGGCAATAGACGAGAGCATATTCTCGCGCGCCTTGGCCTTGCGGCGCTTCACGCGAAGGCGCTTTTGTTGCTCTACATTGAAGAGCATGGTCCGCGTGAGGAAGTCACCCCACTGTGCCGTCATCGAGAGGTTGGCCACCTCGGGATATTTGTGGTCGTTGCGGTAGTCGATATGGAACTCCAGCGTCACGGGGATAACGGTGGCACTGCGCAGTTCGCCCTGGCCAATGCTGATTTTCATTTGGTCCACCTGCCCCTCGAAGGCGAGAGGCGCCAGGGTGGCGCGGTCGATGTATAGGGAACCCGTCATCATCGGTTGCGATGGGGCCGGCGCTCCGTCATCGCCCTCCTTGCGGCTTAGGTTGAAGCGATAGAGCTGCTGGCTGTCGCCGTTGATCTCCTCAAGGGTGATGTCATAGTAGTGCTGCAAGTACTCCAGCCCTGTGAGCTTCGAGAGCGCGGGCTGCCCTAAGGGCGTGATGAGCGCCCCCCAGAAGGAAGCCTCCTTGACCATCGGGCCCAGCTCCAGTAGATGGTGCAGGTTCATCTCATTCACCGTGCTGTTCTGCCATTGGCGGCGCGTGAGCGCTCCGTGTCGCCCCGTGAGGAACTCTAACTTGCGCAGGTTCACAGCCGCACGTGCATCTACGAAAGCCTCCACGATGTCCTGCTTCTGTCCCAGCACCGAGGTCTGACGATAGAAATACTGCGCCGTCTTCTCCCGTTTGTGCTTGAACTTCTTCTCCATTTGGCGTGCCACCTGCAGCAGGATGCCCTCGATGGCCGTCACCGTCACTTCCGGCAGGGTGGCTTCCAGCATCCGCATCTTCACCACCGCCGGCACCGCTGCGGCCTTGAACGTCAGGGTCTCGCGCCCGATACATGTCAGCCGCACCGTCTCGTCGGCCTCGGCCACGATGCTGCACTCGCCGTCGAAGTTCGTCAGCGTGTTGTTGTCCTCGCTGACATACACCCCCACCAGCGGCAACGGCTCGCCGCTCTCCGCATCGATGACGCGCGTGGTGACTGTCGTCTGCGCCAATGCCCATACAGGCATGAGCAGGAATAAAGAAAGGACTGCATATTTCATCATCGTATGTTTTTAGTTCCCTCTCGTTCTGGACTCTTGCAGCATCTTCTGCTCGAAGCGCGAGAGAGGACGGGGTTTCTGTTGAGGTGCGGCGGGCGGCGCGGGTGTCTCCTTCCGACGGGAACGGCCGAAAAGGCGCTGGAAGAAGTTACGGCGTCGCGGGCGCTGTGGCTCGGAATATGGAATGAATGTTGCGGACGATTGGGTCGGAATGGGTGAAATGGACGAAGCTGCCGTCTGAGATGTCCTCTCCTGCAGGCGCCGTAGCAGGAAGACAGCATGGGGAGACAATTGCCACTTCCATGCCACATAGTCGCGGTACAAGGGCAAACGGGACTTCACGGCGTGGTACCACGCTTCATCATCTAAGAATGCTTCCAAGCTGACATCATGAATGATTTGATGGATGGAATCGGGAATCACAGCACTGTCATCGTACTTCTGGCGAACTACAGGGAAACGGACGGAACGGATGGCACTATGCACACCCATCCAACGGTGGTGGGTAGCGATGACGTCGAAGATGCGAGTCGTCGTGGGAATGGGAGCGAAGACATAGACCCTGTCACTATCTTCCCGCTCGATACGCAGAAGGGGATAGCGGTGGTCAGCCTCGTCAGAAAGATAGGTTCCCATGGGAAGTGTCAGGGAGTCCTCACGCTGCATACGGATGCGCGTTTCCTGCCGCGCCATCTCTACGGATACAATGCGCCCGCAGCCCTTCGTTTCGAGAAGGGCCTCAGGCTGAAACATCGTCATCGCCTGCATCATGATGATTCCTAACAGCTGCATGGCTATATTTGTAATAGTACACTGTCCAAGGGACGCTCAGGGTCGTACTCGCCGAAACCGTCCTTCTTTAATTTCAGCTTGCGGTGCTTCACCGCAGAAACGGTAATGAGGTAGATATTGGAGATGACCTGATTCGAGAGGTTCATTCGGGTAAGCATGCACAGTTGGATATCCTCCTCACTAAAACCAGGATGGCTGGTGCGGAGACGCCTGACAAAGCCATCGGTGACGCTGTCCAGCATCTGCTCCACCTCCTGCCAGTCCTTACGGCTGAGCTGTTTCTTGCTGTCGCCCTCGGCACGCAGGCGCTGAAGCACCTCGCTTTTGTCGAGGATC
Organism: uncultured Prevotellaceae bacterium; assembly: GCA_946415705.1. GTDB lineage: Bacteria > Bacteroidota > Bacteroidia > Bacteroidales > Bacteroidaceae > Physcousia. The sequence goes on from CAMKTN010000069.1 coordinate 3,369, forward strand.
AGCCGTTGGAGGAGGTGGATCTTCTGTTCCTGCTGTTGCAGACGCTCCTCCGCAAGCTCACGCTCGCGTTGCTCTTCCCTTAGGCGCTGGGCATGGATCTGTCGGCGATGACGCGTCAGAGCCGCCAGGAACAGCACAGCCATCACGGCCAACACCGTCACGCCGCACAGCGCCCACAGCGTCAGGCGCTGTCGATAGGCGAGATGTTCTGCCCTGCGTTCCTGCTCCAAGGTAGCACGGAAATAGACTTCTTTCTGCTGCAGCGCTTCGAAGAACACGCTTTCCGCGCTGGAGAACGTGGAGTCCAGGAGGGCGGGCAGTGCGGCGAGCTCACGCTGCCGGATGGCAATCTCCGTCAGATGGCGCTGCGCCACATAGCGCGTCTTACGGTTGTGCAGCGAGGCGAGATGCGTATAGATCTGCCGTGCCTGCTCCAAAGAGTCACATTGCAAATAGCAGTTGGCTAAGATGACGCGAGCCTCGACGTCGGTAGTGTCGCTGTCGGAGAGTGTCATCTGGCGTGCCAACTCCAAAGCACCTGCAGCATCGTTCTCCGAGAGGCAGAGGTTGGCCAAATGCCCCAAAGCCACGTTGCGACACGCAGGGTGCCATAAGCATTGTTTATATAAGGTACGCGCGAGAGACAGTTCACCCTTTTGCTCATAGAGCCCAGCCATCGTCAGCGTTAAGTCGCGCTGCAAGGCATTCAGCATCTCCGTTTCATGAACCGACAGCGCCGCCGGCGCCACCTGCTGTAAAGCCTGTTGCCCCTTCGTGGCGAGGGCAATAGCTTCATCTTCATCTGTCCACTGCAGCTGGGCTGATAAAAGAAGATACGCACGAGCACAGGTGAGGCCGTCATGCTCCTGCTCTGCCAGACGCACGGCTGCGCGCAACAAGTCCTCATAAGTCTTCACACTGTCAGGCTTCGACCGATGCACAGCCTCTGCCTCCGCCAACATGGAGGCAGAAGTCGGCGCAGAACGTGTGGTGCACGCTGTCAGCAAGCACGTTGTCAGCAGCACCAAACAGCATCGATGAAGACATGTAGAAGTCGTCATAGCATCTATCAATGATTTCCGCTGCAAAGGTAACACCTTTTTTGACTTCCTGCCAAAAGAATGGTGTGGAAAAATTAAAATTTCCACTTCCGTGCTAACTCCCTATCAAATAATTCCTTACTATCAAACGCCACAAAAACAAGTGTGGAAAACCGCCTTGAGACAGGTAAGCGAGTTACGGGGAAATAGTGCAAAAGTGCAAGAAAGCACAGTATTTCACGATAAATGCATGCCTTACCCTTTAATGCCATTAGGTCTTATGGCCCGAAGACCTAGGTCTATTCGTCGTTCGGTCGCGACCGAACAACGAACGCACCAAGCTCTTCTAACTGGACCACCATGGTGATCCACTCAACGCACCTAGCTCTTCCATCGTGTCCCACTAATGGGACTCGCAATAAGGAGGCGTCCCTCGGGCCGTTACGACGTGTCGTGAATGCCGTTGCGATGCGTCCTTCATAAAAAGTTTTGCCGAAAACCCTATGAGCCCTACGCAAACCGCATCCCTCCGTCATAGTCCTGCAAGTCGCCAACGCCAATTCAACAACCCTCGTGCGTAACCCTCACAGGGTTTTCCGCAAAAATAATTCTGTCTCTACGCGAAAGACACTACTACTCCCTCGCCTGACCCTCTATAGAGGGTACGCGCAGACACTATAGAGGGTTCGCCTAGACACTATAGAATAGAGTGTTTCTATTTCAGAGATGACAGCGATTGGGGGTACCTTCATCACTTCTGGCTTAAACGATTGAAAAACAATCTAATGGACACAAATAGACCTACAATCTGCTAAACTCCAGTCAATTAAGTGCAAAATGATGAAGGTGTGTAAAACTCATGTGCATAAGAAGGTATAACCTTCCCAGATCTTAAAGAATCTATTATTCATCCATGTTTTCTGCAGCTATTGGCAACTGCATGTCATCCCTGTCTTAGATGGATGGTTATGCACAGAATAAATCGCCATTTTGATACGTTTTAGAACGATTTTCGGGATAACAACCTCTTTTTTCATGCCATTTATGAATTTTTCACGCGCCCGAACCTATTTAATTGGATACATTTATTTAATTTTGACCTCAAAATGGGTCAAAACTGAGCAAAATCCTTATCACTGAGTACAAGATATGAGTAAGATAGTTGCGCGCGAGAGCCAGAACATAGAGTACAAGAGCACTTGGCATGATGAATACCTAAAGTGGATTTGCGGCTTCGCAAATGCACAAGGGGCTGTCATGTACTTCGGCGTAAACAATGACCATGAGGTGATTGGCCTTGATAACGTTGACCGCCTTATGGAGGACATCCCGAACAAGATTGTCACCACTATGGGCATTGTGGTGGATTTCAACCTTCACCAGTTGGATGGCCTTGACTATATCGAAGTGTATATCGAACCCAGCAATATCCCCATTAACTATCGCGGCAAATATTACTACCGCTCCGGCAGCACCATGCAGGAACTTCGCGGTCCCGCCCTCCAGCAGTTCGTCCTGAAGAAGATGGGGCGCTCGTGGGATGATGTGACCAACGACCGAGCCACACTTGAAGACATTGACCGCAATGCCATTGACTATTTCCTCCGCAAAGGCATCGCAGCACAGCGCATCCCGGAAGACCAGCGCGAGGCATCCACAAAAGATGTGCTCGCCAATTTACGCCTGATAGACGAAAACGGTCATTTGAAGAACGCTGCGTTGTTGCTTTTCGGCAAAGACCCATTGAAGTTCTTTACCAACGTCCGGTTCAAGATTGGTCGCTTTGGTGTTGATGAGGCCGACTTGTTGATTCAAGACGTGGTAGAGGGCAACATCATCCAAATGGCAGACCGTGTGGTGGATTTGCTCAAAGCCAGGTATTTAGTTTCCCCCATCAGTTTTGTAGGCATGAACCGCATAGAGACCTTGGAAGTTCCAATTGAGGCTTTGCGAGAAATACTGTATAATGCCATCACTCATAAGGATTACACAGGTGCAGACATACAGATGCATGTGTATCACGACCATGTGGAAATATGGAACCAAGGTGACTTGCCTGAAGGTTATGACGAGAAGGTGCTTTATGGCAAGCATTCGTCAATGCCGCGTAATTCAAATATTGCCGATGCCATGTTCAAGGCTGGGTTTATTGACACCTGGGGCCGTGGCTACAAGAAGATTCGCGAGGGCTTTGAGGGTGCAGGCCTCCCCATGCCCAAGGTCGAGAACTTCTGTAGCGGCGTAAGAGTGTCATTCCAGCGCGGCTTTGATGTTGTCACAGGAAAGAAGATTGTCACCAGTAATGTCCCCAGTTTGTCCCCAGTGCAACTTACTGAAAGGCAGAAGAAAATATGTGATTTGATAAAAAAGAATCCTCGGATATCTGCAAACGAAATGTCCCCAGTTTTGTCAGTAGTTGTCAAAACTGTAAAACGTGACCTCGCAGCTATGCAAAAGATGGGAATTTTGATTCGCGAGGGCAACACAAGTGCTGGCCATTGGATAGTCATTGAACCCCACGCATAGAAGAAAACAAGAAACAATATATGGAAAAGAAGAACAATTAGGTTCAATCGCAAATAGTTCCAGTTCGAGTTCGAGAATGATAAGGTGCTGAGGCTAAAGTTGTATGAGCATTTGAAATTTTGATTGCCTATGGAGATACTTTCACATTTCAAAACGATAGAAGAGCTTACGAAAACACTCTCACGTGAGCAAGGCTTGCTGAGTGAGATGTTTGAGAAACGAAAACTGATGAAGTTTCCGTTAGGCTTGGCT
>CAMKTN010000070.1 GCA_946415705.1 uncultured Prevotellaceae bacterium
GTGATGGAGGGGCCCTGCGGCGGGAAGCCTTAAACTATCTGGTCGTCACTTCGTTCCTCAAAATTAAAACAAAAATTATTTTGAGCGCCCCCCCTTGATTTCTTAATTCTGGTCGGCCTAACGGCCTCAAAATCTCCAAATAATCTATCCAAAAAAATTTTTGCTTAAATTTTCTTCGTAATTTTTGCTTTAATTTTGAGCGTAGCGACCAAATTGTCAACTTAAACCCTAACCATAACTATTAACCCTTGACTCCACGGCCCCTTAGGAGTCCTCCCCCTAACAGGGGGGAGTTAGAGGGGGGCCTCCTAAAATAAAAGAAAGTACCAAGAAAACCCTGAAGCGCATCGGTGAGATTGTCATCACCATCCTCACCGCCCTACTCACCACCATCGGCGCCCACGCGGCCATCCATTAGGCCCCTGTGGTCCCCCAAGGGGGACAATTGAAAATTGAAAATTGAAAATTGAGAATTGAAAATTGAGAATTGAGAAACCGCCCTGCGCTGTGAAGCGTGGGGCGGTTTTGTGCTGAGGTTATGTCGGGATTATTTCACAAGGACTTTGCGGCCGTTGACGATGTAGATGCCGGGGGTGAGGCCGTTGCGCCAGGTGTTGTAGGTGGCGCGTTGCTTGAGGCGGAGGCCGCGCATGTCATAGACCTCGAACATGGTGGCTGTGGAGGGTGCCGCGATGCCGTCGGTGAAATAGGGGTCGTCGCCGGGCTGATCCTCGGGTGTCTCGGGAATGCCCATGATCTCTTCGTCGGTGAGCTCGTAGGGCGTCAGCTGATTGAAGACGGCCGTGGCGCGCTGCTGGAGCCAACGCTTGGCATTGGTGGTAGCAGTGGCGTAGTTGGCGTAGTCCCAGTCGCTGTAATAGACGTGGTTGTTGTTATTCTCCAGCGAGGGCTGGGCGAAGTTGTAGTAGTCGTCGCAGTAGTCGATGAGCTCGTTGAGATAGAGGCGGATAAAGCGCGACCAGTACTTGTACATGGCGCGGTCGAGGGGCTCGCCACATTGGCGCAGGCGCTTCCAGAAGGCGGAAGCCTCCATGGACGAGCGGGTGAAATAGTTATCGGTGGCACCGCTCTGGAAGTAGGTGCGGCCGCCATACTCGTAGCCGTAGCTCCAGTCGAGGTCCCAGACGGGTCCCCACTTGAACTTAGAATCTTCGTCATAGACATTCTCGTGGTAGAGGAAGGTGCTCTTGGGGTGCATCAGCTCGTAGTTGATGATCAGCTCGTTGGCCACGAGGAAGCGTGCCAGCGACTCGATATCTACGACGGAGGAGATGTCCTGCTGGTCCTCCACCATCCACACGAATTCTTGGAAGCGTGTCGTGATGTCGCTATATGACTTGATGAGGGTCTTGATGTCCTCGCTTTCCTCGGGGTTTATCTGAGTGGGATTGAAGACTTCGGGCTCCTTGATTTTCACGGGGATGCCCACGCTCTGCCCATTGATGGTGGCGTAGGAGTAGTAGCGGGTCTCGTCGCTGTACGTATCGAGCTCCAGGAAGCAGGCCTTGGTCTCGTCGTCGAGGTCGATGCTGTTGTTGGAGAAGCCTGTCTTCTCGGTGAAGTTGTAGCTGCCCCAGTACTGGCCGTTCATGTAGAGCTCCACGGGGACGATGTGGTTGGCGCCGTCAGCGCCGATGAGTCCTGCGGCATACATGCCGATGGCGTTGCTGGTCATGGAGCCCGACTGACGGTTGGCGAGGAGTACCCAGCTCTTGCCTTTCTTGAGGCCGAAGGGCTTCTGCTTCTCTTCGAACTTCAGGCGATAGGGGTTCTTGGACTCGGGCGTAGTGCTCCAGCTGCTGTTGCCGCGGCCACGGATCTTCACGGCGGTTTCAGGGAAGTCGGGGTACATACCGGCACCGTCGAGGCGGATGGTGGCGTCGAGGTAGGACGTCTTGCTGCTCACGTACTTTCCTCCGTCGATGTTGATATACACCTTGGGCACTCCTGTGGCCTGTGCCCAGTCGAGGTTGAGCTGGTATTCCGTGCCGTAGGGCACCATCGTGTCGGCATAGACAGCGGGGGTGCCCTCGCTCTTCTCAAGCTCGCACGAGAACATCTTCAACTCAGCCACACAGAGGTAGTTTTTGTAGCTGGCCTTCAGCATGGCGATACGGAACAACGCGCAGGGTTGCTCCAGCTCCACGACGGGCGAGGTATTGGTAGCACCGGCACTCGTATTCAGATCTCCCTCCAGATTACGCTGAACCTCCTGCCATGTTTCACCTCCATCATAGCTGGTCCACAAGCTGAGCACCAGTGGAGAACGGCCATCGGTGTCCGCACGATTGGTCACAGCATAGGAGATGTTATACACGGGCTCGGGAAGAGTCACATCAATGTATGGGAACTCCTCCAGCGGCAGCTTCTCATATTCACCTGAACCCCAAGTAGAATGAAAAAAAGTGTTGTAGTCACCATCAACAGCCATATCCAAGATCTGATCCTCATAGTTGGAGGGTGCGTTGGTGCTGAGCATGTCGGCCGTCAGGGGAATCTCCGTCAGTTTCCATTCCTCCTTGCCTTCCTCGGCAGGGCTCACGAGCGTGTTCTTGAGGATCCTGACACCGGGAAAGGCGATGGTCACGCGCTCCTGGGCTCCCATCTTCACGCGGCTGACCTTGCTGTGGAGGAGTTCCTCATCGTTGAGATAGACCTCGGCACGGGCATCGGAGCGCTTGAAGGAGGGCGTCAGCCAATGGGTGAAGGCAGCCACCTGCGAAGTGCCGTTGATCTGGTTGTCGGGGGTGATGTCACACAGCACGTCGGAGAACAGCTGGTGGTTGAATTTGTTGTTGAACTTAAACGAGGTGATGGTGGGGCGGTTCAACAGCATCTGGTGGTCGTAGGAGTTGAGTTCCGCGAGGGGATAGATGAACTCCGAGCCGCCGATGGTCACCACCTTGAGGTACGCCTCGTCAATGGTTTCCTCGGCTACCGCCGAGGCAGGGAAGATGTCGAGTGTGCCGTCCTTCTTCTCCACGAAGATGGAATCCTCCCGCTCCTTATCCTCATCGGCATACACGTTTACGGGGGCGCAGAGGCTTCCCAACAGGCAAGTTAGCAACAGGTAAATATGCTTCATACTTCAAGTGTTTTGCTACATTTTTCGCGACAAAGGTAAGGAGTTTTTGCCATTCAGCCGCAGAATGCAGTCAAATTATGTCAAAAGGTGCCTATTTTTTTGCATTTGAAGTGTATTCGTTGTACTTTTGCACAATCATTCACGAGTCAGATGACGCTAACGATGTTTGATACCGTGCTGTCGCTGCCCCTGTTCCAAGGATTGGGGCCCGATGACCTGACGCGCATCCTGGAATCCACACGTCTCAGGTTCGAGACGCTGATGCCCGAGACCCAGTTTGTGCAACAAGATGACATGTGTAACGACGTCATCTTCATCCTGAGCGGCACTGTCCGCTGCACCACCACGGCCGCCGACCGCCTGTGGTACGTGGAGGAGGTGCTGCCCGTGCCCGCCCTACTGGGTTTGGAGGTGCTCTACGGCAGCACTCGCGCCTATCCCTACGCCGCCTATGCCGACACCACCGTGCGGCTCATGCGGGTGGACAAGCGGACGATGGCCGCGCTGACGAGCTATTTCGAGGTCTTCCGCATCAACGTCCTCAACACGCTCTCCGCCCTCGTCGCCCGCCAGCGGCAGCTGCAATGGATGCCGGCCCCACAGACGCTGGAGGGGCGCATCGTGCATTTCATGAGGACCCATGTGCAACGTCCTGCGGGCAGCAAGAGCTTCCACATCTCCCTGCCAGAACTGGGTGCCTATCTGGGCGAGGATTCGCGCTATGTCTCCAAGGCGCTGCACCGGCTGGAAAAGAAGGGTCTGCTGCAAATGACGCGTCGCAAGATTCACGTCCCAGCTTTCGAGAACATCATCAAAGAAACACTTTAACCAATGCGAGATAATCCACTCTTTAACAAGAACTACGGCACACCGCACAACACAGCACCCTTCGACAGAATACAGTTGGAGGACTACGAGCCCGCCATCCTCGAAGGTATCCGTCAGGACGATGCCTTCATCGAGCGTATCACCGACAATCCCGAGCCGCCGACCTTCGACAACACGGTGGCCGTGACCACGCCCGATGACATGCTGGAGCGCGTCACGAAAGTGTTCTTCAACCTGCTCTCGGCCGAGACCAACGACGAGATGGATGCGCTGGCGCAGAAGCTCTCCCCTATCCTCACCGAGCACGCCAACAATATCCTCTTCAACAAGCGCTACTTCGCCCGCATCAAAGCGGTTTATGAACAATATAGGGCTGCCGTTCCCGAGGGCCTCATTACCGTTCCCGAGGGTTCTCCCGAGGGCCCTTCCGAGGGCCTCGTTACCGTTCCCGAGGGTTCTCCCGAGGGCACTCCCGAGGGTTCCCCTCGCCCCCTCACCCCCGAGGAGCAGATGCTGCTGGAGAAGTCCTACGAGGGCTTTATCCGTGCCGGCGCCGCATTGGACGAGGCGGGTCAGGCGCGTCTGCGCGAGATGAACCAGCAGATGGCACTCCTGACCCTGCAGTTCTCACAGAACAACCTGAAGGCCACCAACGCCTATCAGCTCCATATCACCGACGAGGCAGACCTCGCCGGACTCCCCGACTCCGCACGTGATGCCGCTGCCCTGGCCGCCAAGGAGAACGGCAAGGAGGGCTGGCTCTTCACGCTCCACGCCCCGTCGTACGGTCCCTTCCTGACCTACGCCGACAACCGCGAGCTGCGCCGCCAGATGTATATGGCCAAGAACACGCTCTGCGTGGGCGACGGCGAACTCAGCAACGAGGCAATCGTTGGACAGCTCGTGAACCTGCGCCGCGAGCACGCACAGCTGCTGGGCTACAAGACCTTTGCCGACTATGTCCTCAAGGAGCGGATGGCTGAGACGGCCGACAATGTCTATCGACTGCTGGACCAGCTTCTGGAAGCCTATATGGAGCCGGCACGCAAGGAAGTGGCTGAGATAGAAGCCATCGCGCGCAAGCTGGAAGGCGCAGACTTCGAGCTGAAGCCCTGGGATTTCTCCTACTATGGCCACAAGCTGAAGATGGAGCGCTTCAATATCGACGCCGAGATGACACGCCCCTATCTGCAGCTTTCGCGCGTAAAGGAAGGTGTCTTCGGACTCGCCACACGCCTCTACGGCATCACCTTCCGCGAGAACAAGGACATTCCCGTCTATCACCCTGACGTGCAGGCCTACGAGGTTCTGGACAAGGACGGCAGCTTCCTGGCTGTCCTCTACACCGACTTCTTCCCCCGCAAGGGCAAGCAGAGCGGCGCCTGGATGACCAGCTTCAAGGAGCAATGGATTGGTCCCGAGGACAACTGCCCCGACCCGAAAGACCCGTCGCTGTGGAAGAACAGCCGCCCGCATGTCTCGCTGGTGATGAACTTCACCAAGCCCACCGAGACGAAGCCCGCCCTGCTCACGCTGGGCGAGGTCGAGACCTTCCTGCATGAGTTCGGCCACGCGCTGCACGGCATCTTCGCCAACACGCGCTTCGCCAGCCTCTCGGGCACCAGCGTCTATTGGGACTTCGTGGAGCTGCCCTCGCAGCTGATGGAGAACTTCGCCGTCGAGCCTGACTTCCTGAACACTTTCGCCGCCCACTACGAGACCGGCGAGCCGATGCCCGCCGACCTGATACAACGCATCATCGACAGCCGCAACTTCAACGTGGCCTACGCCTGCATACGACAGGTGAGCTTCGGGCTGCTGGATATGGCTTACTATACGCTCACGGAGCCCTTCACGGCTGACGTCCAGGCCTTTGAGCGCGAGGCGTGGAAGCGTGCGCTGCTGTTCGAAGAGGTGCCCGGCACCTGCATGACGGTGCAGTTCGGCCATATCATGTCGGGCGGCTATGCGGCAGGCTACTACAGCTACAAGTGGGCCGAGGTGCTCGATGCCGACGCCTTCTCGGTCTTCAAGCACAATGGCATCTTCAACCGCGAGACAGCCCAGCGCTTCCGCGACTGCATCCTCTCGCGAGGTGGAACGGAGCACCCCATGACCCTCTACAAACGCTTCCGCGGTCAGGAGCCGACCATTGATGCACTCCTCAAGCGGAATGGAATAAAAAGACCCACCCCCGACCCCTCCCGTAATGGAGGGGAGTGCCTGCGGAGTGGAAGATAAACACCTTTATTCATAGAAAACTATTTAACCAACATGGATAATAAAGACCATACAACACACCAGCCTTCCCCCTCCCTAACGGGAGGGGCCAGAGGTGGGTCTATCTTAGATAAGCGCTATCTGCGAATGGCTCGCATCTGGAGCGAGAACAGCTACTGTGTCCGCAGACAAGTGGGCGCGCTGATTGTCAAGGATAAGATGATCATCAGCGACGGCTACAACGGCACACCCTCGGGCTTCGAGAACGTGT
>CAMKTN010000071.1 GCA_946415705.1 uncultured Prevotellaceae bacterium
TCATTGCCCTTGCGGGTATCGGCACACTGATGGGCTGTTGGGCCGTTCAGAGCTACAAGAAGAATAGTTGATCTAAGGCCAGTCTAAGTGGCAAAAATGGTCGGATATTTTGAGGAAATCGGGTGCAGAATGTGCAGTACATGCTCATAATGTTTCCCAAATGTTTCCCAGATTCGCCGTAAAGCGCTGATAATCAGTTCCCGTTAGCCGCCGCCCAGGCTGCTGTGGAGGCATAAGCCCAGCATCAACGCATTAATCGAGTCGGGAGTGGCCACGCGGTCACTCCCGATTCTTTATGTATAATGATAATGTTTGCGGCGTTGGAGGTAGGTGAAGTCGGACTGATGCCGGTAGGCTTCCTGCTCGAAGCGGATATGGCTGTAGGCCTCCATGTGATCGCGGTACTTCACGAGTAGCACCAGCCACTCCACCACATACCAGATGAAGAATGGGATGTAAAGCAGTTCCCGCTGCTGGGCCACGTGTATTAGCTCATGATTAAGCTCCGTCTTGCTCAGCTTCCTGACAGAGAAGATAAGCCCACACAAGCAGATGGCAATGAACTTCTTGCCCATCGGATGCCGCTTTACCAAAAATTCCTTGTACCACATTGGAACCTGAACCTTAATCTCTAATCTCTAATCTTTAATCTTTAATCTCTAATCTCTAATCTTTAATCTCTTCAAGTTCCAGCCAGCGCATTTCGGCGGCATCGAGTTCGTCTTGAAGGACGGGGAGGCGTTTGCTCTTCTCAGTCAGCTCGGCCACCGAGAGCGTACCGCTGCAGAGAGCCGTCTCGAGTTCCGTCTTCTCAGCCTCTAAAGCAGCGATGGTGACCTCCAAGGCTTCGAGTTCCTTGCGTTCTTTGTAGGTTAGGCGACGCCTAGAAGACCCACCCCCGACCCCTCCCGTAATGGAGGGGAGAGGCTGCGCGATGTTGTCTTTTTGCTTCCTCGAGGACTGAAGCTCCCCTCCCTCATGGGAGGGGTTGGGGGTGGGTCTGTTCTTTTCCCATTCCCTGAATTGCGTATAATTCCCCGGGAAGTCTTTGATGTCGCCGTTGCCGCGGAAGACAAGGAGATGATCGACTACTTTGTCCATGAAGTAACGGTCGTGGCTGACGACGATGACGCAGCCCCGGAAGTTCTTCAGGTAGTCCTCGAGGATGTTCAGCGTCACGATGTCCAGGTCGTTCGTGGGCTCGTCGAGGATGAGGAAGTTGGGGTTCTGCATCAGCACGGTGCAGAGGTAGAGGCGTCGCCGCTCGCCCCCGGACAGCTTATAGATATAGTTCTGCTGTTGCAGGGGCGTGAACAGGAAGTGCTGCAGGAACTGCATCGCCGTCAGGTGGCGCCCACCGCCCAGATCCACATACTCCGCCACGCGCCGCACGGCATCAATGACCTTCATCTGTTGGTCGAACTGCATCCCGTCCTGCGAGAAATAGCCGAAGCGCACGGTCTCGCCCACGACGAAGCGCCCGCTGTCGGGCTGCACGAGGCCGAGCAGCATCTTGATGAACGTGCTCTTGCCCGTGCCGTTGGCGCCCACAATGCCCATCTTCTCATAGCGCGAGAAGTTGTAGTAGAAATCCTTTAGGATGACGTGCTCCGTGCTGGCGGGATCGTCGGGGCGTGGCGGGAAGGTCTTGCTGACATACTGCGCCTCGAAGATCTTGGAACCGATATAGGTGCTGTTCACCTGCAGCGATACCTTGTCCTCGGTGATGCGCTGCTTGGCGCGCCGTTCCAGGTCCTCGAAGGCCTCCTCGCGGTAGCGGGCCTTATGACCTCGTGCCTGCGGCATGCGTCGCATCCATTCCAGCTCACTCCTATATAAATTATTCGCGCGCGCGATGTTGGCGTTGGTCACGTCGATGCGCTCCTGCCGCTTCTCGAGATAGTAGGCGTAGTTGCCGCGATAGGTGTAGAGCGTCTGGTCGTCGAGTTCGAGGATGAGGTTGCAGACGCGGTCGAGGAAGTAGCGGTCGTGCGTCACCATCAGCAATGTCATGTTCGAGCGCGAGAGATACGTCTCCAGCCATTCTATCATCTGCAGGTCCAGATGGTTCGTGGGCTCGTCCAGGATGAGCATATCCGGTTCGCGGCACAGCACATTCGCCAGCGCCACGCGCTTCAGCTGCCCGCCGGAGAGATGCGAGATGGGCTGGTCGTGGTCGCGGATGTCCAGCTTCGTCAGGTATTCCTGTATGCGGCGCGGCTCCTCCTTGCATTGCCACAGACATGCCTCCATGACCGTCATCTCCTGCGGATAGACAGGCGTCTGCTCCAAATAGGCTACACGTAGATCGCGACGGAAGATGACCGTGCCGCTTTCGGGCTCTTCGTGGCCTGCGATGACATTCAGCAGCGTCGTCTTGCCCGTGCCGTTCTGCGCGATGAGTCCCACGCGCTGTCCCTCGGCAATACCGAAGCTGATGTCGTGGAACAACACCTTGTCCCCCACCGAAAAAGTGAGGTTATCGACTTGTAAAAAAGGGTTGACAGCAGCCATTGTGATAGTTTTTCGCCGCGAAAGTAACGAAAAATGTTGAAAATACTTTGTCGAATGGACAGAAATCACTACCTTTGCACTCGATTTTATGAAGGGTTACCCCGTAATGGGGGTCAACTCATAAGAAATTCCTCTTTTTATAGTTTATTTATGCACACAAAAAGTGAACTCGAAGCATTGAGCATCGAGCAGTTGAATGAGATTGCAAGATCTCTGAATATCTCTGTGAAAGGTGATGTTCAGAAATTGGATTTAATATACGGTATCATTGAGGCAGAATTGTCGCAGGCACCTGCCGTCGCCGACAGCGAGAAGCCAGCACCCAAGAAGCGTGGACGCAAGACAAAGGCTGAGAAGGAAGCCGAGAAAAAGGCTGCCGCCCCGAATGCGGAGGTGGCAGAGCCTGTAGAAGCCGCTCCTGCTGCAGCACCCGCTGAGGAACCCGCAGCCGAAGCTCCCGCCAAGGAGAAGGCGGCTCCCAAGAAGCGTGGTCGCAAGACGAAGGCTGAGAAGGAAGCCGAGGCTGCTGCTGCCCGTGAGGCTGAGCTGGCTTTGTTCCCCGAAGATGGTGACGCTCCCGAAGTGCCCGCCGAAGCCGCACAGCCGGCTCAGGAAGCCGAGGCCAGCGCATCCGTAGCCGATGAGAGCCAGTCCCTGACGCCCGAGGCTGTAGAGGCATTCTTCAATGCCGATGAGCCCGACTTCATCGTCCTTACGCCCATCCCCGAGGGTGGCAACGTCATGCCGCAGCCCAAATACGAGCCTACGCCAACCCCTCCCGCCTTCTTGGATCAGCTCTCCGGTCTCTCTGGCCGTCAGCAGCCTGCAGCCAAGGAGCCCGTTCGCGAGGAGCCTGCCGCCTATGACTTCGGCGACCTGGTGAAGGCCGAGGGTGTGCTGGAAGTGGTACCCGAAGGTTGGGGGTTCCTGCGTTCCAGCGACTACAACTACCTGCCCAGCCCGGATGACGTCTATGTCAGCCAGCAGCAGATCAAGCAGTGGGGTCTGAAGACCGGTGATGTGGTGGAAGGCAGCGTGCGTCCTCCCATGGAAGGCGAGAAGTACTTCCCGCTGATGAACATCGAACAGGTCAACGGCGTGTCGCCCAAGCGCATCCGCGACCGTCAGGCCTTCGAGCATCTCACGCCCCTCTTCCCCGATGAGAAGTTCACGCTCTGCAAGGGCTACAATGACCCCACCAGCGTGCGCATCGTGGATCTCTTCTCACCCATCGGTAAAGGTCAGCGCGCCCTCATCGTGGCACAGCCCAAGACGGGTAAGACCATCCTGATGAAGGAGATCGCCAACGCCATCGCCGCAAACCACCCCGAGGCTTATCTCATGATGCTCCTCATCGACGAGCGCCCAGAGGAGGTTACCGACATGGCCCGCACCGTCAATGCCGAGGTCATCGCCTCCACCTTCGACGAACCCGCCGACCGCCACGTGAAGATTGCCGGCATCGTGCTGGAGAAGGCCAAGCGCATGGTAGAATGTGGTCACGACGTGGTCATCTTCCTCGACAGCATCACACGTCTGGCACGAGCCTACAACACCGCAGCACCCGCCAGCGGTAAGATTCTCACCGGTGGTGTGGATGCCAACGCCCTGCAGAAGCCCAAGCGCTTCTTTGGTGCAGCCCGTAACATCGAAGGCGGCGGTTCGCTGACCATCATCGCTACGGCGCTCATCGACACCGGCAGTAAAATGGACGAGGTCATCTTCGAGGAGTTCAAAGGCACCGGTAATATGGAACTGCAGCTCGACCGCACGCTGGCCAACAAGCGCATCTTCCCTGCCGTGAACATCGTCGCCAGCTCCACGCGTCGCGACGACCTGCTCCATGACAAGACCACCCTCGACCGTATGTGGATCCTGCGCAAGTTCCTCTCCGACATGAACCCCATCGAGGCCATGAACGAGCTCAAGAGCCGCCTCGAAGGCACCAAGACCAACGAGGAATTCCTCATCTCCATGAACTCTTAATCCCACATCCCTCTATACAGCAAGCCCGCCTCCATCTCCCGAGGCGGGCTTACTTTATTTCATCAGGATGCCCGTGTAGATTCTTCCGGACTGTATGCCGAGGCGGCGGGCAGAGAAGAATCTCGTGTGCTCCTTGACGGTGCAGATGCCTGACATCGAAATCCGAGTCGCTGGCACCCCCATAGCCACGAGCTGCCGCCGATTACACTCCGGCAAGTCGATATGCCATTTCCCCCTGCGCTCGCTGATGTCATGCATTGCGAAGCCCGCAGCGGCAAACGCCTCATACACCTCATCACCCACCTCGAAGCTGTCCAGGCTGATGCCCGGTCCTATCTGTGCCGTCACATCCTGAGGTTGCGTGCCATAGGCTGCGCTCATCTCGCCAAGCGCCTTTTCTGCAATGCGGCTGACGGTGCCACGCCAACCTGCATGGATGGCGGCAATGGCGCGATGGCGACTGTCGTAAAGGAGTATGGGAATGCAGTCCGCCGTGCTGACGCCAATGCACACACCTCGCAGCTCCGTCATCACCGCATCAATACCCTCCAGCCGCTGTGCCTGCTCTGTGGCCGAGCATTGGAAGAACGCCTCGTCAATCCGTGCCACCTCTGTGCGATGTACTTGATGGGGCAGGATCAACCGCTCGTCACTGATGCCCAGCGTCTTGCACAGCAGCCCACGGTTCACACGTATCGCCTCCTCGTTGTCCCCACAATAATGGTTGATGTTGAACGCCGCGTAGTTCCCCACGCTGCATCCCCCTTGCCTCGTCGTGCTGAAACCCACCACGTCCTCGTGCAAGTCATAATAAACTAATTCCGGTACTTTCATCATTCCGCCCGCAAAGATAGTGATTATTTCCCACCTTTCCCCTCTTTCCCCTGTTTTTTTGCAGATAATTTTGTGCACGTAAGGAAATAATCGCTATCTTTGCAGGCAGATTGCGAAACTTACCTATGGAACTGCAACTTTTTTACAGATAAATGGCAAAATCCTCGAACCTCTGCTACAGATTGGCGTACCCTTGCCGTACTTTTGCGGAAAAACAAAGAATTATGAACAACGATAGAGGACAAAGTTTGATAACGAAATACGTCTGGGTGATAGAGACCATCTATCACAGACGTAAGATCTCCTTCAAGGAACTGAACGAGCTATGGCTCCGCGATGATATCAGCAGAGGTGTGGAGATTCCCAAACGCACCTTCGACAACTGGCGTTATGTCATCTCAGATATGTTTGGTATCACCATAGCCAACGAAAACCGAGGCGAGTACCGCTACTATATCGAGAACGAAGAGGATATCAGTAAGAACGGACTTCGTTCCTGGCTCTACAACACGTTCTGCGTGATTCCAGAATAGCTTTCCGGGTGATGTTCCAGTAATCGTATGCGTTGCTGTATTTCAGTGCCAGCA
>CAMKTN010000072.1 GCA_946415705.1 uncultured Prevotellaceae bacterium
AGCACAGCATCCGCGAGCACCGCTTCCCCAAGCGCGTCGAGGAAATCTTCCTCGGCTTCCTCGGCCTGCTGCCCAAGCATTTCGAGGAGCACCACGACATCGGCTTCTACGCCTCCGAACTCTGCATCACCACCACCTATCTCTCGCGTGTCGTCCGTCTGGTGTCTGGTGGCCGCACCGTCGTTGACTATATCAACCAGATGCTCCTCATGGAGGCCGTGTTCCTCCTGCGCCAGACCTCGCTCAGCATCACCCAAATCTCCGACCGCCTCCATTTCGCCGAAGTCACCACCTTCACCCGTTTCTTCAACCGCATGAAGGGCATGAACCCCAGAGAGTTCAGGAAGGGAAAGTAAGGATATACGTGCGTAGTCCCGTTCGTGGATTATGGTACTGCTCATTACTTTCTGCTTCGAAGTAATCGAGGAAGAACTGCTGCATCTGCTCCAAGTTTTTGCAGAATAGTGCTATGTGATCGATTCCCATTTTACGTCTATTTATGCTCACCGATAATCTTCTCCATCCAAATCATGTCGTACCAGCGACTGAACTTCTTACCGCACTGGTGGAAATGTGCCACCTTCTTGTAGCCAAGCTGCTCATGGAAGCGTACACTATCCTGCGTCAGATATTCATCTTCCGTCTCGATGAAAGCGATACAGGCATTCATGTTAAGGATGCCCTCAGCCTTTAACCGTTGTTCGAGGGCTTCGTGGAGTTGGCGGCCTATTCCGCATCGCTTCATGCTGCTGTCAACATAGATAGAAGTCTCAACGGCCCATTGGTAAGCAGCCCGTTCCTCGAAGGCACTGGCATATGCGTAACCAACTATCCGCCCATCCTCCTGAGCCACAATCCA
This sequence comes from uncultured Prevotellaceae bacterium, assembly GCA_946415705.1. Classification (GTDB taxonomy): domain Bacteria; phylum Bacteroidota; class Bacteroidia; order Bacteroidales; family Bacteroidaceae; genus Physcousia. The sequence goes on from CAMKTN010000072.1 coordinate 860, forward strand.
GGGGTATTTCGCCTGTACGTTCAACAACCGCTGACGAAAATCGTCTGTTGTCGGCACATCGTATTCGAAGGTGATGGCCGTCTGTTCCACGTATGGCGCATAGATGGCAAGCATCGCCTCTACGTCCGATATGGTTGCTTCTCTAATTTTCATGTCTTCATGTATTGGTGGGAAATTACAGCTATTCCTTCTTTGCGGTAGCCGCTGGCGGTGAAGATGGCTAAGAGATTGCTTTCGCCATCAATGATACGCACTTCGCAGAAGGGCAAGTGATGGTGGTTTACGAGCTCCTGTGCCTGGGCTGTGATGATGCCACCCCTGGCTCCTCTAATAAAAGTGATGTTCGCAGTGGATGTTACGGTGAGAGTGCCGTGACTATTGGTGGCAGCAGCAAAAGCCAAGTCCGCCAATGTGAAGAGCACGCCACCCTGTACATAGCCGCCTGCATTCAGATGGCGAGGCTCTATGCGTACTTGTGTGCGGGCATAGCCCTCTGCTATCTCCACTATCTCTATGCCATTCTGTCGCGCAAACTCATCGTGCAGGAAGAAATCATTTAGTGCCTGTGCTTCTGTTTTGTCCATAATTGATGGGATTTCAGTATTTCCTAAAGTCGTACTTCTTGCGCAGTTCTTCCTGCTTCTCTGCAGGCAGCGACTTAAAGTAGCCTCGCCAGCTGGGGCAGAAGTTGATTTGCCAACGCCAGAAGCGTCCGACTAATGACTTCGGGTTCTTTTCATACGCAGCACGTAGCTTGCAATTCTCACATGGGTACTTCATAATGTTGTATTTGTTTTAGTTTATGGTTTAATGCCGCGAAGATATGCAAAAAATCCCAAAGCGATGCTGTTTTGCCTTGGGATTTAATGATTATTGGGAAATCAGTGTGCCATTCCCGAAATCCTTAATGACTAATGACTGCTAATGACTACTCAGTAAAATTTTCCCGAAAAAACTTACCTCAACATTCGTGAACCGCAATGGCGATGCCGTACCTTTGCACCATCGAAAAACAACACACCAAGCATCGAAGCGCGATGCAGTTAGCTGCAAACGCCAACGCAGCTACGTGTGTGTGAGGCCCCACCCCCCGACGGCCATGGAGATGTTTACGGAGGACAACATCAAGCAGGTCAACGTGAACTACGAGCTCGGCGCCGGCCTCGACTTCAAGCGCGAGGACTTCGACTTCGAGTACGTCACCAGCCGCAAGGCGCAGGCTGCCGCCAAGAAGGCCCAGAAGAAGGGTCAGAACAGCGCCAGCTGGGGCGACGACGAGGAAGACGGCGATTAAAGCCCGTTAGGTGAGTGGCGCGCCAGCGCCCTCACCGCCTTTTAATTAATCTGGTCGTCACTTCGTTCCTCAAAATTGAAACAAAAATTTTTACTTTAATTTTACATATAATTTTTGCTTTAATTTTGAGCGCAGCGACCCCTTAAACTATTAAGCAACTAAGCTATTAACCTATTAAACTAGAAACAATGAAAGAATCCACCAAGAAGACCCTGAAGCGGATTGGGGAGATTGTGATCACCATTCTCACCGCGCTGCTCACGACCATTGGCGCACATGCGGCCATCTGCTAAAGAAGCTGCCCTGCGCTGGAAGCGTGGGGCGGTTTCTTTTGAAATGAAGGGCGGGAGATGAATTTCTCCTGCCTTTTTTGTGCGGGATTGAAAACAAATTGCTACTTTTGCGGCAAGATTAAGGATTGAGACTATGCGCACTGTTAAGCCAAAGAAATTCCTGGGACAGCATTTCCTGACGGATCTGGACATCGCACGCCGCATCGCGGACACGGTGGATGCGTGCCCGGAGCTGCCGGTACTGGAGGTGGGACCGGGTATGGGGGTGATGACGCAGTTCCTGATGGAGAAACCGCGCTTGCTGAAAGTGGTGGAACTGGATTTCGAGTCGGTGGCGTACTTGCGCCGCACATGGCCGCAAATGGAGGACCACATCATCGAGGATGACTTCCTGAAGATGCACCTGGACCGCACCTTCGACGGCGGCCCCTTCGTACTCACGGGCAACTACCCCTACAACATCTCGAGTCAGATTTTCTTCAAGATGCTGGACAACAAGGACTTCATCCCTTGCTGCACGGGAATGATACAAAAGGAGGTGGCCGACCGCATCTGTGCGCGTCCCGGCACGAAGGCGTATGGCATCCTGTCGGTACTCATACAGGCGTGGTACACGCCGGAATACCTGTTCACGGTGGAGCCCCATGTCTTCAACCCGCCGCCCAAGGTGCGCAGCGCCGTCATCCGCCTCACACGCAACGACACGCAGTCCTTAGGCTGCGACGAGGCGCTCTTCAAACGGGTGGTGAAGACGACCTTCAACCAGCGCCGCAAGACCCTGCGCAACAATATCCGTCCGCTCCTCAACGAGCTGGCCCCCGATGCCGACCACAGCGCCTTCCTGGCCAACCCGCTCTTCAATCTGCGCCCCGAACAGCTCTCCCTGGAGCAGTTCATCGCGCTGACGCGCCAGGTGAGTGCACTCGTCTGAGGCTTTATTTGAGTAGGGAGAAATAGGTGTCGAGGAGGTTCTTGGCGGCGATGAAGGAGGTTTGGCGGCCGTCGAGGACGTTCTGCTCGGCACGCGGCAGGAGGGCGGCGATGGTGTCGTTGTTGTAGAAGCTGTTGCGGAGCTGCTCGTTGATGCTCTCGTACATCCAGTACTTGGCCTGCTCGGCACGGCGGTGGTCGAAATAGCCGTTCTGCTTCACGAAATCGACATAGTCATAGATCATGTCCCAGACTTCCTTGATGCCGGTGCCGTAGAAACCGCTATAGCACAGCACCTTGGGGAGCCAGCCGCTCTCGGGCATCGGGAAGAGGTGGAGGGCATTCTGGAAATGACGCGCTGCCAGGCGGCTGGGCTCCACGTTGTCGCCGTCGCACTTGTTGATGACGATGCCGTCGGCCATCTCCATGATACCACGTTTGATGCCTTGCAGTTCGTCGCCGGTGCCGGCCAGCTGTATGAGGAGGAAGAAATCAACCATCGAATGGCAGGCGGTCTCGCTCTGACCGACGCCGACGGTCTCGACGAAGATCTTGTCGAAGCCGGCAGCCTCGCAGAGGATGATGGTCTCGCGCGTCTTACGTGCCACGCCGCCGAGGGAACCGGCTGAGGGGCTGGGGCGTATGAAGCTGTCGGGGTGCACGGAGAGCTTCTCCATGCGCGTCTTATCGCCCAGGATGGAGCCCTTGGTCTTCTCGGAGCTGGGGTCGATGGCGAGGACGGCGAGCTTGCCGCCGGTGCGCTCGAGGACATGGATGCCGAACTCGTCGATGCTGGTGCTCTTGCCGGCGCCGGGGACACCGCTGATGCCGATGCGGATGCTGTGGCCGCTATGCGGCAGGCAGCGCTCGATGACCTCCTGCGCGATGGCTTGGTGCTCGGGGTTGGTGCTCTCGACGAGGGTCACGGCCTGCCCGAGGATGGTGACATTGCCCTTGAGGATGCCCTCGACATAGTCATCGACGGTGAGGCGGCGTCTGGCGAAGCGGCCGCGCTGCAGGTAGGGGTTGACGGTCGAGGGCTGCTCGATGCCGCTGTTCACGACCAATCCCTTGTATTCTTCGCTATTCTCTGGATGCTGCATTCGAAGATTGAAAAATTGAAAATTGAACTTTTGGAGCAGTGAGAGCCATAAGAGCTTGCTCTTAAATGGCCGAGTCGTGACAAAAGTCAGCGAAGCTAAAATTGAGAATTACTACTTCTTCGGGAGTTTGGGCTTGACGGGGAGGATGCCTTGCTTGGTGGGACGGACATAGGCGATGGTGCCATCGGGGTTGAAGGTCATGCGGTCGATGCAGACTTCACGATGGTAGCCGGGGCCTTTCTTCTTGTCGATGTAGTTCTTGTTGATGCGGTGATAGACGATATACCACTCGTCCTTGCCGGGCACCTGGATGACGCTGTTGTGCGCCGTGCCATAGATCTCGGCACGCGGCTCCTGCATCAGCACGATGCAGTCCTCGGCCACGGTGATGGGGCCCATGGGCGAGGAGGAGGTGCCGTAGGCCACGTGGTAGTTGGGCGAGCCTGTGTCATCGACGCTCCACATGAAATAGTAGATGCCCTTGCGATAGAACACGTAGGGTGCCTCGCGGTACTGGAAGTTCTCCAGCGTGCCGTTCGGAGGGGTGATGACCTTCACGCTGGTGGTGTCGATGCTCACCATGTCCTCGTTGAGCTTAGCGACCGCCATGTAGCCGTTGCCCCAATAGATGTAGTTGTCGCCCGTGACGGGGTCGTTGAACACATCGACATCAATCTGCTGGCCGCCTGTGAGGCCCTCGGGACGGAAGTCGATGAGCGGGGTTCCGAGGTCGTAGAACGGCCCTACGGGCGTGTTGGCAATGGCCACGCCGATGGACTTGCGGTTCTTCTTGACATCATGACCGCTATAATAGAGGTAGTAGTTGTAGTGGCCGTCGTCGCCCAGGCGCTCCATGATGGCCGGCGCCCACGCGTTGCCAGAAGCCCAGGGCACCTGGTCTGTGCCGAGGTCGAGGACGATGCCCTCGTGCTTCCAGTCCACGAGGTCGGCGCTGGAGAAGGCCGTGAAATAGTAGCCGCCCCAGCCGGGCACGCCGTCCGTGGTGGAATAGATGTAGAAGCGGTTGGTGAGGTGCGAGAACATGATCTCGGGGTCGGCATGGAACTCGGGCAGGATGGGGTTGCCACTGGTGCGTACGCGGCGCGTGCGGGTGACCGCCGAAGCCTCGCCTCCCCAAGCGAGGAGGGCGATCAGGAGAAGGAATAGATGCTTTTTCATTGTTTTGTCGTTATTTCGATTTTGTTGTTATTACGATTTTTCGTTATTACGTTATTTAAGTTTCGGGAGTTCCTAACTCGCCATTTTATATTGATATAATTCACAGAT
>CAMKTN010000073.1 GCA_946415705.1 uncultured Prevotellaceae bacterium
GATTCCCGCTACCGTCACATCAATAAAGCAAATAGCAAAGAGGCATCATGAAGAAGATGAAGTTATGGATGCTCGCCGCCCTGTTGACAATTGGCGGCGCTATCGTTTTTACGGCTTGTAAGGACAGAGACGAGGGCGGCGGGACGAAGGAGAACAGAAAGGCCAAAAAGGCGCTGCTGATCATTCTGGACGGCTGGGGCATCGGCGACAAGGGCCAGGGCGACGTGATAGCACAGACGTCCACGCCCTACATGGACTACCTGAAGACCAACTATCCCAACGCCGAGCTGCAGGCCTCGGGCGGGTACGTGGGGCTGCCCAACGGACAGATGGGCAACTCGGAGACAGGCCACCTGAACATCGGCGCCGGGCGCATCGTGTATCAGGACCTGGTGAAAATCAACCGCGCCTGTGCCGATAACAGCATCTTAGAGAATCCGGAGATCAAGGCGGCGTACAGCTACGCCAAGGCCAGCGGCAAGAAACTGCACCTGATGGGCCTGACATCTACAGGTGGCGTCCACTCGTCGCTGGACCACCTGCTGAAACTCTTGGACATAGCCAAGGAGTACAACATCTTCAACTGCTACGTCCACTGCTTCATGGATGGCCGAGATACCGACCCCTACTCCGGCAAGGGCTTCATTGCCGACGTTCAGCGGCACATGGACGAGACGGGCGCAGGCAGCATCGCATCTGTCATCGGCCGTTACTACGCCATGGACCGCGACAAGCACTGGGACCGCATCAAGCAGGCCTACGACCTCATCGTGAACGGCCAGGGTCGCGAGGTGGACGACATGGTGGAGGGCGTACAGTCGTGCTACGACAGCCACACCGAGGAGCACAAGAACACCGATGAGTTTATGGAGCCGCTGGTCAATGGCAACATCGACGGCCGCATCCAGGAGGGCGACGTGATCATCTTCTTCAACTTCCGCAGCGACCGCGCCAGGGAGTTGACCACGGTGCTCACGCAGCAGGATATGCCGGAGCTGGGCATGACAACCATTCCCAATCTGCAGTACTATTGCATGACGCCCTACGACGACTCCTTCACGGGCGTGCATATCCTCTTCCCCAAGGATAACCTGACCAATACCCTCGGCGAATATATCGCCAGCAAGGGCCTGAAGCAGTTGCACATCGCCGAGACTGAAAAATACGCCCACGTCACCTCCTTCATCAACGGCGGGCGCGAGGAGCCGTTCCCGGGTGAAGACCGCATCCTGGTCGCCTCGCCCCAGGTGGCTACCTACGACCTGAAGCCCGAGATGTCGGCCTTCGAGGTGAAGGACAAGCTCGTGGCAGCCATCAACGAAAACAAGTACGATTTCATCGTTGTCAACTTTGCCAACGCCGACATGGTGGGACACACGGGCGTCTATACCGCCATCCAGACCGCAGTGAAGACCATCGACCAATGTCTGAACGAGATTGTGGAGGCGGCCAAGGCGATGGGCTACGAGACCATCATCACCGCTGACCACGGCAATGCCGACCATGCCATCAATGCCGACGGCACGCCCAACACCACGCACTCCACCAACCCCGTCCCCTTCATCTACGTGACCGCGAACAAGAACGCTACGGTGCAGAGCGGCGTCCTGGCCGACGTGGCCCCCAGCGTCCTCCACATCATGGGCCTGCAGCAACCCAAGGAAATGACCGGCCAGTGCCTGATTAAGGAATAAGCTGAAGTACTATGATGCCATCGGTGGACTGCTGTTTACCATCCAGAATGCTGGAAAGTTATAAACTATAATTAATCCTAATTTAATCTCATGGTACAAGATCTCTATGTCTTGATGATCACAGCAGCTGTGGTCAGCATCATGTTTAAGTTCTTGAAGCAGCCCGTCGTGCTCGGCTACATCGTCGCCGGCGTGCTCATTGGCCCCAACCTCTTTGGCGAGACCCTCGTCAATGCCGACAACGTGAAGGCGTGGGGAGACATCGGCGTGCTCTTCGTCCTGTTCTGCATCGGACTGGAGTTCCGCCTCAAGAACCTCATCAGCAGCGGTAAGATAGCTGCCGTAGGCGCGGCCACCATCGTGATGAAGGTCATCGACGAGGCCGGCATGAGCAAGGAGCGCTTCGTCAAGGGCGCCACCAGCATAGCGCTCCTCCTCGTTATGGGAGCCTGCTCAGACAAGGACGAGACCACCACAAGCCCCGCTCAGCAGGCCATGGAAAAAAGCCTCGTGGGCCTGTGGTCCGAGGAGTTCCCCTACGAGGACACCACCGAGGACGGCAAGCCCTTCAACCGTGCGCTGCTCATCGTGGACACCAAGGAAGACCACACTGGCTACGTCGCCCTCGCCGTCTTCGACGACGAGTTTAACGAGCCGCTGGAGGTCTATGGCGGACCGAAGGATGCATCCTTCTTCTGGCACGTGACAGAGCGGGGACACATCGTCCTGACGCCCCAGCAAACGGCCAACAGCCAGCTCCCCGCCCTCACGCGTGCAGCCGGCAATCACGGCAGCTTCGTTGATGTCCGCCATATCGACTTGAACTGCGACTCAGAGCACGTCACCTACAGCGGCAACTCCCATGAAGGTTCTCTCTCCAGACCATCCGCTGGCCAGCAGAACCTGATTCACGACTGGATGGCCAAGTCAACGCTCCCGCGCGCCTGCATCACCGACAGCATCCCCGTGTTCCTCTTCCCCGACCTCATGAACTACGTCTTCAACTACCCCTCTGTTGACCCCTTCGGAAAGCCCTGCACGCTCAGTGGCACCATCACCGTCGATAAGTCACTGATGGAGAAAGACGAGCCCTACAACGGCATCTTGCTCTACAACCACTTCACCATCTACGCCACCACCCAGGCACCCTCGCGTGGCGCCGTAGAGTTCCCCACCGGAGCAGCCCTCACCAACTTCATCATCGTGGCCCCCGACTACTATGGCTTCGGCATCACCGAGAAGCTGCCGCAGGCCTACTGCATCTCGCGCGCCAACGGACGTGGCTCCCTCGACGCCTACCTCGCTGCCAAGCGCCTGATTGAGGACCTGCATGTGAAGAAGGGCAAAGACTTCGTCATCGCAGGCTACTCCGAGGGCGGACAGACCTCCATGGCCGTCTTGCGCGAGATCTCCGAGCGCCATCCTGAGATCAAGGTCAAGCGCACCTTCGCCGGCGACGGACCCTACGACATCAACTCCATGTACGATGCCATCACCCTCGGCTACACCGAGATGCCAAGCACCGTCTGCAACGTCCTGTGGGCCTACAACCACTTCTTCCGTCTCGGCTTCGACATCCACGACTTCCTCAAAGACCCCGTGGCCAAGAACTTCGACGAGTGGTTCCTCAGCAAGAAGAACAAGCGCATACCCCTCGACGAGCAACTCATCAAGACGAAGAAGACCAGCGATATCTGCACTGATGCCGTCATGGATACCAACAGCCCCCTGTCGCAGAAATACAAGGCCGCATTCAGGTCGGATGCGCTCACCAGCGGCTGGACACCCCGCAGCGACTTCGACATCATGCTCTTCCACGACACCAAGGACGATGTCGTGCCCGTGGAGAACTTCTATGCCATGAGCCAGTTCCTCAAAGACCACGGCATCAAGACCGAGGAGTTCGTGGGTGAGTACAGCTCCAAGGAGATCAAGGAAGCCGGCGTCAGCAATCACGAAGTCTCGGCCGCCGTCTTCTTCCTCAGGGTGATAGCGTGGGTGAGAGCCAACTATTAAGATGAGAACAAAACATTTTTCAACCCCAAAAACAAAACAATCTCACCTCCCAACTCCTCACCATCGCCGACGCTCTGAAACTATAATTATTACGATCGTTTTTTAGTGCTCTACGAGCTCCAGGCCGTGCTGCAGGATGCGCTGTTCGTGGCGCAAGGTCTCCTGCCAGATGGCATGAGTGGGGACGTCGTAGAGGCTCCAGGCGGAGCCAGTCAGATATTGTTTAGCAACACCGCCGAGACGTCCGCAAGGATGGCCTCGGCGGCTTTTTTGTGCCCAAACGAACATCATCGGGCAGAAAACTTGTACAAAAACTTGTATTTTACTTGTATTTACTTGTACAACTTGTACAACGCGCATTTCGCGATGCATGATATTGGCAGGTGAATGCAATGCACCCTACCTTTGCAGCGTCAAACAAAAATGACGGTGCTCTCTGACTTATTGGGTAAAAGAACCACGCGGTAGGCCGCGTGAATAGATCCTTCACACGAATGACCACGCGCTCGGCGCTTGCGACGCTTGACACTTCAAGAATGGGTACATATAATGGTCAAAAATATTCATGATCATTCATGTGCACATTGATGGACATTATATGTAAAAAAGAAACAATTATTATCGTAAACTTAAAACCCCGCTGAAAAGGCAGCGGCGTTGAGTCGAAGGTGAGCGAAGGGAAGTATCCGGATATGATTGAGCTCAAACTACACTTCGCTTTCCGACAGCTCACAAATTCGACAACAATGAAAACTACAAACAACAACATTCAAATTTTCAAGAGCGAGGTCTTCGGACAAGTACGTACCATGACAAATGCCGAGGGCGAGACCTTCTTCGTGGGCCGCGACGTGGCCACGGCGCTGGGATATTGCAATACACGCGATGCCTTGCGTAAACATGTGGATGACGAAGATAGGGGGGTCGCGAAATGCGACACCCTTGGCGGAACCCAGAAAACAATACTCATCAACGAGAGCGGTCTCTACGCGCTCATCCTCTTCTCCCAGCTGCCACAGGCCAAGGCCTTCAAGCGCTGGGTCACCGACGAGGTGCTGCCCGCCATCCGTCGTACGGGACGCTACGAGATGACAACGCGGGTGCGCCTGCTGGAAGCCTGCGTCAACGAGCTCGAAGAGAGCAACGCCGCGCTCAAGCCCAAGGCGGAGTTCACGGACGCGGTGCTGTGCTCGGAGGACACGCTGACGGTCACGCAGATGGCGCAGGACTACGGCGTGGGGCCCGTGCGCTTCAACCGCCTGCTGGAGGCGCTGCGCATACAGCACCGCGTGGGCGGGCAGTGGGTGCTCTTCGCCCCGCATCAGGGCCGCGGCTACGTACACAGCTACACCACCTACCACACCAGCTCCAAGGAAGGTTACATCCGCACGCAGCTCTTCACCCGCTGTACACAGCTCGGCCGCCGCTTCCTCTACGACCGCCTCCGCCAGGAAGGCATCCACCCCAACACGCAGGAAGCCCCCCGCCAGATTGTGAAAATCCTGAAGCAGAAAGGAGGCCTGCAATGATGAACACGGACAACCAAGAGCGCTGGAGACAGCTCCAGCGCTCCTTCGAGGGCCTCGCAGAGGACATGGATGCCGTGCTGAATATCATCGATGAAATGGCCGATTTTGACGCCTCCGCCGCCACCGATTTGTGTAATAAAGTGCGCCGCACGAACCCGCACGACAGCGTAGAGTACGCCCTCGCCCTCGAGGCATCTACATGGGTGCGCATCCTCAGCTACCTGCGCGACAGCACCACCACCCTGCAGCTCCTCGCCACCAAGCGCGACTTCATCCTCACCCTCATGCGCCAGCAGCTCGCCGCCGCCGACCCCAACGCCGACCCGAATGACATAGAAGTTGAACTGGCCATGCAGCTCACGGAAAGACACGGACAGTAACGGAAATACACGGAAAACAGGTCCTATAGACAACAAAAAAATGAATATTTGGAAACGAATGGACATAATGCCCATAATTCTACAACTAAGAAGCACAAATTTCTCTATTGCCAAATTA
>CAMKTN010000074.1 GCA_946415705.1 uncultured Prevotellaceae bacterium
AAATATCGTAAAACGCGATATTTTACATAAAAACATCACCTCTGAATACGATATTTTACATATATTTGTTGCTTTTGAACGCGATATTTTACAAAAGTAAGCGTGCAATCAAGACAGATTATTGATACAACTACGGATTTTACGGGATTCTTAATTGCCCTTCAATAGCAAAAAAATCCGTAGTCGTAAAAGGGACGTTTTCCTACCGCTTTCTTTAGATAATAGCACCAAAAAAGGGGGTGACCGCTGGGCCACCCCCTTTCATTATGGAATGTGTGTTGGATGATTACAGCTGAGGACCAGCGGCGACGAACAAGGGAGTTCGCTGCCGCGTCCTTAACTTTTTAAAGTTGAGGACCAGCGGCGACGAGAGCCTGGCCGGCTTCATTGGTGGTGTACTTGCCGAAGTTCTTGATGAAGCGTGCGGCAAGATCCTTAGCCTTCTCCTCCCACTGAGCGGGATCTGCGTAGGTGTCGCGAGGATCGAGGATGGCGGGATTGACGTTGGGCAGAGCCGTGGGGACTTCGAAATCGAAGAAGGGGATCTTCTTGGTCTCAGCCTTCAGGATGCTGCCATCGAGGATGGCGTCGATGATACCGCGGGTGTCGGGGATGCTGATGCGCTTGCCAGTTCCGTTCCAACCGGTGTTGACCAGGTAAGCCTTGGCACCGCTCTTCTCCATCTTGCGCACGAGTTCCTCGGCATACTTCGTGGGATGCAGCTCCAGGAATGCCTGGCCGAAGCAAGCGCTGAAGGTGGGAGTGGGCTCGGTGATGCCGCGCTCTGTGCCGGCGAGCTTAGCGGTGAAGCCGCTGAGGAAGTAGTACTTCGTCTGCTCGGGGGTCAGGATGCTGACGGGAGGCAGCACGCCGAAAGCGTCGGCGCTGAGGAAGATCACGTTCTTGGCAGCGGGACCTGCGCTCTTGCCGTTGACCTTCTTCACGATGTTGGTGATGTGCTCGATGGGGTAGCTGACACGTGTGTTCTCGGTGACGCTCTTGTCGGCGAAGTCGATGGTACCGTCCTCGGCCACGGTGACGTTCTCGAGGAGTGCATTGCGACGAATAGCGTTGTAGATATCGGGCTCGCTTTCCTTGTCGAGGTTGATGACCTTAGCGTAGCAGCCGCCTTCGAGGTTGAACACGCCTTCGTCGTCCCATCCGTGCTCGTCGTCGCCGATGAGCAGACGCTTCGGGTCGGTGCTGAGGGTGGTCTTACCTGTGCCGGAGAGGCCGAAGAAGATAGCGGTGTTCTCGCCGTTCATATCGGTGTTGGCGGAGCAGTGCATGCTGGCGATGCCCTGGAGGGGGAGGTAGTAGTTCTGCATGGAGAACATACCCTTCTTCATCTCGCCGCCGTACCAGGTGTTGATGATCACCTGCTCGCGGGTGGTGGTGTTGAAGGCCACGCACGTCTCGCTGTTCAGACCCAGTTCCTTGAAGTTCTCTACCTTAGCCTTACTGGCGTTGTAGATGACGAAGTTGGGCTGGAAGTTCTCGAGCTCGGCCTCGGTGGGCTGGATGAACATGTTCTTGATGAAGTGAGCCTGCCAAGCTACTTCGAGGATGAAGCGCACGGCGAGGTGGGTAGCTTCGTTAGCGCCGCAGAAAGCATCGACGACATAGAGCTTCTTGCCGGAGAGTTCCTTGGTGGCGATGTCCTTGACCTTGGCCCATACCTCTTCGCTCATGGGGTGGTTGTCGTTCTTGTAGCCTTCGGTGGTCCACCACACCTTATCATGACTCTGTGCATCATCGACGATGTACTTGTCCTTGGGGCTGCGGCCAGTGAAGATACCGGTCATGACGTTGACGGCGCCGAGTTCGGTTTCCTTACCGACTTCGTAGCCTTCGAGACCTGCCTTGGTCTCTTCCTCATAGAGGAACTCATAGGAAGGGTTGTAGGCAATCACGGTGCTACCCTTGATGCCATACTTCTCTAAAACAGAAGCATCAAATTTTGCCATTGTTGTTGTGTGTATTAAAAGGGTTAAACTATTGAATGTTTTTGTTATCTTTCGTTGCGAGCCAAATGCGGAAATCGCTTATTTAGCGGCACAAAAGTACTGCTTTCCGCTGAGAAAAAGAAACGCAGAAGCAAAAAAAATGTCCTTTTGCCCTATTTTTTAAAGCATTCTCACACTTTTGATAGGTTCATTTTACAATTTTCTATAACTTTGCAGCCGAGAACCACAAAAACGACTTTGAAATGCGTAAGAAACTGCTCTTAATCATCGCCCTCGTAGCTGCCTGCGTTCTTCCGGCTGCGGCTCAGGGTATCGTTGTGTACAAGACGGATGGCTCCATGACCATCATTCCGTCCGCCAAGGTGGATCACATCAGTGTGGTGGAAGAAGAAGACACCTATGTCTTCGGCACCTGGCACCTGGGATTCTGGAAGAACGGGGACAATGTCATCAAATTCGACGGCACGGAAAACATGGCCTTTGCGGGCAAGGAAATGGTCTGGGGAGGCAAGGGCGGAGACCCCGACACCTACTCCGTCAAGTTCTACCCCAGGAACAAGTACTTCGTGGCCACGAACGTCAACAACCGTTCCGACGTGCTGCGCTGGTACGTCTATCAGCAGAAGGAAAAGCTGCTGGTGCTGCGCGACGGCGATGTTTACCGCTATTTCTACCCCACCAAGGAGGAGGCAGACAAAGCCATCATGGAGAAATACCCCTCGCACACCGAGACGAGCAACATCAACACCATCCTGCGCTACGGCAGCAGCAAGTCGAACTCCACCCAGACGCCCATGGGCAAACATTTCGAGAACCGCCACGTCACCACCGACGAGGACCGGGCCTGGCTGCTGAATCCCAGCAATGAACCCAATACGATTGCGGGTCTCTCGCGATGGGTGAAGAAGACCGTGAAGCTCTATCCCTACGGCGACCCCGTGCCGGCCGACGTGAACCAGCACGCCATCGGTGACTGCTGCGCCTGCGCCGTGCTGGCATCGCTGGCCTACCTCTACCCGGACTTCATCAAACACATCATCACCGACAACGCCGACGGCACCTATACTATAAAGATGTACGACCCGCAGGGACAGCCCGTGGACGTCTGCATCACCAGCAAAATCCTCTGCGACGGCAACGGCAACATCGGACAGGCAACAGGCAAGAACAATGCCGTCACCTGGGCCACCATCCTGGAGAAAGCCCTCATCAAGTGGCAGACATTGTACAAGGTGGACGAAGGCGTGGAGGGCATCGGCACAGAGAACGTGGCTCCGCTGTTCACGGGCTGCGGCGACAGCTTCGCCTTCTCGCCCAACTCACTGCATAACTCCGAATGGAAGCTGGCCATCGAGCACTGCCTCGCCGAGGGCAAGCTGTGCATCGGCGGCTTCAACGTCGCCGACCTCCAGTGCGGCAAGCTGAAGACCGTCACGGGCCACGCCTTCACCTTCATGCTCGCCGACGACGAGAACTCCCTCTTCGTCATGCGTAACCCGTGGGGAATAGAGGATGTTGACGGCAAGCTCTTCATTCCCGACGAGCGCACCATCGTGCAGACCATCGACGCCCGCATCGTGGATCCAGGCGCTGCCGCTCCCTTCCTGCGCGAAGATCTGAAGCCCTACTCACCACCTAAGTTCATACGTCGCAGCACCGACCTCGGCGTGTCGCCACGTCTGCTCAACCGTCACCTCACTCATCCCAATTCCACTGAATTATGGTAAAAAGTAGTATTCTCCTCATCTGCTGTCTGCTGGCTTGTGCACTGGCGCAGGCGCAGCAGACACTGAACATCCATACCACCACGCAGGGCACCGTCAGCATCGCCTTTGCCCAGAAACCCGTCATCACCCTCTCCTCGCCCACTGTGCTGAAAGTGACCAGCGAGCAGCTGACCGTGGAATTTCCCTTTGCCGAGGTGGAACGCATCACCTTCGAAGACGCGCCAGATGCCGTGCCGGCACTCGTGGAGCGCGACGGCGCTGCCACCCTCCACATCTATGACCTCTCCGGACGCCTCGTTCAGCAGGCTGCCGCCAAGGCAGGAGCCGCCTCCCTTGACCTCTCCAAGCTGCGTCCCGGCGTCTATGTGGTGAAGGACGGCAAGCGGACGTACAAGGTGAGCGTGAAATAAACTGAAAAAACAACGGATTAGACGAATTGAGCGAATTTCATTGGCCCTTCATCTGAATGTAGCTTATGTATTCGTCTAATTCATCTAATCCGTTGTCCTGAAAACTTTTAATCTGTTGCCCCTAAAGGCTTCTAATCCTTTGTCCCGAATCGGACGATAAGGTAATAGAAGTCGTCGCTTTTCCATTCGTCGAAAGCAAAGAGCGGGTGCTCGTCCTCATAGAGGGCGGTGGCGCTTAATTGCATCTTCTGACTATCGAGGATGAGGTTGATATTCAGAATCCTATCTTCCAGTGCGCCTATAGCCCAAAGCAGTTTACTATCGAAGCAGAGGCGCAGGTGATGTTGCCGTCCGTCCTTCGTCTGGCAGGTGAAGGACAAATCCTGCGGCTCGAAGGAGAGATACAGCTTATCACTATAGCCGAAGTTGTAGTTGACGGTCAGCTCCTTATCGCCCTCTTCGGCGATGGCTGTGCGCAGGTCGCCGAGGGAGTCGGGCAGGGCTTTGGCTATCGTGGAGAGAGGAAAGTTATGCAGGATGAGCTTCATGCCGTTGTCGTAATCCAGGATGGTAGTCTTCAGCTGCAAGGTGGAATCCTGACTCTCGAAGTACTCTACGCGCTTGCCATTCTCAATCTTCACCTCGCGCTCCGTGCCGGCAATGGTCGAGATGACTCGCACCTTTGTGTCATAGAGTCCTGCCAGCGCTGCTGCACATTCTTTCCGCATCTCGGGCGTGAGCTTTGAGGGGTGAATGGTGACGCCGTGATTGCATGAGGTCAGGAGAAGGACGAAAAGTGATAGAATGAAAAGTGGCGTATGAAATATTGAACGCCGAAGGAGTTTCTGCTGCATAATATAATAATGTTTAGGTGATTTCTATTATTTAAAACGAACACTTTCCTCTTTTATTGTTCCCAGCATTTCAAAAATCGGACAAGGATTGGATTGATGATCCTTCTTAGCTATAGCCGCAGCTCGTCGCGATGATGTTTTTATGTCTAAATCTGAGTGAAAAGGAAATAATCCTGCTTTTTTCTTGGTGATGTCCGCAGAAATGGCCATCTTTGCAGTAGAAAAAGGTGATGATGACCGAAAAACGAAAGAAAGACATAGAGGAATATGCAGGCGAGAAGCAACCGTCCATGAAGCGGCGCAGCGATATCAACGACTACCACGGGCGCCATATCTACTTGGTGACGCTGGCGGTGGAGGGGCGACGACCGCTATTAGGACAGGTGGTGGGCAATCCGCTGGCAGCTGACGGCAGCGCTGATGCGCCGCGGATAGAGCTGTCTGTGCTGGGAGGGGCTGTATTTGACTGCTGGCAGCAGATTCCTCAGCGACATCCAGAGGTGGAAATCCTCGCCCTCCAGATCATGCCCGACCACCTGCATGGCATCCTCTGGATTAAGGAGGAGATGCAGCAGCACCTGGGCCGCATCATTGGCGGCTTCAAAACGGGGTGCAACAGGGCTTACAGGTTCTTCACTGCGGCACTGCCGCAGTCTACACCAAGCAAGGAACACACTCCCAGCCAGCAACCA
>CAMKTN010000075.1 GCA_946415705.1 uncultured Prevotellaceae bacterium
ATGCAAGTCTCCCCTCACGGGGTAGCGAAGGAAATAGCGGATTGACTGAATGTCAATCAGCCCGGAGCGACCGAAGCATATCTCCTATGCTGAGGACGGACAATTTAGAGGGGTCTTCCTCTTACCCCACACACTACCACGGCATTCCCTTTTCCACCATCATTGCTAAATATTGGGAGGTGAACAACCGCGGCTTTGAGCCTACGGAGGGCGACCGCGACACGCTGACATATCAGTTGGCCTGCGACCTGCGCCACATCTGCGGTCGTAACTTCGAGTGGCTCGACCAGGTCATCCCCTGCTATGATGGTTTCCCGCTCGAAGAGAAGCACGCGAAAATCAAGAGTGCTTTGAGCTCGGAGTTCAACGGGTTCCCGGTGAGGCTGAGGAATGTGCTGAATGCGCTGCAAACCGAGACACAGGCCCCCCTGTCGTCCCCCGAGGGGGACACGATTCCCGATGACAATGATGAAGTGTATAGTAGCCCCCTCGGGGGCTTGAAAGGGGGGCCTCGTTTACCTCAAGGCATCAAGGACTCTATCGACGCTGTGGGCTCTCAGTTGGCGATGCCGGTGGTGACGGCCATCTGCCCCTGCATAGGTGCGTTGGCGACGGGGGTGAAGCTCGATGTCCACGGACAGAAGAAGGGGCTCAACATCATCGCCTACATCGCAGGCGACTTCGCATCGGGCAAAGGTGGCATCGACCCGGTCGTGGAGGCGTGGATGAGCGAGGTGAGGGCGCTGGATGCGATGTACCTGATGCAGGAGAACGAGTGGCGCCTGAAGAAGCAGGCCGCCAAGAACAAGAAGGAACAGCCAGAGGAACCGAAGCTGCCCGTGCGCTTCATCACGCTGAACAACACGGTGGCGAAGCTGGCCGAACGTCTGGCCAATGCCGAGGGTAAGCACGCCTTCTCGTTTACGCCCGAGGCGGACACGGTGGCGCAGAAGTGGAAGTCGGCGATGAGCGATTTCTCGGTCATGCTGCGCCAGAGCTACGACGGCACGAAGTACGAGCGTGAGGCCAAGAGCGTGGACGCTGTGAATGTACACATCGAGCACCTGCTGTGGAACGTGGTGCTGTGCGGCACGCCTGACGCGCTCTACCGCGTGGTATCGAACTACACCGACGGCTTCCAGAGCCGCATCGCCGTAGCCCGCACGCCCGACAACACGTTTGCTCCGTTGGAGGACAACCCGCCGGTGCTGACGCCGCGACAGACGGAACGCATACAGCAGGTGGCGCATCTGCTGCCGCTGATGCAAGGCGAGGTGGTGCTGCCGAAGTTGGAGGCAAAGGGTCGCGACTGGCTGGAGCGCATCCGCCTGGAGACGATGAAGAATGATGACCGCGTGCGTGCCCGCCAGCGCATCCGCGTCTGTGTGACGGCGCAGAGGATGACCTGCTGCCTGATGCTGTGCAAGGTGTGTGAGACGCTCATACAGAAGCACGGCTTGAACGGCGCTGAGGCGCAGCTGAAGCAGAAACCCACGCTCTGGCGCGAGATGCTGCTGAAGGCGCAGACGGCACAGCTGCTGGAGGTCTTCGACGTGATTGCAGACTCGCTCTTGGACAACGCTCTCTACTTCTTCCGTGATCGTATCGAGAACGCCTTCGGCAGCCGCGACTACGCGGGCAGCGAACGCCAAAAGCGCGGCAAGAATGATTCCATCTTCGAGCGTCTGGATCATCAGTTCTCATTCGAGCAGGCGATGCAGCACTCTGTGGCCATAAAGGGTGCCGGCGTGAACCACAATACCGTTCGCCAGATGCTGAAGAACTGGCGCAAGCAGGGCCTTGTGGTGCTGGAGGAAGGTGGAAGCTATCGGAAGTTGAGAATTGAGAATTGACAGCGGTCAAAGTGGTCAAGGTCATTTGGTCATTTTCGATTTTGAAACTATGATTCCAATAGAAAACACCCAAGCATGCTTCGTGGAGCTCTGGCTACGGCTGGAGCGCACGAGACGCCTCCTGTGGACGCAGCATAAGCGTTTCTGCGTGCGCCGCATCCTGAAGACGTGGTTCGGACTGCGCGCCACCGATGATTTCATCTGGGAGGTGTGCCAGTTAGCTACCCTCGACGAGCAGGAACCGCTCTGCGGTTGGGACACCCTGCCGCCACCCGCGCTCTACCCGCGTCAGCACCGCGAGCTCCTGCGTGCCATCGTGGCCGTCCGCCTTGGCATCAGCTTCTACCGCATCAACCTCCGTGCCCTCGACACCGCCTACAGCATTGCGTTTCCCAAGAGTACACCAATAAATGTGAGTAAGAAGGGCCCCCTGTGGTCCCCCAAGGGGGACAATTCAAAAGTTCAAGAAGTTTAAGAGTTTAATCGGGTCGCTACGCTCAAAATTAAAGCAAAAATTATATGTGAAAATTAAAGAAAAAATTTTTGTTTCAAATTTTGAGGAACGAAGTGACGACCAGAATAAAGAGTTTAAGAAGTTCAAAAGTTCAAAAGTTCAAATAATGGAAAAAACAAATATCAGACTCAGCGAGCACTTTACACTCGCTGAGTTAACCAAAACGAATACGAATTTGAAGAACGTGCCGAATGAGGCACAAATAGAGAACCTGAAGCGGGTGTGCCGGTGGTTGGAGCTGTTGAGAAGCCGCTACAATGAAAGACTCGCCCTAAACCGCCGAAGGCTTCCCCCTCGCCCTTTGGAGAGGGGGCTAGGGGGTGAGGCTCCCATCGTCATCAACAGCGGCTTCCGTTCAGTAGCTGTGAATAAAGCCGTTGGCGGTGCCGCCACCTCCAACCACCTCACCGGCTGCGCCGCCGACATCCGCGTCAGCGGCATGGAGCAAGCCCTGCGCTACGCCGTCATCCTGTTAGACCTCAGCGACGAGAGCCGTGAGGACTTCGACGAGCTCCTCATCGAACGCAACGCCCGCGGCGCCATCTGGCTCCACTTCGCCGTCCGCGCAAATGGAAACCGCAGGAAGCTACGCTTCATCAGCTAAACAACAAGAGAAGTGCCCGGCCATTTGGTGGTCGGGCACTTACGTTAGAGGTGAGGAGTCTGAGTGCGAGAGGGAGGATTTTTTCGTTGCTTACTTGGTGAATGTGATGTTTTCTACGTGGTTGCCCACATACATGGGAATGTAGTCGGCGGTGGAATACCACGCGGGTTTGCCAGGCATCTTGTCGTGCAGCAGGCGACCATTGATCTTGACACCCTCGAAGGTAATATTGCGTACTTGACGTTCTTCATTGTAACCGTTGATGATTCCTAACTGCGCGCTAGCTTCTCCCCTCCCTTCACGGGAGGGGTCGGGGGTGGGTCTGTACCTTATATTCCTGAAGGTGATATTTTCTACGCCACGGCCTGGCGCTGCGCAGTATTTCTGGTTGTAGCCTACCTTGACTTGTAGTAAACTTCCCTGAAGGATCTGCTCAATGCGGATATTCTCGAAGGTGACGTTGCGTACGAGGTTGTTGTCGCCGCAGTTGATGGCCATGCAGCCTTGGTAATCCACCTGTGGCTCGGCCTGACAGAGGATGTCGATGTTCTCGTAATGCAGGTTCTCGATAGTGTCGCCACGCTCCGCATTACCGTGGATGCCGATGAAGATAGGATGTGCCACGTCGGCCCAGAGGGTGCTGTTGCGCATGGTGACATTGCGGGTCGAGCCATTGAAGCCTTTGCGGGTGGCGTAGGCTGTGGTGCAGTCATCCGAGTTGCGGCAGAACACGCGGTCGAAGAGGATGTCGCTGGAGCCGCCAAAGACATTCAGACCATCGCCCCAGCCGGGATGCGAGATGCTGCGGACATCGTGCAGGGTGACGTTCTGGGACTCGCCGATGGGGCAAGTGTTGAGCACGAGACCGTCAATGAGTACATTCTTCGAGCGATAGACATGAGCGCCCTCGTAGCCGCGATCAGGCCTTGCGATGCCGCGACCGAGTATGCTCACGTTCTCAGCGTCGTTGATAGCGAAAGTGCCGGTGCAATAGGCACCGCCGGCAAGATAAATGACAGACCCACCCCCGACCCCTCCCGTGATGGAGGGGAAACTTGCGGGTTGAAGTAATTTGTTCATGTCTTCTTGAGAGTAGAGGCCTGGGGGGAAATAGATGAAACGGCGTCCCTCTTTCCTTGCCTGCTTCTCAGCCTCTTCCTTGCTCATTGGCGGCTTGGACGTAAACACGAGCAAATTATCAGTTATATCCCCGTCCAACTCCACGCTGACATTCTCTGGTTGAAAAAGCAGGAACTGTACGGTGCTATCATTTTGCACGTTGGCAATCACGCCGCGATAGTCCGGACGAATGCGCGCCGTCTTGAACTTCTTGTTTTTGCTTATAACCTTCACAAACACATCGCCCGTGAAGTCAAACACGCAGTAGGAGATTTCACTCACCTGATGCTTGAGCCCCTCCCCCTTGGGGGAGGTCGGGAGGGGGCTATTGACCTTCGCCATATATGTATCCACCCTCGTCCACTCCTTGCTGCCTCGCGGCTGCACGAATACATCATAGTCGTGCTTCAGCGGCGCACCATCGGGGGCGGCGTAGGTAAAGACCTGATGCAGGGGGCCTCTCCCCCCGCCCTCCCCCATAGGGAAGGAGCCTGTCACGCCCTTTACGGTGAACTGGTTGGCCTCGGGATTCTGCTGAATCTCGCCTCTTTTCTCAGCCTTAGCCTGCAAGTCGAGGAGTTTCTTTGTATAAGGCATCTTCTGGTGCTTCACCGTCGTATAATGCTCGTAGGCCGCATCGTAGATACAACGGATGCGACCACGTCCCATCGAACCTGGTTCCGTCCAGTCGCAGTAGAGTCCCGTGCAGTCTTGCCACGTCTCAAACGGTACATCGTAGCCGAGGTTATACTTCGCCGTATATTCAAGCCCCTTCATCAGTCGGTTGTCGAGCGCTCCCCATAGGTCATCGCCCTGCTGCCAAGCCATTTCGCACGTCTCACACAGCGCTCCGAGGCCTAACTGCACATGTGCCTGGTCGCGCCCCGTCTCCTGACATTGTCCCGTCTCGCCGACATATTTCGGTAAAGAGCCGTTGTCGTTGGCGTGCAAGAAATAGTCGATACTGGCTTGATAGAGCACACTGTCCTCCAAGAAGATGCCACAGGCCATGCGCAGACGGTTAACGATGGCTCCCCAGTTGCCGTTGGCATAGGGGCTGTCGGCTTCGAACTTGTCGATGGTAGGAAGGATGGCACGACAAATCATCGCGGCCCATTCTGGGGTCTGATAATCCTTTGCAATTATCATTGCCCGCACTAACCAATAGGCTTGAATAGTACACAGCGGTGCATCGTGTCCATCGAACCGCTGCAACGTCTGGGTGTAGGCATTGATTATCTCCAAAGCCGTTTGGCAGTTCCCCTTCTTTACCGACTGCCATGCCGTCCACATATCACGTTCACTGCCTCCTTTTGTGTAGGCATACTGTCCATCACGCGCCACTACCTCATAGGGACCAGCCATTTTGTAATCTTCCTGTGCGCAGACGAATCCAGTCCACAGCA
>CAMKTN010000076.1 GCA_946415705.1 uncultured Prevotellaceae bacterium
GCCAGATAACAATGTTTTCCGAATTTGGGCTTCAAGCCCTTTACTATTTTTACGACTGCCATAAGGAACCCACCCCACTCCTTCCTCCGAGGGAAGAACCTCCGGATGGGTGGAGGTTATTTGAATGAATATACTCTTTCTGACTTTATAGACTTTCCGACTGTATAGACTTCCCGACTGTATAGACTTTCAGACTTTTAGTGCCTTTCTGTCTTTAATTTCAGGAACTCTTTGTCTGCTTCATCATGGAGCAGTGGAAGGAGAGCTTCGCGCACGTGAGCGTGATAATTATTAAGGTATTCAACCTCGTCCGGTGCCATCATCTCCCATACGATGGGTGTCGTGTCGATAGGACAGAGCGTCAGAGGTTCCATACGCATCCAGCCATCCTCGCTGTCAGGAACGATGAGCATGGTATTCTCCGTGCGGGCTCCGTGGCTGCCTGCGATGTAGATTCCGGGTTCGATGGTGACGGTCATTCCAGCCTGCAACTGGGCGGGCATCCAATTCATGCGGAACTGATGAGGTCCCTCGTGAACGCTGAGGTAACTGCCCACACCATGTCCCGTGCCGTGACCATAGTTCTTGTGGTCCTGCCACATGGCGTAGCGTGCCAGCACGTCCAGCTGTGTGCCTGTCGTTCCCTTGGGGAACACGGCCGTTGCCAGACGGATATGTCCTTTCAGCACGAGGGTGTAGTCGCGCCTCTCCTGCTCTGTCAGCGGCCCCAGGGCTATGGTACGGGTGATATCCGTGGTGCCGTCCTGATATTGCGCTCCGCTGTCCAGCAGCAGCAGTCCCTGAGGCTTCAGGGGGACGTCCGTCTCGGGCGTTGCCTCGTAGTGGACGATAGCGGCGTGGGCGCCATAACCCGCGATGGTATCGAAGGAGATGTCGCGGAAGCCTTCCTGCTCTGCGCGCAGCGAAGTCAGCTTCCTATCCACGGAGAGTTCCGTGAGCTCCATGCTCCCTGCCTCCGGGAGGACCCGGGATTGCTCTTCCAGCCACCTCAGGAACTTCACCATCGCCACGCCGTCCTTCAGCATCGCACGGCGGAAGCCGGCTATTTCGGCCTCGTTCTTGATGGCGCGCAGAGCCATGATGGGGGATGTCTTGCGCACAACCTTGGCATTCCAAGCCGCCAGGGCGTCACAGATTGAATAGTTCGTCGTTGCAGGGTCGAACTGAATGGCAAGCGACTTCAGCGATACGCCGTCGACCTGACTATCTACCAGGTCGGTTTCCAAGGTATCGTAGGGATGAACGACGATGCCGTTCTCCCGGAGGTAAGCGGCAACTTCCGGCGTTACCTTCTTACGATTCACATAGAGCAACACCTTCTCTGGCAGGACGAGCAGGTACGAGACAAAGACGGGTGTGCAGTGGACGTCCGTGCCGCGGAGGTTCAGCGCCCAGGCGATCTCATCCAGCTGGCTGACCACCAGGGCGTCGGCACGATTTCTACGCAGTTCTCCACGGATGTCGTCCAACTTCTGGACTACGCTTCGGCCTGCCAGTTCCAAAGGCTGTATTTCTATGGGTGCCTGCGGCACTTCCGGCCGGTCTTCCCAGAGATCTACCAGCGGATCGACGTCCAAGATGGTGAATCCTCGCAGCGCCAGCTGTTCCTTCATCTCCTCCACGCTCTCCGTGGTGTTGGACGTTGCATCCAGTCCCACGACAGCTTCCGACCCGCGTTCTGCCTCGTGGCTCTCTATCCACTCAGCCAGTTCCTCGGCCGTGGCCACATTGCGGCCGCAGCGGATGACCTCGAAGGGGGTGCCTGCGGTCTGTTCCTCGGCGGCCAGCCAGTAGCGGCTGTCGGTCCAGAGGCCGGCACTGGTCAGGGTAACAACCGCCGTGCCGGCCGAACCATTGAAGCCCGAAATCCACTCACGCCCCTTCCATCGGTCGGGCACATATTCGCCGCTGTGGGGGTCGGTGCTGGGAAAAATATAAGCAGCGATGTTCTCTGCGCGCATCCAAGCACGCAAGGACGCCACTCTTCGCGTAATAATGTCTGCTTTCGTCATAATTTTAAGGTGTATTTGCTCTTTCTGCTTTGCAAAAATACGCCATTCAGGCCATTTTACAAAAAGTTTTTGTCTTTTTGTGCGCTTAATCCATAAAAAAAGATTACTTTTGCCCTGCAATAACTCAATAACACATAAACTTATTCACAATTAAAGCCCTAAAACGAATGAAATTCTTAACGAACGACAAGCTTGTGATTGTTGGTGCCGGCGGTATGATCGGTTCCAATATGGTCCAGAGTGTGCTGATGTTAGGTTTGACTCCCAACATCTGCCTGTATGATATCTATGAGCCCGGTGTTCATGGTGTCTATGACGAGATGTGCCACTGCGCCATCCCCGGTGCCAACATCTCCTACACCGTAGATCCCGCCGTGGCCTTCACCGGTGCCAAGTACATCATCTCCTCCGGCGGCGCTCCCCGCAAGGAAGGCATGACCCGTGAGGATCTGCTGAAAGGCAACTGCCAGATTGCTGCCGACTTCGGCGAGAACATCAAGAAGTACTGCCCCGACGTCAACCACGTCGTCGTCATCTTCAACCCCGCTGACGTCACTGCCCTGACCGCCCTGATTCACTCCGGTCTGAAGCCCAACCAGCTCACCTCCCTCGCTGCCCTCGACAGCACCCGTCTGCAGCAGCAGCTGGCCCAGGAGTTCGGCGTCCAGCAGGACAAGGTCACCAACGCCTACACCTATGGTGGCCACGGCGAGCAGATGGCCGTCTTCGCCAGCAAGGCACTCATCGATGGCAAGCCCCTCTCCGAACTGCCCCTGTCCGCTGAGCGTTGGGCTGAGATCAAGCATATGACCACCCAGGGCGGCAGCAACATCATCAAGCTGCGCGGCCGCAGTTCCTTCCAGAGCCCCGCTTACCAGGCTGTCAAGATGATCGAGGGCGCCATGGGCGGCGAACCCTTCACCTGGCCTGCCGGCTGCTATGTCAACGCGTTCGGCTTCAAGAACGTGATGATGGCCATGCCCAGCGTCATCGACAAGGACGGCGTACACTTCACCGCTCCCGAGGGAACTGCTGAAGAGATGGCTGCCCTGCAGGCTTCCTACGAGCACCTGCAGAAGATGCGCGACGAGATCATCAGCCTCGGCATCATTCCCGCCGTAGAGGACTGGGGCAAGGACAACCCCAACCTCTAAATGAGCAGAACACGTCGAAAGAGGTTCTGAGGATTCTCAGGCCTCTCATGTAAGAACCTATTCGATAAGCCAGATGAGCTGCATGAAGCATGCTTCAAATGCAGCCATGGCGAGAAAAGGTGCAAACTATTGAACCTTTGTGCCCGCCTGTAGCAAGTTACGGGCGGGTACCTTTTTTTAAACCCAAATCGGTCATTAGAAAAATCGCCTTACTTTTTATTGGAAAAATCACCCATAAATGGAACAAATGTAAGCTCTCCGACCCGATTTTGTCAATAATGGGAAGTTATAGATTGACATTTTGTAAGTGCTTTTTCTAATGACCGATTTGGGATAAATTAGTTCTGAATTGCTCTTAGGCTATTTCCGGGCAGAAGCGGCTTCGAACGGGGTTCAAACTGATAAAATGCAAGAAGATGTGGAAGCAACTACAAGAACCGTACTGAACCAGGCACGGTTGGAATTCCTATAGCTGCTGGGACACATCGTGACCAAGGAAGAACTCGATGAACTGCGCGAAGTGGTCTGCCTGTTCTTCGCCTGCAAGGTAAACAAGGGCATGGACCGCCTTTGGGACAGCGGCGAGTGGAGCCTGGAGCGCATGGGCCAAATCCTGAAAGAGGACGTACATGCTAGCCGTCGGCACAAATATGCAGAGTGACTGTGTGATGCTCGAC
This sequence comes from uncultured Prevotellaceae bacterium, assembly GCA_946415705.1. Classification (GTDB taxonomy): domain Bacteria; phylum Bacteroidota; class Bacteroidia; order Bacteroidales; family Bacteroidaceae; genus Physcousia. The sequence continues at coordinate 3,865 of CAMKTN010000076.1, forward strand.
TCCTGCAGACTGATTGCCGCGCTCTCAAGGCGTGGCGCCAATCCGTAAAACTGAGAGCTGTTGGGCAGTAAGGTCTTGATTTGCGTCAACAAAATGTGTAATTTAACAACTATTCATATTTTTTTGTTCACGATTTCCGACCTACCTTTGCACTCGCCATAGATGAAAGCAGCATGGTTTATAACAATGTTGACATAGAATCTCGCAGAACCAGATAGAAATTCATGAGAACTGTTAATCAGCCCCTACCCGCAGGGGCGACACCCGAGACAGCAGCGTGTTGTGTCACCCCTACTTCGAATCATCTTACTGCCGATGCAGGGGTTCTTCGAAGTGTCAAAGCGACCAGAGGTCGAGCGTCATTTCATTCCACCCCTGCCTGTGTTCTTTCGCCCCTCCAGGGCTATCTCCATGCAACTTGTTAAGGGGTAGCATGTTTCCTGTATATAGTATCTTTATTGTTTCTCTGCCTACGAATTGATGCTGAGTTAAACCCGTTTTTGGAGCTACTTTTTCAAGTGGACTCAATCAAGAAATGGGGATTTATTGTCGATGGACAAAAATATAATATGGATACCAAGCCCGCAAAGGATGATGTCGCTGTCAAATGGTCCATCGAGAAGAGCAAGAAGAGCAAACCAGACCCTCACTTCTCCTTTGCATGCAAAACAGAATTTCAAAAACCTTGCTAACCTTGCTAATTTTGTTAAATTATGTAAACGCCCATCCCCCTCCTCTTGCCCTTATAATCACCTTCAGATGTTTATCAGAACAACTAATTACACTAATTAAACGAATTTCATGGCCTTTGGATTTCAATAATTATATCGGATTTCACGAATTATCGGGCGAAACCGCTGCGCGATGTTTCGAATGGACTCCAAAACAAGATGACACTCGACACCTGCGTAGCGTGTCGCGAATCAGTGAAATTAGATATAAATTGAGAGCTGTCAGGAGGAAAGAAATCCGTTTAATTCGTCTAATTCTTGAAGAATCAAGCGAGCAAAGCTCGAGCGAGTTGTTTTTAAGGACATCCGAAAGTTCTAATCTTTATTCAAGTTTCGCAAGTATGTCAACAGTCAGTAAGGGAGCGCCCCGCAAGGGCAATGAGACTTGCCCTGGGCTAACAGATCACTGCCCTTTCTTGAAGTGTCAAGCGTCTCTTCGAGCCGAGCGCAGGGCGTTATTTACTTGCAGAACTTGAAATTTTTAATTCATTTTTCTCTTTTCTCTTTTAATTTTTAATTCCCTCTCCTTCTCTTTTAATTTTTAATTCTTAATCCCCCTTCGCCAACACGTAAACCACGTGACTCCGCCTGCCCGATGCCACGATGCCCGAGTGCGTCAGCTGGGCAGCCAGTCGCAACT